>CAYUOU010000005.1:0-83355 GCA_964446485.1 uncultured Desulfobacterales bacterium | reverse complement strand
ACGCCTCATTCCTCAGGATTCGCAAGCCGTATCTCGAACATTTTACGAAATCGTCTTTTTTGCTACTTTTTACCGTTTCATCAAAATTGACGGTTCCGTAAAAAGCCTAAATTCTCCAAACTGTCATTCCGAGGAGCTTGCGACGAGGAATCTCAACATTCAGTGATCTATGATCTTTTTGTTCAACCCCCAGATCCCTCGCTTCGCTCGGGATGACATCCGCGGGGTTTTTACGCGCTTGTCAAAATGTTTTAGGGGAAAGCGGTTGTCTCTTTCCCGGACTGCTTTGAAAACCGGTTACGATTGCGGGCACGGCAGCTGACAGTCGGCCCGGTTTTGCCCGCCCGGATAACGGAGAAATCCATCGCCACTTGTGCTCGCATTGAGTGCTGCAAAAGCGCGAAGCGAATTTGCAGGTTTCTTGACTTCTATCGTGCGGTGGCCTATAAAATTTAAATCATTCGATAAGTTACGCTCATTCGCGCGCTCCGGGGGCCCGGGGGAGCAGACGCCGCTCATCACCTTGGCGAATTCAGCGGAGGCCCGATGAAAAAGATCTTCCGTCTCAATCCCTACAGAATCTCCATTATCGTCACCGTGATTGGCGTCATCGGCTACTTCATCGGCGTACCGTTTCTGGATCTCATCGAACTTAAAACCGTGGACCTGCGATTCCGCTACCGGGGAACCATCTCCGCCAGCCCCGAAGTGGCCTTGGCCGTCGTCGACGAAAAGAGCATCAACCAGGAGGGGAAATGGGTTTGGCCGCGATCTAAAATCGCCGCCCTCGTCGACAAACTCGACGCTGCCGGCGCCCGTGTGATCGGGTTTGACATCGGCTTTCTCGAACCCGAGGACCGGCGTGTCGCCGAGGCGCTGACCACCCTTGAAGCCGGACTGGCCGAAAGAAAACTCCTCAACGACACCATCGCCGACATGGTACTGTCCCTCAAGGAGAAGTCCAACGATGACCTCTTGCTGGCCGATGCCATCCGGCGCGCCAAGGCAAAGATTGTGTTGGGTTATTTTTTTCACATGGGTGGGGTTGACCTGGCGCATGTGGACATGGCCACCATGCAGCAGCACGAGGCGAACATAAAAGGCGGTGCGCACAAATTCGCCCGATTTACGGGTATCGAAGCCCAACAGGCACCGCTCATCGAAGCCCAGATGCCACAGTCCAACATCACACCATTGTCCGAATCGACACCGTACGCCGGCTACTTCAACATGTTTCCCGACGAAGACGGCGTCGTCCGCTGGATTCCCACGGTAATCAAGTACAACGAGGCGCTCTATGCCCCGCTGTCTTTCATGGCCGCCAGCGCCTACTATGATGAGCCGCTGTCGGTCACGGTGGCGGATTATGGTGTCGAAGCGGTCAACATCGGCATCCGTACCGTGCCCACCGACGAACTCGGCCACGCGCTCATCAACTACCACGGCCCTCAGCAGACCTTCCCGCATCTTTCCATCACGGACATCCTTCACGACGAGGTCCCCAGGGAGAAGATGGAAAACCGCATCATTCTGGTGGGCGCCACGGCCGTGGGCATCTTCGATCTCCGGGTGACCCCCTTCGGCACCGTGTTCCCCGGACTTGAAGTGCATGCCAACATGGTGAGCAGCATTCTCGAGTCCAATTATTTGATGAAACCAGGGTGGGCCGCCATTTTCGACATCATCGCCGTCGTGGCCTGCGGTGGCCTGCTGGGATTCATCCTCGCAAGAACCGGCGTCATCGTCGGCGGCATCGCATCCGGCATGTTTCTTCTGCTCTACGTCGTTCTCTGCCAGTATCTCTTCAGCAGTCAGGGCATGGTGGTAAACATGATCTACCCCACGACCATCCTGCTGCTCACCTACATCGGCATCACCGGCTTCAAATACCTCACGGAAAGCCAGCAGAAGAAATTCATCCGCGACGCCTTCTCCACGTACCTGGCGCCGGCAGTCGTCAAGCAACTCATCGATTCGCCGAAATCTCTGGAACTTGGCGGCGAAGAACGCGACATCACCGCTTTTTTTTCAGATGTGCAGGGCTTTACCAGCATCTCCGAGAGCTTGACGCCCAGCGAATTGGTGGAACTGCTCAACGAGTTTCTCACGGAGATGACGGATGTCATTTTGGACAACCAGGGCACTGTGGACAAGTTTGAAGGTGACGCCATCATCGCCCTTTTCGGCGCGCCCATCACCCTCGCCAACCATGCGGAAGCGGCCTGCATGTCATGCATCGACATGCAGCAGCGCCTGGTGAAATTGCGCCGGAAATGGCGCAGCGAGGGCAAACCGGAGTTGCACATGCGCATCGGTCTGGCGTCGGGCCCGGCGGTGGTGGGCAACATGGGGTCCAAAAGCCGGATGGACTACACCATGATGGGCGACACGGTCAACACGGCCGCACGTTTAGAAGGCGTCAACAAGATCTACGGCATCTTCACCCTCATCAGCGACACCACGAAGCGTGCCGCCGGCGACGGGATCGTCACCCGGGAGATCGACGCCATCAATGTCGTCGGCAAGGAGGTGCCCATCACCGTTTACGAAATACTCGGCTATTCGGGCAATACGGATTCATTGCTGCTCACGGTGGCAGACTACTATACAATGGGACTGGCCGCCTACCGGCAGCGGGATTGGAACGGCGCCATCATGCACTTCAAAAAGGCGCTGAGCATCTCCCCCACTGACGGCCCCAGCCAGACCTTTATCGAGCGCTGCAACGAATACAAGAAATCGCCGCCAAAACCCGATTGGAACGGCGCGTTTACCATGACCCACAAGTAAATCAATCACCCATTCTCGCAAAGGGAATACACCATGGGCCTCTTCAAACGGCATCCGATGATTGTTACCGGTGTTGGTATCACGGTGTTGTTCTTAGTCATGAACATCGTCAGGATCGGCTTTTTCGACACCTTGGAGCTCAAATTCTACGACATCCGAATGAACATGCGGACGTCGCCGGAGAGCGAAAGCAATATCGTCATGGTGGACATCGACGACGACTCCATCGAGAAGCTCGGCCGGTGGCCGTGGCCCCGGGACATCGTCGCCCAGGGCGTTGAGAAGATCAGCGCCGGGAAACCCAAAGTCATCGGTTTGAATCTGATTCTCAGCGAGCCTGAAAGAAGCCCTGGGCTGATCCCATTGCGGCGGATCCAGGAGGAATTCGCAGCATCGCTGCTGAAAGGGACCGGGGAAGAAGGAAAGCGGTTTCTGGCTTCCATTGAAACGCATATTCAGCAAATAGACAACGATCGCCTCCTGACCCAGGCCATCAGCGACGCGGGTAACGTCATGCTGCCGGTCTTCTTCAAAATCGGCGTTTCCGGGAACACGCTGTCCGAAGAGGACGCCGCGCGCCTCAGGCCCTATATCATCACCAAGGTCATCGATCCCGGCGGCGGCGGCCTTCCTAAAGCCAGCGATGTGGTCCTGCCCATTGGCGCCTTCTTTTCTGCCGCCAACGGCATCGGGCACATCAACCTCGCCTACGACATGGACGGCACCGCTCGACGAGAGCGGCTCCTTTACGACTACAACGGCATGGCTGTTCCGGCCTACACCCTGAGCCTGGCCTGCCGGTTCCTCAACACGGACATTAAAAACGTGAGCGCCGAGCTGGGCGGCCGAATCCAGGTCGGGGGGAACGCCATCCCCCTGACCCCGTACTCAGAGTTTTTGGTGAGCTTCAAGGGCCCGCGAGGATCCTTCAAGCGATACGCCTTTTTTGACGTAATCAACGACAAGATTCCCCTTCAGGTATTTCGCAACAAACTCGTTCTGGTCAGCGCCTCGGCATCGGGCATCATGAACCCGCTCAGCACACCCACCGATTCGACCATGCCCTACGGCGAGTTCTCAGCGCATACCATCTGGTCCATTCTCAATCGCCAATACATCAGTGAACCCCAGTGGGGGGGAACAGCCGAGTTGGCGATGATCCTGGTCATCGGGCTGGTGATCACCTTTTTGCTGCCGCGGATGCGGGCCATGCTGGCCGGCATTGTCTTTTGGGTGTTGGCTTTGGGGCTCGTCGGCGGCGCCACGGCAATGTTCGTGGCGGAGGGGCTGTGGGTGAGTGCGACCTACCCGCTCATGCAGCTCATCCTGGGCTACATCGGCGTCGTGAGCATCAAATACTTCGTCACAGAAACGGGCAAGGAGAAGGTCGAGGGCGAATCGGCTGAAACCAACCGCATGCTTGGATTGAGCTTTCAAAACCAGGGTATGCTGGACATGGCCTTCGATAAATTCCGGCGGGTGCCGGTCGACGATCAGATGAAAGACATTCTCTACAACCTGGCGCTGGACTATGAGCGCAAACGCCAGCTCAACAAGGCGGCCAGCGTGTTCGAATATGTTGAAGACCACGACCCCAAGTTCAAAGACGTGGCTGCACGAAAGAAAAAACTCATGCAGGCCAGCGAGACCATGGTCTTCGGCGAAGGGCTGATGGGCAGCGGCGGCACCAGCGACGGACTGCTGTCCACTGGAACCGACACGCGCCCCACCCTGGGACGCTATGAAATCCTGAAGCAACTGGGCAAAGGGGCCATGGGCATCGTCTACCTCGGGCAAGACCCCCGCATCAACCGGACCACCGCGATCAAAACCTTTCGGTTCGGCGACGACTTCACCCCGGAAGAGGCGGAAAAGCTCAAGGAGAAGTTTTTCAGGGAGGCTGAAAGCGCGGGCACCCTCTCCCACCCCAACATCGTCACCATCTACGATGCCGGCGACGAACAGGATCTCGCATACATCGCCATGGAGTTTCTGGAAGGCACCGATCTTGAGGTGTATGTCAAAAAAGAAAACCTACTGCCCATTCGTCAGGTTATCGGCTATATCGCCAATGTGGCAGACGCCTTGGGTTATGCCCACGACAAGGGGATCGTCCACCGGGACATCAAACCGGCGAACATCATGCTGCTCAAGACCGGCGTCATCAAGATCACCGACTTCGGTATCGCCCGGATCACCGCCACTTCTCAAACCCAGACGGGCGTCGTCAAAGGCACCCCCTACTACATGTCGCCGGAACAGTTTTCAGGAGAAAAGGTCGACGGCCGATCCGATATCTTTTCATTGGGCACCATGCTGTTTCAAATGCTCACCGGCGACCTGCCCTTCAAGGGCGACAGCCCGCCGGCCCTCATGCACCAGATTATGAACGTCAAACACCCGGATCCGCGGACATTGAATCCAAAAATCGTGAAACCGCTGGTCGGCATTGTTAATAAGGCCCTTGAAAAGGATCGTGATCAACGTTACCAGAAGGCCAGCCTGATGGCGGCCCACCTCACGGAGTTGGGCAAACGCATCGACGCGGCCGTGGCCAAGAAGCATACCAAGCCGGCCTGATGGCGGGCACCGAATCATCGCCGGCGCCGCCGCCGGCCCCGAACGACAGGTACCCGGCTGCCGTGATCCACAATGCGGCGAACAGTCTTAATTATAATTAATACAATCAGTTATATTGGACTTTGAAATCTTGACCCACTGTTTTGAATTGTGTATACAGTGGCGACCACCGATAAATGCCGCCATGGCCACGCCCTCGTCGGTTCATAGGCCATCGGTTGTCTGACTGAGGGCGGAGAGGCGCTTATGTTTGCCGTTGAATCTGCCGGCATGACCGATGTGGGCAGGAAACGCAAAAACAACGAAGACGCGCTTTACATCGATGACGAGCAGAGCCTTTATGTCGTGGCTGACGGCATGGGCGGGCATCGCGCCGGTGAAGTCGCCAGCATGATCGTCGTCGACACCCTCCGCGAATTCATGCGGGGGGAGGAGCGCGCCGAAACGCCCGGCGACCTGCCGCCGCCGGACGAAACGCTGTCTTTCGAAGCGAACCGATTGTTGGACGGCATCCGCCTGGCCAATCGTGAAGTCCATCAGACGGCGAACAGTAAAGATGTCTACAAGGGGATGGGGTCGACGATATCGGCGGTGATGTTCTCCGATGCGTCCATGATCACCGCCAACGTGGGCGACAGCCCCATTTACCTGATTCACAAGGGTAGTATCGAGCTGCTGTCGGTCACCCATAACGTCGTCTCGGAACAGGCCGCATTGGACCCGGAGGCGGCGCTCAAGATTGGCGGATCATTCGGGCACATGCTCACCCGGGCCATGGGATTGACCGAGACGGTCGAAGCGGATATCTCGGAAATCCCCGTATTCAAAGGAGACAAAGTCGTTATCAGCTCGGACGGTCTCAGCGATTTGGTGACGCCGGAAGAAATTCTGGAAGTGATTTCCAAAGGGGACGTTCAAACCGGCTGCCGCGAATTGGTCCAGTTGGCCAATGATCGTGGCGGCCATGACAATGTGACGGTCGTCACGCTTCATGTTACATCCGTATCTCACCGGAAGCGCGGCCTACGCGGATGGGTGGGGAGCATACTATCGCCGTTGAAAAAGTTATTCTCTTAGGAGTGAGGTCTACACATGCCGATCATTACCTTAAAATTCAAAGAAAATGTCCTCGGTGAATATCGCATCGCAGAGGGGCAGGCGCTGACAATCGGTCGAAAGGAAGGCAACGACATTCCCATCGAAAACCTGGCGGTTTCAGGGCATCACGCCAAAATCGATGCGGTGGGCGACGGCTATTTGTTGACGGACCTCAAGAGCAAGAACGGGAGCTTTGTCAACAAGGCGCTGGTGTCATCCCACTGGCTCCAGCATGGCGATGTCATCATCATCGGCAAGCACACCCTGGTATTTACCTATGCCGACGACGAACAGCGCCCCGAAAGCAGCTCAGGGACCATGGACCAGACGATGGTCATGGATACGGACAAGTACCGCGAAATGCTTTCCCAGACGGCGCCTTCCGGTGGGCAACCGGCCAAGAAGGCCGCCACCGGCGTGCTCTCCTACCTTTCCGGTGGCGAAGGTGAGGTCGAACTCACCAAAAAGCTCACCAAGATCGGAAAGAACAGCGCCTGCGACATTGTCGTGAGCGGTCTGATGGTCGGCCAGACTTCCGCCACCATCAGCAAACGCCCAAACGGATATTCACTGGCCTATGTGGAAGGGATGGCCAAACCCAAGGTCAACGGTGGCGCGGTCAAAGAGTCGGTCATGCTAAAAGAGTTCGACAAGATTGAAATCGGGTCGGCCAAGTTGCAGTTCTTCATCAAATCCTGACCAAAACGGCTGCCGCCGTTTTGGTCAGAAAAACAACGACAATAAAAACAGGAGGCCACCGGCCTCCTGTTTTTATGTGTAGATGAGATTGATCGGCAGCGGGGGATATTTCCAGACGCCAGGCCTGGGCAGAATGTGCTGCCCGCCCACGGACAGCCAGTTCAGATCGGGCTTGAGATCGCGCAGCTTGCCGTCATCCGGCGGCCGGGAATGATCGGTGTACGAGTAGGTTGTCAGGAAAATGCAGACACCGCTTCGCTTCTCACGCGCCACGACATAATTCTTCCGAAAGGTTCTCGGCTGGAGATGGTGCTCCTCGGCGATGTGATCCAGTTCTTCGTTGGAAAAATGCATGAGCACGGCCTTTGATGGCCCGCGTTCGGAAATGCGGATGAGAGACCGGGACTCGGAAGACGCCACATAGACCGTGGCGATACAGGGGATGTTCCGCAAATACTGGGACGCAACGATGGCGGCCGTCCGGCGACCGCCAACCATGACGGGAACGCCGTAATACTCGAAAAACTTCTTCTGCAAATCCTCGGCGTATTTGTCGCCTCTTTCATACAGATCTTTAGAAATATACCGCAGGTTGCGGCCCAGACTCTCGGCGGCATCGGCAATGGGCCAATCGATACGGACGTGGAAATGGGTAAGGCTGTAACGGTTGCGCGCGACGCTGCTTGGATCCCGCTGGATTAACAGGGCATAATCCACCGGAAGCAGATTCGTGAAAAACTCGAAAAAATGGGTCGACTCCATGAACTTCTGGGTCCGGTCGAATTGCTTATCCAGCGGCAAATGCTCCACCTGGAGTAAATTCGCCTTCGTTGCGCGGTTGACGTCGAAAAAACGGATGTATTTCTTGTGAATGGCGGGGATGGTGTCTTCGACAAAGAGGACCAGAAAGACGTTATGGTGCTCATGTTCGTAGACGGGGATGCGGGCGCGGGGTTTGAGTTCCCGCTTTTGGACAAACGGGTAGGGAATTTTCTGGGCCTTGAAACGATTATAAGAATCGATAAGGGCGTATTTCAGGATGAATTGGTCCAGTTCATCCCGCAACAGTTCGTAATAGGAACGACGCAGACGGTTGGCCAGGCTGAGTTCTTCTCTGACGCTCCAAAAAGCCACCGCCACCTCCTTCGATATCCATAGACGGGGCCGCCCAGGATACGGGTCACATTGCTCACCGAAAAACACATTTTCTCTATAAGTAACATCGTTTTAGCGGATCGTCAACGCATCCACAGCCGGCAGGGTTTTTCCTTCCATGAGGTGTAAAAACGCCCCGCCGCCGGTGGAAATGTAGGTGATCCGCTGTGCCTGACCCGATTTATGAATGGCCACGTCCGTATCGCCGCCCCCCACGATGGTCAGGGCGCTGGCGTTGGCAACATGGTTAACCATCTGCATGGTGCCGCGGCTGAAGGGTTCCATTTCAAAAACCCCCATGGGCCCGTTCCAAATGACGGTTCCGGCGTCGGTCAGCACCTCGTTAAACAGGGTTGCGGAGGCCGGTCCGATGTCCAGGATCATCCACCCCTCGGGGATTTCCTGGACGGGGACGATGCGGGTCGCGGCCTTTTCACTGAAAGCGTCGGCCACCACCGCGTCCACGGGCAGATAGAACGCGATCCCCTTGGCCGCCGCTTTTTTCATGATATCGCCGGCAACGTCCACCAGGTCGGCTTCCAGTATGGAGGCGCCGATACCCCTGCCCCGACTCTTGAGAAAAGTGTTGGCCATGGCACCGCCGATGATGAACTTGTCCACATGCTGGATCATGTTCTCCAAGGCGCCCAGCTTACTGGAAACCTTCGCGCCGCCAATGATCGCCACCAGTGGGCGTTCGGGCTCGGCCATCGCCTTTTTGAAATAATCCAGTTCCGTCTGCAGGAGGAAGCCCGCGCCGACGGCGCGAACATGACGGGTAATGGCTTCAACCGACGCGTTGGCCCGGTGGGAAACGGCAAAGGCATCATTGATGTAGACATCGCAAAGCGTGGCCAATTGCCCGGCGAAAGCCGCATCGTTGGCGGCCTCCCCGGGATGGAACCGCAGGTTTTCCAGCATCAGGATGTCGCCGGCAGCCAAATCGGCGACCATGGCCGTCACGTCCGGCCCAATGCAGTCCGGCGCCATTATGACCCCGCATTTGAGCAGACGCCCCAGCCGCTTGGCCACGGGGGCAAGACTCATCGCAGGGACCCGTTTTCCTTTGGGCCGCCCCAGATGGGACGCGAGAATCAGCTTGGCGCCATGATCCATGGCATAGCGCACGGTCGGCAGCACAGCGTTGATGCGGGTGTCGTCGGTAACGTTCTGGTAATTGTCCAGAGGAACATTAAAGTCCACCCGAATGAAAACACGCTTACCGGAAAGATCAATGTCCTTGATGGTTTTCATGATACGCGTCTCCTGTAGTGGATAGGGTCACAAACCCAGCAGGCACGTTGAGAATGGACCACTGAGCCTTTTGCATCGAGCCGCCCAGCCGAGTCTCCATCCATAAATACCCCCACAAGCCCCGGGCGGGCGGGAAGAGGGCGCATGAGGCTTCCCATGGATGGACACTGGCCGACGGCGTGTGGTGTCAGTCGCCGCCTGAAGCCTTTTTTCGGCTCAGTGCTTTGCGCTGGGACCACCGCGAAAAGAAACCCAGCATGCCGGCCTGGTAGGCCCGATCGATGCGCTCCATTTTCACTGTTACGCCATCGGCGCCGTGAAGGGCCGCCCTCAGACAGGCGGTCTTGTAGCGGCACACCATACAGGACTCCGGGGTGTGGCGCAGGCCGTCATCGCCCAGCGGAAAGACGTTTTCAAGCTTGGCAAAACAATATGGCGTGTCGGTCGGCATACCCTCTCCCGGCGGGGTTCTGGCGAACGCTCAATGCGCGAGTTTGCTGTCAAAATCAGCATGCATGGCGGCGATGATGCCGCTATCGGCGAAACTATAGTAGTGATGCCCCCCGATGACAATATGCTCATGTACCCGGATGTCCAAAAGGCGGCAGGCAAACAGCAGCCGGCGGGTGATGGCCCTGTCTTCAGCAGACGGTTCAGGCACCTGGGAAGGATGGTTATGGGCAAAGATCACCGCCGCCGCCTTGCGCTCCAAAGCGGTGCGGACCACTTCGCGAGGGTAAACGGCACTGGCCGTGAGGGTGCCCTCGAAAAGCACATCCGCCCCTGTCACCTGGTTCTTGGCATCCAGGAATACAGCCATGAAACACTCCCGGTCCTTTCCCTGAAGAAAGTGTCGCAAATAGTCGAAAAGCTCTCGGGAATTGCCCACGACAGGTCGGCCCACGAGTCGCTGGGCCAGGTATCGATCGGCCACCGCGGTGATCAGCTTGAGTCCCAGGAGATTTTTCGCTCCGATGCCGGGCACTTGGCACAACGCGGCCGTTGACGCGTCCAAAACGGCGTTGAGGGTCTTGAAGCGATCCATCGCGGCCTTGGCCGCCGGCTTGCAATCCTTGCGCGGCATACCAAGCGTGAGCAGGAGTTCGACGATTTCATAATCGTGGAATCCGTCGAGCCCCGATTTGAGAAAACGATCCCGAAGGCGCCGGCGATGCCCCGCGGTGCGATCCGCCGCCGGCACCGGTGGTCTCTTGGTCTTTTTTGATTCAGGGCTCATGGGTGGGTTCCGCAATGCGCGATGACGCCGAATGATCTGTTTAAGCGTGTTTTATTTCTCCGCCTCCGTATACTGCGTGGCGATCACGCCATTGTTGACGGAGGGATCGATATCGTATCGCTCGTGTTTTAAATCTCGCGACATGAGCCGGCTAAGCGCTTCTTTGGGGCTCGCGTCCTCGTGGAGGATCCGATAAATCTCATGGGAGATGGGCATGTCCACACCGAGGCGGCAAGAAAGATTGTAAACGGATTGGGCCGTCTTGACACCCTCGGCTACCATCCGCATCTCGTCGAGAATCTCCGGAAGACGCATCCCCTCGCCGATTTTTTTCCCCACCATGTGGTTTCGGCTAAGATCGCCGGTGCAGGTGAGGATCAAATCCCCGACACCGGAGGGGCCGCTAAAGGTGTCCGTGTTGGCGCCAAGCCGTTGACCGAGCCGCCGTATTTCGGCCAGCCCCCGGGTGATCAGGGCGGCCCGGGCGTTGAGGCCCAGCTGCATGCCATCGATTATTCCCGCGGCAATGGCGATGACGTTTTTCACCGCGCCGCCCAGTTCGACACCGATGATATCTTCGCTGGTGTACACGCGAAAATACGGTGCGGCGAACACTTGCTGGATAGACTCCGCTTGTACGGCATCCCGTGCCGCAAGGGTCACCACCGTAGGCGCCATGGCCACCACCTCTTTGGCAAAGCTCGGACCCGACAGCGCGGCAACACGCAGGGGCCCCACGCCGGGCAGCGTCTCGGCCAGAATGCCGGACATGGTGAGATGGGTTTTATTCTCGATGCCTTTGGACGCGGTCACAACGATGGTGGTGTCGTCAATTGACGGCGCCATTTTCGAAGAGACGGTGCGCATGACATGTGACGGCACAACGACAAGCACGAGGTCCTTGCCGCTCACGACGGTATTCAGGTCGGTGGTGGGCTCGAGATTCTCAGACAGCTTGAACCCCGGTAGAAACACCCCGTTCTCACGTCGATCGCGCACTTGCTGACAGACCTCAGGCTCAAAAATCCACCAGTCGATGCAGTACCCCTTGAGCGCCAGGAGGTTGGCCAGAGCTGTCCCCCAACTCCCCCCGCCGACGACGCCGATGCGCCATGCTGCAATGTCATCAGGCAAGTACATATTATCCGCAGATCCCCTCTCGCTGCCCGGAGATGCCGGCAGCGTGTTAATCGGTCCCGCCGATTCCTTCGGCCGCATCTTCGCCATTGGCTACCTGCTCGGCAATCCGTGCGGCGCCGATGACCCGCTCACCGGATGTCATATCCATGAGTTTGACACCCTGGGTGTTGCGGCTGATCACGGAGACGCCGCTGATGGGCATCCGGATCAGAATGCCGCGATCGGTCATCAACATGAGATCATCTTCTTCCTCCACCAGCAGGATACTCACCACTGGACCGTTACGATCGGTGGTCTTGATGGTGATCACCCCCTTGCCGCCGCGATGCTGGACAGGATACTCATCCACGGACGTTCGCTTGCCGAAACCGTTTTCGGTGATGGCGAACAATGTCTGGCCATGACTCAGAACCTCCATGCCCACGACTTCGTCGCCCGGCTGCAGCCGAATCCCCCGCACCCCTCGGGATACCCGTCCTGACGTTCTCACATCGGATTCGTGAAAACGGATGGATTGGCCCGAGGCGGAGCCCAGGAAGACATTCATGGTGCCATCGGTGATGCGGGCGGCGATGAGTTCATCTCCGGAAACGAGATCCAGTGCGATAATGCCGCCCTGCCGGGGCCGGCTGTAAGCCATGAGATCGGTCTTTTTGACGAGCCCGCCCCGGGTAGCCATAAAAATGAAGCATCCCGGGTCGAAATGCTCCACCGCCAAAACGGTGGTCAGCCGCTCGCCGGAATCCAGGTTCAGCAGGTTGACAACCGCTTTGCCGACGCTGGTGCGCCCGGCCAGCGGCAACTCATAGACTTTGCGCCAGTGCACTTTTCCATTGTTGGTGAAAAAGAGAAAGGTGTGGTGGGTGGAAGCGACAAAGAGATGCTCCACGAAGTCCTGTTCCTTGGTGCGCATGGCTGTTTTGCCTTTGCCGCCGCGCCGCTGACTGTTGTACAGGGAAATCGGGTTGCGTTTGATGTAGCCGCCCTTGGTGATGCTCACCACCATGTCTTCTTCGGCGATCATGTCTTCGAGAGTGATCTCGCCCATGGCCTCGACGATCTGCGTTCGGCGCGCGTCGCCGAACTCGCTCTGCAACGCGGCGAGTTCGGTTTTGATGATGTCGAGGACCTCGTCCTCACTGGCGAGGATTTCCTTGAAGCGGGCGATGTCTTTCAGGATCTGGTCGAACTCCGCCACAATCTTGTCGCGCTCGAGGCCGGTGAGACGCTGCAGGCGCATATCGAGGATGGCCTGGGCCTGAATATCGCTCAAGGCGTAGCGGGCCCGCAGCTTTTCTTTGGCCTCGGCCGGTGAAGAAGACTCCCGGATCAGCGCCACCACCTCATCCAAATTGTCGAGGGCGATCTTGAGCCCCTCCAAAATATGGGCGCGGGCCTCGGCTTTGGCCAAATCGAACCGCGTCCGCCGGATAACGATCTCTTTACGGTGGCGGATGAAATGCTCCAGAATTTGCTTCAGCGTCAGCAATTCCGGCCGGTTGTTCACGACGGCCAGAAAAATGATGCCGAAACTGGTTTCCATCTGCGTATGCTTGAACAACTGGTTGACCACGACCTCGGCGATATGATCGCGCTTGACCCCCAATGCGATGCGCATGCCGTCACGATCCGAGAGGTCCCGCACGTAGCTGATGCCCTCGATCTGCTTGTGCCGTGCAAGCTGTGCGATTTTTTCAATGAGACGGGCCTTATTGACCTGATAGGGCAGCTCAGTGACAAGGATGGTGTCCCGCCCGGATTTCTCATCGCTGTCGATGCGAAGGCGCGCCCGGACCCGGATGATCCCCCGGCCGGTTTTATAGGCCTCGTAAATACCACGGGTCCCATGGATAATTCCCGCGGTGGGGAAATCGGGGCCCTGGATCACGCGAATAAGGGCATCCACCGTCATGGAAGGATCGTCTATGAGCATGCTGAGGGCCTGGACCACCTCCGAGAGGTTATGGGGCGGGATGTTGGTTGCCATGCCGACGGCGATGCCGGAAGAGCCGTTGATGAGCAGGGCCGGCACCTTGGCCGGCAGCACGGTCGGCTCTTCCATGGATTCATCGTAATTGGGGGCAAAATCGACGGTGTTTTTTTCCAGATCTTCGAGCATCTGGTGCGCCAGTCGCTGCATGCGGATTTCCGTGTATCGCATGGCAGCCGCCGGGTCGCCGTCAACGCTGCCGAAGTTCCCCTGCCCGTCCACCAGTGGGTAGCGCATGGAAAAATCCTGGGCCAACCTGACGATGGTGTCGTAGACCGCACTGTCCCCGTGTGGGTGATATTTACCAATGACGTCACCGACGATGCGGGCCGACTTTTTGTAGGGCTTGTTCCAATCGTTCTTCAATTCCCGCATGGCAAAGAGGACCCGCCGGTGAACGGGTTTGAGGCCATCCCGGACATCGGGCAGCGCCCGCCCGATGATGACGCTCATGGCGTAATCGAGATAGGATTTTTTCATCTCCTTCTCGATGCTGATTCCTTGATGCTCCATTGATTCCATATGCTGTTTACCTGTTTGTCGATGGTCGTCCGCTCACCACTTCGGCCGGGCGCCAGCCAACCGGCCACCGGCCGATGCCCGGCCTGGATAGGGCGAAGAGCCCGCCATGACGCGGGGTGATCCCTCCTCTGGGTCAGGAGGTCTCATCCTCGACCATGCGCTGATAGTTGGCGTGGTAGATATCGGTGAGAGTAAGGAATCCGGTCACCACCAGTGGTCCGTAAATGATGCCCAGGATGCCGAATAACTGCAATCCACCAAGGATCGCGAGGAATACCAGCAGGGTATGCATCTTGACCCGGCGCCCCACGATTTTCGGCTTCAGTATGTATTCCACCCCTCCGGAAAGAACAACATAAAAAACCATGAAGCCGACACCGGCGATGACGCGTCCCTGAAGCATCAGAAGGATCGCGGCCGGGATGAATACGATACCGATGCCGACAATGGGCAAAAAGGCGAGAAGGCCCATGATAACCCCCCAGAGAAAGGCCGACGGCAGTCCGGCAATTGTGAACGCCAATCCGCCGGCAAACCCCTGAATCAGACCGCAAACGCCGTTTCCCACCAATACCGCCCCGGCCATGTCCTTGAATTTATCGATGAGCTGGTCGTCTTCGTCGTTGGGCAAAGGGGAGAGTTCCACGATGAAGCGGGTCAGGCGGTCCCCGTCGATGAGCAAATAATAGACCACTAGCAGCATGAAGAAAAAGTGGAGAACAAAATTGAGGACGTTGGAGGCGATGGCGCTGGCTTGCTGGTAAAGAAACAGCCCCACCACTTTTCCGCTTTCGGACAGGGCGCGGTTGATCTGCTCTGCGCTGAATTGGATATTGAATGCCGCCAGGTACTGATTGGCCAGTTCCACCGCCCGGTTGTCCTCCAGAAATGGGCGGAGTTGATCACTGACAGCGGCGTTTTTCCCCAGTATATACAGCCCGTACGCTTCCTTGGACAATACGCCCACAAAAAGCACGATGGGAATGAACACAATGACGAAAATGAGCCCGCAGGTCAGCAAGGAGGCGGCGGTATCTCCGGTTCTAAAGGAAAGGTGGCGAAAAATGGGGCTGAACAGGCCGGCAATGACGGCCCCCATGATCAACACGGAAACAAAAGGCCGCAGCAACTGCAGCAAGAGGAGAAACGAAATCAAAAAGAGGGCGAGGAAGAACCAAAAAATGGCTTTTGGGGAGGCCGGTTGCTCCATATCAATACTCAGGGTGCAAGGATGGCGCCTGCTGCGGGGCGACGGGAAGCAGGTTGCGGACAATCACTCAGAAAGCGGCCACGGCGGCTGTCAGTGCCGCGGCCGATGGGGTGACGGGCGTTTGTCAACGGCACTTCCCAGCTATTTGCTGAAAAGACTGCCGGCGAAGGTGTAAAGGAGGACTTCATAAACGGCAACGGCGACATAATTGCCATGCGTGGCCCACCAGACAAGACCACCGCCGACGATGGCGGGCACCATCGTGAAAACCGCGATACCAAGCTTCCTGCTGACGTTCATCCCTCATCTCTCCTTGCGCGTTGCCGCTGGTTGAGACAGCGGGGGTTGTCGTTCTGGGGCATCAATCAAACGGGTGGATGGTACCAAAAAGCAGCGCCCGCGTAAAGACGCAAATGCACAACGGAACAATCCTGGTGCAAAGGCAGTTACCGTTCGATGATCATAGCCATGCCCATACCGCCGCCGATGCACATGCTGACAAGACCGGTGGTATAGCCTTGTCGCACCATCTGGTTCATCCCCGTGACCATTTGGCGCGCGCCGGTGGCCCCGATGGGATGCCCCAGGGAGATGCCCGATCCCAGCTCGTTGGGTTTGTCTGCAGGGATCGCCAACTCCTTCATGCACCCGATGGCCTGGGCGGCAAAGGCCTCATTGAGTTCGATGAGTTGAATGTCTTCCATCTGCATGCCCGCCGCGGACAAGGCGCGACGAATCGCCGGCACGGGCCCGATGCCCATGTACGCCGGATCGACACCACCAGCGGCGAATGCACGAATGCGCACCACGGGCGAGAGTCCCAGTGTCGAGGCTTTTTCAGCACTCATGAGCAGCACTGCCGCGGCGCCGTCGTTGATGCCGGACGCGTTCCCGGCTGTCACCGTCCCGTCCTTTTTGAAAACGGGTTTTAAGGCGGCCATCTTTTCAAGACTGGTTTCCATCGGGCGCTCATCGGTGTCGAAGACCGTATCTCCCTTGCGGGAGGCGATGGTCACCGGAACGATTTCCTTGGCGAATCGCCCGTCCCGAATGGCCGCCATGGCACGCTGGTGGCTGAGCACCCCCAGTTCATCCTGTTCCTGGCGGCCGATGGTATAAGCGGCGGCAATGTTTTCGGCAGTGACACCCATGTGATAGCCATAGAAAATCTCGTACAGGCCGTCAAAAACCATGAGATCGGTGACAGGTCCCACACCGGTCAATTCCATGCGGTGGCCCCACCGGGCCTTGGGCAGCGCCATGGGCGCCTGGCTCATGGATTCCTGCCCCCCGGCCAGCACCACGTCGGCCTGCCCGGTCATAATGGACGCGGCACCGATGGCGATGGCCTTCAAGCCGGACCCGCAAACCTTGTTAAGGGTGAAGGCCGGCGTCTCCTTGGGAATACCGGCTCGGATCATGGCCTGACGGGCGGGATTCTGCCCCTGCCCGGCCTGCAGCACATTACCCATGATGACCTCGTCGATGCTGACGGGCGTTGCCTCGCTATCCCAACCGCCGGCCCGGGTTTCCAATTCGATGGGGCCCTGATCTTTGAGATGGTCCGGCGCGATGTTCTTCATTGCGTTTCCCGCCTCCGGGCGCAAATTGAGCCGACGCAAGAGATCCCGCATCACCGTGGCTCCCAAATCCACTGCGGATACCGATTTCAACGCGCCGCCGAAAGTCCCTACGGCAGTGCGGACGCCTCCGACGATGACGACCTCGTTCATGATCTTTCCCCCCCTGCTTGCTGATTGTCTTTACAAAACCTTCGCTATGGGTAACGTTGCAAATAACCTCGGAAAAAGTGCCTGATATCATAATCCCTAAATACGGGTCAACGGGTCCACCGCCATGTGTCTGATATTTCTCGCCGTTGAGCGGCATCCCCGACACCGGGTCATCCTGGCGGCCAATCGGGATGAATTCCATGAGCGTCCCGCCGCCCCCATGGCCTTCTGGCCGGAGGCCCCCGACATTCTGGCCGGCAGGGACCTGGCCGCCGGAGGGACCTGGCTGGGCGTCCATCGAAGCGGCCGCTGGGCCGCCCTCACCAACTACCGTGACCCCAGCGCCCACCGGGATGATGCCGCGTCCCGGGGAGGGTTGATTGCCCCCTTTCTCACCGGCTCGGAATCGGCTGCGGCCCACTTGGCATCCGTGGCGCCCCTGGCGCATCGCTACAACGGCTTCAATTTGTTGGCGGACGACGGCCGCGGGGTCGCCTACCTGTCCAGCCGCACCGGGGTGGTCAAAGCCCTCGGGCCCGGCATCTACGGACTCAGCAACCACCTGTTGAATACGCCCTGGCCCAAGGTCGCCGCCGGAAAAAGGCGATTCCAGAAGTTGGTGGCACCCACCGCCGTTTCAGAGGAACACCTGATAGACATGCTGGCGGACCGCTCAGTGCCGCCGGACGCATCACTGCCGGACACCGGCGTGGGGATCACTTGGGAGCGGCGGTTGGGGGCCATATTCATTGCCTCAGCGGTCTATGGCACGCGCTGCAGCACCGTGATGCGCCTCGACCGCCGCGGCCGGGTCAATGTCCTGGAACGCACCTACCGCATCGCGGACGGCGCCGTATCCGGCTTCGACGACCGGCGGTTTCAGTTTCAAGCGTCGATGGCTCCGTAAAAAATCCGATATCTGCGTTACGCGTCATCCTTCGTCATTGCGGCGTACTGTAAGTACGCCTCATTCCTCAGGATTCGCAAGCCTTGGTATCGAACATTTTCCGAAGCCATCCATTTTGATACTTTTTACCGATTCATCGATCGTCTGGGGTCGCCGATGACTGAGGAGCGGCATTGATGGCCGCCAGCACTTCGGCCACCACCCGATCGGCGTCCTCGTAGGGCACCTGACAGGTGCCTGCGGCCTTGTGGCCGCCGCCGCCGTAGGTGAACATCAAAGCACCGACATCCACCGTGGAGGTTCGGTTGACGATGCTGTGTCCCACCGAGATCACCGCCCGGGATTTCTTGTGTCCATCCATGACGCGCACCGAGATGCTCTTGTCCGGAAACACCACATATTCCATGAAGCGGTTTCCGCTGGGGATGTCCTCCTTTCCCCGCAAATCGAGAAAAATGGCTTCTCCGCGAATCCTCGCCGTGTCGAGAAGAAATTTTTTATAGCGTCGGTTTTCTTCCCGGTATACGGCCACCCGATCGGCAAAATCCGGCAAGGCGAGAATGGATTCGGCGTCATGGGTTCGCAGCAGTTCGGGCAAGCGGCTCATGAGCTCAAAATTGCTGATGGCAAAGCCTTTTTTCAATCCAAGACCGGTGCGGGGGTCGGCAATGATCGCCAGCAGCATCCAGCCCTGCGGATCGAGAATGTCGACTTCGGTGAACTGGGCGGCATCGGCAATGTCCACCACCATGAGCAGTTCATCGAACTTGGCCAGTTTGGCGGCAAGGGCAGGGTCTTTGCCATAGTAGTCGGCAACCACCCGCGCAGCGCTGGGGGCCGGCTCGCAAGCCCCTTCGAACTGGCCATGGAGGGCCAACCGCTGCTGTTCGCTGGAATGATGGTCGAACCAAAGTCCGCAACCCTTTACGAACGGCACATTGGCCAGCACGTCATTTTCAGTAACCGCCACCTTTCCATCCTGAACGTCCTTTGGATGGACAAAATGGATCTCGTCGGTAATGCCGAGTTCCTGCAGGATCGCGGCACAAACCAGTCCGTCAAAATCGGAACGCGTGATTAGCCTCATGGCGTTGTCTCCCGTGGTAGATCGGTTCGTGGCAACGGACCCATTTTACTCATCCCATCAAGCCGGAATGGGCGAAAAGGATTCATGGGCCTATGGGGCGGCGTCTGCCGGCCCTCCACCGTCGTCGGAATTCGGGGTCCGCCGTCGGCGACGGAGGTCTCTCCAGTGCGCCATCCGCTGGCGGATCTTTTTTTCATACCCGAAATCGGAGGGGGCGTAAATTCTCTCATGGACGAGGTCGTCGGGCATGTAGGACTGACCGGAATAGCCGTCCTCCGTGTCGGGATCGTATTGGTAGCCCTTGCCGTAGCCCAGAGACTTCATCAACCCGGTGGGCGCATTCCGGAGATGCAGCGGCACCGGCTGGGATCCGGTGCGGGCAACCAGCGCTTCGGCGCGTTTATGGGCGCTATAGAGCCGGTTGCTCTTGGGCGCCGTCGCCAGATAGACGGCTGCCTGCACCAAAGCGAGCGCTCCTTCGGGGAGGCCCAGCAGGCGATAGGCGGCCAGGGCGTCCATGGTGAGCGTTAGTGCGTAGGGATCGGCGTTGCCCACGTCCTCCGAGGCAAAGCGCACCATGCGCCGGCCGATGTACAACGGGTCCTCCCCGGCATCCAGCATCCGCGTCAGCCAATAGACGGCGGCATCCGGGTCACTGCCCCGCAGGCTTTTGTGGAGTGCGGAAATGAGGTTGTAATGCGCCTCACCGGATTTGTCGTAGCGGAGGGCCTTTCGCTGAAGCGCCCGTTCGGCGTCGGCAACATCGACGACGACAGGTGCCGCGTCCTGCGCCGCCGCCGGTCCGGCCATGGCCATGTCGGCCACAATCTCAAGGCTGTTCAGCGCGTAGCGCAAATCCCCGTCTGCCGCCCCCACCAGGTAATCCAGGACCGCGTCGGCGAATTTCACCTGCCGGCCGCCCAGGCCATGGTCTCGATCCTCGATGGCACGCTGGAGCACGGCCCGCAGTTCCTCGGCACCGAGGGCCGATAGGACAATGACCCGGCAGCGGCTCATGAGGGCCGGAATCACCTCGAAGGACGGATTTTCGGTGGTTGCACCGATGAGTGTGATGAGACCGCTTTCCACATGGTGCAAAAAGGCGTCCTGCTGGGCTTTGTTGAAGCGGTGGATTTCATCAACGAATAAAATGGTGCGCCGGCGGTGCAGGTGCAACTGCTGTTTGGCCTCGGTCACCACGGCGCGAATCTCGCGCACGCCGGAAAGAACAGCGGAGAAAGCCACCACATGGGCGCGGGTCACCCGGGCAATGATTCGCGCCAGGGTGGTTTTACCACACCCCGGCGGGCCCCAGAAAATCATTGAGAAAATTCGGTCGTTCTCAATGGCGGTGCGGATCACCGCGCCGGGCCCAACCACCGCCTGCTGCCCGATGAAGTCATCCAATGTCCGGGGCCGCATGCGTTCGGCAAGGGGGCGTTCGGCAGCCGTTGCCTGCCGGCCGGCCTGCTCGAAAAGATCCACGAGATCGTCTCCTTCTATCGCCTGCGCTGGGCGCGCCGGCGTTGGGATTTGCGGCGGCCCGCATCGGTGGAACGTTTCTTTCGATCGGTGAAGGTCTTGCGGCCCGAACGCTCTCGGAACACCAGCTGAAGGGGCGTCTGGTGGAGTCCCGTACCCTCCCGGATACGGTTCATCAGATAACGCCGATAGGAAAAATGCACCGCCTCCGGATAGTTCACAAAAAGTACGAAGGCGGGCGGCTGGGTGGCGGATTGCGTGGCGTAGTAGAACTTGATGCGGCGGCCCTGGTGAAGGGAAGGTTCGTTTCTCTCCACGGCCTCTTGGAGGATCCGGTTCAGCGGGCCGGTGCCGATGCGCCGAGAGTACTGGTCATAAACGGTGTCGATGGCCTCGAAAATCCGGTGCATGCGCTGCCCGGTGAGGGCTGACACGGTAATGACCGGTGCATAGTGTAAAAACTTGGCGGCATCCCGCAGCCGCTCCGTGAATTTGGCGACGGTCGTGTGATCCTTTTCCACCAGGTCCCACTTGTTGAGCAAAAACACGCAGCCGCACCCCCGGTCCTCGGCATACCCCGCGATGGTGATGTCCTGCTCGGTGACCCCCTCGGCGGCGTCCAGCACGATGAGCGCCACATCACACCGGGAGAGGCTTCTCAGGGCCTTGACGACGGACACTTTCTCAAGATGCACCTGCACCCTTCCCTTTCGGCGGATACCGGCGGTGTCCACAAGACAATAGGACTTACCGTAGGCCTTGCAGATGCTGTCCACGGCATCCCGGGTGGTCCCGGGCACATCACTCACCACCAACCGGTCCTTTCCCAGGAGTCGGTTGATCAGGGAGGACTTGCCCGCATTGGGCCGACCCACGACAGCCACACGCACCCCGTCGCTTGCCGGCGTCGCCGCCGCCGCAGGGAACGCCCCCACAACGGCATCCATGAGGTCCATGAGCCCGTATTTGTGCTCCGCCGACACCGGGTAGAGCGTCTCTATGCCCAATGCATAGAAATCGGCCAGGGCCCTCTCCTGGTGAACGTCGTCGACTTTGTTCACCGCATAATACACCGGTTTGGAAAGCTGGCGGGTGAGGCCCACCATTTCGCGGTCGAAGGGGGAGAGGCCGTGTTTTCCGTCGAAAAGCAGGATGACGGCATCGGCATCCGAAATGGCCACCAATACCTGCTGTCGGATCTGCTCGGCGAAGGGGTCTTCCCCCGGCGCGGCGAAGCCGCCGGTATCGACCAGTATCACGGCACGGCCGTCCCATTCGGCGTCGCCGTAGTGGCGATCGCGGGTCACCCCGGGGCGGTCGTCCACCAGTGCGTCACGGGTCCCCGTGAGGCGGTTGAACAGCGTGGACTTGCCCACGTTCGGCCGTCCGACAATGGCGATGATGGGTTTCATGAATCTCGAGACGCTCAGTGCAAAATCTGGCTGAGGAAAAGTTTGGTGCGATCGTGCTGGGGATTGTTGAAGAAATCTTCGGGATTATTGCTCTCTACGATCTGGCCGTAGTCCATGAACAGCACCCGGTGCGCCACGCTTTTGGCGAACCCCATCTCATGGGTCACCACCAGCATGGTCATCCCCTCCTGGGCCAGATCGATCATGACATCAAGCACTTCCTTGATCATCTCCGGATCCAGGGCTGAGGTCGGTTCATCGAAGAGCATGACATTGGGCGCCATGCACAGGCTTCGGGCGATGGCCACCCGCTGCTGCTGACCACCGGAGAGCTGGCCGGGAAATTTTTCCGCCTGTTCGGCAATCTGCACTTTCTCCAGGTAGTGCATGGCAGCTTCTTCGGCTTGTTTTTTCGGGGTTCTTCTCACCCAGATCGGTCCCAGGGTGAGGTTTTCGAGGATGGTAAGGTGGGGGAAGAGGTTGAAGTGCTGGAACACCATGCCGACTTCGGCACGAATTTTCTCGATATTCTTGATGTCATTGGTCAGCTCGATGCCGTCGACGATAATCTGTCCGCGCTGGTGCTCCTCCAACCGGTTGATGCATCGGATCAGCGTGGACTTCCCCGATCCGGAAGGGCCGCAAATGACGATGCGCTCGCCGCGAGCGACATCCAGGTTGATGTCCTTGAGCACGTGGAAATCACCGTACCATTTGTGCATGCCGACGATCTTGATGATCTGCTCGCCGCCGTCCTCTTCCGGGGAGATATCGCTTTTGTTCGGATTCATGAACCACTCGCTTTGTCATATTGCCGTTTACAAACGGCTCCGGGCCCAACACCGGCCCGTGGGGAAGGTTATAGACTGGTGTCCAGCTCCCTTTCCAGCCGCCGGCTGTAGTTGGACATGAAAAAACAGCAGACGAAATAGATCAGAGAGATGAAGATATAGGCTTCAGCGCTGTATCCCATCCATTTGGGGTCCGAGAGCACTGACTGGGTCGTCTTGAGCAGATCGTACAGGGCGATGATGACCACCAGAGAGGTATCCTTGAAGGCGGAAATCAGGATACTCACCGTGGGCGGTATGACGATCTTCAGCGCCTGGGGCAAAATCACCAGCCGCATGGTCTGGTAGTAGTTCAAACCCAATGACTCGGCCGCCTCGTACTGGCCCTGGGCCATGCCCTGCAAGCCGCCGCGGACCACTTCGGCGATATAGGCGGCGGTAAATAAAATGATAGCCACCTGGGCACGAAGGATCTTGTTGACGGTCAAGCCTTCGGGCAAAAACAGGGGAAACACCACCGAGGACATGAAGAGCAGGCTGATCAGCGGCACGCCCCGGATCAACTCAATGTAGACGATGCACAGCGACTTGACCACGGGCAACCGGGACTGGCGCCCCAGGGCGAGGACGACCCCCAGCGGATAGGCGGCGGTCAGGCCGAAGACGCTCAGGATCAGCGTCAGGGGAAGCCCGCCCCACTGCGTGCTTTCAACCGCACTCAGGCCGAGAAGGCCGCCTTTCATCAGCAGGCCCATGCTAAACAGGCCGATGACCCAAGCCCAGGCCAGCGACTTTTTCCAGTGTCTGCGGTTTTGGCTGTAAAAGAGCAGACAGACCAGCAGCACCATGGCCAGCAGCGGACGCCACTGTTGATCATGGGGAAAAAAACCGAAGGTAATGAAACGAATGTTGGCCGGAATAATTGACCAGCATGCCCCCTCGCTGGCACGGCAGGCCTCGCTGGTCGTCATCCAACTGGCATTGATAAAGGCCCAGCGGATAAACGGCGGCACGGTCTTGCCCAGGATAAACAGCATCACCAGGGTCAGCAGCGAGTTGAACCACCCGTTGAACAGGTTCTTGCGAATCCAGCCCAGGATTCCAATACTGGCCACCGGAGGACGAATCTCTGTGGCCATCGTTTGAGAAGAATCGTTCATTTTTTTACGCCGGGGTTATACACAGGGCCTTTGGCCCATGACCGCAATGCCGAGTGTTTTCGAAACGCGCGCCTTGCACTTCCATGCGGCCCTGCCGCATGATATTAAACTGCGCTGCGTTTTTATCTTTCCACCAGCTTTATCTTCTTGTTGTACCAGTTCATGAAGGCCGAAGTCATCAGACTTAAAAAGAGATAGACGATCATCATCAGGGCCACGCCCTCAATGGCCTGGCCGGTCTGGTTGATGGTCGTTCCGGCCACGCTGACAAAGTCGGGGTACCCGATGGCCACGGCCAGGGAACTGTTCTTGGTCAAGTTCAGCATCTGGCTGGTGAGCGGCGGAATGATCACCCGCAAGGCCTGGGGCAAAATGACGAGGTTGAGTACTTGACTCGGTCTCAACCCGATGGCCATGGCCGCCTCGGTCTGCCCCTTGCTCACCGACTGGATGCCGGCGCGGACCACCTCCGCCACGAAGGCGGCAGTATAGAGCACCAGCCCCAACAGCAGGGCGGTGAATTCCGGACTGACGTTGATCCCGCCCGTGAAGTTGAACCCCTGAAGCGCAGGAACGTCCATGGCCGTGGGCGCCCCCCCCACCAGCCAGGCCAGCAGGGGAAGACCGCCCATGATGGCCACCGAAAACCGGAAGACCGGGAAGGGCGCTCCGGTCCGCTCCTGCCGCTTTCGGGCCCAGCGGCGCAAAACATAGCTGATCAGGCACCCGGCCACCAGGGCAACGGCCATGTACTTATGGACCGGGTGGGATTCGGGAACGCCGAAAACCAGGCCGCGGTTGCTCAGAAAGACGCCGGGGAGCGGACTCATCGCTTGCCGGGGCCCCGGCAGGACGTTATAAAAAAGGGCGTACCAGAAAAAGAGTTGGAGAAGGATGGGGATGTCCTGGAGCACTTCGATATAGATGGCAGCCAGGCGCGACACCAGCCAGTTGGTCGAAAGCCGGGCGATCCCGATGATCGTTCCAAGCGTCACGGTGATCACGATACCGATAAAGGAGACGATCAGGGTGTTGAGCGCCCCCACCAGCAGTGCCCGGCCGTAGGTGTCCGCAGCGGAATAGGAGATCACCGATTCGCCGATCTCGAAAGCGGATTCCTTGCCCAGAAAACCGAGTCCCGTGGCGATGGACTGGCGATCGAGGTTGGCCAGGGTGTTGGTGATCAGGTAATAGCCCAGCAGCGCCACGCCCAGGGCGACGCCGATCTGGTAGAGGATCGCCCGTTTGTCGGGATCGTTGAAGAAGGGGACCGCTGCCTGCCCGCGGCTTTCAGGCGCTTCGGAGACGTTCTTTTGCATGTCGGTTCTTCAAATCCCTAAACAGCGGGCGCGACGGCTTGGTGTTGCCCCACGCCCGGGAGTCCAGCGAAATGACACGTCGTTCAAAAATTAGGGTCTGCCCGGATATCGTGACCCGGGCAGACCGTTGCCGTCAAAGTGCCTTTTTTTCTACTTGAAGGGCGGCGAATACATCAGCCCGCCGTCGGTCCATAGGGCGTTGAGGCCGCGTGCAATGCCCAGGGGCGTTTTCACGCCGACGTTTCTTTCGAAGACTTCGCCGTAATTGCCCACCTGCTTGATGATGTTGTAGGCGAACTTTTCGTCCAGGCCAAGGGCCTTTCCGTTGCCTTCGGTGACACCGAGAAAACGCTGGACCTTGGGGTTATTGCTCCGCAGCATGGCATCGACGTTCTTTTGAGTAATCCCCAGCTCTTCGGCGTTGATCATTGCGTAGACGCTGTAGGTGACAATGTCTTTCCACTGGTTGTCGCCATGACGGACGGCCGGGGCCAGGGGCTCCTTGGAGATAATTTCCGGCAGAATCATGTAGCCGCTGGGATTCGGGGCGACGGCCCGGGTACCGGCCAACTGGGAGGCGTCGGAGGTCAGCACGTCGCAACGGCCGGCAAAAAACGCCTTCGCCAGTTCGGCGGTATTCTCGATAACGACCGGTTTCATGCTCATTTTGTTGGCCCGGAAGTAATCAGCGACATTCTGCTCGGTGGTGGTGCCGGGAAGCACGCAGACCGCAGCGCCGTCGAGTTGCTTGGCACTTTTGACCCCGAGCTTCTTGGGAACGAGAAAACCCTGACCGTCATAATAGTTGACCGGTGCAAAATCGAGACCCAGCGCCGTGTCCCGGCTCAGGGTCTGGGTGCAGTTACGGGTGAGGACATCGATCTCGCCGGACTGAAGGGCCGTAAAGCGGGTCTTGGCCGTCAGCGGCGTGTATCGAACCTTGTCGGCATCGCCGAACACCGCTGCGGCAACGGCTCGTGCCGTGTCCACATCGAGGCCCTTCCAGACGCCTTTTTCATCAGGTTTTCCAAATCCGAAAAGATCGCCGTTGACGCCGGCCTGAATGTATCCCTTGGCCCGCACGTCCTCGAGAGTTCCGGCGACGGCGATGCTGCCAACCAGCAGCACGGCCATGACGATTGCAACGCTTCTCAGTAAATTCGATTTCATCCGCGATTCCTCCTTGTAAGCGAAATGGTTAACCCCTTGGCTGATGGTTTCAGCCGACACGGTGAGGCATTTTTCCGGCTGTGAAAGGTGCCGGTGTCCCCCTTGCACCACTGAACATAAGCGCGTCAAGGTTACATGAGGCACCTTCCTTTTTCAAGAAAAAAAACGGTATCTTGGGAATAAACCCCGCCCCTGGAAGTCCAAATTTTAAGTCCTTGACGCGGCTGCGGGGCTGCGGCTACCATGGGGCTCGAAGCCATATACCCCACACGAAGGAGGACCCATGCCACGCAAAAAAATCCCTTGCCCCGCAGTCATCCTCTTAACCCTCGGCGCCTTGGTCGTCGCTGCATGCTCGGCGACCTCCTATCTAAGGGTGACCTACCAGCGCCCTGACGCCGATGCCGTTTCAAGCGGCAAATCCGTCTTTTTGAAGATCGTCGACAGCACGGGGAAATCCCCCTTCGTGGGCCCCACGGCCGCCGATGAACTCAAACAGTTTTCGGGGCTATTTTCAGTCTATGTCGCCGGAAATCAACCCAAACCAACGCTGGAAGGCGCGTATGATGTCACCGGCCTCTTCGAGATCGCTTTTCGGGAACGACTGTCTGCGGCGGGCGTGAGCGTCGTCGACGAGGCTCAAAACGACGTTCCGACCCTCAAGGTGAACCTCACCGCGTTTCAGATCGACAAAGATGGCCGAACCTGGAAGGCCCGCTTAGACTACATGGCCAGCATGCATCGCAGCGCGGCCGCGCTCACTACCCAAACGGTGAGCGGGACCGCCGAACGGGCAAAAATAGTTGGCATTGGGGACGCCGAGAAACTGATAGGGGAAATCGTCACCGACAGCGTCAACAAACTGGATATAAAGACCCTTTTCGATCACCCGGAACTGTAGCAGGCTGTTGAATAACTATCCCGGTTCTTCATGGAGCTCCAGTGACTGGGAAAAGGCAATATTCAACACTCAACGATCATGATGGCATATTGCATTTAGACATAAACGCCGCTTTTCCATCGACAGTTGCCTTTTCAGGTGATGTGGCCGCGGCGCGGCACGATGCAGATGAACCGAAACGGTGATTTTCCGATATTCTTGAATTGATGCACCGTGCCGGCAGGAACGAAGGCATACCCACCAGCCGATAGGGTGTGATCGGTGCCGTCAATGTGAAGCACCCCGCTGCCGGCGACGACGTAGTTGATATGGGGCCAGTCATGGGCATGTTTTGGGGAGTATCCCCCCTCACCCAGTTCAATGATCCGCATCACGTGATCCTGCCAGCCCTCAGATTCTGAAATCAGCACCTTCATGGCCGCCGAATGAACTTCTATGCTGTCGATGGGCGTTGCCGCTACTTCCATTTCATTGGCTACGATCATGGGTCGTCCTTTCGATTATTTATCGGTGCAGACGGTTGTCGAATGGCAAATCATGCATATCATGCACCAGAATATGTCTGAACGAAAAAGGATCGTCTTCATGTCCAGAAAAAAGACTTTGATAGAATGCGTCTGCCCCAAATGCGGCGCCACTCATAAAATGAGCATGATGTGGACGGGCCGGGGCAAGCCGAGAAAATACTGCCCCAATTGTAAGAGCGGTTTGGCCACGATCAACAGCGTCGACGTGTATGGCGTGTCCTCCCGCTCCTCCAAGCCATAAATCCACGGGGGAGCCGGTTGGCCGACCCCGACTGCCCCCCCCGACTCCCCTCGGGACGGCGCTTGGCGTTTCGGCGTCTGAGCACCCCCGCGACACCCCACCCCGTTTCATTTAACCCCAACGCCGTAGGTCAACATGACGAGTTGCGCATCGATGCGAACACACTCCCGAAGTTCCAGAGGCAGATCCACAGTATCCGAAAACAGTGACATCCCATCACCGAAAAACCGTGGGGAAACGGTTAGCACCGCCTCATGGATGCATCCGGCCCTTGCAAACAGCGTATTCACCGTTGCTCCGCCGGCAAGTACGGCCTTTTCGTAGCCCCGGTCCGCCAACGCGGCCACGACCTTACCCGGCGGCAGACCGGTATACCAGAGGTCTTCCCGCCGCGACACCCGTCCCGGATCGCGCGTCATAACCACATTGAGGCGGCCGGGTAAGGGGGTGCCGATGGTGTCGTAGGTGCGGGATCCCATGATCACGACGCCGGCCTCCCGGCTCAGGCGGGCAAAAAGCTGCTTGTCCACCGTGCCGGTCCAATCGGGGAAATGATCGGCATGCTTGGCGATCTTCCCATCCGCCGTGATCGCCATCAACAGGATCACTTTCATACAATGCCTCTTGTTTTCGCAACGGTGTTGTCACGTCACCGGCAACCCCGTTGGCTATTGTGAAGGCGGATTACACGCGGCCCTGCGCGATGAGCTGGATAAATGCCCTCGCTACGGTGGGATCGAATTGAGAGCCGGCGCAGTCGCTAATGATGCCGACGATCTTATCCTGGGGCATTTTTTTGCGATAGACGCGATTGGAAGCCATGGCATCGTAAGCATCACACACCGCCAAGATGCGGGCCAGAAACGGGATGTCCTCCCCCTTCAATCCGTCGGGGTATCCATTGCCGTCATAGCGTTCGTGGTGACTGCGAATGATCTGCTGCTCACGCTCCCACATGCCGAGATGACCGACAATGTCGGCACCAATGACAGGGTGCTCCTGGACCTTGGCGAACTCCGCGTCCGTCAGCCGATCGGGCTTGAGTAAAATATCGTCTCGGATACCGATTTTACCGATATCGTGAAGGCGGCCTGCGAAATTGAGCACATCAAGTTCTTCGGAGGCGCATCCCAGCGCGGTTCCCAGGCTCACGGCCAGATCGGTCACCCGTTTGGAATGCCGCTGGGTGTAGGAGTCCCGCGCTTCCACGGCTTTCACGAAAGCGAACAGCGTGGCAAAGAGATTTTCGTAGATGTTTTCGTAGAGGGCAAGATTCTCGATGGCATTGGCCGCATTTTGAGCCATATAAGTCAGGTAATACAGATCTTTTTCGGTAAATTGCGTTTTGTCGTCGATGATGGCGGCCACCAGGACGCCGAATACCTTTTTCCGTATCTTGAGGGGCACCGCCATAAAGGAGGAAATCTGCGCCGGCAGGTCGATGAGGCCGCCATTGTGCGGCACCAGCAGCGGGATTTCATCCGAAGCGGTTTCCATGACGACGGCGGCCAGTCGTTGCTGGTCGCCGGCCCCCAGACAGCTTCGGGATGCAGCGTGCCCGCCGCCCTGTTCCCCAGGATGCCGTGACGGGCCAACCGTGGCGGCCATTTCCATGGGTTCGGCCATGGCATCGTTGATGATGAAAAATCGCGATTCATGGGCATGGGCAATTTCAGTGGCCATCTGAGTCATGCGCTGGAGTACTTCGGCGCTGCTACTGATGGTCGTAAAGTCCGTCATGATTTGATTGAGGATGTGAAGCTCTTCAACTTTCCCGGTCAACTCGCTGTTCAGCCGCTCCAAACGCGCCTTTCCTTCCACCTCATTTTTCAGGAGTACGTTTTCGGCAAAGAGCCTCCGCTCCCTGAGCACCCGGCGCACGCAGAGTTCCATTTGATTCAGGTTCACCGGTTTGATGAGGAAATCGACCACACCGTTTTTGAGGGTTTGAATGGTGTTGTCCAAAGAGGGAAAGCCGGTCATGATGATGACCGGCAGCGAATTGTCCATTTTGCGAATGTGCTCAGCCAGTTCGAGGCCATCCATTTCGGGCATGTTGATGTCCGTAAAACAGCAGTCCACCGATTCTGCCGCCAAGATATCCACCGCCTCCCGGCCGTTGGCGGCGGTGACCACGTGGTAACCCTTGATGGCAAAATACTCTTTGGCCACATCGATGATGCTCTGCTCATCGTCGACCAGAAGGATTCTTTCTTTTTTTGGGCTCATGGACCTCATCCGAAGCATCGTTTGTGAACCATTTGCCGGTTTCAGGCGGCCGTCTCTGCGAACCGGTGAAATGATCCTGCAAACAGCATTTGGGTTGCGGACTTCAGTACCGATTATATCAGCCTGGCGACGCTGAACTTGAGTGTTTTTTCATGGCACTGGCCTCGCGATTGACAGGGCGTACAGATTTTTTTATGGTGCACCACAATTTAGGAGGACCATTGAATGCTTACACCCCCGACCCCTTCGGCATCGCCCTCACCGGACCAGTGGCTATTTGTCCTTGTCATGAACCCCGAAAACAATCCGCAAATCGCCGGACAACACGATGAAACGGCCGATGTGTCGTATATCCCCGCCTATGTCAGTCGAGAGGATGCCCAGCAGGGGCTGTTGCACCTGGCACTGAATAAATCGGCACGCTACGAAGTTCAGGCATTTCTTTTCGAAGACTTGTGTGAGCACGCACGGACCGGTGGTTTTTTGGTCTACGTGATCGATGCCGACGGTAATATCCGAAATGAGATCGTGCCCTGATGGGGGGGGGTGCCGGCTGTTTTTTCTCTTGACGTTTTTTTAGAATATAATATCTATTAATTATCTGAATGCAATTTAACGCCTTGATTTTTTTTTGGGGGGGGGGCGGATTGTTTCCCGTCACCATACGGGATGCGGTCGGCGTTTTTTAAGGACGGTTGCTTCGGCAGCAAAAAGGAAAAGGAGAGCGGTTTTGGCTGAGGGTACTGTAAAGTGGTTCAGTGACAAAAAAGGCTATGGTTTCATTGAAAGTGCAGAAGGCAAGGACGTATTCGTTCACTTTTCTGCCATCAACATGCCGGGGTTCAAGACCCTGTCCGAAGGTGACCGCGTCACTTTTGAACTGGAGGAAGGCGACCGCGGTCCCGCAGCGGCCAACGTCGTCAAGCTGTAACCCACTGGCATCAAACGACGGTCATCCCACCGGCATTGCCGGTGGGATGTTTTTTTCGGCGGCGGTTGTGATGAAACGCTTTCAGCAGTGGGACCCGGCACGGAGGACGGGCCGTAAAACGCAAGGTGCGCGCCGCCCCGTGCGTCCCCATTGACACCGCGTCGCGAGGCGGGATCTCGACTATCATGCCCTTACGTGTTTTGTTCATAGAACCCTTCCTGGGGGGCTCCCACGCCGCTTTCGCCGAGGGCCTGGCCTCCCACTCCCGCCACCAGGTGGACGTTATCAGCCTCCCGGCAAGGTTCTGGAAATGGCGCATGCGGGGGGCCGCCCTCTATCTGGCTCCCAAGATCGACGATATCGGCCGCTACGCAGCGCTCATCAGTTCCAACATGATGAGCCTTTCCGATTTTTCCACCCTCATGGGTCCACGCATGCCACCCTCCCTCCTCTATTTCCACGAAGACCAGCTCACTTACCCGCTGCCCCCGGGAGCCGACATGGATATGCAGTTCGGGTTTACCGACATCACCTCGGCGCTGGCGGCATCCCAGGTCTGCTTCAACTCATCATTCCACAAAAACCGGTTTTTCCAGGTGCTACCGGGGTTTATCAGAAAAATGCCGGAGTTCTATCCGGACTGGGTGACGGGGGCCATCCAGCAAAAAAGCAGGGTTTGCTATCCTGGCGTGCATCTCCCCGGTGACGCCCAGGGATCACGGCCTGGGAAAAACGCGCCGCCGCTGGTCGTCTGGAACCACCGATGGGAATTTGACAAGAAACCGGAGGACTTTTTCAAGGCGCTGGAAATGGTCGCCCGGCGAGGCGTCGATTTTCGTCTGGCGATTCTCGGGGAAAACTTTCAGGCCTGCCCGCAGGTGTTCATCGATGCCCGCGCAGCATTTTCAGACCGCATCGTGGCCTACGGCTATGAGAAAGACCGTACGGCGTATTGGAACTGGCTGAGACAGGGGCATGTCGTGGTCAGCACCGCCATTCAGGAAAACTTCGGCATGAGCGTCATCGAAGCCATTCACTGCGGGTGTCTGCCACTGCTGCCTCGTCGGCTATCCTATCCTGAAATCATCCCCGCTGCATTCCACAATACCTGCCTCTATGATGACATGGATGAATTGGTCGAAAAACTCTGTCTGCACCTCTCCCGGGACGCCCCGCGTGAACAGCACCGGCTGGCCTTGGCATCGGCCATGGCAGGCTACGCATGGCCCGCCGCCATCGGGGCATATGACGACCTGCTGGAGGATATCGCCGATCTTGGAAAAGCTCGGCGCCGGTCATGAAGCGGCGGTCACCCCGCACTGAGAATGCGATGCATTTTCCCGGGGAAAGGGTGGCCGTAGAACGTCTCCAGCCATCGGGTGCGGGCTGCCACGGCCGCCATGTCAATCCCGGTGGCAATGCCCAACGCGTGGCACAGGTGGATGGTGTCTTCGGTGGCAATATTGCCGGCAGCACCGTCGACGAATGGACACCCGCCCATACCACCCAGGGCCGTATCGAAACGCGCCACACCGAGATGCAATGCCGTCATCACGTTGGCCAGTCCCAGCCCGCGGGTATCGTGGAGATGGAGCCCCAGGGGAACTGCCCCAATCCCGGGGGCGACCGCCGACAGCAGCCGCTGCACCGTGACCGGCGTCGCCATCCCCGTCGTGTCGGCAACGGACACCACGTCGACAGCCGCAGCGGCATAATCCTGCAAAATGGCACGGACGGTGGCGGGGTCCGTCGGGCCGTCTGCAATGCACCCGAATGCGCACTGAACACTGGCAATGATCCCCATCTGGTATTCCCGGGCGGCGATGATCATCCGATCCGCCGTGGCCCGGGCCTCCGCAACACCCATGCCCGCGTTACGGCGCCCGTGTGACTCGCTCGCGGAAATGGAGATTTCAACCCATTTCGCACCGCAGTCACCAGCCCGCCGTACCCCGACCTCATTGAGCACCAGTGCGGACAGGGCCGCGCCTTCGGGGACGGTCACCTGCCGGAACAATACCTCGGCATCGGCCATTTGCGGTACTTTGCCGGGATGCACAAAAGCGGCGGCCTGAATGTGGCGGCACCCGGCGGCCAGCAAGGCCCGCAGGGTCGCCAACTTGACGTCGGTGGGCACGATGCGAGGTTCGAACTGGAACCCATCGCGGGGCCCGACCTCAACCAGGGTGACGGCTGCAGGCAAAGCCGAAAACAGGTTGACCCCGACAGGTCCTTTCGGTTGATCCGCAGCGCTGCAACCTGCCGGCTGTTGAGAAATCGCGTTCATAAAAAAAGTCCCATCTAGGGTTGACGTCGGCAAACCCGCAGGGATAAGGGACCCCGACGCCGGACGGTCGAAGCGAACCGGCAAAACCGGTCCTACGACACCGAACACCCTATCGCCATGGACGCACCCCAATCAAGATATTTGTCGCCGGCAGCACATTGCCCGGCTGGAGCATCCCCCCTGCGGATCTGCCTTGTCAGCTACCGAAGCAACCCGCACAGCGGCGGTCAGGGAGTGTATCTCAAAAACCTCAGCCGGGCCCTCAGGGGCCTGGGGCACCACGTGGAAGTGGTCACCGGCCCACCGGCAACGCTGTCGCTGGATGCGGGCATTCCCGTGCACCGCCTCCCCTACCTGGATCTCTACGCCCCCGAAAACCCGTTCCGAGTGCCAACCCTCAGGGAACTCACAGACCCCGTCAACCTTGTTGAATGGCTGGGGGTGTCCACCATGGGATTTCCGGAGCCCTTCACCTTTGGGCTGCGGGCCTGGGCATTTTTCCGTCAGAACGCCCACCGATATGACGTCATTCACGATAATCAAAGCCTGTCCTATGGGGTCTGGGCGGCCAGCCGCGCCGTTCCCACCCTGGCGACCATTCACCACCCCATTACCGTGGATTTAAAAATCGCCCTGCGTGCGGCGGCCCCCTTCTGGAATCAACTCAAGCAGCTGCGGTGGTATGCCTTCATTCCCATGCAGCGGCATGTGGCCAAGCGGCTCCATCGCATCATCACCGTCTCGGAGCGTGCCCGTCAGGATATTCTGGAGGCATTCGGCGTTCAGGCCGCACGCTGCGTGACGGTGCCCAATGGCATCGACACCCAGTTGTTCAAACCGCGGCCAGGCGTCCGGCGCGACCCGAACCGCGTCATGGTGACCACTAGCGCCGACACCCCGCTGAAGGGCCTCGGCCACCTGCTGTCGGCCATCCACCGCCTCAACCAGCAAGGCCGCGCCATAACACTGGTCGTCATTGGGTCGCCGAAAAAAAACGGTCTCATCGAAAGACAGGTCCGCGACCTTGACCTGGGGCGGTGGGTCTCCTTCACGGGCCGCGTTTCCGACGACGATCTAGTGGACCACTATGCCCGAGCCAGCCTGGCAGTGGTACCCTCGGAATACGAAGGGTTCGGTCTGCCGGTCGGCGAAGCCATGGCCTGCGGTGTGCCCGTGGTGAGCAGCACCGGAGGCGCCCTGCCGGAAGTGGTCGGGGATGCCGGCATCCTTGTGCCACCGGCAAACCCGAGAGCCCTCGCCGGCGCCATTGCCGACCTCCTTGACGCGCCTGAACGCGCGGCAGCATTGGGGTGGGCGGGCTACCGCCGGGTACAGGCACGGTTTTCATGGGAACAGGCCGCCCGCAGAACCGTGGCCGTGTATCGGGAAGCCATCGATGCATACTATTGAACTGGATCGGCTGCCGCTTGGCGACAACCTTCGGGTGTTGGATGTCGGCTGCGGTAATGGCCGGCACATCGCTGCGGCCTACGCGCTCACCGGTGCCCGCGTCGTGGGTGTGGACATCGGTGTGACGGACCTCAACGCCGCCCGGGAACGCATGCAGTTTCACGACAGCCTGGGGGCACATGGTGGCGGGCGGTGGGACCTGTCGGCCGCGGACATCACCCGCCTGCCTTTCTCCGACGCCGCATTCGATATGGTCATCTGTTCAGAAGTACTCGAGCACATCCCGGACCATGGACAGGCGCTGGCCGAAGCCGTCAGGGTACTGTCGCCCGGTGGCCTTCTGGCCGTTAGCGTGCCCCGGTTTTGGCCGGAAACAGTTTGCTGGCGGTTGTCGGACGACTACGCCGGAAGCGCCCAAGGGCATTTGCGGATCTACCGGAAAAACGATCTTTTGGGCATGATCCGGCAGGCCGGGGTCACCCCGTTTTCCCAGCATTACGCCCACGCCTTGCATGCCCCGTATTGGTGGCTGAAATGCCTGGTCGGGCCGGATCGCGAAGACGCGCTCCTCGTCCGGGCCTACCACCGGCTGCTGACCTGGGACATTATGGAAAAACCGGTCGTGACCCGATGGGCCGAACGCCTCCTCAATCCCCTACTGGGTAAAAGTCTGGTGATCTACGGAAGAAAAGAAAAGCAATAGCTATAACGATATGCTGACGTATACGATAATGTTCTTCGCAACGTTGGGGTGAAGCATATCTAAGGCGGAGCGGGTCATGAAGGCTCAGTAGGCGTACTTCCGGGCAGGGGCTGGCGCCGCACAGGACTTTCGTCGCAGCAGGCGAAGGGACTTGACACATTTCACGTCCTCAAAAAGGCCCGAGGCAAGCGCCATTTCATACACTTCGAATGGGGCCATGCCACCGGCTTCCGGCCGATCGAAGATATCGTGCATGGCGAGGATGCCGTCGTTCACGAGATGACCGGCCCAGGCATTATAATCGCCCCACACCGTTTCAAACGCATGCCCGCCGTCGATGAAGACCATGGTCAGCGGCGTGGCCCACGCCCGCGCGGCCACCGAAGAAGGTGAAACCACCGGTACGACCGTATTTTCGAGGGAGAAGGCGCTGAGGGTCTCGCGAAAAGTGTCGAAGGTGTTGACACGGCCGGTTGCGGCATCGACGAGGTCCGGGTCGCAGTAGGCCTGCCCGGGCTGCTGTTCCTCTGAACCGCGGTGGTGATCGATGGAGAACAGCACGGTCCCGTTCTCCCGACAGGCCGAACCGATATAGACCGACGACTTGCCGCAATAGCTGCCGATTTCAAGGCACGGCCCCCTCCGGCCGGCAGCCAGGGCGGCCGAAAAGAGCGCCATGCCTTCCTCAGGGTCCATGAACCCTTTGATGGCGGCGATGCGTTTGGGATCGGGCAGCATGTCGTCCTCAAGATCGGCGGCACGAATGGATCAGGAAGTATTTGTTGAAATTGTGCCCGACACCGTCACGGCACCTGAGCCTCATAGACGGGCGCTTCCCGGATCACGGAATGTCATCGTAACTTCTTGCCAGGACTTCCCTCGGCTTGGCACCGTCGGAGGGGCCCACTAAACCTTCCTTTTCCATGGTTTCAATAATCCGCGCGGCGCGGTTGTAGCCGATCCGCAGATGCCGCTGGACCATGGAAATGGACGCCTGGCCGCTTTGCGTGACCAGGGCCACGGCATCGTCGTAGCGCTCGTCGTATTCCGTCTCGCCGTTTTCTTCGGCCACCGCCTCCGGGGCCTTCACGACGGTGTCGTCATACTCCGGGGGTTTTTGCTTCTTGAGAAATTCCGTCACCTGGGTCAGCTCAGTTTCCGATATGAACGCCCCGTGCACCCGTTGCAATTTGGCCGTACCCGGCGGCATCAGCAGCAAGTCGCCGTTGCCCAGCAGGTTTTCTGCACCGTTGGCGTCGATGATGGTGCGACTGTCCGTCTTGGATGACACCTGGAAGGTGAGCCGCGTGGGGAAATTGGCCTTGATGATGCCGGTGAGTACGTCCACTGACGGTCGCTGGGTGGCCAGAATCAAATGAATCCCCGCTGCCCGGGCCATCTGAGCCAACCGGGTCAGGGCCACCTCGACATCCCGTGAGGCCACCATCATCAGGTCCGCCAGCTCATCGATGATAATGACGATGAGGGGCAATTTCTCCGGCGGCGGCGCCTCCGCAGCGCCGTCTTCCGGCCCCCGCGGCGTTGCGGTCATTTTGTCGATTTTCTGGTTATACTGCTTGAGATTGCGCGCCTTGTGCTCACTGAGCAGTTCATATCGGCGCTCCATTTCCCGCACCGCCCAATACAGCGCATGGGTGGCCTTCTTGACGTCGGTCACCACCGGGGTGATGAGGTGGGGGATCCCGTCATACATGGATAACTCGATGCGCTTGGGATCCACCATGATGAGTTTCACTTCTTCGGGTGAGCAGCGGTAAAGCAGACTGCAGATCATGGCGTTGAGACCGACGCTTTTCCCCGTGCCGGTGGCACCGGCAATGAGGAGATGCGGCATCTGATCCAACCCCACCACCACGGGATTGCCGACAATGTCTTTGCCCAGGCAAAGGGGAAGCGCCATCTTGGAGCGTTCAAACTCCGGTGAAGCGACAATCTCTTTAAAGCGGACCAGTTCCCGGTGAGGGTTGGGAATTTCGATACCGACGACGGACTTGCCGGGAATCGGTGCGACGATGCGAATGCTCGTCGCCCGCAACGCCAGCGCGAGATCATCGGTGAGGTTGACGATACGATTGATCTTCACACCCGGCGCCGGCGCGTATTCGAACGTCGTGATGACAGGTCCGGGAGATACGGCCACCACCTGGCCCCGCACCCCGAAATCGTCGAGCTTCTTTTCGACAAGGCGCGATTGCATGCGCAGGTTTTCATGATCCGTGGCTTCAGCGCGCGGCGCCGGGTCGTCGAGAAAGCTGACGGATGGCAGGTGGCAGCCGGTCCCCTCGCGCATGAACTCGAATACTTCCTGCTTGGGTGCCGGAACCGGTTTCGACACCTGCTTTTTGGCGGCTTTGATGGCGACCGGCGCCGGCGGTGTCACGGCGGCCAGCCGTTGGCTCTCGGCAAGCTTTTTCGCCTTCCGCCGGCGTTCCTGAAATTTGATCACAAGGGTCTTTACCCGATCGAAGAAGAACTGCAGCGTTTGCCAGCACTGCCGCCCAAAGCGAACAAGGGAAAAACCGGTGGATAGAATGAGCCCCACAATAAACGCAACGGTCAAAATGATGCCGGCGCCGGTAGGGTTGGAATAGCGGACCAGGAAGGCGGTCAGCGGAATGCAGACAATGCCGCCGGAAGAATACCGGTTGCCGAATAAAAGATACTCGCTGTCCTTGCCTGACGCCAGGCTGAAGAGCGATCCGGTGGTCACGATAAGGATGACGCCGCCGGCGGCGGTGAGCAGAATGTCGCGCCGGGGGTGGCCGCCGAAAAACTGGAGACTGATGATCAGGAGCAATACCGGGATCCAAAAGGCCCCCAGGCCAAACATGCCGATAAAGAATCCGGCGATATGGGCGCCCACCACGCCGAATTGATTATGGATGGGACCCTGGGAAGCTGCGTGGTGGATGGAAGGATCCGTCGGGCTGTAGGTCAACAGACTGATCAGAGAAAACACCACGAGGAAGAACAGCAACAGCCCTATGATCTCTTTTCTCATGAAATGCCGGTGTGGGTTGAGGGTCATGCGCAGCTGCCCGGAATATCGGACCGCAGGCGGCGGCAGCGTTTAAATTTCAAGTATAAACGGTAATATAACCGGGCGGCGGCTGATGGTAAAGGAAAAATATTTCCGCAGGGCGGTCTTGGTGCGCTCCCGGATCCTGTCGATCCGCCGCGGGGTGTCCGGCAAGATTTCTTCGACGATTTCCAGAATGACACACTTGGCGTCTTCCAGTAAATGGCCGGTGATGTTTTCGAACACAAAGCCGCGCGAGACGATTTCAGGGCCATAGATGATGATGCCGGTCTCTTCGTCGAAGGCCATGTTCACCACCACCAGGCCGTCTTCTGACAGAATGCGCCGTTCCTTGAGCACACTCCGTCCGACATCGCCGACCCCTTTGCCATCGATCAGCACCCGCCCCGTCTCCACGGTGTCCTGAATACGCCCCCCATCCTGATCGAAGCAAATAACCTGCCCATTCTCCGCCAGCAGTACCCGCTCTGGGGGCACCCCCGCATTTTGGGCCAGCCGCGCATGAAGCATCAGATGGCGGTATTCTCCGTGGATGGGGATAAAGTACTTCGGCCGGGTGAGGTTGATCATGAGCTTGAGTTCTTCTCGAAAAGCGTGGCCCGACACATGGATTCCGGATATCTTCTCGTAAATGACGTCGGCACCGCGACGGTAGAGATTATTGATGATGCCGGTGATGGCCCGCTCGTTGCCGGGGATGAATTTGGATGACAGGATGACGGTGTCCCCGGGCTTGATATCGATGAATTTGTGATTGCCGGTCGCCATTCGGGCCAACGCGGCCATGGGCTCGCCCTGACTGCCGGTGGTCAAGATCAGGAGCTCATCGTCGGCGAAGTCACCGATCTGGTGGATATCGATTTCCATCCCTTCGGGGATACCGAGATACCCCAGGGAAACGGCCAGGGCGATGCTGTTTTCGATGCTTCGGCCATTCACGATGAGTTTGCGGCCCTGTGCCGCACAAATATTGATGACCTGTTGTATTCTGGAAATGCTGGAGGCAAACAAGGTCACGATGATTCTGCCGGGGCTTTTCGCAGCGGCCTTTTGAATGGCCTCGCCCACCTCCTGGTCGGAAACGGTGTAGCCTTCTTTTTCCACATTGGTGGAATCGGAGAGCAGCGCCAGAACGCCCTGTTTTCCGCATCGGGCAAATCTGCCCACGTCCGTCATCAGCCCATCGAGGGTGTTGTGACCGATCTTGAAATCTCCCGTGTGAACCACCTGTCCGATGGGCGTCTGTATCGACATGCCGATACCGTCCACCACACTGTGGCTGACGCGGATAAATTCGAGTTCAAACACGCCCAGCTTGAGCGACTCGCCGGGGTGGATTTCATGGAGGCGTGCCGTATTGATGGACGGGTGTTCCATCAGCCGGTGCCGAACCATGCCCAGGGTGAAAGGGGTGGCAAAAACGGGGACGTTCAGCTCTTTCAGCAGGTATGGCAGGGCGCCGATGTGGTCCTCGTGGGCGTGGGTGAGCACGACGGCAGCCACTTTGCTGTGCCGCCGTTTGAGGTAGCTCATGTCCGGAATGACGTAGTCGACCCCGAGCATATGTCCTTCAGGGAACATGAGTCCGGCGTCGACCACAAAGGCGACATCCCCGTACTCAAACACCATAATGTTGAGGCCGATTTCCCCAAGGCCCCCGAGTGGGATGATCCGTAGCATCTCCACAATCCCTTCGCCATCCAGCACCGGTGCCGCCGGTCGCTGGGGTGACCCCTGAGCGGACTCGCAGGTTGTCGCGATTATACGTCGATCTCCAGTTTGTCCAGGATGGCATCAACGATGCCGATCACCCAGCAAGATTGCTCGGCGTCGGCGTACTGAATACAACTGCAGCGGATCCGCTTGGATGAACGAACGAGCAGCTCGCATACGAGGCGATCGCTCTCCAATTCGACAGCGACATAGAACGCACCGCAGTCCGGGTGGGCCTGCTGCTCTGCATTCAGCTGATCGGATTCCAGGATCAGCCAATAGATGCCTTCCACGGTGGGACGATGGAGATGCGCATCCAGATAGGGCTTCAACTTGCCGATATCGTCACGGCTGAGCTGGTCGACAACATATTGTTTCATAGACGGAACCTATACTAAATGGCGTTGTAAAAATCCAGATCACAGCCCCGGGAAAGACACGCTGCGGCACGGTAACGGTGATAAGGCGGGGAAGGGGGCGGCTGTCGCCGGGGGGCCGTGCCCACCCTCGGTCGATGGCAGCCTGTGCCGTGGGTTTCACCGGGCCCCGGCATACGGCGCGGTCTGGCAAGGACGATGGGCATAAAAAACCCCGGTTCGCCTATCGCGCGAACCGGGGATCGTCTGGAAATCGGATTTTTAGGTCTCTTCAACCGTGATGGCGCCGGGCTCACAAACTTCGATGCAGCTTTCACAACCAAGGCATTCCTCAGCATTTACAGGGGAAGACTTTCCATCGACCATTTCAAATACTTCCACCGGACAGACATCCACGCATTCTTCACAGCCTTCGCATTTTTCTTCATCAACGATTGGATTAAATGCCATTCCTAAATCTCCTTTCAGATAGTTTATTCTTTAACGGGCGGGACTCCCGTTACGGCCAAAGACGCCAAAGTCCTTATATCAATTGAAACGGTGAGTCAAGCATTCATGGCTGAATTTACCGTGGGTGGCGGAGCCCACGCAAAAATATGACAAGTCTTTGTAATTATGTGCTTTTTAGATACCATCGAACCAAAACGAGACCGCCGTCGCCACCCGCTGGCGGCACCGGTTTGCCCGAGGGCATCAGCCGGTGCGCCGCGGACCGTGGCGACACGCCGGGAAAACGGTAAACCACCCCGGCCAACGATGCATTCTTCCCGTCGGCTTCAGATGCTGCAAATTCCTGCTCAGGGGGGCCTTTCTCAGGGCCGGTCGGCGCGTGGACAAGGAGATCTTCCAGACGTTCGAAGCGGTCCTCTTGACCTCTGGGAATCGCTGCGATGGGCCGAGTGTCGCCAAATACTTCTCGCATCCATGCGACCACCGCATCGCTGAAGGTGAGCCATATCCCGGCGATATCCGAATGCTCCGCCACCAATCGACACCATGCCGATATCCACTCGGGTGTCATCATAGCGCAGGGGTCCAGGGGCCGGTCATGCACCGTCGTAGGAAAAAACATGGCCAATTCTTCAGGGTCCCCGTGAAGCTGGGCAAAAAGGGCGCGCTCTTTATCCAGATGCACGTCCATATCGGCCTCCAAGGCGGCCATTTCCGCCACATAATCCTCGGCCGCCAGGAGAAACAACTGCGCCATGCGCCGCCCGTCATCCGGGCCGGCAGCGGGGTCAGCGCGCGTTACCGATAGAATCTGGGATTTCAGCCGTGCCGTCGAGGTGTCGTCGACCAGTGGTGGGGTGCCCCGGTGCAGATGCGGCACGCGGGGTTCCATGCCGCGGGTGTCTTCAAGCCATTTTCGATACGCCTGCGCCAGGTGCTGAATGTCCGTGCCATCCTCTGATACGGGCCGATCAATGAGGAGCCCGCCACTCTCCACAGCAGCCTGCAGGTGCGCCGGCAACTCCCCGTCACAGGCAAGCTGCAGACGGATCCGCCCAAAGGCCTTCAGCAGTTCATCCAGGCAGGCCTTCTCGACGCGGGTATGGGGGAACAGGAGGGGTACCACCATGGCGTTGCCTTTTAGCATTTTGTGATGGTTGAAGCCGCTGCTTCACAACCCCGCTTCGCTAAGACAAGCTGCGGGCAATGGGCTCGTTATCAGCTCTTTCGATCCTTGATAAATACGCCCCGCTTCTCGAGACGATAGCGCAGCGCGTCGGCACGCTCCCAGTTCTGTGCGGCCCGGGCCGCTTCGCGCTCGTGGATGAGGGCTTGAACCTCGGAATCGCTGGCGGGATTGTCAAAGCAAAACACGCCTAAAACGGAATCAATGCCAGCAAGGGTTTCCATCAATCGCCCGGCCTCATCCCTGTTGAGTCGGGCGTCCTGGAGAAGCCGGTTGATCTCCTTGATATGTCTGAATACCGAAGCCATAGCCTTGGAGATGTTGAGGTCGTCATCCATGGCTGCGATGAAACGGTGCTTGATGTCATAGTTCAACTGATCGAGGTCGGGGGATACTGCGCCGGAGACGGCCGGCGCCTGCTGAAGGTCATGCACCACGGCGTCAAGGCGTTTCAGTGCCTTTCGAGCCAATGTCAGCCGGCTTCGGGAAAACACCACCGGTTTGCGATAGTTGGCGGTCAGCAGCCAGTAGCGGATTTCACGACCGGCGAAGCCCATGGCCTGCACCGCTTTCAGGGAGAGCCCCCTACCCCGGGTGTCGATGGCACGGCCGTTGGTGAGCACGGTGTCGCAATGCATCCAATAGCGGGCCAGCGGTTTGCCGGTGGCGCCATAGGCAATGGCAATTTCATTTTCGTGGTGCGGAAACATCAGCTCCCGACCGCTCGTGTGGATATCGAAGGTTTCTCCGAGGTGTTTCATGCTCATGGCAGCACACTGCAAATGCCAGGACGGTCTGACGTTGCCCCACGGCGTCGCGGTGAATAAGCCGCGTTTGAGCTCTGATAGGGTGGCGCGCTTTAGGAGGGTGAAATCCCGGGGGTTGTCTTTTTCATAATCGTCCAGATCCACTGTGGCCCCAACCCGGATTTTATCCAAATCAATTCCCGACAGCTTCCCGTAACTGCCAAAACGGGAGATGTCGAAGTACAGCGATCGAAGCTTTTCGTAAGCCAACCCCTTCTTGGCCAGTTCACCGGCCAAGGACACCATGTCGTCAATATGCTCGCTGGCCCTGGGGTAGGCCGTGGCCGGCCGAATCCCTAAAGTCTCGAGGTCCGCATAAAAGGCCTGGATATGTTTTTCGGTGAATTCCGACAGCGGGACCCCGGCCGCCTCGGCACCGGCAAAGGTTTTGTCATCATAGTCGGTGATGTTCACCACATGCCGCAGCGCGTAGCCCCGGTAGCTCAGATAGCGGCACAGGAGGTCTGCAAAGACGAACCGGCGGCAATGCCCCAGATGAATGGGCTCATGCGCCGTGGGACCGCAGGTATACACCGATACCGCGCCGGCCGTGATGGGTTCAAAGGACTCCTTCGAGCGGGTCAGCGTGTTGAAGACGCTCATGCCCACCGTCGGTCGTACGGCAAACAGCGGGGTGCTCAAGTACCGTTCCCCGCCGTCGGGGAAGATGACCACGATGGTCCCATGATCCATGGCACGGGCCGCTCTGGCGGCCACGGCCATGGCGGCGCCGCTGCTCATGCCTACGAACAGCCCCTCCTGGCGGGCCAGCTGCCGAGTCATTTCAAAGGCCTCTTCGTCTTCGACGTTGACTTTTTCGTCGAGGCGGTCCTTTTCGTAGATCTCCGGCCGATAGGCTTCCTTCATATTCTTAAGGCCCTGGAGACGGTGCCCGAGATAGGGCTCCACACCGATGATCCGGAGATCCTGCCGAAATTCCTTCAGCCGGCGGGAAAGCCCCATCAACGTCCCCGTGGTCCCCATGGTGGCCACCACCGTGTCCACTTCGCCTTCGGTCTGGGCCCAGATCTCAGCGGCGGTGCCGTCGTAATGGGCCCGCCAGTTGGCAGCGTTGTTGAACTGGTCGGCCATGAAATAGCGATCCGGATTTTCCAGCGCCAGGCGATAGACCTCTTCGATGGCGCCATCGGTGCCCAGATGCCCGGGCGTCAGGAGAATATCGGCACCCCGTGCCTTGAGAATTTTCTGCCGCTCCACACTCACCAGTTCACTCATGGCCAGCAGCAGCCGGTAGCCTTTTACCGAGCAGACCAGTGCGAGCCCGATACCGGTATTACCACTGGTGGCCTCAATGACGGTCTTCTCCCGGGTCAGCTCGCCGCTGGCTTCGCCGGCGGCAATCATCGCCAGGGCCGCACGGTCCTTGATGCTCCCCCCCGGATTCATGTACTCGAGCTTGGCCAGGATGCGCACCTGAGGATTGGGCGCCAACCGCAGGATCTCCACCAACGGTGTGTTACCGATCAAATCTAAAATGGTCCTGGGCTTCATGATTACCTGTTGTCCTTGCCCGACGCAGTCGCCACCGGGCACCCGGCGGCCATACGGGTATCGATGGCTGCAGTGACGGCTCCGGCAACCGTCTCGGGTGACACGCCCGCGTCGATGACACAAAACCGTTTCGGCGACTCTGAAGCCAGCCTCAGATAGCCGTTCCGAACCTTCTGGTGAAACAGCAGGGCCTCGTTTTCAAAACGGGTTTCATCACCGGACCGCTCACCGCTGCCGATCTGGCGCCATGCGCGGGCAAGTCCCACTTCGGGATCGAGGTCCAGCAAGATGGTCAGATCGGGCAGGAGCCCCCCAACGGCCACATCATGCAATTGATCCACCAGCGTCACCCCCACGCCCCTGGCCAGCCCTTGATACACCCGGGTGGCATCCACGTACCGGTCGCAGAGCACGACTTTTCCCTCAGCCAGAGCCGGACCAATGACGGTGCGAACATGCTGGACACGATCGGCCGTGTACAGCAGCAGTTCGGCCCCGGCATCCATGCCGTCGTTGGCGGGGTCCAGCAATACGGCGCGAATCTGTCTCCCGATAACAGTTCCGCCGGGCTCCCGGGTGACAAGGCAGCTGTGGCCGCCCTTCTCGAGGTGCCGTGTCACCAACGGCAGCAGACTGGTTTTGCCGGAGCCTTCGATACCTTCGAATGTCACGAACATCGGTCCCCTCACTGATGGCGGATCGGGCCTAGACCGGCAACCCCGTCGGCGCTGGAAACCGGCCAGGTCTTTAATTCTTCCATGAACTGGTAGTCTGTGGCGTCGCATCGTATGGGGGTCACAGCGATATACTTATGTTTGAGCACGGACCCATCGGCTTCGGGATTGGCCGTGAACGTCTGTGCGTCGCACCCCTGCCAATAGTAGGGCCGGTTTCTCGGATCTATCCGCTTTTCAATGGTTTCGGGAAACATCTCCAGCCCCTGGGTGGCAAAACGGACACCGGCGGTCTCGCTGATGGGGGCATCGGGAAAATTCACGTTGAGAAAGGTGCCAAAGGGCAACCCGCGGGCAATGGTCAAGGCGGCCAGACGGGCCACGAAATCGGCAATGTCAGCGTAGTGGTCCGCCCCGCGGCCTTCCCGGGAGACAGCAAGGGCGGGCATCCCGCAAAGGGCAGCCTCCTTGGCAGCCGCCACAGTACCGCTGTAATTGATGTTAACGCCGGTGTTGGCGCCAGGGTTGATGCCCGAGATCACAAGATCCGGCTTTTCGGGCAGGAGCGCCAGTATGGCCAATTTCACGCAATCGGCCGGTGTCCCGTTGACGGCGACCCCACGGATGCCGTTGTCCCAGTTCATAGGCTGGGCCCGGAGCGGCTGGTGAAGCGTAATGGCGTGCCCGACGGCGCTGCGTTCCCGATCCGGCGCAACCACCGTCACAGTGAAATCCCGGGCCAATCGTCGACTCAGTTCCAGAAGCCCGGGTGCATGAATGCCGTCGTCATTGGTTACCAGAACGTTCATCCCTGCCTTCTCAGTAAGGATCGTGTACACCACCGCCGTGGGCGACTTACCTTGGAGGGCTTGCCTCCAAATGACTGCAGAAACCTCCTTCGGGGGCCGCCCAAGGGCCGCCCAAGGGCCGCCCAAGGGCCGCCCAAGGGCTATTCAGTACATCAAGTAGTGCGTTTTGGAAAGGGGGTTTTCCGGTGGCATCGACCTTGATTTCACGCGCCATCTGATATAGGGTCCACATTAGAAAATTCATGAATTTCAAATAATTGTGGGGTGTCCCCACCAAACCCAGCGCCGGTCACAACAATTGTCACCGGTACCGTTCACATGACTGAATGATGCCAGGACCCCGCAACAGTCCGAATGACCGGTCATCGGTATCGCCCCACCCGTCGTTGACTGGATGGCTCCTTGGGGCCTGCCGGGGACTGCTGGTGTGGCTGATGCTCACCTCGAACCCACCGCCGGTCCTGGCTTCAGCGCCGCCGGGCTGGTTTCACCACGATCCCGATCTCCCCTGGCACATCACTGCCGATGAAGTCAGCCAGAATCGCGCTACCGGAACCGTCACCGCCAGCGGCGATGTCATCATCACCCACAAGGGAAAGCGTCTTTCGGCGCACCGGGTTCGATTCAACCAGAAAACCCTGCAGCTATCCGCCGACGGCAACGTGGTGCTCGCCGCCGAAGGGGACATTCTCACCGGTGATCGCATAGACATCGATCTCAGATCCGAAACCGGAGTCCTCATCAACGCGACTTTGATTTCGCAGGAAACCCGGTTCCGCATCACCGGCAAACGCATCGAGAAACTGGATAAGAACCGCTACCGCTTGGAGGAAGGCAGCATCACCACTTGCGAAGGGGACCGCCCTGCCTGGCGCATCACCTGCCGCTCCATGCAGGTCACCGTGGAAGGATACGGCATCGCCCGGGACGCCGCACTGCGCGTTTTGGAGGTGCCGGTGATGGGGTCTCCGATATTGGCTTTTCCGGTAAAAATCGCCCGGCAAACCGGCCTCTTGGTGCCCCAGTTCGGCACATCGGACAGAAAAGGCTGGGAATTCAATCAGCCGCTGTTTTGGGCCATCAATGATACTTCCGACGCGACGATCTACTGGAACCACATGCAAGATCGTGGCGAAAAATTGGGCGCAGAGTACCGGTACGCCGCCAGCGACACCACATTGGGCGCACTGATGCTCGACGGATTCAACGATCGCCAGATCGACGACGGCACGAGCGAAGCCGCCCGAAAATGGGGCTACCCGGATGACGGCTACGACCGAACCAATGAAGGACGGTTCTGGTTTCGCATGAAGCACGACATCGATTTTGGAGACAGAATGACGGCGAAACTGGACGCCGATGTGGTGAGTGACCCGGATTATCTGAAGGAATTTGAAAATGGATACAGTGGCTACAATGACACCAATGGGTATTTTCTCGCTCAGTATGGCCGTGGTCTCGACGACAAGGACGACCCCGACCGGCTGAACCTGGCCAGTTTCAACAAAACATGGTCGCGCACCATCGCCACCGCCGATGCCCGTTGGTACGACTCCGCCGTCGACCGCTCCCAGGGACTGACCCGCACCACCCTCCAAAAAATGCCTGATCTCACCCTGGCCGGCGTCCGTCAGCCGGTGTTCACCACCCCCCTGGTGGTATCCGGCTTCGGCCGGTATGTGAATTTTTATCGAGAACAGGGTCAAACCGGGCACAGGGTGGACATCTACCCACGAGTCCATTGGCCGTTGGCCTATCGTCACTACCTCCAGGTAGAGCCTTCCGCGGGATTTCGCGAAACGATCTGGTACATGGACGGCGACGTCGCCGATGGTCTTCCGGATACCCGGTCCCACGCACGGGGCATGGCGGATTTCCAGGTGGCGGCGTCCAGCGACATGGATCGTGTGTTCGATGCCCCCGGCGCCCGAAACCGCCGGTGGCGGCATCTGATCCGCCCGGAAGTCGTCTACGATTATGTTCCCAAACAAGATCAACAGGACCTGCCCTATTTCGACGAAACCGACCGCATCGCCGCCCTTAACCGCGTCACCTACGCCTTGACCAATACCCTGACCAGCGGCGGCAGCCTCGTTACGGCGGCCGCCCGCAACGCACCGGCGGCAACGGGCCAAGCGGCGCAAGCGGCAACCACCTACCACCAACTCGCCCGCTTGAAGATTGAGCAGTCCTTTGATATCAACGCCGCTGGCGAATCCGACCCAGAACCGTTTTCGCCCGTCTACGGCGAACTCACCGTGACACCGGTAACCGGGGTCTCAGGCCGGTTCGATGGCAACTGGTCCATATACGATGCCGATTTCGTGGATCGCAATATCCGGCTGGAGTGGGTGGGCGATCACGGAGAGCGGTTCAGCATCGAGCACCGCTATACCCGCAGCCTTACCGAGTCGCTGTTTGCCGCCGCGACCTTCGCGGTGTGGGATGGGGTGAAGGTCTATGGGTCCATCGAGCGGGATGTGAAAAACGATACCGACATCAGCAACCAGATGGGTGTCTTGCTGGATCAGCAATGCTGGTCCCTGGACACCCGATACAAAGAAACCCCCACCGACCGGGAAATCAGTTTTCTGATCACCCTGCGGGGCCTCGGCGGCTTTGGCTCCGGCTTCAACCCGGGCAGCCTCTCCGGCGGAAATTAGGTTTCCAGGGACAAGGCAATATGGAATTTGATCTACAACCCGGCTGGTATGTCGTTCACACCCGAAGCCGCTTCGAAACCAAGGTGTATGATCTCCTTGTGAAGAAATCCAAAACCGTCTTTCTGCCCAAAATGCTCGTTCAAAGCAAACGCCGGGACCGGCGGCAGATGATCCGTATCCCGCTGTTTCCGGGTTATATTTTCGTTCAGACGGACATGGAGCCCCTTGAGCGCCTGGATATCCTGAAAACCGTCGGTGTCGTCAGGTTTATCGGCAATCGCAGCGGTCCGGTGCCTGTGGACGATGCCACCATCGACTCACTGAAAATCATGGTGGCCGCCGATCAGGACATTCATACCGGCAGCAAGATGAAAAAAGGCGATCGCGTCGTGGTCGTCCAGGGGCCGCTCACGGGGGTCATAGGACAATTTGTCCATTACCGAGGACGCCATCGGGTGGTGGTACACATCGAGGCGCTGGGGCAGTTTGCCGCTGTTGAAGTGGATATGGCCCACATCGAAGCCGTACCGAGCTTTGCCGGACGCTGACCCGCTTCCCATGACGCGTCGAGCCTGATGCTTTCTAACCACTTGACTCCTTTCGAAGACCTGTATTATGAGGCACCCTTCGGAGACGGAGTGGTGTATTGCGACCCAGGAGGATGAATGAATAAATTGGAACTCATTTCCGCGCTGAAAACCGAGGCCGACATCACCAAAAGCGAAGCCGCCACCGCGGTTCAGATATTTTTCGACAGTATGTCGGATGCCTTGGTGCGAGGTGAACGGGTTGAAATCCGCGGACTCTGCAGTTTTTTCATTAAAAATTACAAAAGCTACACCGGCAGGAACCCAAAAACCGGGGACAAGGTGACGATCCAGCCAAAAAAACTGCCGTTTTTCAAGTCCGGGAAAGAACTGAAGGAACGTGTCGACGACTAGTCAGCCCAGCCTCGAAACCATTCCAGGACAAGCAAACGCCGTCTCAACGCTTAGCGCCTTTCTTTCCTCAGGTCATATCCCCCACGCCATCATCTTCAGCGGTATCTCCGGGTCCGGCAAGCATGCAGCGGCAAAGGCCTTTGCGATGGCGGCCAATTGCCGTGGCAGTGACGCGGCCCGGCCGACCGAAGCAATGTCCTGCGGGCGCTGCCGCACCTGCCGCGCCATCAGCACCGACCGGCACCCTGACATTCACCTTCTTGGGCCTGCCGGCAGGATGATCAAAGTGGAGCAAATCAGGCAGCTTAGAGACGCCATTGCCTTGAAACCTTTCGAGGCGGCGGCCCGAATGGTCATCATCGACCATGCCCACACCATGAACACGCCGGCGGCCAATGCCCTGTTGAAATCGCTGGAAGAGCCGCCGCCCGACACCGTGTTCCTGCTGCTTACCGATCAACCGGGACGAATGCTGCCGACAGTGATTTCCAGGTGTCAGGTGATCCGATTTACACCCCTCTGCGCCGAAGTGATTTTGCGAGGCCTCTCCGCCGTCGGCGATCTGTCCGCAGCAGACGCCGAACTGATCGCCCGACTGGCCGGCGGCAGTCTGCTCGCTGCCGAAAAAGTGGCCGAACCATCTTGGCGACAGCACCGCCGGGTGGTCCTTGAATTGATGGCTTCCATCGACACCCTACCGCCCGGCCTGCTCCTGGCCCTGGCGGCGCACCTCGTCGATGCCACCGTGCCGGCGGTTGAATCCCTGGCCATCATGGAGACCTGGATCCGCGATGTCCTCATCGCCGACGTCGCTCCGGACCGGTTGATAAACGTGGACCTCGTGGAGAAAATTCAATATAGTGCCGAGCGAACCACCGTCGAGACGTCCTTGCACCGGGCCCAAGCCATCCGCCAGGCGCGTCGCCGTCTTGACGGAAATGCCAATGCCAAAATCACCGTGGAGCACCTGCTGCTGGACATGGCCAGAGGCCCGTCTCGGCAGGCGCCCTTGGGACAGATAACGTTATGAGCAAAATCGTCGGTATCCGATTCAAGCCGGCAGGCAAGATCTACGACTTCGACGGCGGCGCCTTTGTGCTGAAAAAAGACGACGACGTCATCGTGGAAACCGAACGCGGCTTGGGGTTCGGTACGGTGGCGGCGGCGCCTGCCGCGGAAAGCGACCGCCCCCAAGGAAAACCGCTGAAAAAGGTGTTTCGCCTGGCAAACGAAAAAGATTACCAGCAGCTCCGGCAGAATCAACAGGCCGAAGCGGAAGCATACCGCTACGGCCAGCAATGCATCGCGCAGTTGTGCCTTAAAATGAATCTATTTGAGGTGGAAAGCGGCTTTGACGGTAGCAAACTCACGTTTTTCTTCACGTCAGACGGCAGGGTGGATTTTCGCCAATTGGTAAAAATGCTGGTCAAACAGTTGGGGGTCCGCATTGAAATGCGCCAGGTGGGCATCCGGAATCAAGCCAAAATGTGCGGCGGCATGGGCCGCTGCGGCCGGGAGATCTGCTGCTCACTGTACATGGACAAATTCAGTCCCGTGTCCATCCGAATGGCCAAGGAACAAAGTCTGTCGCTGAACCCGACGAAGATCTCCGGACAATGCGGCCGGCTCATGTGCTGCCTGACCTATGAGTTCGAGACCTATCGGAACCTCAAAAAGGGCCTTCCGAAAATCGGCAAAGCCATCCAAACACCCGACGGCAAGGGAAAAGTGGTGCGCATCAATGCGCTTCGCAGCCGGGTGGCCGTTCGGTTCCCGGATGGCCGCGAAATCGAATATACCGCTGATGCACTGCGTTCGGCGCAAAATTGAAGACCGCACGCGGCGACAGCGCCCTGCGGCATCCAAAACAGCGCCGCCGGGGCAAGACACCGTCAGGCGTTCCAAAGATCGCTCAGAAAACACCATCCGGCCGGTTTAACCATTTACAGCCTCGAGCAACCGGGAAAACATTGCCATGACCGAACCTTTTTATATCACCACGCCCATTTATTACGTGAATGCCCGGCCCCACCTGGGGCACGCCTACACAACCATCGTCGCCGATGTGATCAACCGATTTCACCAGATGCGCGGTGCCCAGACCTTTTTTCTCACCGGCACCGACGAACACGGCGACAAGATCGTCCAGGCCGCAAAAGCGGAAAACACCAGCCCGCGGCAATACGTCGATACCATCAGCGCCATGTTCCGCGATCTGTGGCCCGAGCTCAACATCGCCAACAGCGCGTTCATTCGCACGACCCAGCCCGATCATATGGCCGTGGTGGAGCAGATTCTTCAGAAGATCTACGATTCAGGAGACATCTATTTCAGCGAGTACGAGGGGCTGTACTGCTACGGGTGTGAACGCTTCTACATCGAGAGGGAGCTGGTGGACGGCCAGTGCCCCCAACACGAAAAACCCCCGGAGTTGATCAAGGAGTCCAATTACTTCTTCAAGATGAGCCGTTACCAGCAGTGGCTCATCGACCACATTACCCAGAACCCCGATTTCATCAGGCCGGAGCGCTACCGCAACGAAGTGTTGTCCTTTTTGCGCGAACCGCTGGAGGACCTTTGCATATCCCGACCCAAGTCCCGCCTCCAGTGGGGCATCACCCTGCCATTTGACACGGATTATGTAACCTACGTCTGGTTCGATGCCCTGCTCAATTACGTGTCCGCCCTGGGTTACCCGGACGGTGACCGCTACCGTGTCTTCTGGCCGCACGCGCAACACATCGTGGCCAAGGACATTTTGAAACCCCATGGGATCTATTGGCCCATCATGCTCAAAGCGGCCGGTCTCCCGATTTACCGTCACTTGAATGTTCATGGATATTGGAACATCGAGGCGAGCAAGATGTCCAAAAGCCTCGGCAATGTGGTGGACCCCCTTCAGCTGGCCACGGTCTATGGCCTTGATGCGTTTCGGTTCTTTCTAATGAGGGATATGGTGTTCGGTCTAGACTCCAGCTTTTCGGAAAATGCGCTGGTTCAGCGGATCAATGCGGACCTGGCCAATGATCTGGGAAACCTGTTTTCACGCATCGTGGCCATGGCCCACAAATACTGTAACGGCGTGGTGCCGGACGTAGATGTCACTGCCGAGTCCGAGTTGGGGCTCGGACTGCCCATGGATGCCGCCGAGGCCGTGGCGGAATATGAGAGAGCCATGGCCGGTTTCGAGTTTCACAAAGGGCTCATAGCCGTCTGGGCGCTCATCAACCAAATGAACAAATACATCGATGTCACCGCACCCTGGATACTTGCCAAGAAGAAGTCGTCCCGCAAACAGCTGGAGGCGGTGCTGTATTACTATCTCGAGGGCCTGCGCATCATTTCGGGACTGATTTACCCCGTGATGCCGGATACCGCTGCCGCAATGCAGCGGCATCTGGGGCTGGACCCCGCCGAGCCGTTTTACGCCTTGGACCGCCTCAAATCCTGGGGTTCTTTGCCTCCGGGAACCCGCCTGCCGAAATCCATTTCGCTGTTTCCGCGCGTCGAACCCCGCCGACAGCCGGAGGCGACGGCAACAGTGTCCGGGTCCGATGCGGCCCTGCCGTCGATACGCCCCGAGATCACTTTCGAAGACCTCAATAAAATCGATCTCAGGGTGGGGACCGTAAGAAAAGCCGACCCGATTCCCAAAGCCAAGAAGCTGCTCAAACTGGAAGTCGAGTTGTTAGAAACTCGCATCATCGTGGCAGGCATCTCCACCCACTACACTCCAGAAGAACTGATCGGAAAACAGGTGGTCGTCGTAGCAAATTTGAAACCGGCCAAACTCATGGGTGTGGTCTCCAATGGAATGCTTCTAGCCGCCGTTGCCGACGACGGGCTGGCACTCATCGGGCCCGACAAGCCGTCCAAACCCGGGACGCCGCTGCGATAGATGAATTTGCGGCACGCGTCAGTGGCCGGCACTGCGGTGCTCATGGCCTTACCCGGGAACCTTAAAAAGCCGGGTGACCGGACGGCACCCACCGCCAGGGGCACGAATGGGATGTCGATCCGTCGTTGGGTCCTGGCAAGCTTCATCGTGGCCGCCCTTCTCTATGCCGGTATTTACAGCGTGCGTTTCTTCTCCAATCGGCTGCCCCACCGCAACCCGGATCGAACACCCAGTAGCGCCCAATCACTGGAGCGAAGGGACGTCCAGCGGCTATTGGCCGAAACGCCCCTGATGAACCGCGAGGCCCACCGTTTCGAAGTCACCCTCGACGGAAAGCGCTTTCTGGTAACCACCTCCTTGTCCGACGACCTCCAGAAGGAGCTCATGGCCAAGCTTTCGCCGAAGCATGCCCGCGCCATCGCCATCGCGGCCATCACCCCATCCGACGGCCGTGTTGTGGGCTTGGCCGGCTTTGACCGCAGCAATAACGCCACCGATATTTGCCTGACGGGGAGCTTTCCGGCGGCAAGCATTTTTAAAATCGTGACCGCGGCCGCGGCGGTCGACGTCGGGGGCCTCGATATCGGCAGCATGTTGACATTCAACGGCCAAAAGCACACGCTGTACCGCTCACAGTTGAAACCGCGCACCAACCGTTACAGCAACCGCATCACCCTGGCCAGCGCATTCGCCGAGTCGGTCAACCCCGTGTTCGGTAAAATCGGCATGCATACACTCGGTGCGGATGTGCTCCAAGAAACGGCGGAGCGGTTTGCCTTCAACCGTGAGATCCCTTTCGATAAGACGCTGGCGACCAGTCGTTTCGAGGCGGGAACGGATCCCTATCTTCTGGCGGAACTGGCCAGCGGCTTCAACCGCCAGACCCGCATCACCGCGATTCACGGCGCGCTGATAGCGGCATCCATTGTCAACGGCGGCAGACTTCCGCAGCCGCGGATCGTCGAAGACATTTACGATGAAAACGGCAATCGTTTGTATACCGGGGCTGCCGGCGTTCTCGATACAGCCGTATCGGCGGATGGCGCCGCCGCCATCCTTGATATGATGAAAAAAACCGTGGCCACGGGCACCTGTCGGAAACGCTTCCACCCTTACCGACGGGATCCGGTGCTGTCCCGACTGATCATCGGCGGCAAGTCCGGCTCCATTGACAACCGTGACCACGATGCGCGATATGATTGGTTCGTCGGTTTCGCCACGGATCAAAAGCACGAGAAAGCCATTGCCATCGCGGCTGTCGTCGCGCACCGGAAGTACATCGGCGTGCGCGCCGGCGACTATGCCCGATACGCCATCAAACAGTATTTCAAAAAGGATCGGTAGCACCGCGGCGTGCCGGAAGCGTGCACTGCCCGCAGAACCGCGGTGATGTCACCCGTAACGCCGCAACTCGACCGGCCAGAAGGGAGATGACCATGCCCGGATTTGAATGGTTTGGGGATGAAGAGCGTAAAGAAGTCTTGGATGTGTTGGATACCGGCGTGCTCATGCGCTACGGTTTCGACGGTGCGAGAAAGGGGCACTGGAAATCCAGGGCCTTCGAAAAAGCGTTGGCCGAAACCCTTGGCGTGGCGCATTGTCACCTGTGCGCCAGCGGCACGGCCGCCCTCAGTGTGGCCCTGGCCGCCTGCGGTATCGGTGCCGGCCATGAAGTCATCGTGCCGCCGTTCACCTTCGTCGCCACCATCGAGGCGGTGATTTTCGCCGGCGCCGTACCGGTTTTTGCCGAGGTGGACGAAACCCTCTGTCTTGCCCCGGATGCCGTGGAAGCCGCCATCACGCCCCGGACCCGGGCGGTGATACCGGTGCATATGTGCGGGTCCATGGCGCACATCGCCGAGATTACCGCCATCTGCGAGCGCCGCGGTCTCGTCCTCATCGAAGACGCCTGCCAGGCTGTGGGCGGCCGTTTTCGGGGCAAGGCGCTGGGCAGCTTCGGCCAAATGGGGTGTTTTTCCTTTGACCCGGTGAAGACCATCACCTGCGGCGAGGGTGGCGGGGTCGTCACCAACGATGCGACCCTCTACGAGACGGCCCACGCCTTCGCCGATCATGGTCACGACCATCTCGGCAGCGATCGCGGTCTCGAAGGGCACCCGATCATGGGCATGAACCTGCGGATCAGTGAATTGAACGCCGCGGTCGGAGTGGCTCAGATCCGAAAACTGCCACGTATTCTGGAAGTTCAGCGCGCCCACAAGCACGCCTTGAAGCAGCGCCTTGAAAACGTTCCCGGACTCACTTTCCGCCATTTGCCGGATCCCGACGGAGACACCGCCACTTTTTTGAGCTTCATGCTGCCAGACGAGGGTACGGCCCGGCGGGCCGCGGCCGCCCTGGGGGCGGCCGGCGTCGACGGCTGTTTTTACTGGTACGACAACAACTGGCACTACCACCGCCGATGGGATCATTTTAAGAACCTGGCCGCGTCGGCGCCCCTGCCCCTTTCCCTGGTCCCCAATCGTCCCGATTACCGCACCCTCGACTTACCCCGTTCGGACGGCATCCTGGGAAGGACCGTGTCTATGCAGATCAAACTCGCCTGGGACGCAGACGAACTGGAAAAGCGCGGTGAAACCATGGTAGAAGTGCTGCGCCGGGGCTAATGCGCAGATCGCCGGAAGGCCTCACCCGGCCGGCGTCACGCGGCCGAGCGCCGAGTCCCACGCGAGAAAGCGCCCAACAACCGCCAATGAAGAAAGAAACCGACATGTTCAGAAATTTCAAAATGGTGTCCAAGGTGGTCTTCGGCCGCGGCTGCTTCGATCAATTGGCCGACATTCTCGCCCCCCAACGCCGCGCCCCCAAGGGGTTCATGGTGTTTCTCATGGACGACGCATTCTCGGGTACCGCACTTGAGGGCCGCATTCCTCTTGAACAGCGGGATGCGTTGATTCCGGTCAACGTCGACGATGAACCCAAAACCATCTATGTGGATGCGCTCACGCGCCGGATCAAGGACATGGCCGAAGCGGAAGGGAAAACCGTCGACGGCGTCATCGGCATGGGCGGCGGCAGCGCCATGGATCTGGCCAAAGCGGTGTCGCTCATGCTCGCCAATCCAGGATCCGCAGCGGACTACCAGGGGTGGGACCTCGTCCAGCAGCCGGCGGTGTATCATGTGGGGATCCCCACGCTGGCCGGCACCGGGGCGGAAGTGTCACGAACGACGGTGCTTACGGGCCCCGAAAAAAAGCTGGGCATCAATTCCGACCATACCGTTTTCGACCAGATCGTCCTCGATCCGGAATTGCTGGCCGGCGCCCCCGCCGACCAGCGGTTTTACACCGGCATGGACTGCTACATCCACTGCATCGAGTCCCTCACCGGGACCTACCTCAATACCTTCAGCCGGGCCTACGGCGAGAAAGCCCTGGACCTCTGCCGCGAGGTGTTTCTACTTCCGTCGCAGGATGCCGACGACAAACTCATGATGGCATCCTATTGCGGCGGAATGAGCATCGCCTACTCCCAGGTGGGAATCTGCCACGCCCTCAGCTACGGGCTGAGTTTTGTCCTGGGACTCCACCATGGCATCGGCAACTGCGTGGCCTTTGACGTTCTTGGGCAATACTACCCCGACGGCGTCGATGAGTTCCGCAAAATGATGGCTCTCCAAAAGATCACCCTGCCGAAGGGACTGACGGCGGACTTGACCCCGGATCAAGTGGCAAAGATGGTGGATGTGTCGCTGGTCCTTGAACCCTTGTGGGAGAATGCGCTGGGCAAAGACTGGCGCAACACCATGACAAGAGATCGCATCACCGAACTCTACCTGAAGATCTAAGAAAGAGAAGCCCGTAAAAACCCTCAGATGTCATCCCGAGCGTAGCGAGGGATCTGTGTTTTAATCATAATATCTATAGATAACAGAATGTTGAGATTCCTCGTCGCAAGCCCTGGGGGGCGTAGCTCGAAGAGCGAAGACCGCTCCTCGGAATGACAATGGGGGAATTTCGACTTTTTATGGAGCTATCAAGAAAGAGGTCGCAACATGTTGAAACGGGTATCGCTGACCGCGGTGATTTGGAAACGGGTAACCGCTCTATTAACCACCCCAGTGTATTTTGGCCGGCACGTCCACCGGGTGCCGGCGAGGGCGTGGGTTTTTTTCCCCTTCTCCCCGCTGCGGCTCTGCTGCGGCATCGCATGCATTGTCGCCAAGGGGCAACTGGAGACGGATACGCGCGCCGGCGTTAACACGGCCGGCATCGAATCGGGCGTCGCCAGTGTCATGCTGCAGGGGTTTTCGGTCTGTACCCACGACGGCACCCGTGCCCTGGACAAGACCTACCTCGGCGGCAGTCAGGCCCTGGCGGGTCTGTTTCAACAAGTTTGGCGGCTAAAAACCTATGCTGCCGGTTTTTTCATCCTTCAGACACCGGATGCGCGCGCCGTCTTAAAGGACCTGACCCGACAGCTGTCGGCATTCCAGGACGCGGAATCCCGCCTCCTCGAAGCGAATATGGGGAGCCTCTCCACCACCGAAGTGGACATCATGTCTTCTCAACTGGAGTGCCTGAAGGACATTACGTGGTGCCTGGAAAAAGAAATTCTGACCAGCCTCTCGGAAATCGGTGACTTGCTGCCGAAACTGCCGGAGGGGCATTCGTTGCCGGTGTTTCAAGTCTATCACCAAATCAACGCAGTCTTGAGCAGCATTGACTGCCTCGAAGTCAGGGGGCGCGACAGTGCCGGCCTTTCTGTACTATTGGAAATGACGGCAACAGATTACGCGTCACTGATCGAGCGCCTCAACACCACGGGTCTGTCAGAGGCCTTTGCGACGCGCCGCAACCAGAACCCCCTGGTGGACAGCGGCATCCGGGTCGCCCGCCACGGGGATGCGACCAACGGCCGCCGGGTCACCTTGGCCTTCGTCTACAAAGTGGCCGCAGAGATCGGCAGACTGGGCGACAATATCCGTCGTATTCGGTCCGCCATCCAACAGGATGCGATCTTGCAAACCATCGTGAGTCTGCCCCATCGCTTGGACTCCATCCTATCCCACACCCGCTGGGCCTCTGTGGGGGCCATCAATGCCGTCAATTGCCACCCGGTGGATCATCAGGAAGCCGGCAGCGTCAGAGACGACCGCGGCATCGTTCATGTCTGTCTCAACGGGGACATCGATAATTACCAGGAGCTCCGCGGCCAACTGACCCGACAGGGGGTGCAGATGCCCGCGGAGGTGACTACCGACACAAAAATCATTCCCCTTCTCGTGGCCGCCCACATCAGCGACGGCAACGACGTGGCCGAGGCCTTCCGAAAAACAGTGAACATGTTCGAAGGCTCCCACGCCATCGCCATGCAGACGGATTTCGCCCCGGGGAAACTCTTCATCGCCCAGAAGGGCAGCGGCCAGACCGTCTTTATCGGACTGGGCGCCGATCATTTCATGGCCACCTCGGAAATTTATGGGTTTATCGAAGCCACCCAGCGCTACATCAAGCTGGAAGGAGAAAAGGTGGTCACCGGCAAAGACGGTCCTACCCAGGGGCAAATCTTCGTTCTGGATCAGGCCGATGCGGGACATCTCAAGGGACTCAGCGCCGTTTATTACGACGGCACCCCCGTCGATTTTTCTGAAAAAGATATCAAGCAGACGCAAATCACCTCCCGGGACATCAACCGACAGGGGTTTAACCACTATTTCCTAAAGGAAATCTCCGAATCCCCGGCCAGCGTGGCGCGCACGCTGCAGAATCGATGGCGCTCCACCGGCCGGAAAGACGGCACCACCACGGTCAGCCTCGACGAGGACACCTGCCCATCGGCCATCATTGAGGGCATCGCCGAGGGCACGATTCGTCGGATTTGTTTCGTGGGACAGGGCACGGCCGGTGTGGCGGCCATGGCCTGCGCGGATATCCTCAACACCTATTTCAGCGACCCGAAGCTTTTCATCACGGCGCTCAAGGCCTCGGAGTTGAGCGGCTTCAAGCTTCGGGAAGCGAACGGCGGCAGGTCCATGGCCGACAGCCTGGTGATCGCTATCAGTCAGTCGGGGACCACCACGGATACCAACCGCACCGTGGACATGGTTCGGGACCGGGGGGCCGCCACCCTGGCCATCGTCAACCGCCGGGATTCCGACATCACCTTCAAGGTTGACGGCGTCATGTATACCAGCAGCGGCCGGGACATCGAAATGTCTGTGGCATCCACAAAAGCGTTCTACTCGCAAATTGTTGCCGGCGCACTACTGGGGCTGTTCATGGTTAAATCCACCGGTCATCGGGATGCGGCCTTCATCTCCGAAGAACTCAACAAACTCCGGCAATTGCCGGAAATCATGCGCCGAATCCTGACCCAGCAGCAGGCCATTGCCGCCTCTGCCGAACGGCTGGCCGCCGGCAGGACCTACTGGGCTGCCGTCGGCAGCGGACCAAACAAAGCCTCGGCAGACGAAATCCGCATCAAGCTCAGTGAACTTTGCTACAAGACCATTTCATCGGATTTTGTCGAAGACAAAAAGCACATCGATCTTTCCTCGGAACCCCTCATCATCGTCTGCGCCGCCGGAACCCGTGAGGCCGTGCTGGGCGACATCATTAAAGACACGGCCATTTTTCACGCGCACAAGGCCATCCCCGTAGTCATCACCGATGCGGGGGAGCAGCGCTTCGCACCCTATGCCGCGGATGTGTTTCATGTGCCGCCGGTAAGCGAGCACTTGGCCCCCATTACCAACACCTTGGTCGGCCACCTCTGGGGCTACCATGCCGCGCTGGCCATCAACGCCAGTTCCGGGTTCTTTTTCACCTTCCTGGAACGGCTGCGGCAACGGATCCTGGCCGCGGAATCAAACGGCATGGATGTCTACGAACTCATCCTCGAAAAATCGTTTCGGGAATTCATCCTGGAATTTTACAAGGAATTTCGAAAACTGGAGACCGGAAACCGCCTGCCGGCCGCCCTCGGCCTCGACACGGCCACCGACCTGGCGCTGGCGCTGAAGTACATCGCCGGCCGACTTCCCGTTTCCGATTTCGAATTGGACTTCGGTGTCAAAGGAACGGCGGCCAACATGCTCAACACGCTGGCCGACCGGCTGTCGACAGCCATCAACACCATGGCGCGCCCTGTGGACGCCATCAAGCACCAGGCAAAGACCGTCACCGTTGGGACCAGCCGCATCGCGGAAAAACTCGAAGGGGTGCTCTTCGACGCGCTCAAGCGGTTCGGCTTCACGACGCCCCAGCTCACGAACCGGAATGTGCTGGTGATGAAAAACGTCAGCCCCATTATCGAGGAGATCCACGGCGCCATCCGGTACCGCATCGAGGGCCTCAGTACATTGGGAGAGCCCACCGACGCCACCGCCATTCATGTGGAAGAAAAGGACGGCTCCCTGGCCCCGCTCCCCTCACGTGTGGAAAGCGATCCACGTCTCAAAGGGACCAAGCGCATCATCGCCAGGGAGGGGAACGTCTACCTGGGCAAAGGCAGAAAAGACAACCGCAACATCGTTGTCATACCCATCCTCTCCAGCAGCGACGTCGGAATCAATGTCATCTCCCACATGCTTTTGCTCCATGTAGCCTATCGTTCCAGCGCCACCCTGGAAGAGAAAGTGAAGGCACTCGGCGGCAAATACGAACGGATCAAAAACATCGTCCAGGAAAGTTCCGTAGCATGGGAGCGGGAATTGTTGGACACCGTTGCCACGGAAGATCTTTTCGGCCTCTCGGCGGAGAAGATCGCCGAAGGCATCGTGCAGCAGCGTAATGGCAAGTAGGTGGCGAGGTGTTTGTTCCAAAGTTGAAGTAAGACAAGCCCCTAAAACCCCCTCGGATGTCATCCCGAGCGTAGCGAGGGATCTTGGTCTTGCCGATTTTTCCGTCACTTCAAATGAACACCCGGATTCCTCGTCGTTCCTCCTCGGAATGACGATGTGACGGATTTAGACGCGTCATGCATAACCGTATGAAGCGAAGCGTTGTTGGGCGGCGTGCAATGATGAAAGGTCGCCGGCGATTTGTATTGCAAGCCGCCTTTTCACTCACCGAAAACTTAATACGTTGCGAACGACCCCGCGCTATCGCCGTATCAACCCGAGCAGTTTGAGGATCATTTTACTTCCCATCCACTGCAACCGGGCAATCGCTGCCCCTGCCCATACCCAGCGGCGGACGTTGAGGTCCACCACCCAGCGCCGCCCATTTTTGAAAAGCCGCTCGATACGCACGACACGGCCCAGCACTTGATCCGAGCGCACCGGTTCGTCAAAAGCCAACGCGGCGTCGCCTTTGGTGCGAAACTGGCGCCCGACGATGGGGTCGACATCGATCCTCAGGATGCGGTGAATGACGCCGGCCCCTAGTGTGTTGCGATAAAACAGGATGTCCCCTGGGACCAGCGCCGCTGCTTTGACCGGCGCGATGACCAGTCGCGTGCCGGAAGGGGTCAGGGGCCGCATGCTCTTGCCGGTCACCCGCACGCTCACGGCGGCTCCGGTTTTCAAGGCGTCAGCCATGAAGGCGGTGATGTCGCTTCGCGAGGCATCGATGGTCGAAGGCGCCGAAAACATGGGCAGCCCTTAGGAACCGGCCAAGTGTATGATTTGGGAAACCGCCTCCGGTCGCGGTGAAAATTGCAGCTCGAACATGGGCACTTCGGCGGTGAGGGATTCGCAGGAGGACAACACCGCATCACTTCGTTTCCGGTCAAATAGCGGTATTGACGTTACGGGAAGCAGCCTTGTCAATGCATTTTTGGGCGTCAATGGCGTCACCGTGCATGGGTCCGCCTTGGATAACAGGCAGCCTCCCGCCAGGGGAACGCCGTGGTTGCGGGCGATGCCGGCATCGCCCGGCCATGGGGTCCCGTATGCCATCCATTGGCCGCGCACCCGCCGAACGATGATCCGATCGTCACTCAGCAACGTCACCCGGCAATCCGCGGCCAGTAGCGTGGAAAGCGTGCTTTTCCCAGCTCCGGACCGGCCGAGAAAAATAAATCCCCGCCCGCGGATCACCGCAGCCGCGGCGTGAAGCACCACCCCGAAATGCGTCGCCAGGTGAAGCATCACCAGGATCTGATCCAGGGGGTATCGCAGCGGGTTGCTCACCGTCGGTTGCGAGGTCCCATTCAACCAATAATCACCGTGGCAGTAAAGCGCTCCTCTGGTAAATGCGGCATCCATGTCCAGATGCCACAGTGCCATGTCCGCCCCGGGCGGCTGGAGTCTCAGAACCGCACGGGTATCGGATGTCCAAAGGGACCAGGCGTCACCACTGTCAAAGGATTTGACCAGCCCGGCCATGGCCGGAGGTTCGGTCGCCTGGTGGAGTACGATGTCGATCACTTCGGCACCCGGCTCGGATTCACGCGGTCCAGAATGGAAGAACGGTTGCATGGCCGCCGCTTTTTCCCTGATGACGATGGTCGAATCCCCTCTCATGGCAAGGGCGACCCCGGCAATCGTCACGGTGGCAAGCGTCTTCACGCCCCCCCCTTGCCGGAAGCCCTTTTAAGATGTTGACTGGACCTTCCGATTCGAAGCACCCATCCGGGAATCTCCTTGAGCATGGCCTTCAACGTATCGCCGCGGGTAACGACGGCACGCCGGGGAAAGGCCGGGTATCGGTGGGCGGTCACGCTGCGGCGCTCGGCGGCATATGCTTCGGCGGAGAGGGCGTTAAGGCGCCGCATTTCACTATTTCTCAAGTATCGAAACAGACTGAACCCCATTGCCGCAGCCGATGGCTCGGCAGCGCCGATAAAATCAAAGGTCACGCCAGGCCAAAACCGGATGGCCTCAATGAATCTTTTAAACGCCCGGTGGTCCAGGCGGCGGGCGGCGGCGCCCGTCGGCGTTGCTCCCCGCTTCCGCATGCCGATAAGGGCCAATCGGTAGAGATCACTCCCCGGTGAGCGTTGGAATACGGCGGCACCTGAAATGTCGTCAGCGACCTGCACCAGTGCAAACAGCCGGTGCTCTGCCGTCCGGTTCGGCGCTGCCGATGCGCCAGGCGTCACGGCGGGTCTTCCGGCATACCTACGGGCGACGGCCGTCACCGCCTTGGCATACACCGTGAAAGGCACCGGACCTGAGTGGGGTGATTGAATGTGCCCCCCGGTCACTCGGTTTTCCGGCATGAGCACGACACCCACAGGAAAATCCGCCATGATCGCCTCAAACAGCGCTCCGGTCGCGTATCCACCATGCCGGCGGCCGATAGCGGCGGCGCTCTGCGGGTCGGCGAACCAGGCGTGAGGTGCAATGCCGGGCCGCCCCAGAGCCCGAGGAAGGCCCAACCCCTCCAGGCGGTGAATCGCGGCATGGGAGTAGTAATTTTCGATGTCTGCAAACCGGAGGGCCGGCGTGCCGGTAAAGATGACGCCCCGAGCGAGAAGCACCCGATCCTGGGTTCGGTGATACGCCAGTGCCAAGCGCCGCAGTATTATCGACATGAAGTTCATGGGCGTGCTCGATCCTTCGGCAGGGCAACGCTTTCGGCGACCGGACTCATGGATGGGTTTGAAAAAGCGTGGACGAGAGGGGACACATGGGAAAAGGTGACGCCGAACAACCTCTTGACGCCCGCCATGGCGAAGCAATCGTTTGGGGGAGGCGATCAGGAACCGGGACCGTAGCACTGGCGGGGAAAGGTGCAGATGGCCTTGCCGTTGCCAAATCCGCTGGTGCCCACCTGCTGGGTTTTACACCCGACGGCCAGGACTTCTTCGGCGGCCAGTTCGATGATGCGGAGCACTGGCTTCTCGTAGAATCGCTTCTCCCTCTGGGCATCATCCGAATCGTTCATGTCTCACTCCTTAGCTTCATATGCTGCAAAATTCGCTCAAGGCGGTGTGCGCCCAGCGCGCAGAGGTAATCGGAGGGGATGTCTTCCGCACCGTTTTCCAAACGGAAGAACGCCGGACACATGCCGCATAATACCCGCTTCGGACAGGCGTTGCAACCGAATCCGTCGCCGGCCGATCGCCGGCGGATCTCCGGGATTACTTCGCGCCACCCTGTTTCAAAGGATCCGGTCTTTAGATCGTAACGCGGTTGATCCACCAGCAGGCATGGCTGTAAGAACCCGGCGGGATCGATGTGGAAGGCGGTCTGGCCGGTGCCGCATCCGTAGAGGCGATCCAGCACAGGGCAGTTCTTCATGGTGCCGTAATAGGCCGCCCACTGGCGAAGCGCCTCGGGGTCGTCCAGTTCAAGGGCCACCGCCGTCCTGGCATCCACGCGAAAATCGAGGGGACCGCGATCACCGTTCAGGCAGGGGAAAATGGCCGGGTCGAACCGAAAATCCACGCCCCGGGCAGCGGCGAAATCCTTCATGGCCGGCAGCTCTTTTGCGTTCACCGTCATGAGGATGGATTTCAGGCTGTAGCGTACACCGGCATCGGCGAGCCGCTCGATCCCCGCCATGGTGCTCTGAAAGGCCCCCGAAACGCCGGTAACCCGCTCATAGGTGGCCGGAGTCGCGCCGTAAATGCTGACTTCTACGCCATGCGGCGGCAGGTCGGCAAACCGTTGGGCCAGTGCATCGCTCAGCAGGGTGCCGTTGGTGAATACGGTAACCAGAAGCCCATTTTGCTTGGCATGGGTGTATATATCAACAAAATCCGGCCTCAGCAGGGGCTCGCCGCCGGAGAGGAGCAGAAACAGGCATCCGGCAGAGGTGATCTCGTCGATGAGCGCATGCCACTTGTCGGTGGGCAGTTCAAGGGATGCCGATTCGCCGCTGCGGGCGCTGCCCAGGTAGCAGTGGATGCATCTAAGGTTGCAGCGATGGGTGAGATCGATGCTGCCGGCGACTGGAACCCGCTTTGCGGTCACCTTCTCGGTCATCTCATCGAGGAAGGCGGGGTCATTGATGAGGGAATACCGGCAACCGTCCATGATTCAGCGAACCTTGACGACGAGTCCGGCGTCATACAACTCGGCGATCAGGGCCGGCACGTCGGTTGCCGCCTGAGCCGCGTCGGTATCAAAATCCGCCACCACGGCATCGGAGATCGCTTTAACAGAGGCAGCGCCGTCGATGCGCTCCCAGATGAAATCCGCCACGGCATTCAGCGCGTAGATACGCTGCATGTCTGCCAGTTTACCCCTGATGGGGACCAGCAGATTCTCACCGGCAATATCGCGGTGGACGATGTCCGGCGCTTTTTCATAGACGGCGTCACGGAAAATGACAGACGAATGCATGCTAATTGATTTCTCCACTATAGATAATTTCCACGGGAATCCGCAGTGCAGGATCTCCCAGAAGGTTGTAGATGCCCACCAGCAGACCATCCCCTGATTGCCCGTAATAGGCGTGCAGGGCGTTCAGGATGACGCTACCCAAACGATCGTCATCCGTTGCGCGCAGCTGTCGAACATATTCCTGGTTCAACCACACGGCCTTTTCGTTGATGGAAAGGCCTGATGGCGACCAGACGGCGATGGCTCCCCCATTGGCAGCCTTCAGCATGGATTCGCCCAGGGCGTCGATGCCGGGAATGCCGTAATTGCCAACGATGCAGGTGAGCGCCGATAGGACCGGCCGCGATCCATTGTTGGTGAGGCCGGGGATGTCATCCAGCGTCAGCAGTCCCGCACCGGCCAACCGGTCGTAGCCGCCGTGCCCCAAATAATTGAACAAGGCGGCGCCGGTGTTCAACGATGCCATCAGATCGGTGTTGCCGGCACCCGAACTCATGGTGACGCGGTCAATGGTCAGGCCGTCAGGCAGCAGGGTCTCCACGGAATCACTGTCAGCGGTGAAATCGTTGATTTCGCCCGGGAACTCGGGGGTTCCGGCGCTCATGATAACACGGGTGCGCCAGTCACCGCTGCCCGATTCAAAGGCGATGATGTGATCGATCATCGCCGTCAATTCGGCCTCATCCAGCGCAGGGAGACGGCCGATGGCGAGATCCGGCAGCCCGTCGACAGGACCGACATCGGCAAGCAGTTGATCCGATGCAAAAAGCCCCTGGGGCGTTCCCACGAGCAGGGTCGGTATGAGGTTATCGTTCTTGGCTTCGGCGTTCTTGTGGTCGTATGTGCCGTTGCCGGCAAGAACCACAAACTGCGGGGCACGCTGCCAGTTGGCCACGGCGAAGGCCAGCAGATTCCTGATCGCCTCGGGACTCCGGAACCCGTTGTTGAATGCATCCACGACCTCCTCGAAGGCGGCGACACGGCTTGCCAGCCCCTGGCTGGCACGGTAGTCGGCCAATGCTTGGGCGGTCGTGGTCATCGAGGCCGGTGCGATGACGAGGTAGTCGATGGCCGTGTCCGGATGGGTCAAATCGCTGTCGTCAATGGCCACCATGGCATCGGGGGCGGCGAGTGGGTTGGGCACCACGACGATATACGGTGTGTCGGCGTCGGCCGGGCGGAAACTGGCCCGATAATTTTCGGGGGCGCCGTCCACCAGCCGGTCGGTTACGATTCTGGGCCGGTCGGGGTCTGCGACATCAAACACCGTGATGTCTGGAGAAGCAAACCCATCGATGGTAACGGTTTCCGCGCCGTCGCCGGTGAGGGTGAGCATATTGCCGATAGCGGTCATCGCCTTCGGATAGGTGGCGTCGATGCCATCGAGAGCCACCGTGCTGAAAACGAGGGTGTTGTCGGTCAATGCCTGGATGGATAAGATGTCCGTCCCGTCATTGTTGATGGGGGCCGAGGAAACATCCGGCACCTCAAATCGATAAGGGGCAACGCCGCTCCAGCACTGTTTGTCGCCGACGGGTACGAGATTGATGGCGGCCTGGACGCAATGGTTGTCGGCGGTGCCGCCAAAAAGATCGATGGACAGCGACACCGGGCCGTCGCCCGTCCAGCCTTCCAGATAAAACGTCCCGCCAAGCACGTCATTGGGCGAATCCCCGGCAGTCATGGCCCCCCACACCCAGAAGTCGCCGGCAGGATCCTTGAAATAATCCGTGAGCGCAATGAGGTCCTGCTCCTGGCGCACCGTGGCGGTGAAGCTCTGGGACGAAGCAGCGGGAATGACACCCCCGCCACCGGCGGGCACGGCTCGCAGACCGGCCAGCGCCTGGACCACGTAGGCGGCTTCGGCCAGATCCACGCGGTTGTTGGCATTGACGTCGGCGTTAAACACGGAGTAATCGCCGCGGACGTCGGCGGCTGAGACGCCCGACACGGCCTTCAGGGCCGCAATGGCGTCCGCCAGCGTCACACCGTCCACACCGGTGACATCTCCCCGTGCGTCGTCGCCGCCGGTCATGACGAGACCGCTGCCCTGGCGCAGCCAGTAGACATTGCTGTCGGTGTAGGGGCTCTCGATGGCGGCGCCGTAGAAGTAGAGTCCGGAACCATCTGCCGCCGGCTGATAAGGAACGATCTTGCCCACTCTAGTGAGGACCAGTTCGCCGTAAGGCAGGCCGTTGATCACATCGCCGTCATCGATCCCCAGCAAGGTGGCGATCTGGGGGGCGCCGATGAAGACGAGGCCTTCCCGGGTGACGCTGATCTTGATGGCGGTGCCGGGGTCCGGCGCCGAGAGAGCCGCCCTGGAAAACAGCGCCAATCGGATCTTGGGCAGAGGCAGGCCATTGTATGCATGAGGGGCTTTGTGAAAATCACCGGTCATCCCGTCAAGGTCGGCAAAGCGGGCAGGCATGTCGCCGACAGTCACGTTGAACGGGCCGTAGCGATTGGTTCGGCCGGAGATTTCCAGTTCTTCCAGCAAATAACTAACGACATCGCCATATACCGCAGTCGGGTCCGCCAGCCGGTAGACGCCGCCCTGGGGGCGACCCCTGAGGCTGGCCAAGGGCCGTTCGTTGACAGGCTGCCAGGCAGCATCGCCATCGGCTTTTCGCAACACGTTGAACGCCGCCGTGCCCACCTCTGAGGCGGTCTCCCAGTAAACAACGGATTCACCGTTCACCGCATAGGCCCCCACGTCGGAGAGCACCACTGCGGTGGCGATGAAGGCCGTCGCCGTATCAGTGTCCCGGGTACTGTCTGCGGGGTCTTCATAGACCAGTTGCAGTCCCGGTGTCGTTCCCGGCTGTACCCACAGAGACTCGGCGGCCGTGGGAAGGGCGTCTTTGGCCGCTTGGTCACACTGCGGGTCGCTGGGGATATCGCTGCAGCAGTTGAGTTTGGGGTCTTCACAAGAGACAAGGGGCATCTCAAATCGCTGGCCCAGAATGTCGTTGGTAAAAATACCCGTGTCCGGGCCGGTTTCATAAAGCGTCACGGTAACACTGTCACCGGTATCCGGGTTGGTCACCGTCGTTACCACGGTATCGATGGCATCGATGTCCGCATTTCGGTCATTGTCCACAAGTTTCAGGAATGCCGGCTGTGTGGCATCGCCCGTGTATTCGAAATCCGGCTTGCTTACATCCCCGCCGCTGATGGGGTTTCCGATGTCGTCAGTGAAGTCGGGCACACCCAGGGTTCTCACCTGTAGCGGCTGGGTGGCGACAGCGGTGTCGGTAAACCCGTCCGCGGTCACCAGCACGGCGTTGTTCAGCGGGCCTGAACTGAACGGATTGTCCACAACCACCTTGAAGGTGACCATCAGCGACTCACCCGGCAACAGGCTGTATCCGTCGTCCGCGGATATCAGCGTCGGCGGTGCACCGCCCGGATTGGTGGCTGTGGCGCCTGCACCCATGGTTGAAAAATTGACGCCCTGCAACCAGGCTGGAAAGGGTTGGCCGGAGCGGCGCCGCTCCAGTCGAACCGTATCGTCGGCCGTGTACCGTGCCGACCACAGCGGCCGCGGGTAGGCGGTACCCGTACCGCCGGATCCGTTGGTGACCTGCGCCATTCGCCATCCCTGGGCGGCATCCACCGTCTGGTCAACGGTGAGGGCATTGGTGTCGCCATCGGCCTTGAACCGGTAGTCAACGGTGAGTTCAGGATGGCTCATCACGTAGACGTCCACATCCACTTCCGTATTGTTGTTTTCCGAGGCCACAGCCACCGTTGTTTCAGTGGTGTTTTGGTTGACGCCGTTGCCCAGCGTAATCAGCATGCCTTCCGCCCCGTCGCCAAGGCCGTTGTCGTCGGTGTGGCCAGTTCCCCAGACCCACGTGTTCGCCCGGGTGACGGAGGATATGGTTTGCGTGTTGTATTCGCCCGCAGCATTGGCGCCGTCGCCGCCGTTGGTGCCGTTCACCCGCGCACGCTGAACATCCCAGTTGCCGCCCCACTGGGTCGCCATCACCGTGGCGGTAGCTGCCCCCAGCGTTGCGCCGCCGGCATTGCGGGTCCAGTTGATTTGCGATGCCCCTGATGGAAAGAGCCGGCTCCAGCAGGTCACCATGTTGTTGTTGCTGGCCTCACCGGTCCGGCAGCCGGCGCCATTGGCGCTGCCAAACAACACCACCTGATCGATGTCCGACCATCCCAACGCCGCGTTGCCGCTGCCCGAGGTGGCCCCGGCGCCTTGAGACAATTCGACGACATCCAGCAGTTGGAATCCATCCGGATCACTAGGCTGGATGGATTCCACGACAGTGACCACCCCCAACCAATCGTTGTCGGCGGCGCCACGTTCAAGTGTAATGGCATCCGGTCGCGACAGCCCGGTCAAATCTCCCGTGCCGAAGGGATCCGCAACGATGGCAACGTAGTTCTCGCGGGGCCCGGTGTTGCCGCCCCCGGAGCCGTCTCCGTCGCTGCCCTGGATGATGACGAAGTAGTCTTCGACCAGGTCGTGGTTGAGGATCAAATCGTAGGTAGTGCCTGAAAACGTGCCGATGCCGAGGAAGTATTCGGTGACACGGATCGGGTGGTCAGGGGCTGTCACCTGGGTGCTCGCCGGCACATAAGTAACCCCCGGGGGAATATTGTCCGTAACGTCGATGTTTCTCACCACGCCGTCGGAACTGTTCGTGACGGTGACGGTGTAGGTCAGTTCATCACCGGGGTTGTCGCCGGCGTAATAGTAGGCACCCGAAACGTCCACCGACTTGTCGACCCCGAGGGCGAGAATGTTCACCGTGTCAATCGACGCATTGTTCCCGGGGTTGTTTTCGCCGACACCTAAGTTCACCGATGCGGTGTTCTGGATCGTCGACGGTGCAGTGGCGCTGTCACCCACCAATACGATGAGGGCAATGGGCGGAAGGTCGAATCCAGCGGCCACCGGTGTTGCCGGGTTGGCCGAATACGTCCAGGTGATTGTGGGATCGGCACTGGTGTTCACCGTCCAACCACTGCCTAAACTGGAAACGTAGCTCATTCCTGCAGGTATGGTGTCCGTCACCACCACATTGGCCGTCTGGTCCTCGGGCCCGTTGTTGGTCACACGGATGGTAAAGTCGCCGGTCTGGTTGAAGGTGAGGGTATCGGAGTGGGTTTTCGATACGGCCAGATCCGCGCCGGTCAATGTCGTGATATTAATGGTGTTCTGACCGATATCCGTAACGGTGCCCTCCTCACCTTCCTGGCCGGTCACATAGGCCATCCAGAAATCCAGCTCGGCATTCAACGGGACGGTGTATTCGTACTCGAATGTTTTTGAGTCGGTACCGTTGTCGGCCACCGCGGTCATCACGCCGTCGTTGACCTGAACGGTGCCGACGGGATCGATCAAATCGAGGGTGGCACCGGTCACATCGGCAAACCCGAAGGGGTCGCTGATGTCGGCACGGATGTAAACGGTTGTGCCGGGTATGGCACTGCTGATCAAGGCCCCGGCGGGATAGGCGTCGTCGTAAAATGTCACGGCATCAACATTGATGATGGAATTGGCCGTAAGGCGCACCTGGGAACGTGAGGCGAGATCGCCTTCGTCGGGGTGCACGATGATCTGACGGTTGCCGGCCGAGGCACCCGTGACCTCGTAGCTGGCAAGGGTCAGCGTGATGGCAGTTCCTGCTGGCAGAACAATTTCATCATCTGGACCCCCCGCCGGCCAGACAACGGTGTCGATGGGAATGTCGATATTGTACTGTGTCGGCGTATCGGGCATGACCTCGTTGTTGGACGGGTTGAGGTAGGTCCCGATGCGGGCATTCAATGCGCCGGTGGCATCGAGGCGCGCGTACAACCTTCGCCAGGTCGCCCAATCCTGCCTGGCCAGCCACACGGTGAGCAAAATGTTGCCGCTTGAGCTATCGATGCGCAGTTCCTGCTGCAAAGCCGGCACCAAAGTGAACACAACGTTTTCGGACGGCGGGTCGCCGGCATTGGCATTGTTGGTGTTGTCGAGGGTGATGGTGGCCTGACCCGACGACGGCACCTGCCGGCTCAAGTCGGTGTTGCCGAAAAGGTAGAGTGGCTTGGTGCCCGTTCCCGGCAACGCCGAGGCGCGTAAAATAATGGTTGGCGCCGAGGGGGAAGCACCGGCGCCGCGAGGGTTGTCGATAACGGCCTGGTTGTCGATGCCTGCTCCGTCAGGCAATCCCAGATCCACGGTCACCTGGAACGTAATCTCCATGGTGCTGTTTTTGGGCACATCGAAGTTGTTGATATCGAGAATCCCCGTGCCGTTGGCGCCCGACCCCGCAACGGTGGAGTCGTCGGTATACGGCGTGGTCGGCCACTGTGTCACCGTGAACCCGTTGACGTTTGGGGGAATGTCATCGGTGACGGAGACGAACTTGGCGCGCTTGCCGCCGGTCTCCACAAGGGTAATGGTGTATGCCAGCACATCACCGGGCTCCACATCGCCGCCATTGAGATCGGACACGGTCTTTGTGGAAGTGGACAGATCGGCGATTTTGGGCGCAAACGGGTCGGCGCCGGTGTTATTGGACAAGTCGAGGTCCGGCAGCACACCGCTCACCGTCGCCGTCGCGATGGGATTGGCCGGCGGTGGGGCAGTGATCTCAGTGTTGACAGTAAGCTGCGGCAAGCTCGAGCCGGCCGGCAGTGTGCCAGTGTAAGAAAATGTAACATCCTGTCCCGATTGAGAAACAAAGCTCCAGCCACTTCCGGAGAAGCCAAGGTAATCGATCCCCGGGGGCAGCGTCACTGTCACCGACGTGGGGCCGGTCTCATCCGATGGCCCGTTATTGATCACGTCGATGAGATAGTCGATGAAATCGGTATCCACATCCTGGGTATGCGCCACGGAGACAGCCAGGTCGCCTGTGGGAGCATCAAAAATGAAGACGTCCTCGTCGTCTTCAGGGTCCTCGAGCGGCGGGGTGCCGGTATCCTGGCCCACGGCGCCGTCGTCCGAGATGAGCCCGGTCTGGTCGCTGCCGGCCTCCGCCGTATTGTCGTAGCTGCCCGGCGCAACACCGCCAGCCACATCGGCGATGAATCGCACCGTCACTGAGCCGCCCGGCTGAATGGTCCACCGCTCCCATGTCAAGACCGTGTCTCCAACGGAAGGATCCACGGCGGCCCCTCTGGACGCGTTGATCTCGACCGGCGCACCGTCATTGCTGTTGAAGGCGAATCCAGCGGGCAGCGTATCACTGATCACAACGTTGGTTGCATCGGCAGTGCCGCTATTGGCGACCACAATCTGCCAGGTCACTGCCGTGCTGCCGCGGACGGCATTTTTTACCACAGCGTCTTTGTCGATGGTGAGGACCGCTGTCTCGACGGTGACGTCCTCATCGGTGCCGGTGTCCGAAGGCAGTGTGTGAATGTCGCCGGCAACAGGGCCGGCATCATCGATGAGGCCCGTAAGCGGGCTGTCTGCGAATGCACTGGCATCATACGTGCCCGGCGCGACGCTTCCCGCAACGTCCGCCACCAGCGTAATGGTGACGGCATCGCCCGGACCGATGTTCCAGGTTCCCCACTGGGGATTGACATCCCCCACGGAAGGACTTGTGGTGGTCGGCCGAGTCGTGTCGCCGGGTGTGCCGCTATCGGTAATAGCGATGCTTGATGTACTGGCATAGGTGAATCCCGGCGGCAGCGACGCCGATATATCCACGCCTGAAACGGTGGCGGTGCTGTCATTCTGGACCGTAATGACGTACGTGGCTTGACCGCCGGCGGCGATGGTGTCCGTTGTGGTATCCATGTCCAACAGCAGCGACACCACTTCCACGTCTTCATCGTCTTCGGGGTCTTCTCCGCTTGGGGTGCCCAAGTCCTGCGCGACTTCCCCTTTGTCATCGATGGAAACCAGGCTGCCGTTCCAGGTGGCATCGGCGGAAGCGGTGTTGTCGTAGACATCCGGGGCCACGGTAGCTGCCACGGCAACGGTAAACGTAACCAGCACCTCTCCCAAACTGTCGACATCCCACGGACCCCATGTCAGATTGGTGTCTCCAGGGTTGGGAACGGTTGCCGGCGCTGCCGGTCCCAGCGGCGATACGCCGGCCGTGGTGACGATACTGTCCGTGCTGACAACGGAAAAACCTGCTGGCAGTGTGTCGCTAATGCTAACACCGGTGGCGTCGATGTCGCTGATGTTCTGGAATTTGACGGTGTACTGCGCCGTCCCACCGCTGGAAACGGTCTTCGTAATCGAGTCCTTGTCGATCACAAGCGGCGCCACATCGATGATGGCATTGTCGAACGGCGAAAAGACCTGGGAGCCCAACAATCGGCTGCCCGAGGCCTGAGCGGCATTGGCAAATTGTCCGCTGACCACGGTCCCGTCGATAATGGTGTCGTAAGTGATGGTGAGCGTCTCCGCGGCGGCCATGTCCAGGTTGTTGAGCGTCGCGTTGTCCCAGGTGAGGGTCTGGCCGGAAATGGCCGGATTTGCACTGACGCCGACAAGGGCGGTGTTGTCGGGCAACTGGATCACGGTGCTGTTGTTCACATAGCTAAAGCCCGCGGGAAGGACGTCTTGGACGGCGATCCCTTTTACCGGAAAGTCATAGGTGCTGACGACCAGGGTAAAACGCGTCTGCTGGCCCGCCACCGGAGCGATCACCGTGGGGTCGGCGGTTTTTTCGAGTCCCAGTGTGAGATCGATCCAATCAGGCGGCATGGGCAGATTGGCCGTCCCGAGATCAAGATAAGGGTTGCCGGTGCCGGCCGTGTCGGGATCCTGCCCCCAGGCCACGGCGATGGGGGCGCTCGCGAAGATGCGCATCCCAGAGTTGTCGTTGTCCGGATCGAACACCTTGATGGTCTCCAGGCGGTTGCGCGTTACAGTCTGGTCGATGATACCGTCTGTCGGGCTGAAGTCGATGTTGATGATTGTATCGTCGAAAATCGGGGTGACGAATGCCGGCGACCCATTGGCCGTCGGCGCTGCCTCGGAGGTGCCCGGCGCCCAGCTTAGATAATACTCGTCGGTGAGAAAATTGACCGGCACAAGGGAAAACCCCCAGTCATAGGTGCGCGACTCCGCGTCCGCGGAGGAAATTCCCCAAAAAATGTTGTCAGAGGTCAAATAGACACCGGACCCAATGGGAACAAAGCGCCCCGCACCGTCCTGGTAGCTGACCGTGCTCTTGGCCGGTATGACAAATGCGCCCTGCCCCAGCGAATCCTCATAAAAAATGATGATGGACGACGAATGCGGGTTATAGAGATATATGTCGGTGTCACCGTTGGTAAATCCCCCCACGGGGCTGTAATACTCGTTATCCCAAAGCGCTTCGGGCATGGCGTTGAACCCCCGCGCCTCATATCGGTTCCGCGTATCCGATCCGACGATGAAATGCACCTGCACTTGAGCCGATCCGGTGACGTGAGTACCCGCATTGGTGTTGAAAAGCTCTGTGGTTTCGCCCCGATTCAGGGTCGTCGTAACATCAACGAAAGGCGTGGTGGGGTCGTCGATCTGAATGGTATTGCCGTCTGTCACCGACTGAACCAGAATATACACTCTCTCAAAATCACTATAATTGGGGGCGTTTACTGCAATATCTCGCCCCACGGGGATGGTGTAATCTGTCAGGAAGGGCTTGACTGGGAAAAGTTCCCAGGAGATAGCAAACACCGGCCCGGCATCCTCGGCCCAACTTGTCCTGGATACGGTGGCGGATGTACCTGCAATGTAGATGCGGTCTCCACCGTCATAGTAAACGGCTGTTCCGCGGGGGTTAACTGGAATATTGCTTTCAGTGAGGGTGATGACATCGCCCGCATCACGGACCCACTGTTGATCAGCCGTGTTATCTGGATCATTGGGATCGAAGTCGTAGCCGTCTTCCCAGTGATCGTAGTAAACGGTTGTATCATCGCCCGTGACAGTTATGGAAATCACTGTGTGCATCCCCTGGGAAATGTCCAATTGTGGAGCCCCTCCCAAATTGGCGGCGATGCGCACGTCAAGATCGGAAAATACATCCCACATTTGCCGCTCGCGACCCGGGATGTAATATTCTGAATAGCCGGCAAAAATAGCTGCATGGGCCGCAGGTAACGCACCAAAGATAATCGAGAAAAATGTTACCCCGAGTAAAAAAGCAAGCCTTGACGATGGAAGGGCGGCGCAGTGCATGGTCATTTCTCCATGGTTACAGATACATCAGTATCGTTGTGCCATCCGAAACTGGGGTATTCAATCATTGATCCAATCGACAAAATAGTGTTTTTTGACTCCGAGTTCAATGAACCATTAATTCATAGGAGTTCATATCCTAAATCAGTGCCCATACGCGGGAAGCCTTCTGCTCCCTCTCACTTGATAGGAGAGGGCTCCTCCCCGATCTCCTCCCACAAGGGGAGGGGTATTTATGGATGAGCCCTTATAAAGGCAAATCTCGTGCCCTGAATACCGATTTTTAGGAAAAACATTGCTTTGCCTCCCCTCATGAGCCGATTCTTATCCAATAGGGCGCTTCTGGTCGCCGTTTCCCTGGGGGATCTCTCCTCGAAACCAGCGGATCGATTCCAGCGAGCCATTGCAGATGAACCGCGATGGGAGTCACTGATTCTTGACGCCTCAAGGGAGGGGTTGACATCATTGTTCAATCGCGGCCTTCAAAAAATGGGGCTCCTGAATCAAGTGCCGGAATCGTATAAGGATCGACTGGCGGCAGTTTACTACCAAACTGTTCAAATCAACCTGAAGCTCATGGCGGCTGCCGAGGAACTGCTTTGCGATTCCGCCCGAATGGGAATCCATCCGTTGATTCTCCAGGGGATGTCTCTTCAAGGCGATGTCTATAAGGACCCCGGCGTTCGGCCCATGTCAGACATCGACCTCCTGATAGCACCATCAAGCGTCGATCGGTTCTCAAAACTGCTGGCTCGACTGGGCTATCATCAGGACCCGCTGTATCCCGGCTCGTGGGAAAGAGATGCCACCAACCTGGACATCCACACCGACCTGTTCTGGGCCGATCGACTGAAATCGAGAAAGTGGCTGACCCCGATCAGCGACAATGTGTTCGTGGAAAGGGCCGAAGCGTTTCTGATCAGATCGGCAACCGCCAAACGATTGAACAGCGTTGACCAGGTCCTCTATCTCGGCATGCATGTCCTCAAGCACAATGTGGATCGCCTGATTTGGCTTGTCGATATCGCACGGTTGCTGGAGCGAATGTCGAAGGCGAAAACCGACGCGCTTGTCGCGCGGGCCGGGTCGGTTGGCTTGTCCCGGCAGATGGGCAACGTCGGGTTTCTCATAAACCGCTTGCTGGGGATTCGGAGTGCCTTGCTGCCGCCAACCGGCGCCATCGACCCGTTGACCTCACGGCTGCTTCGATGCCGCGACCACAATACCGCACTGCCAAGTTGGTCACCGCTGGTACTCTTTTCGGCGGGCAAAGGGGCGCGAATTGCGGCAGCGATGATTCGTGAAATGGTTTTCCCGGAGCCACGGGTGCTGCGGCAGGTATTTGCCGATAGGCCGACGGCCTCACCCTGGCGCCTTTACATCTATCGCATCGGTCAAATGCTCGGCATGCGACGGTGACGGCACGGTACCCTCGCGAAAAGCCGAAAAGCACCGTGGACGGCGTGAATCTATCGATTTTCTTTGTGTTTTAATGACGCCCGAATGAATTCCCTAAACAGGGGATGGGGTTTTCGGGGACGCGATTTGAACTCTGGGTGAAACTGGCAACCGACGAACCAAGGGTGGTCCGGCAGTTCAACCATTTCAACAAGATCTTCTCTGGGAGAGGTCCCGCTGATGACCATGCCGGCCGCTTCCAAGCGCTCCATATAGGCATTGTTGAATTCGTACCGATGACGGTGCCGTTCAGAAATGTCTGTGACACCATAGGCATCATAAGCCTTGGTGCCGATCTTAAGCCTGCAGGGATAGGCGCCAAGCCTCATGGTGGCGCCCTTTTCCGATGACTCGTCGCGCCTTTCAATGGCCCCGGTTTGTTCGTCGAACCACTCGGTCATGAGATAAATCACCGGATGCGGGGTGGCGGGGTTGAACTCGGAGCTGTTAGCTTCATCGAGCCCCGCGACGTGCCGGGCGAACTCGATAACGGCGATCTGCATCCCCAGGCAGATGCCGAAATAGGGGATGTTTCCGGCGCGGGCATACGCCGCCGCGCAGATCTTTCCCTCGATACCGCGTGACCCGAAACCGCCGGGAACCAAAATGCCGTCCACATCTTGGAGCGACTCGGGGCAGCTGTCGGGCGCGAGCGTTTCGCTGTCGATGAATTTGAGGTGAACCCGGGTATCGTTGCCCATGCCGCCGTGGTAGAGGGCTTCATTGAGACTCTTATAGCTCTCGGTGAGATCCACGTACTTGCCCACGATCGCAATGGTGACGGACTTTTTCGGTTCCATGAACTGCCGAACGACCTCCTCCCATTCATCGAGCCGCGGTGCGCGGGTCCAGATATGAAGCAGGTCGACGATTTTGCTGTCCAGCCCTTCGCGGTGGAAGATCAGGGGCACTTCATAAATACAGTCCACATCTTTGGCGGTAATGACGGCATCTTCACTGACGTTGCAAAAGAGAGCGATCTTCTTCTTGATGCCGGAGGATAGATAGCGGTCGGTGCGGCAGAGTAAAATATCGGGTTGAATACCGATGCTGCGGAGTTCCTTGACGCTGTGCTGCGTAGGTTTTGTCTTCACCTCTCCTGCGGTGGCGATATAGGGCACCAGCGTCAGATGGATGTAGAGAACATGCTCTTTTCCCACGTCGGCACGAAACTGGCGTATGGCCTCCAGAAAGGGAAGGCTTTCGATGTCACCGATGGTCCCGCCGATCTCGATGATGGCGACATCGACGTCTTCGGAAACGCTCTTGATGGCCTCTTTAATCTCGTCAGTGATGTGCGGAATGACCTGAACGGTTCCGCCGAGATAATCCCCCCGCCGCTCCTTGGTAATGACGGAGTGGTAAATCTTGCCGGTGGTGTAGTTATTCCTCTTGCCCAGTTTTGCTTCGGTGAAGCGCTCGTAATGGCCCAGATCCAGATCGGTTTCCGCACCGTCGTCGGTGACGAATACCTCACCGTGCTGAAAAGGATTCATGGTCCCCGGATCGACGTTGATGTAAGGGTCCAGTTTCTGAATCGTCACCCGTAGTCCCCGGCTTTCCAGCAAGGCGCCAATGGCGGCCGAGGCCAGCCCTTTACCCAATGAGGAAAGCACACCACCCGTTACAAAAATATACTTCTTGTTTCCTTCCATGCGCACCCTCTGAAGTTTTTCGGTTTAACTGCTGTTCGCGTGATGGGGGTTACTGTTCGAATCGTTTTCTGAAATCGTCGATGGCCTTCTCGATATCATTGCCCGGGGGCAAACCGTCTCCCGACGCATTTCGGAAAGGGTTGGCGTGTTTCGCCAGCAGGGCCTCGATATCAAAATCCGCAGGCCGGATATCCGCTTTGGTGAGCACCTGTTCCGCAACGATCTCACGAATCATAGTGTTGTTTTCAAACAGCTCGATGCGCCGGGGATACCATTGTTGCCCCACCTTCTGCCATGCCAGAAAATGCGCCTCAAACGGCCCGTCGGGGTGGCCGTCCGGCCGAATGATCCACCGCAGCGGCAGGTAGGAATCTTTGTCCAGCCAGACCTGAGGCCGGTTTTCATCGGGATACCGCGCCCCGAGGATGACGACCAGTGCGTCACCGAATCGACCCAGGCTGGTTATGAAAGTATTGACGCCGGCCGCCGTCAATCGCTCAAGGAGTTGTGATCGTTCCCGGCAGAGCAGCAGATCTTTGTACTGATCCAGCGGCGAAACGGAGAAGCTGGCAATCTTGTCGTCGATAATGGTGACCGAGCGCCCATCTGCCGCCACGTGGATACGCTGGATACTGGCCGAGCGTATTTCCGCTCGGTACCGCCCGGGAAAGAGATAAACGGCCGTTTCGACAAGTTCCCTTTCACCGGTCTCCATGGAAAGATCATAGATTCGCAGCCGCTGACGCACCTGCAGTATCCTGCCCCGGCCCAGGGCCTTGATCATGAGGTCTACGGCGTGCGGCCCCTCAACCACATAAGCGGACACAGGTGCACGGGTCGCGGCAATGACCAGGCATATGGCGATCAACGCCACACCGGCACGGAACCAGCGCCGGCGGGCCTTTACCAATGGTTTCATCCGCCCATAGGCAGTTCTCTGACGCGCCAAAAAAAGAGGCCAAGCCACCCTGCGCTTTCGGGTGTCCTGGCCACTCAAACTGTAAGGAGGCATTCACCCCTCCGTCATGTTATCAAAAAAACGTCTTCAACGGCCTACAGCATATCTTCCGCAAACAACGCCCCAGCCCCCAGTTCGTCCTCGATGCGAAGCAGTTGGTTGTACTTGGCGACACGGTCGCTTCGTGACATTGACCCTGTTTTGATCTGTCCCCCGTTGACACCGACAACGAGATCGGCAATGAACGCATCCTCGGTTTCACCGGAACGGTGGGATATCACTGTGGTGTAGCCGGCCTGCTTTGCCATCTCGATGGTGTCCAGGGTCTCGCTCACCGTTCCAATCTGGTTCAGCTTGATGAGAATGGAGTTGGCGATGCCGGCCTCGATGCCCTTAGCGAAGATTTTCGGGTTCGTCACGAAAACATCGTCCCCCACAATCTGAATCGTGCTCTCGAGGCGATCGGTCATGACTTCCCAGCCGGCCCAATCCCCCTCGGCCAAACCATCTTCGATGGAAAGGATGGGGTATTTGTCGATGAGTTCCTGGTAGTAATCCACCATCTGCTCCGCGCTGAGCTTGCGTTTTTCTGACGCCAGGACGTATTTTCCCCGCTGGTAAAACTCGCTGGCCGCCGCATCGAGGGCAATGCCCATTTCCTTGCCAACGGTGTAGCCGGCCGCCTCGACAGCCTTGATGATATAAGTGATGGCCGCTTCGTTGGAATCCAGGTTGGGCGCAAAGCCCCCTTCATCGCCGACCGCCGTATTGTGCCCCTCTTTGTTGAGGATCTTTTTTAGGGCGTGAAAGGTTTCCGCCCCCATTTGAACGGCCTGGGCAATGGACTTGGCACCGACCGGAACAATCATGAATTCCTGTATATCCAGGTTGTTGGCCGCGTGGGCGCCGCCGTTGACGATGTTCATCATGGGCAGCGGCAGGCAGCGCGCATTGATACCCCCGAGGTATCGATAAAGCGGCAGGCCGTAAGCATCTGCCGCCGCGCGGGCAGCTGCCATGGATACCGATAAAATGGCATTGGCGCCCAGTTTGGCTTTGTTGGGCGTGCCGTCCAGGGCGATCATGGCCCGATCCAGCGTGACCTGATCGGCGGCATCCATTCCACGAATGGCAGTCGCGATTTCGGTGTTAACGTTTTTGACGGCATTGAGCACCCCCTTGCCGCCGTATCGCTTGGCCCGCTTGTCACGCAATTCCAACGCCTCACGTTTGCCCGTGGATGCGCCGGAAGGCACCGCAGCGCGGCCACTGGCCCCGCAGGCAAGAAACACTTCCGCTTCGACAGTCGGATTTCCTCGGGAATCCAACACCTCCCTGGCACTCACATCGATGATCTCGGTCATGTTCCCTCCACATCGGATCGGCGAATGGTTGAATTTCACCCTGTTGGCGGCTATATATGGCGAATTGCTGGCAGCCGGACTGAAGGCTTGATGAACTTCGCACTGGATTCAAAATCGGACCGTTTACCTGCCCAAATTTCGGGCCGATGTTACTCCGCATGCCAAGTGCTGTCAAGCACGGTCATGGCCGGATAGACCGAAGTTTCGTATTGACAGAATGGGTTTCCCAAGGATCTCGACGCACACAGAAACCTACATGATTTCATGGCGTTATTTAATCATCGGATGATTCAACAATGAAAAAACTGAGTCCATACGCAGAGGGGCATTTGGTCGTTGCAGCCATTCGGGTCCTCGACCATCAAAAAAACAGACCGCCGTCGGTGGAGGAGGTGGGCGATCTGCTCACCGTCTCTCGCGAACAGGCCTACCGGATGTGCAACAAACTGAATGACCTGTCGATCATCAACATCCTGGAAGGCCCTTTCGGGAACAAGGTCACCATCCTCGATCACCTTCCGCTGGAGGATCTCCCCAAAGCGGATCAGGCGCCCGGAATGGAAGCCGAACTCGAAAAATTCCGCCAGCAGCGAAAAGGGATTACCGAAAAGGTAAAGAATATCAAGGCGGAGCGGGAAGAAAAGAAAAAGAATCTTTTCGCGGATATCGAAAAGGCGTTCAAAAAGAAGGCGGGCAAACCGCCGACCTTAGAAGAATAGGCTTCGTTGATCCTCCATGTAAAATTCCACCGGCCCCAAATGTCATTCCGAGGAGCTTGCGACGAGGCATCTCAACGCGTTGTTATGCCGACGAGTATCGTCTGAACGCCCCCGTGAATCCTTAAACCCTCGAATCCTGGGGCCCTATCTCTTCCCAATTATCGTCACCGCAATCGACCGGCGACGCGCCTTATTGTCGTGATTGATCACCACCACCTGCTGCCAGGTCCCCAATCGCAAGCGGCCGTTACGAATCGGCACGTTGATCGAGGGGCCCAACATGGCCGCCTGGACGTGGCTGTGGCCGTTGCCGTCATGCCAGGCGGCCTCGTGCGCATAATAAATGCCCCGGGGCGCCAATCGTTCAATGGCCGCTTTCAAATCCTCCACGACGCCGGGTTCGAATTCTATCGTGGTTATGGACCCGGTCGATCCAACGACGGTGGCTGCAAGGGTCCCGACCGTTACGCCTGAATCTCGCGCAAAGGCCGACAACGCATCCGTTATATCGACGATGTCGCAGCCGGTGTCCAAAGAAACTGTCAGATCCTCTGAGTGGACAATGATGTCAGGCATTTTATACCTTTCCGGATTATTCTGAAAATTTTCATGACATTTCTATCAACAGTCTATGCAACGCAAATGGTGTCATCCCGAGCGCAGCGAGGGATCTCGGTGTTGTCGATGTCCCAAAGTTCCAAAAGAAAAACATAGATTCCTCGTCGTGCCTCCTCGGAATGACAGACGATGAGCTGTGCCATTCGAAACAAGCTGTCATCCCGAGCGCAGCGAGGGATCTT
>CAYUOU010000004.1:57499-83758 GCA_964446485.1 uncultured Desulfobacterales bacterium | reverse complement strand
ACGAAGGATGACGCGTAACGCAGATATCGGACTTTTTACGGAACCGTCAAAAATGCACACTCAATGCAGGCAGCCCAAAGCCTTGCGGTCCGCAGGCAGATGATGCTGTTTTCCTGGTTGTTTTTCACCCCTTGAACCCTCGGCCCCTCTATTCATCGACCAACGCTTTGAAAGGTGATCCCAAAATTTTAACTGCAGCTTTTGATGCGATGGAGGTGGCGATCATATTCCACCATTTTGGAAAACGCTTTCACCGCCCGCTCCGGCGTTTCGTAGAATACGCCCTTGTAGCCGGTGTCGGCCACCCGGCATACCGTGGGGTCGCCGGCATCGGTGAGCAACCGTACCCCGAATACCGGTTTGCCGTATTGGGCCATCAGGGAAACGATATGCCGGACGTAACGGGCTTCAAAATCCGCCAGCAGCTGTTTTGCCGCCGCCATCAATGCCGGGTCGGCATCCGGGTCGGCATGGCTCACGGATGCGACCGTCCGGTCCACAAAAATTTGTCGGCCCATGATCCCAAGGTTGATGACGCCGTCGCAGCCATCCCATTTCATGAGCGCCTCCATGATGGCCATGGGCAGTGCGGGGTCGTTTTCGCCGACGATGTCGACGGGGTTGGCGCGGCTCCAGTAGGGGGGCAGCAGCGCATCGAGTCGGGCCACCATGTCGGCCGGCAGCGCCGGTATCTCCAGGCCGTACCGGGCACACAGATCCGCCGTCACGACACCCCATCCGCCGCCCAGCGTCATGATGGCCACCCGGTTTCCAGCGGGCAGGGGTACCGAAGAAAACGCGGCCGACAGGTCCAGCAGGTCCATGGGATGCTCCACCTTGACAATACCGGCCTGCCGGCAGACGGCGTCGAACACCCGACTGTCCGACGACATGGCGCCGGTGTGGCTGGCCGCAGCCCGGTTGCCCGCTTTGCTTTGGCCGCCCTTGAGCAATATGATGGGCTTCTTTCTGCCCACCCGACAGGCGCTTTCATAAAAACGGCGGCCGTTTTTAACGCTTTCGATATAGAGCATCACGATGCGCGTGACATCGTCCACTTCGAAACCGTCCATGTAGTCTTCGATGGTGATCATCGCCTCGTTGCCGGACCCGCTGAAGGCACGGATGCCGATGCCCTGATTTTCGGCAAAAGCCAGCAGCTGGGTGCCCATGTTGCCCGACTGGGCGACCATGGCGGTACCCCCGGCAATGGGTTTTACCGGGCTGCCCGTGCAATAGAGGCGGATGTGGGGATTGCAGATGCCCATGGTGTTCGGCCCCAATATCAGAACGCCGGCATCGGCGGCGGCGGCGGTCAGTCGGGTTTCAAGGGCCTTGCCCTCGGACCCGGTCTCGCCGAAGCCGGAGGTGATGAGCAGCATGTTGGATATCCCCTTTTGCTTGCACTGGGGGATCAGGTCGAGGACTTTGGCGGCCGGCACGGTGACCACCGCCAGGTCCACATCGCCGGGAATGTCTGCCAACGACGGATATACCGGGCGACCCGCAATGGTGCCGCCTTTGGGGTTCACCAGGTAAATATCGCCCTCGTAGCCGCCGCTGATGGTGTTGCTCAGCAGCATGTTGCCCCATTTGCCCATTTGGGCGGAGGCACCCACGAAAGCGATGGCACGGGGGTAGAACAGGCTGCCGATGGCGGCGGTCGCCACGGGCGAAGGGTGATGCGCGGGCGCTGCTTCCCGCCCTATCGTTATTAGGGCGTCCACGGCGCAAAGGGAGCCATCACTATCGGCGATAACGGGATTGATGTCGATTTCAGAAATCATCGACTGTTCAACGGCCAAGCAACTGAGTCCTAGAAGGATGTCGGTGAGTTGGCCCACATCGGCGGCGGCCTCGGATCGAAACGCACCCAGCAGTTTCCTGCCGCGAAGTTCGGAGACCATTTCCATGACATCCGCCGCGATTAATGGGGCCAGGCGAAAGGTGACATCGGCGAGGGCTTCGGTGAATATGCCGCCCAGACCCAACATGATTACCGGGCCAAACTGAGGATCACGAAACATGCCGACGACGAATTCGCGCCGGCCGCCCATTTGCCGTTGGACCAGCAGCCCTGTGGCGGCGGTACCGGCAGCCGCCAGCAGATCGGTCGCCGCCGCATGGACAGCACCGCGGTGATGGAGATGAAGCCTGACAAGCCCCTGTTCGGTCTTGTGGAGCAAACCGGGGCCGACGGCCTTGAGCACCACCGGATACCCCATGGCGTCGGCCGCCGTAGCGGCCGACGCCGCATCAGGGCACACCGTTTCAGTCACCACGGGGATCCCGTAGGCTGCCAACAATTGCTTGGCCCGATCTTCGCTCAGGGCTGTGTGGCCGGCGGCAGCGGCAGCAGCAAGGATATCTTCCACAGTCATGGTGATCCGGCACCCATCCGGTAATCGGTTCTTCCTCGGTTAAAAGCACTGTTTCCTAATGGTATCACCTTGAGGTGTCAAGAGAAATGCCCCAATTCCCATTGTTCAGGACCTGTGATAAGAAATGGGCCCCAGCGTCGATGCGCCGGCGGGAATGGAGCCAAACCGGCTCCCTGCGCGCGGCATTGTGTCGGGGCGGCTGTAAAACTGGCGCGATCGCTTCGTTGTGCAGCTTACACACCCAACTGGAGGCGGACCATGCGCGTGGGAAACGGCGTCGATGTTCACCGGCTGGTGCCGGGTCGGAAACTCATCCTGGGCGGCGTGCACATCCCCCACGATCGCGGTCTGGACGGCCACTCTGACGCGGACGTTGTGCTTCACGCCATCTGCGACGCACTGCTCGGAGCGGCGGCCCTGGGGGACCTGGGAGAGCATTTTCCGGACACGGACCCGGCCTTCAAAGGCATTGACAGCCGCCGGTTGCTGCGGCGCACCATTGCCTTGGTGCACGACAGCGGGTTCTCGGTCCACCAGATGGACGTCACCGTCATCGCTCAGGCGCCGCGGTTGAGCCCTTACCGCGACGCCATGCGTTCGGCCATTGCCGACGTCGTGGGAATTCCGGCAAATCGCGTCGGGCTCAAGGCCACCACCACCGAAGGGCTCGGGTTGTTTGGACGAGGGGAGGGCATCGGGGCGCTGTGCACGGTACTGTTGGACGAAATTTGACGGTTCCGTAAAAAATCCGAAACTGTCATCCCGAGCTTGCGAGGGATCTGGGTGTTCAGATGGTATTCGTACGATGCGTCGAGATGCCTCGTCGCAAGCTCCTCGGAATGACATTCGGGGGGCAGTCGGTCTTTTTGCGAGAGCACAAAAACGATACATAGCGCTTATCCGAGGTGTCCATTGCCCCTTTTCGATCTCCAATCCGAATTCACGCCCGCCGGTGATCAGCCGGCCGCCATCGAGCGGTTGGTGAGCGGCGTACAGGCGGGCGCCCCCCACCAGGTGCTTCTGGGCGTCACCGGATCCGGAAAAACTTTCACTGTGGCCAATGTCATCCAGCGCGTGGAGAAACCGACGCTGGTGCTGGCCCCCAACAAAACCCTCGCCGCCCAGCTCTACCACGAGTTCAAAACCCTGTTTCCGGACAACGCCGTCGAGTATTTTGTCAGCTATTACGACTACTACCAGCCGGAAGCGTATATTCCTGCCTCGGACACCTACATCCAGAAGGATTCCTCCATCAACGACATGATCGACAAGATGCGTCACTCGGCCACACGGTCCGTTTTGGCCAGACGGGACGTCGTCGTCGTGGCCAGCGTGTCATGCATCTACGGCATCGGGGCTCCGGAAGATTACCTGGCCATGCGGGCCGAGGTGGCCGAGGGCACCGAACTGGATCGTGAACAGCTGCTGAAATCGCTGGTGGCCATGCAGTACGAACGAAACGACTTCGATTTTCACCGCGGCACCTTCCGGGTGAGGGGGGACCGGGTGGAAGTGTTCCCCAGTTACGAAGAGGACATGGCCCTGCGTATCGATTTTTTCGGCGATGAAGTGGAGGCCATCAGCGAAATCGACCCGCTCAAAGGCCAGGTGAAGCGCCGCCTGAAACGCACAGCCGTCTACCCGGCCAGCCACTACGTCACCCGGAAAACCACTCAACAGCGCGCGGTGCAGACCATTCTTGCCGAGTTGAGGGAGCGCACCGAATATTTCCATCAAAACAACCTGCTCATCGAGGCCCAGCGCATCGAGGAGCGCACCCGGTTCGATCTCGAGATGATGCAGGAGCTGGGCTATTGCAACGGCATCGAGAACTATTCCCGACACCTCACCGGGCGTCGTCCCGGGGAGCCGCCGCCCACGCTCCTGGATTATTTCCCCGACGATTTTCTCATGTGCATCGACGAAAGCCACATCGCCGTCCCCCAGCTGCGCGGCATGTTCAAAGGGGACCGGTCACGGAAAAACACGCTGGTGACATACGGGTTTCGCCTGCCATCGGCGCTGGACAATCGGCCGCTGCAATTTCATGAGTTTTCCGAACGGGTACACCAGGTCATTTACATTTCGGCCACACCGGCGGATTACGAGGTGGCAAGGGCCGACGGCGCCGTCATCGAGCAGATCGCCCGACCCACCGGCTTGGTAGACCCGAAAATCCACGTCCGTGCCGCCGGACAGCAGGTTGACGATCTCTACGCCGAAATCCGCAAACGCTGTGACCGAAACGAGCGGGTCCTCGTTACCACGCTCACCAAGCGGATGGCAGAAGATCTGACCGCCTATTACGAAGACCTGGGCGTTCGTGTCCGGTACCTGCATTCGGATATCGGCACCCTCGAGCGCATCGACATTATCCGGGATCTGCGCATGGGCCATTTCGATGTGCTCATCGGCATCAATCTCCTTCGGGAGGGGCTGGACATCCCGGAAGTCTCCCTGGTGGCGGTGCTGGATGCCGACAAGGAAGGGTTTCTGCGATCCACCCGGTCGCTGATCCAGACCTGCGGGCGGGCTGCGCGAAATGTCGGCGGGGAGGTGATCATGTATGCCGATACGGTAACGGCGTCCATGAAGGCCACCATCGACGAGACCGAGCGCCGGCGGCTGATCCAAAAAGCCTACAATACCGACCACGGCATCACGCCCAGGACGATTCACAAGGACATCGCCGTGATGTTTGCCGACAGTTCGCGGGAAACCGCCGCCTCGGTCCCGGGCGTTGCGGAAACCGCCGAGGATTGGCGGCGGGTCGATGACATCGAAGACGCCATCGCGAATTATGAAAAGGAGATGCATGCGGCGGCGGCCTCACTGGACTTCGAAAAGGCCGCCGATCTCAGAGACCGCATGCTGGCACTGAAAAAGCGCCTTGTCATGGATTTTGCCGGGAATGCCTGAACCCGCAGACGCCACCGCCACCTCCCTGGTGGGAAAAATCGACCGCGTGGGGTCATCACCGGGCGTCTATCTCATGATGGATCGCCGCGGCCAGGTCATCTATGTGGGAAAGGCCGGCAATCTCAAAAAACGGCTGGCCAGCTACGCCAAACCGCTGGAGCAGCTGGACCCCAAGACCCGGGTCCTCGTTCGGCGGATCACGACGGTGGAGACCATCGTCACCGGATCGGAGAATGAGGCCCTCATTCTCGAACAGACCCTCATCAAGCGTCACCGCCCGCGTTACAACGTCATCCTCAAAGACGACAAGCGCTACCCCTTTCTCCGACTCGAGATGACACACGCCTATCCGCGGCTGGATATCGTCCGGAAGGCCCGAAGGGACGGCTGCCGCCACTTCGGCCCGTTTTCATCGGCCCACGCGGTGCGGCAAACCCTCAAATTCATCGACCGTACATTCAAATTGCGAAAATGCCGGGATGCCGAGTTCGACCGCCGCACCCGCCCATGCCTTCACCACCAGATGGACACTTGCATGGGGCCCTGCTGCCTGACGGTGGCGCCCGATGCGTACGCCGACATGGTGAACCAGGTGGTGCTTTTTTTAAGCGGCCGCACGCCGATCCTCCTCAAAAAAATGGGTGCTCGGATGCGCGCGGCCGCGGCGCAACAGCGCTATGAGGCGGCGGCGGTGCTTCGCGACCGGATGGCGGCCATCGAAAAAACACTGGAGCGCCAGACGGTGGTGACCCAGGATCGCACGGATCGCGATGTGCTCGGCCTGGCGGAGAACGGCGAGGCCACCGTGGTGACACTGCTTCGGGTGAGAAATGGCTATCTCATCGGCTCCCGTCACGCAGCGGTCACGGAGACCCTGGCCACCGACCCTGAGATTTTGGCCGCCTTCATCCGTGAGCATTATGCCAACCCCGATGCGGTGCCCACAGAAATTCTTGTGCCGGTGATCCCGACGGGAGCTTCTCTGCTGGAAACGGAGTTGCGGCGGACCGCCGGGCATGCGGTGCGGATCCACCATCCCCGGCGGGGGCGCAAGGTGAGATTGATCGAACTGGCCGCCCAAAATGCAGCCGACCGACTCAACGAAATCCAGTCAACCCTGGATTCGGATGCCGACTTGCTCACCCGCCTGCAACAACGATTGCGGTTGCCGCACTTTCCACACCGCCTCGAGTGCATCGACAATTCCAATCTCATGGGGACTTCGCCGGTGGCCGGCTTGGTGGTCTTTGAAGACGGGCTCCCGGCGAAGCACCTGTACCGCCGGTATCGCATCAAGACGGTGACCGGCGCAGACGATTACGCCACCATGGCGGAAGTGCTGAAACGGCGCTTTTCCGGCACCGGGAAGGGGGACGACACCCCGTTTCCCGATCTGCTGCTTCTGGACGGGGGCAAAGGGCAGTTGAATGTGGCGGTGGCGGTTCTCGACGAGTTACAGTTGGGGGGGCGATTCGGCGTGGCGGGAATCGCCAAAAAAGAGGTGCGCCGGGGAGAGGCCCAGGATAAGATCTATCTGCCCGGTCGGGCCAATCCCGTCATCTTCGGAAAAGACGCCGACGTGTTGCTGTTTCTTCAACGGGTGCGGGACGAAACCCATCGCTATGCCGTGGGCTACCACCGAAAGGTTCGAAAGACCGACACCCTGCGTTCCGTGTTGGATCCCATTCCCGGCATCGGCGCCGCCCGTCGCCGTATCCTGCTCACCCACTTCAAGGAGATCACCGCCATACGGAAGGCCACGGTGGCGGAGATGGCCGTTCTTCCGGGCATGAGCCAAAAGGCCGCCGAATCGGTGCGGGCGTATTTCGACGCCCAATCCCGGGTAGACGACCCATCGCCTGCGGCATGACGATGGGCTCACCCCATCGTTTCAGCGTTGCCGCTGTCATGAATAAAAAGGGCGCCTGCAGTGTTGCAGGCGCCCTCGTATGGCGGGTCGGGGAGTGAGACCCCCTAGTATCCGAGGTTTTTCAGCGTCGCCTTGAGCTCCTCCACGGCGGCGGCGGATTTGTCCAGTGCGGTTTTCTCCGCGTCGGTGAGGCCGATCTCGATGATCTGTTCCACGCCGCCCTTGCCCAGCTTCACCGGTACCCCGATGAAAAGATCGTTGTAACCGTATTCCCCCTGAAGGTAGGCCGCGCACGGGAGCACCTTCTTGCGGTCGTACATGATGGACTCGGCCATCTCCACCGCCGAGGAGGCCGGTGCATAGTAGGCGCTGCCGGTCTTCAAGAGACTCACGATCTCGGCGCCGCCGTTGGCCGTGCGCGTGCACAACGCCTGAATCCGGTCCTCGCTCATCAGCTCCGTGATGGGGATGCCGGCCACCGTGGAGTAGCGCGGCAGCGGCACCATGGTGTCGCCGTGGCCGCCCAGAACGAAGGCGTGGGTGCTCTCCACACTCACATCAAGCTCCATGGCGATGAAGGTGCGAAACCGGGCGGAATCCAGCACCCCGGCCATGCCGATCACCCGCTCCTTGGGAAAGCCGCTGGCCTGATAGGCCACGTGGCACATGGCATCCAGCGGGTTGCTCACGATGATGAGCACCGCCTCCGGGGATCGCTTGGCCACTTCCTGGGTCACCGCTTTCACGATGCCCGCATTGGTGCTGATCAGATCGTCACGGCTCATGCCCGGTTTTCTGGGAATCCCCGCGGTGATGATGACCACATCGCTGCCGGCGGTGGCATCGTAGCTGTTGGTGCCGATGACGGTGGCGTCGTGCTTTTCCACCGGTGCCGCTTCCATGAGATCCAGCGCTTTGCCCTGGGGGACACCTTCCACGATGTCCACCAGCACCACGTCGCACAGCGCCTTCTCCGCCAGGCGCTGTGCCGCGGTCGCCCCGACGTTGCCCGCGCCAATGACTGTCACTTTCTTGTCCATGCTGACTCCTTTTCCTGTATCAACGGTTAATCTGTTCGGGTCACATCACACCGAACTAAGGGGATAGCACAGCAGAGGGTGATGTCAACCATAAAAACGTCGTTGAATTATTGACAATTTAAGAAGAAAGAGAGTAGGCTGCGAATTTGTAAACGACCTTATCAGTGGCGACTGATCGACACCCGAAAGGCATCGGGTATCGATTGAGAAGGGCGATGAAATGGGGTGGGCATATGGATGTCGGCACTAAAATCAAGGGGCTGTTAAAGGAAGCGGAACTCTATCGCGGTCAGGGACTGCTCAGCGAAGCCAAGGGGAAACTCACCCAGGCCGCCGAGATCATCCGGTCCATCGCCAATCTGAAAAACAAGGACAGCCTGCTGGGCGGCATCAGCGCGAAAATCAAGGCCGTTGACATGGATATCGCCCGAGTGGAAAGCGCGGACAGTTCACCCACGGTGAAGGCGGAGACCCAGGAACTCATCAAACGGCTTTTTTCTTTTTCCCAAAAAGAGGACAAAGACGCCCAGGATCTCGACGGGGCCATCACCTTGACCCGCTTTGGGCAGTACGACAAAGCCATTGAGGAATTCACCGCGCTGCTCGAAAAGGACAGCGTGCGATTGGCCGCGGCAAAGAATATCATCCGGTGCCACATTGCCACCAATGCCATCGACGCCGGCATCGACACCTTCACCGGGTGGATCGGCGGAGACGCGTTCAGCAAGGACCAACTGGTCAAACTGCGGGCCTTTTTTCAGGAAATCCTCGATAAAAAAGGCATCGACAAATCGCTCCCCGATCCGGAGACGGCCCCGGAAGTGGTGGAGGAGCCGAATATCGAGATCGAAGAAAAAGAGGAAGAAATTCTTGACATCAACTCCATCGGCCTCACGTTCGATTCGGGACCCAAAAAGGGGGATATGGTGGAGTTGGATGTCAGTTTCCAGAGTGGAAATGTCATCAGTGTGCTGATCACCGCGCGTGACAAAGACCTGATAGAGAACCTCCACGTGGGTGACACGCTCAACCATGTTCAGTTTTATTCTCCCATTGCCATCTTTCAGGGGACCGGCGTCATCTCTGCCAAAACGGAAATCCGAGTGGGGCCGCGCAAGGGGGATTTCAGCGTGGACATCAAAGTCAGCAGTACCTGATCCACACGTCGCCCGACATGGGCGCCGCTGCCATCGGGCCGGCACCCGCAGCGCCGCGGGTCCGGCATTGACGACCGGTCACCTCCAGCAACCCGACGATCGGGCGAGATAGGACGAAACGGCTTATGGCGGTATTCAACGCACGAAAACGCGAAATCGAATGCAAGCTGGTCTACTATGGTCCAGGACGCTGCGGAAAGACGACCAACCTCGAGATGATTCACAAGATGTTTCAGAAGCACGCCGAGGCTGAGATGGTGTCCATCAACACCGAAGGTGATCGCACCCTGTTTTTCGACTTTTTGCCCATCGGCCTGGGCAAAATCAAAGGTTGCGACGTGCGCGTACAGCTTTACACCGTGCCGGGGCAGGTCAAATATGCATCAACGCGCAAACTGGTGCTCAAGGGCGTGGACGGGCTGGTTTTTGTGGCCGATTCCATGAATGTGCGTCGCGAAAAGAACATGCAGTCACTGAAAGACCTCCAACAAAACCTCAAAGACTATGGATTGAGCATTTTTAAAGTCCCTCTGATCATCCAGTTCAACAAGCGGGATTTGGCGGATGACGGCATACCCATCATGCCTGTTGAAATGATGGAGCGGGATCTCAATCGCCAGTTGAAGGTGCCTACCTACCCGGCCAGTGCTTTCAAGGGCAGCGGTGTCGGGGAGACCCTCAAGGCGGCGCTTCAGTCGACGCTGAGGTATCTGCAAAAAGAAATGAACTGGGCCGGGTAAACGCGACTCATGAACGCCACCGCCGAACTGACAGGCCGCTTAGAATTCATGAGCCTTGCCGACCTCATTCAATTGCTCGGCGGCAATGGCAGCACGGGCATTCTTCGACTTCACAGCCAGTACACACCGGAAATCGGCGTCATCTACTTCACCGACGGTAATCCCGTTGACGCCGTCATGGGGGAGGAGGCGGCAAATGACGCCCTCTATTCCCTGTTCGGCTGGACCAGCGGTCATTTCGAGTTTCGTCTTGAAAAATTCTCCCGACCGAAGGCCATCAAACAAGGCCGAATGGAAATCATCCTCGAGGGCCTGCGGATGCTGGACGACGGCATCATCAACCTGCTCGGCGCAGCGGCGGCAGACGCCGACGGGGATGAGACACCGTCGAGGGACACCTCGCACATCATCAAGGGGCCCCTTGTCGACTATATGTACGTGGTGGACGAAGAGACCTTCGGCCCCAATGAAAACCTGGTGGAAGAGGGAAAGCACGGCGACTGGATCTGGGTGGTTCTCGAGGGCTCGGTGGAGGTGCTGCGGCATGTTGACGGAAAGGCGCCCATAAAAATGCTGCAATTGGGGGATGGCGCATTCATCGGCAGTGTGGAGTCCTTTCTCATGAAGGGCACCGTCCGCAGCGCCACGGTGCGCTCCGCCAGCACCGTTCAGCTGGGCGTACTGGATACTCAGCGACTGGCCATCGAGTTTACCCGGCTGTCCGCAGCCATGCGTGATCTCGTCATCAGCCTGGACCGGCGGCTGCGGCGGGTAACGGACAATATCGTTGACCTCCGGCTTGCCAAGAACAACATCCGCGAATACCTCAACGGCCGCAAACCCGTACTCCAACAGGGCCAATCCGAGGAAAAGCTGTTCATGATCACCCAGGGGGACGCCTGTCTGGTTCGCCGAACCAAAATCGGCGATGTGCCGCTGGCCAAGTTGGTCAAAGGAGATGTATTCGGCAATTTTCAGTTCCTCAACCTGGGCCACGAGCCGGACAGTGCAACCGTCTACGGTTCAGAAGACCTCAAAGTGTCGACCCTTGACCCGGGCGCACTGCAGGCGGAATATCTGCGCCAGTCACTGACCCTGAAGAACATCATCGAAAGTACGTCCATTTGCATTTCGGCAACGACCCAGATTGCCTGCGGTTTGCATCATAACGTCTTCGGCAATCGCTGATCCGACGAACAACGGGACGGAAAGAGACGCAACCATGAGCGAGGAAAACAAACGCAGACATCCACGAATCCACAGCCTCAACCTGTCCCACCTGGCCACCGAGCAGGGGTATTCACCGGCACTGCAGGGCATGGGGCGCACTCGGAATCTCTCCGAATCGGGGGTGCTTTTGGAAACCACCTTCGAGGTTCCGCTGGGCCCCCGCCTCGTCATCACCCTGGGCCTGGAGGACGAACTCATCGAACTGACCGGCAGGGCCATGTATTGCAAGACCCGCGTTGAAGGAAAATTCGAAACCGGGATTGCGTTCGAAAATGTCACCCCCGACACCCACCCGAAACTGAAGTGGTTCATTCTAGTGCTGGGCAACAAAGGAAATGCCGATGCATAATGCCGTTATGACCACCGACTTCGAAAACCTATCGTTGAAATCCAGAGGCAAGGTGAGAGATATCTATGATCTGGGCGACGCCCTGCTTATGGTGGCCTCGGATCGCATATCGGCTTTCGACGTGGTGATGCCCAATCCCGTCCCCGACAAAGGCAAGATCCTGACCCAGATTTCGCTCTTCTGGTTTACCGTCATGAGCGGGCTCATCGACAACCACGTCATCTCCAGCGATGTGGCGGACTATCCGGCGGCTTGTCAGCCGTACGTGGATGATCTCAACGGCCGCAGCATGCTCGTGCGCAAGGCCGCCCCCCTGTCCATCGAGTGCGTCGTCCGGGGATACATCACGGGCTCCGGATGGAAAGACTACCGGAAGACCGGCGCCGTTTGCGGCATCCGCCTCCCCAAAGGCCTGGTGGAATCCGAGAAGCTCCCTGAACCCATTTTCACCCCGTCCACCAAAGCCGATCTCGGGCAGCACGACGAGAACATCGATTTTGAAGGTGCGGTGAATCGCGTGGGGCGCGATCTGGCGGAAAAGGTCCGGGACTTGAGCTTGGCCATTTACCGCAAGGGAGAGGAACTGGCGCGGGAAAAAGGGATCATCATCGCCGATACGAAGTTTGAATTCGGCATCTGTGACGACAAATTGATTCTCATCGACGAGGTGCTCACCCCGGATTCCAGTCGCTTCTGGCCGCGGGAGACCTACTCGCCCGGCGGAAGTCAGAAGAGCTACGACAAGCAGTACTTGCGCGATTACCTGCTCACTCTGGACTGGGACAAGAAGGCGCCCGGGCCGCCGCTGCCCCCGGAGGTCGTGGAGAACACGCGTGCCAAATACCTCGAGGCCTACCGGCAGCTTACCGGCCAATCCCATGTCCCCTGATGTTCGACGGATACCGCTGAAGCACATCGATCCGGGCGATATCACCTACCAGATCTCCACCGGGCGGGAAGACCGACTGACGGAGAGCATCCACCGCATCGGTCAACTGCAGGCCATCCGCCTCATCGAAACCGGTGGAAAACACATCATTCTCTCGGGTTTTAGACGGGTGGCCGCCTGCCGTGAACTGGGCCATTCCGACATTGCCGCCCGCGTTTATCCGGACGCCCGATTGGGAATGCGGCGCCGGTGTCTGCTGGCCATTGGCGACAACAGCGCCCAGCGGGTGCTGGGTGCCATTGAAACGGCCCGTGCGGTCACGCTCCTTCACAACCAGCTCCCTGACGCCGATGCGGTCCGGGAATGCCTCCACCGCCTGCTGCTCCCGGAAAACCCCGCCTGGTTGCGCCAGCAGCTGGCCCTATCCGCCCTGCCGGGCGATATTGTCGAAATGCTCCATTCCGGCGTCATCGGAACCGCCATGGCGCTGGAACTCGGAAAGCTGAACATATCGGACGCCGGCGCGCTGGGTCGTGTGTTTGAGCGCCTGAGATTGGGGCTGAACCGGCAAAGAGAGGTGATGGGCATCTGTCGCGATCTCGCGCGGCGGGACAAGATGTCGATCCGGGAAATACTGGATAGGCCCCCGCTGAGATCACTCATAGAGGCAGCCGATGGCGACATCGGCGAGAGAACCCGTCGCCTGAGACAGCAGCTCAGGAAGATGCGATACCCGGATCTCAGCGCCGCCGAAGCGGAATTCCAGCGCTGCATCAAGTCCCTGGCGCTGGGGCAGGGGATTCGACTGGTGCCGCCACCGTTTTTCGAAGGCAATGCCTACCAGATGACCCTCATCCTCTCCTCCATCGATGATCTGCACCGTCACCTGACCACCTTGGCAGCCAAAGCATCCTCAAGCCATCTGCACCGGCTTTTCACCCGCTCCGGCGATTGATCGTGATATTTCATCAAGAGAAGTCGCACATCGGGGAATTCCCCCGTCATCATGCTCGGGATCTATAGGCGACGCACTGTCTTCTCGTCGGAGCGACTCGGTGTTGCTTATTGGGCAGTCATGGTGAAGACGGGGATGAGAATTAACTCAACAAAAAAATAGGACAATGCGCTGATGACCGCAAAGATCACGCCGTAGAAGTAATAGGTGCTGATTTTGTGCCGGCGCGCTTCCTTTGCCGTATCAAAAACGCGTTTGCCGCATTTGGGGCACCAATTTACGGAATGCTTTGACAGATAGGTATGCCCGCAAGGGCAGCTCACTTCATGTTCTTCAACGGCCATGTTCACCTCGTCGGTTGTTGAGGGTGCCGCTTCCAGAGCGATTGAGCCAGGCTCGGCGGCGATTTGATGCGATCATTTTGTTTTACCCTCCGGCTTTTGCAACGGTGGGGTTAACGATCGGCAGGCTTGTCGTCGTACACCTCGGATCCATCTGCAGGCGTCGGCGTGTGCGCCTTATAGAATTGCGCTGTCTGGGGCACGGCCAGGTAAACCGTCGCCGCGCCGAGCAACACCATGGCGACCACCGCGGCCCCTCCTTTGGTGTAAACACCGTTCGAAAAAAACAGCGCGGCCATGAACAGACTGAAAACGATGGCCATCACATTGCCCAGAATGCACAACACCCGCGCCCAGCTTCTCACTTTGAAGATGATGGTACAGGCCAGGAAACCCGACACGAAAATCTTGTTATCGATCTCCCCCGGCGTAAAGTAACGGTAAAACGAGAACAGCAACCAGGCCCACCCAGCGATCACTAAAATGATGCCGTTTTTGGTGGCGGGCGGGAATGATTGAAAATGGGTCAGAAGCGCTTTCATCTGTTCTCCACGTTTGGGTTCCCCGCATTGCGGTCGGTCATACCGCACCATCCGGAGTGTGATTTACTGCCGGGAAGAGCGTGTGTGGCGACATCACGGCAGCTTGCTGCGGCGGGCAAGACATATCATCAATCATCCGTAAAATACAGCCTTACGGCGACTCAGGGGTCGCGGTCATATGATTACACAAATTCCGACGTTATTTATGTGAATAAAATATATACAGCATTAAATGTATGAACAAATAAAACTTGACAAACAAAGCCTATGTAATTTAATAAACTCTAACAAATAAATATCATTCATTCCATCCTACAATTTCGGGCTCTGTCCATTTTGGGCATGATGGGCATGGTTAGGGCGAGCGTGCGGTGACGCCGCATCGTTCACATGTGTGGCCATCGTCAATCATTTCAGCATCGGAAAGGGGGGATGCCGCCGTTCCAGCGTATATTTGCCCACCGTAGCGTCTTTTTCACAACATCGCCTTTAGAGGGAGGGAATTATGGCAGAAAAAGAAGTCATCGAAACTTCGGAAGCACAGATTGCCGTTCACTGGCAGGAAGAAAACCTGGTGTATCCTTCAGCGCAATTCATCGCCCAGGCCAACATGACCGACGAGGGCATCTATGAGCGGTTCAGCCTGGACAACTTTCCGAATTACTGGAAGGAGTATGCGGACCTTCTGGACTGGTACAAATACTGGGATGAAATCCTCGATGCCAGCGACGCCCCCTGCTACAAGTGGTTCAAGGGCGGCCAGATCAACGCCAGCTACAACTGTGTCGACCGGCATCTGGCCAAGCATAAAAACAAGGCGGCGCTTCACTTCGTCCCCGAGTTGGAAGAAGAAAAAGTCGAGCATGTCACCTATCAGGAACTCTACGTCCGCGTTAACGAGATGGCGGCGCTGCTGCGCGATTTCGCCGGATTGAAGCGCGGCGACCGTGTGACGCTCCACCTGCCCATGACGCCGGATCTGCCCATCACCATGCTGGCCTGCGCCCGGTTGGGCGTCATCCATTCCCAGGTGTTCGGCGGTTTCAGCGGCCGCGCTGCAGCCGACCGCATCGTCGACTCCGGCAGCCGGGTGCTCATCACCATGGACGCCTACTACCGCGGCGGCAGCCTCCTGGACCACAAGGAAAAGGCCGATGTGGCCTGCGATCTGGCGGCCAAGGAGGGTCAGGTCGTGGACAAGGTACTGGTCTGGCAGCGCTACGCCGGCAAATACTCGGCAGCGACGCCCATGGTGGACGGCCGGGACTACTTCGTCAACGAGGAACTCAAAAACTTCTACGGCGCCCGCGTGGAGCCGGAGAAGATGAACGCCGAAGATCCGCTCTTTCTCATGTACACCAGCGGCACCACCGGCAAACCCAAAGGCTGCCAGCATGGCACCGGCGGCTACCTTGCATACGTCACCGGCACCTCCAAGTATGTCCAGGACATCCATCCCGAGGACGTGTACTGGTGCATGGCCGATATCGGCTGGATCACGGGCCACTCCTACATCGTCTACGGCCCCCTGGCACTGGCCGCCTCGTCGGTCATCTTTGAAGGCATTCCCACCTATCCGGATGCCGGCCGCTGCTGGCGCATCGCCCAGGATCTGGATGTCAACATCTTCCACACCGCCCCCACCGCCATCCGCGCCCTGCGCAAAGTCGGCCCGGACGAGCCCGCCAAGTACAACTACCACTTCAAGCACATGACCACCGTCGGGGAGCCCATCGAGCCCGAGGTCTGGAAGTGGTACTACGAATTCGTGGGTAAAAAAGAAGCCATCATCGTCGACACCTGGTGGCAGACGGAAACCGGCGGCTTTCTCTGCAGCACCCTGCCGGCCTTGCGGCCCATGAAACCCGGCAGCGCCGGACCCGGCATGCCCGGCATCCACCCCATCATTTTCGATGACACGGGTGAGGTTCTGCCGGCGGGCGCCGGCAAGGCGGGCAACATCTGCATCCAGAACCCCTGGCCGGGCATGTTCCAGACCATATGGGGCGACCGGCAGCGGTTCGTGGACACGTATTTCACCCGCTACTGCAAAGATCCCAAGAGCACAAACTGGAAGGACTGGCCCTACCTCACCGGAGACGCCGCGGTACAGGGTCCGGACGGCTACTACCGCATCCTCGGCCGCATCGACGACGTCATCAATGTTTCCGGCCATCGACTGGGCACCAAGGAGCTGGAATCGGCGGCCCTCACCGTCGTGGAAGTGGCGGAAGCCGCCGTGGTGCCGGTCAAGGACGATATCAAGGGCGTAGTGCCTGATTTGTATGTGGCCCTAAAGCCGGGATACGAGGCGACGTCCGACCTGGCCGCAAAGATATCCAAGGCCCTGGCTACGGAGATCGGCCCCATCGCCAAACCGAGAAAGGTGTGGATCGTCCCGGATATGCCCAAAACACGATCCGGAAAGATCATGCGCCGGGTACTCGGCGCCATCTCCAACAAGGGCGACGTGGGAGACGTGACCACCCTCGCCAACCCGGAGATTGTGGAACATATCCAGAAGATGGCTGAATAGCCGTTCATAACCCGGGCGAGCCGGCAGCACGCTGCCGGCTCGCCCGGCACCAAATACCGGAAACGGACAACCCGATAAATGAACCGTCATCCATCATCGCTGGGAAAGGAGGTGATAGGAAAGCAGGGTGTGCCAAACCAAACCGTTCTCACCGGTTAACCGGTCACCTTTACCGCCATTCGACACAGGAGGGAAGTTATGAGTGGAACCACTTGGGTTTACATCATGTTGGGCGTTTACATCGTTTACTGTTTTTACTGGGGCCTCCGCGGCTATTTTACAGAGAAGTCCTCCAAGGGCTACTCCATTGCCGGCCGCTCCATCCCCTTTTTCGCATTCCTGCTGGCTGCAACCGCCGCCTCATTCAGCGGGTGGACCTTCATCGGCCATCCGGGTCTGATCTGGCGCGACGGTCTGGCCTACGCCTTTGCTTCCTTTTACGTACTCACCATTCCCATCACCGGCACCTTTTTCTCCAAGCGTACCTGGCTGCTGGGAAAACGCTACGGGTTCGTCACCCCGGGTGACATGTACGCGTACTATTACAACAACGAGTTAATACGCTTTCTCGTTGTGTTGACGGCAGTCCTGTACTCCATCTTCTACTCGGCCGTTCAGCTCATGGCCGCCGGCGCGCTCTTCAACGTCATCGCCGGCGTACCGGTGACCTTCGGCTGTCTTTTCCTCGCCTTCATCGTGTGGTTTTATGTCTGCACCGGCGGTCTCAAGGCGTCCACCTGGGTGGGCGTGATCCAGTTCATCCTGCTGGTGGGCGGCATCATCATCCTGGGCGCCTACTGTCTGGCCCAGTTCGGCGGGTGGTCAAACTTCTCCCGGGAAGTGATGGCCCTGGAATCCAAGTACCTCGAGGTCCCGAGAGTCATCAACATCGGCCTCGGCGGCGGCTGGACCGCGGTGATGATCCTCACCTACATGTTCGCCCTCATGGGGATCCAGTCCTCGCCGGCCTTCACCATGTGGACTTTCGGCATCAAGAGCCCCAAACCCCTGGCCTGGCAGCAGGCATTCATGTCCACTTTCGTGGTCGGCTTCGCCCTGTTCTTTTTCACCGCCTTCCAGGGCATGGGCGCCCGCATCATGCAGACCACCGGCGTCGGCCTCACCACCCCCGAGCAGATCGAACTGTTCAAGGGGCTCAACAACCGCACCACGGTGCCGATCCTGATGCAGCAGTTCCTGCCTCCCTTCATGCTGGGGGTGGTTTTCATCGGCGCCATCGCGGCCATTCACTCCACGGCGGCCCCGTACATCGGCACCGGCGGATCCATCCTGCTGCGCGATCTCTACTGGCGCTACGTCAAGAAAAAACAGTGCAGCGATGCCGAGCAGATCTGGGTGAACCGCATCCTGGCCACCGTGCTGACCGTCGCCGCCCTGGCGGTGGGCCTCACATCCAAGGCTGCCCTGGTGATCCTCGGGGCCCTGGCCACCGCCTACGGCTTCGTCATGTACGTGCTGCTGTTGGGGGTCATCTGGGGATTCCGCTTTCCCGCCATCGGCGCCGTTCTGGGCGTTCTGGCCGGCATGATCTCGGTCTACGTCACCTACTCGGTGTTTCCGTCCCCACTGTCCATGCACTGCGCCTTCTGGGGGACCTTCACCGGTCTGGTGGTGGCCTACATCTGCCGGGGCATCGGCATGAAGGATGACGAGGAGACCATCCAGCGTCAGGCGGAGCTTCGCAGCTGGCTGGACAGCGTGGACGAGCCCAGCGAATCGGGCAAGAAGTGGCGCGGCATCATGAAGATCTGGGTGCCGGTCTGGTACTTCTTCGCCATCGGCCCGGCCTGTATCCTCGGCAACAACGCCTTTTCCATTTCGGGTTTTCCGCCGGTGTGGTCCTGGCAGATCGTCTGGTGGATCATCGGCATCGTCATGATGTGGGCTCTCTGCTTCAAGGCGGAAATGGCCACCACCAACGCCGAGCAGATCCGCCGCGCCGACGAGGAGACCATGGAAGTGATCGAGGTATTATAATCGACCACGTGCGTTGTTAATCTATGGATCAGGAGGATGATATGAAAAAAGAAGACATTTGGATGATTGTCCTTGTAGGATTTTCCATCATCTGGACCGCCGCCTTCGGCTGGGGGGTCTTCGGATAAACCGCTGACCGCCTGTCGACGGCCCGCCGGGCCGTCGACAGGCGATACCTTTCGCCACAACCCAACAATCCTCACCCAGCCGGCAACGGGGGAGCGCCCGTATGCCGGCGGTCGATAGTGCCGCTGTAATCCGCTTTTCTGCCGTCCCGCCCGTTGCCGGAGACGCCAGCTGCTTCCGGCCTCCGCACGCCCCGCGGGGGGTAAGTGACAGGGAGCCAGCGTATGCCGCCGAGTGTTCTCATCGTCGATGACGAACCCAATATTGTCGTGCCGCTTGAATTCCTCATGGAACGGCAGGGCTACACCGTGGCCGTGGCCCACAGCGGTGAGGAGGCGCTGGAGTCCATTTCCAAATCCCAGCCCGATTTGGTGTTGCTCGACATCATGCTCCCCGGCATCGACGGTTACGAAGTGTGTGAAATCGTCCGTTTGAACAGCACCTGGAACAACATCCGGATCATTTTTCTCACCGCCAAAGGCAGAGAGGTGGATATTGCCAAGGGGATGGTTTTGGGCGCGGATGCCTACATCACCAAACCGTTTTCCAACACCACCGTTCTGCGACGGGTGAGCGAACTGCTCAACGGGAAATAATGCACACCCGCAATAAATTCTGGTGGTTCGTCGCCCTGGCGCTCTGCATCACCGCCGCCACCCTCGTCGTTCTCGGCGTCTTCTTCTGGCAGGACCTGACCCCTGCAGAGAGAAAGCAACTTCTGGATCTCGTCATCGGTCATCCGACCTTTTTCTTCATGGCCGCCATCCTTTTCATTGCCGCCGTGGGATTTGCCCTGGACGGGGCATTGAACAGCTATATCCTTCCGCTGAACCGCATGGTGGAGGGTGCCAACATCATTCTCTCAGCCAACCCATCGCACCGTCTCGAAGTCAACGGTGGCAGCACCATTCAGCACCTGGCGCACCTGATGAATCTTTTGGCGGCGCGCATCGAGTCAAGCGGCGACGAGATCACCGCACGGGTCGCCGCAGCCAAAGATGACAGCGACCGAGAGAAAAGCATCCTCGCGGCCATGGTTGCCGAACTGCCAAGCGGGGTTGTGGTGTGCAACTTGAACCACCGCATTATTCTCTACAACCGCAAGGCCAGAGGGCTGCTCGAAGCCGAAGCCGAGCGAGTACCGCAAGAGGACGGCAGCCGCCCAGCGGCGCCGGGTCGCTATCTCGGCCTGGGCCGGAGCATCACGTCGCTCGTGGATGGCGAATTGATCCGGTTTGCCATGGAAGATGTCATCCGAAAAGTTGCTCAAAATGACGCCAGCACGGCCACCCATTTTGTCATCGCCGGTGCGGGAGACAGGTTAATTCAGGCCGAGATGGTGCCGGTACTCGACAACCGGCGGGAATTCACCGGGTACATTCTCATCCTCTCCGATGTCACCGAACGCATGGTGAGCCGCCAGCGGATGTCCACCATCCTGGGCAATCTGATCACCCGGGCCCGTGCCTCACTGGCCGGGATCCGCGCAGCCATCGAAACCATGGTGACTTATACGGATATTGAAGCATCGCGGCGCCAACGGCTGCGCGCCATCATCCATGACGAGGCCGTGACCCTCAGCGGCATCCTCGATGAGTCCGCCGCCCAACTTCCGTCGGCGACTCGAAGCCGGTGGCCGCTCATGCCGGTTCGACTCAACGACCTATTGCGTGCGCTGACGCGTCGATGTCAAAACACTACGTCGCCGTGCTCGATGCATCTGACGCTTTTAGATGATGACCTGTGGATCAAGGCGGACAGCTATCTGCTGCTGAACGCGCTGGCTGCAATTGTCGATCGGGTGGGGGCGTCCGCTGACGCCGCCCGCGTCGATATTTCCGGGCGCGTCGAGGGCCGGTTCGTCCATGTGGATCTCCTGTGGCGGGAGACCGCCGTTTCGGAGTCACGCCTCCACAATTGGATGTGCGCCTCGCTGGAGACGACCATCCCCCAGGTGCCCATGTCGCTGGCACAAATCGTCGAACGTCATGACGGTGAACTCATCGTTCGAAAACCCACCGAAGACCCTTCCCGGCAGATCGGATTGCGATTGCTGCTCCCCACGTTGATTCCGCCCCGGCGGGGCCTGGAACACGGCCCTGCGGTCATCTCGGCCAGCCGCCCGGAGTTTTACGACTTTGACCTTTTCAGCCAACCCGGGCAATTGCCCCACATTGACAGCCAGTCTCTGGAGACCCTGTCGTTTACCGTCTTCGACACGGAGACCACCGGACTCAATCCCCGCGGCGGTGATGAAATCATTTCCCTTGGCGCCCTGCGCGTCGTCAACCTGCGACTGCTCACTGAGGAAAAATTCGATCAACTCATCAACCCCCAGCGGGAGATTCCCTGGGAATCCATCAAATACCATGGTATTCGTCAGGAAATGGTCGCGGATAAACCCACCGTGGATCAGGTGCTGGCCCAGTTTCACCGATTTGTCGCCGATACGGTGTTGGTGGCGCACAATGCGGCTTTTGATATGCGCATGTTTCAAATGAAGGAAGTGGCATCCGGAATCTACTTCATCAATCCGGTACTGGACACCATGCTGCTTTCGGCGGTGGTGCATCCCACATACGATGATCACTCTCTGGAAGGCATTGCCCACCGACTGGGGGTCACCGTGGAGGCGCGCCATACGGCCATCGGCGATGCCCTCACGACGGCAAAACTTTTTCTCAAACTGGTGCCGCTGCTCAGACAACAGGGCATCGTTACGCTGGGAGACGCACGACGCGCCTCACAGAAAACCTATTTTGCCAGACTGGAATACTGATGAATCGTTGGGATAAAGACAGGGGGGGGTCGTGCTATCAATCGACGCATTCTTTCATCAAAGCCCTTATTCGGTGCTTTCCGCCAGGGATGCACAAAGCGTTTCGGAAAACATCACCGAAGAACGCATATCCGCCGGAACGATTCTCGCCAGTCAGGGGCGCACCCGCCTGCGCGGCGTCCATCTGATTCGCGAGGGCGCGCTTGAGCTTTTCTTCGACAAGCAGAATGAAAAACTGCTCAGCGGTACGCTGGGGCCGGGGGACACCTTCGGCGGTGTCTCCATCCTGATGAACCAAGCCACCAGCGTTCGTACGGCCAAGGCCCAGACGGATTGCCACTGCTATTTTCTGCCCACCGAAACCTTTGCCGACCTGTGTGCGCGCTACGGGAAACTGAGGGAGTATTTTGTCGAAACCTTCAGCCGGCGAATGCTCAACGAATCCTACGCCTCCATCCTGGCACTCAGCCAGATCAGCGCCTTCTTCGCGGGCCATGAACCGTTCAGCCTGCTCGACAGCGAATCGCTCGAATCCGTCACGACGCACACCCAGATGGTCACCTATGCGGCGGATACCGTGCTCTTTATCCAGGACCGCTCACGCGTGGACAACCTTTACATCGTCTTCAAAGGGGCTGCCGAGCGCTACTACGAAGAGGGCGGCCGTAAAACGCTCCAGGCGGTCATGGGTGAGGGGGACATCTTCGGCGGCATCTCCATGCTGGTCAACAACGGTGTTGCCGTGCGTACCCTGCGCACCGTCGAAGAGACCACATTCTACCTCGTGGCAGGCCCGGCGTTTCAGGCCGTGTGCCAATCCAATGCAGCGTTTTCGGAGTTTTTTACCGATACCTTCGGAAAACGCATGCTGGATCGGTCTTATGCCGCCATCATCGCGCAGAGCCATCAACCCCGAAATGCCGGACTGCCGCTGCTCAACCAGGAAGTCTCGGCCATTTACACGCGACACATCCTCAAATGCGCGCATCACGAGAGCATTCAGCAGGCGGCGGTGAAAATGAGCCGGCACCACTGCAGCTCCATTTTTGTCGAGTACGATGACCACAGCATCGCCGGCATCGTCACGGACAATGATCTTCGCAAAAAGGTGATCGCCGCCGGCGCGGATATCTCCATGCCCGTGGCGGAAATCATGTCAAGCCCAGTGTCGACCGTACCGGCCTCCATGTCGGTGTTTGACGCCATGATGACCATGATGCAGTCGGGCATCAAACACCTCGCCGTAACAGACAACAATGAGCAAGTGGTGGGTGTGCTGACCAACCACGATCTGATGATGGCACAGGGGCAGTCGCCGCTGTTTCTCCTGCGGGAAATTCACGCGGCCCCCACGGCCGAGGACTTGTTTGACAAGCACCATCAACTGCCGGCGATGATACAGGGGCTCATCAATGCCGGGGCCAAGGCCGACAACGTCACGCGGCTCGTCACCACCATGTCCGACGCCATTCTCGAACGTATTATCACCTTTGCGGTGGCGGCCGAGGGTGCACCGCCGGCGGCCTTTGTGTTCATGATCCTCGGCAGCGAGGGACGAAAAGAGCAGACCCTCAAGACCGATCAGGACAACGCCATCATATTCGACGATGTGGCCCCCGAGGCCATGGAAGCGACCACGTCCTATTTTCTCAAGCTGGCTGAGCGGATCTGCACCTGGTTGAACAGCGCCGGATATGACTATTGCAAGGGAGAAGTGATGGCCATGAACCCCAAATGGTGTCAGCCGCTGTCGGCATGGAAAAAACGGTTTACCGCCTGGGTGCGCACCGCCGAAGCCGAAGACCTGCTCAATGCCAGCATTTTTTTCGATTTTCGCGGCGCCTACGGCGATATGGAAATGATCGATGCGCTGCGAAAGCACCTCGCCGCCACCACGGCCGGTTGGAGCGGGTTCTTTCGCCATCTCACGGAAAATGCACTTTATTTCAAGCCGCCCCTGGGGTTTTTCCGGAACTTCGTCGTGGAATCAAAGGGGGAGCACCGGGATGCCTTGGACATCAAAGGCGCCATGGTGCCGATCATTGACTTCGCGCGAATCTATGCCCTCCAACAAGGTCTCGAAGAAACCAACACGCTGGAACGCCTGCACCGGCTCTACCTCATGAACGTGCTCAAATGGGAAGAATACCATGAGTTGGAACAGGCCTATGGGTTTCTCATGCAGCAGCGATTCGTGCGGCAGATCAAAGCCATCATCATCGAACAGACGGCTCCCGACAACTACATCAATCCCAAAAAGCTTTCTCGCATCGAGCAGACCTTGCTCAAAGAAATATTCAAGCGCATCGAGAAATACCAGGTGAAGCTGTCTTTTGACTTCATCGGCATCCCCTGATAAATTTGTCGTCGCCCGCACATAACCGTCGTGCGACGACAAATTGATGTGTTACCGCATGCGATTTCTCCTAATTTTACCATCCGGACAAGAGGATCCCTGCGGCGCCGACGTCAGCTAAAACCCATATAATCAGATATCGGAAGCGACATGCCGCAGAAAACGGCTTTTATCGATCCTGCCGTGGCCGACCATCCGCTGGCCCGGGAGATTTCCACCCAATTTGGTGCCACCGAAGTACTGCCGGGCACACTGGCTGACATCGCCGCGGCAATTCAGGCCGCCCCTGACCCCATCGGCGCCGCGAAAAGCATGCTGCTCCTCACCCGCAACAACGGGGCCTTCCTGAAGCCCTGCCCGGGCACGCGCCATTACTCCTGCTGCGACTACCGGATCCTGCACATCGGCTCCTTCTGCACCCTGGACTGCGCCTACTGCATTCTTCAAGCCTATTTCCGCCCGCCCATTCTGCAACTTTTTCTCAATGTTGATGATCTGCGGGTCGAATTGGATGCGCTCTTCCAGACGAGACGGGTATCGCGCATCGGTACGGGGGAGTTTACCGACAGCCTGATCTGGGATGCGTGGACGGACCTGTCCGGCATTCTCGTGCCCACATTCGCCACCCAGGACCACTGCGTGCTGGAACTCAAGACCAAGACCGCAACGGTGTCGCGGCTGGCATCGCTCAGACACCGTCGCCGAACCATTGTTTCCTGGTCCCTCAATACGGAATCGGTGATTCGACGACAGGAACGCCGCACGGCGAGCCTGGATGCGCGCTTGAAGGCGGCCAAGCAATGCCAGGACTGGGGCTACCCCCTGGCGTTTCACTTCGACCCCATGGTGATCTACGACGGGTGCGGCGACGCATACGAAACGGTGGTGCGTCGGCTGTTTCGGGCGGTGGACCCCGCCAACGTGGTCTGGATCAGCCTGGGCACTTTTCGGTTCATGCCGGACCTCAAGGCCATTCTGGAACGGCGCTTTCCCGACTCCGATATCACCTGCGCGGGGGAGTTCATTACCGGTTTGGACAACAAGCTGCGCTACTTCAAGCCCCAGCGCATCGCCCTGTACCGCCGGGTCGCCCATGCGATTCGAGAGCGGGCCCCGAATGTCACCGTTTACTTTTGCATGGAGGATGATGAGGTCTGGCGGCGGGCCGTGGGGTTCGTGCCGGCGGACCGGGGCGGGCTGCCGGCCATGTTGGACGACGCCGCGCGGCGAGTCTGCGGGGTCGTGGGGTGAGGGCGAACCGGCGAAAGGGGGCACTTGCCGGGGCCGCGGCGGTGCTGCTGGCACTCACTGCCGCGCTGGCCGCCGGCCCGTACCGCGTCAAATGGGTGCCGGACGGGGACACGATTTTGCTCACGGACGGACGTTTCGTCCGGTACATCGGCATCAACGCCCCGGAAGTGCCCAGGGACGGCGTTACCGGCGAGCCGATGGGAACCGCGGCGCGGCGGCGGAACCGCGAACTGATCGGCCACGGTGGCATCACCCTCGAATACGACCGCACGCGAAAGGACCGTTACGACCGGACCCTGGGCTACGTCTTCAACCACCAGGGGCGCATGATCAACGAGGCCCTCATCGCCGAAGGACTGGCCTGGTGTCTGCCCGTCTCCCCCAACGAGAAGCACCGAAACCGATTTCTGGGCGCCCAGCAAAAGGCGATGATGGCCCGGTCCGGAATGTGGCGCCGGTTGAATCCCAATCTCGGGGGCATGATCGGCAACCGTCGCTCCCTGCGGTTTCACCGGCGCGGCTGCCCCAACGCCGGTAAGATGTCCAAAAGAAACCGAGAGCACTTCACTTCCGCCTACGCCGCCTTTTACGCGGGGTACGCGCCCGCCAAGAACTGCCTGCCCCCCGCCGTGCTGTTCAGCGACTGACGGATCCGGCCACGACAAAGCGTGGCCCTCCAAAAAAACCCCAAAGACGACCGCCAGATTGGAGGGACGCGTTTCATCGCGTCCAGATAACCCACAGACGACCGCAGATTGGAGGGACGCGTTTCATCGCGTCAAAATAACCCACAGACGACC
>CAYUOU010000004.1:0-57399 GCA_964446485.1 uncultured Desulfobacterales bacterium | reverse complement strand
GCAGACTGGAGGGACGCGTTTCATCGCGTCCAAATAACCCATAGACGACAACAGATTGGAGGGACGCGTTTCATCGCGTCCAGATAACCCACAGACGACCGCAGACTGGAGGGACGCGTTTCATCGCGTCCAAATAACCCATAGACGACAACAGACTGGAGGAACGCGTTTCATCGCGTCCAGATAACCCCAAAGACGACCGCCAGATTGGAGGGACGCGTTTCATCGCGTCCAGATAACCCATAAACGACAACAGATTGGAGGGACGCGTTTCATCGCGTCCGCAGGCCTTCACGGATGCTTTCTCATATAAACTCGGACGCCCGAAGGATGGCCGAATTTATACGCCGTAAGGGTTTTGCGCGTCGGACTGATCTTTGAGGGGGAGCGTGAAGGAGAGGGTGGCGCCCTGGCCCACGGTGCTGTCTACCCAAATGCGACCTTTGTGGAAATTGACGATGCTACGGGAAATGCTCAAACCGAGGCCGGACCCCACGGGGCGCCCTAGATTGTCGTCTTTGACCTGATGAAACTTTTCAAACACCTGGGCCTGATATTCGACCGGGATGCCAATGCCGTTGTCACTCACATCCACTCTCAGCATCTCGTCCTCCTGCCGCGCCCGAATCCGGATCCATCCGGCGCTGTCGGGGCAGAATTTCACCGCGTTGGATATGAGGTTCACCATGACCTGGATCAGCCGGTCGCTGTCGCCCGAGAGACTCGGCAGATCGTCGGGCACGTCCTGTTCCAGGACAATGCCCTTATCGTCAATGATCTGGCGGGTGGCGGCCAAGGCGTCTCGGATCAGGTCGTTGGGTCGCATTCTGCTGATTTTCCATATCATTCTTCCTGATTCGATTTTTTGAACATCCAGCATTTGGGAGATGAGGCGGGTGAGCCGTTCGCTCTCTTTGATGATGATGGCGGAGAACTGCTGGCTTCGAGCAGCGGCCAGATCCGGCGTGTCGTGAATGATTTCCGCCAGGGATCGGATGGAGGTGAGGGGGGTGCGCAGTTCATGGGTCACCGTCGATACGAACTCGTCTTTGAGGCGATCCAGCTCCTTGAGGCGCAGGTTGGCAGCCTGAAGTTCGGCGGTGGCCTTTTCCAGTTCCCGGCTATAGCTGATAAATTGACGGGTTTCGTCCAGCATGTGCATGACGTCATCGAACCCCAGGGGAGCTTCTTTGACCACCGAACCCACCAATACGTGGGCTGAGGCCGATCCGATAGCGCCGGCGAGCAGCTTTTCCATGGTGTCCACCATGTCAGAGCCTGCTTCCGGATGCTTGTCCCAGTTGATGTCACGATCCCGGGCATAGGCGGCAAAGGCCTCTGTGGTGCGCTTTTTTCCAAGAAACCGCTCCAGAAGCTGCCGAAGGTCACGTACGGACGCCACACCGGGACGGACCGGCGAACCGTCGGGCCCGCTCTGCAGCACCATGACATCCACGAAGAGAACGGCCTGGGAGCGTTCGATCATGGACGGGCGGGTGAACAGAGACACCGCCACATAGGCACCGGTGTTGGCCAGCATGCTCCAGAATACCCCGTGGGAGACCTCTCCCATCCCCGTGAGGCCGAACAGGGAATACGGCTTCAACCACGGCACCCCCAGCCATCCTTCGGTGATGAAGGCGCGCCCCACGATCCCCGCCTCCGACAGGGTCGGCACGGCCAGGGTATAACACCACACGGTGAATCCGGCCATCAGCCCGCAGATGGCGCCGGCACGGGTGCCCTGTTTCCAGAATATGCCCAGGATGACGGCCGGTGCAAACTGGGCCACCGCGGCAAATGAGATGATGCCGATGGACACCAGGGGGTAGAAGCCGCCGATAATCCGGTAATAGGCATAGCCCAGCATGAGAATCAGAACGATGCCGCCGCGACGGATGCTCAATATCAGGCGGGTCAGATCCGGTTGCCGCGCCAGGTCGAAGTCGGGCATTCGCAGCAGCACCGGCATCACCAGATCGTTGCAGATCATTGTGGACAGCGCGATGCTCTCAACGATTACCATACCCGTTGCGGCGGAGAGCCCTCCGATAAAAACCAGCATGGCCAATTCCTGCTGATGCAACGCCATGGGCAGAGATATGACGAAAGTGTCGGCGTCGACACTGCCGTCGGGGAACATGAGCAGCCCCGTAAACGCGATGGGCAGTACGAAGATGTTGATGATTAGGAGGTAGAGTGGAAAGAGCCACATGGCCTTGTTGAGATGGTCCGGATTCACATTTTCCACCACCATGACCTGAAACTGGCGCGGCAGGAATACGATGGCCATCATGGAGAGAAACAGGGTGACCATCCAGTCGAGAAATCCGGTGCCCGGAGGCTCCAGGGTCAGCATGCGGCCGAGTTGCTCGTTTTCGTTCACCCGGCTGAAAATATCTGCAGGCCCATCCATGATGCCCCATGTCACGAATATCCCCACCGCCAGAAATGCCGCCAGTTTCACCACCGACTCGAAAGCGATGGCCGCCACGAGACCTTCGTGGCGCTCGGTGGTTTCCAGGTTTCGCGTGCCGAAAAAGACGGCGAACAGCGACAGCAGAATAGCCACGTAAAAACTTGTGTCGCCGAACACGGGAATGTCGAAAACATGGTCCGGGATACGGATGGAGGGATATTGACGGATCAGCACGTAGCTGACGGCAATGGCTTTGAGTTGGAGGGCGATATAGGGAATGATGCCGACGACGGCCACGATGCTGACCCCACCGGCGAGAACAGGGCTCTTTCCATACCGGGAAGAGATGAAATCGGCGATGCTGGTGATGCGGTAGACCTTGCAGATCCGGAGGATTTTTTTGAGCAGGAACCAGCCCAGAACCATCATGAGCGTCGGTCCCAGGTAAATGGTGAGAAATCCGGCCCCGCTGCGAACGGCCCGCCCGACACTGCCGTAAAAGGTCCATGCGGTGCAGTAAACGGCAAGGGATAGTGTGTAGATGAACGGACTGCTGGTAATGCTGGCGCCCTCTTCGGCTTTGCGGTCGCCATACCAGGCGATGCCGAAAAGCAGCAGGACGTAGCCGAAGGCAAAAAACAGGATGGTGCCTGTTTCCAGCATCACTCACCCGTAGGGTGCGTCACGCCCCGTTGGCATCCTTTCGCCACTGCCGGCAGATCACTGCGGTGAGCAGGATGATGCTCACCCACGCAACGAAAAGATACACGTACAATAGGGGAACGCCGCCGATGAGAATGGCCCGGTTGAAGATGGATAGAATCGGATAGTTGAACAGGAGACATCCCATGAGAAACAACCCGATCAGTCGCCTGGTTTTGATTGCATTCATGTCGCACGATGCCCGGATAAGGTAGCGGGGATGGTTGGATATAAAAAATGCGGTGGGGAAAGTCAAACGATATGAATTCGAACCCCTCGATTTCATGAATAAAAATACATTCACCGGCAACCCATGGGGTGTACTTGTCATAAACGGCGAAGTCCCGCAGCGCGATGCTGCGGGACTTCATTGATTCCGCATTCGACGGGCCGCGGCGAGCGGCGCATTATTCCTCTTGGGCGGCTTTGACAGCGGCGATGACTTTTTCCGCCAGCTGCGCCGGGACTTCTTCATATCGGGCGAACGACATGGCGTACATGCCCCGGCCGCCGGTCATGGATGTCAGATCAGGGGCGTAGCTTTGAAATTCGCTCAGGGGGACTTCCGCCTTGATGATCTGGTATTTGCCCGCGCTGTCCATCCCCATCACACGGCCGCGGCGGGAATTGAGGTCGCCCATGATGTCGCCCATGAACTCGTCCGGTGTCGTAACGGTGACGCTCATGATGGGTTCCAACAAAGTCGGCACGGCTTCCTGGACCGCCTTTTTGAATGCCAGTGATCCGGCGACCTTGAATGCCATTTCAGAGGAGTCCACGGCATGGAAAGAACCGTCATCCAGCGTGACTTTGAAATCGACGGTGGGAAATCCGGCCAGAACGCCTTTGACTGCAGCCTCAACAATGCCTTTTTCCACGGCGGGAATATATTGGCGGGGGATGGATCCACCGACAATGGCGTCCACAAATTCGAAACCGGCACCGTTGGGCATCGGCTCCAGTTGGATCCAGCAGTCGCCGAACTGACCGTGGCCGCCCGACTGCTTTTTATGGCGGCCCTGAACCCGCACCTTCTTTTTCACGGTCTCGCGGTAGGGGATTTTGGGGGTGTTGAGAAGCACTTCCACGTTGTACTTGCGCTTCATTTTGTCGATGGTGGTTTCGATGTGAATCTGCCCGAGCCCGGAAAGGAGGATTTCGGCGGTTTCCGCGCGGCGCTCCAGGTGCAGCGCCGGATCCTCTTCCATGATTTTGCTCAGCGCCTGAACGATCTTGTCCTCTTCGCCCTTGGCTTTGGCGGTGAGAGCGAAGCTAATCACCGTCGGCAGCGGTTCGGCAAAGGGAAAGGTGACCTTTCGGCTGTCATTGCAGATAGAATCCCCGGTGGTGGTTTCCTTGAGTTTGGCCATGGCGACGATGCCCCCGGGCCCGGCCTTTTCGACGGTTTTCTGCTCTTTTCCCACGACGCGCAGCAGCTGACTGAAGCGCTCCTTGGCGGATTTGGTCACGTTATAGAAATTGCCGTCGCTGCCCAGTGTGCCGGAAACGATGCGAATGATGGACAAGCGGCCGGCGTAGGGGTCGGCGATGGTTTTGAAAACAAAGCCGGCGAACGGGGCATCGGGGTCAGGGGCGATCTCGACGGTGTCATCGCCTTTCGTGGCGGTGAAGGCGCCGCGATCAGCCGGCGAGGGCATGGCGTCCACGATGAAATCACAGAGTTTGTCGATGCCGATGTTGCCCGTGGCTGATCCGCAGAGCACCGGTGCAAAGGTTCGGGAAAGAATGCCCGCTTTGAGGGCGGCGTGAATATCCGCTTCGGTGAGGGTTTCTCCTTCCAGGTAGCGCTCCAGCAAGGCGTCGTCGGCTTCGGCGATGTTCTCAATGAGGGCTTCCTTTTCGGCGGCCACCTGATCCTGCAGATCGGCGGGGATATCCGTTTCGGAGGCTTTCCCCTTGTCGCCGTAGACATAAGCCTTTCCGGAAACCAGATCCACAACACCTTTGAAGTCGGCTTCACTGCCGATGGGAAGCTGGAGGAGAATGGGTTTCAGGGTCAAACTGTCTCGGGCGTCTTCGAAGGTTTTCATGAAATCGGCCCGTTCACGGTCAAGGCGGTTGATGAACAGCGCGCACGGCAGATGGTACTTTTCGGCGAAATCCCAGGCCTGTTCAGATTGGACCTTCAGTCCGTCAACACCGTCAACCACCATCACCACGCCGTCGGTGGCTTGCATACAAAATTTGGTGTCGGTGAAAAAGTTGACATCGCCCGGGGTGTCCATGAAGCTGATATCATGTTTTTTCCACTGAAATTGATGGAAACCGGTGCTGATGCTCGAAGCGCGCTTGAGCTCTTCGGGCTCGAAGTCCATGACGGTGTTACCGGCGTCAACGCTGCCCTGCCGGTTGGTGATACCGGTATTGAAAAGCATGACTTCGGCCAGTGAGGTTTTCCCACCACCGCTGTGTCCAACGAATGCAATATTTCTCAGTTTATCAACAATTTCAGACATCTCCGGTCCTCTCTAAGGGGTTGTTAGAAAAGTTTGGGTTTCGTGAGGATGCGGTTTACGTAAAGCGGCATCGTTAGCCCGAAGCCATTAAAAAAGCAAGGGAAAATACAGCACCGGTGTATGGTTTCGAGGCCGGGCCGACGTATGGCGGGCCGCGCGGTTTTCAGGAATGGATGCGGGTCAGGAGTACGAGAAATTCCTGATTCCCCTTTGGGCCCCGAACCGGGGAGGGGACAACCGGTGCGGCGATCAGCCCGAAATCATGAAACGCACCGGTCAGATCGCGAATCACGGATTCGTGAAGGGCGGGGTCTCGGACCACCCCCCCTTTCCCCACGGCGCCGCGGCCCACTTCAAACTGGGGTTTGATGAGGGCGACAATACATCCCTGAGGCTTCAGATACCGCAACGACGCCGGCACCACAATGCGAAGGGAGATGAACGAGGTGTCGATGGTGACGAGGTCCACCGGTGCCGGCAAGGCGTCCTCGGCCATGTGGCGGATGTTGGTGCGTTCGATGACCGTTACCCGGGCATCCTGCCTCAGTGACCACGCCAACTGTCCATAGCCGACATCCACTGCAAAGACATGCCTTGCACCGTGCTGGAGCAGACAGTCGGTGAACCCGCCGGTGGAGGCCCCGACGTCCAGGCAGACCAATCCCTCAATATCGAGGCTGAATGCATCGATGGCGGCGTTGAGTTTGAGGCCGCCCCGGCTCACATACGGCAGATCGTTGCCCCGCAGGCGCACATCGGCCAGCCTGTCTACAAGGGTGCCGGGTTTGTCCACCGGCCGGGTGTCCACGATCACGACGCCGCTCATGATCATCGCCTGCGCGCGCTGGCGGGACGGTGCCAGGCCTTTGCGGACCAGCAACCGATCGATGCGTTCCTTGTCTTCGGGCATGATCAGCGACGGGGAAGGGGGGATTTGTCATCCAGGAGGCTGTGAACCGCGGCGACCACTGCAGCGGCATCTACACCGTAGGATGTCCGAAGCAGGGACTGCGGCCCATGTTCGACAAACCGGTCGGGAAGCCCCAGACGCCGGACCCGGCAATGGGTGACAAGGTTGTCGCTCAAACATTCCAGTACGGCACTGCCGAACCCGCCCTGCAGTACATTTTCCTCTATGGTGATGAGCTTTTCCACTCGAGCCGCCGTGTCGCAAATCAACGCTGCATCCAACGGCTTGATGAAACGGCCGTTGATCACCGTCGCTGCGATCCCTTCAGCCAGAAGGGTATCCGCAGCGATGCGGGCCTGGGCGACGGTGTGGCCGGCGGCCAGGATCGCCACATCGTCTCCCGTGGCGAGCGTCTCTGCACGCCCGATGGGGATCGGCGTGATGACGTCGTCCAGACGAACACCCTCGGCCATCCCCCTGGGGTAGCGAATCGCCGTGGGGCCGTCGTGTTCCAGGGCCGTCTTGAGCATGCGGCGAAGCTCGTTTTCGTCCTTGGGCGCCATGACCACCATGTTGGGTAGGCTGCGCAGGTAGGTCAAGTCGAAGAGACCGTGATGGGTGGGGCCGTCTTCGCCGACGATGCCGCCGCGGTCGATGGCGAACACCACCGGCAGGTTTTCGATACAGACGTCGTGAATGATCTGATCGTAAGCGCGCTGGAGAAAGGTGGAATAGATGGCAACAACGGGTCGCAGGCCTTCGGTGGCCATCCCGGCGGCGAATGTGACGCCGTGGGGTTCGGCAATCCCCACGTCGAAGAACCGTTCGGGAAAGCGTTCGGAAAATGCCACCAGGCCGGTTCCCTCGGGCATGGCGGCGGTGACGGCGACGATCCGGGTATCGGTTTCAGCCAGGGTCACCATGGTTTGCCCGAACACCTCGGTGTAGGTCGGCGCCTGTTTGGGCTTGTCCAGACAGGCGCCGGTCTCCTTCTCAAAACACCCACAGCCGTGAAAATACACCGGGTTTTTTTCGGCCGGCGCATACCCCTTGCCTTTGGTGGTGGTGACATGAAGAAGGATCGGTCCATCGATATAATTGATGTTGTTCAATATATCAATCAGATGGTTGATTCGATGCCCCTTGATGGGACCGAAGTACTCGAAGTTGAAGGCCTCAAAGAGCATGCCGGGGGTCACGAAGGACTTGAGAGAGTCCTCACTGCGCTTGGCGATGTGATACATGTCTTCGCCAATGCCGGGCAGTGACTTCAGGAACCCACCGAAATCTTTGCGCCACCGCTGAAGGGTTTTAGCCGAAAAGGTTCGGCTGAGAAAGGAGGACAGGGCACCGACGTTTTTAGAAATGGACATGTCATTGTCGTTGAGAATGACAATGAGATCCTGGTCTTTGTGGATGTCGCCTGCCTGATTGAGCCCCTCGTATGCCAGACCGGCAGTCATGGATCCGTCGCCGATGACGGCGATGACCTTACCTTTCTCTTTTTTGATCTGCTTGGCCGAGGCGACCCCCAGACCGGCTGAGATGGAGGTGCTGCTGTGGCCGGTGGTGAAGGCGTCAAAAGGGCTTTCACTCATTTTCGTGAAACCCGAGAGGCCGCCGTGCTGACGCAAGGTGTGAAACCGGTCGCGTCTTCCCGTCATCAGCTTGTGGGCATAGGCCTGATGTCCCACATCCCAGATCACCTTGTCGGTGGGAACGTCGAAAACGTAATGAATGGCGATGGCCAGTTCCACTGCGCCCAGGCTTGACGCCAGATGCCCCCCCGTAATGGACACCACATCCACGATGACCGAACGGATTTCTTCCGCCAGTTTTGGAAGATCGCCGCGGGGCAGGCGCTTCAGATCTGCCGGGGAGTGGATTTCGTCAAGTAGGCTCATGATTTCATCGCTGTCTGCTGAGGACATAAGTTGCCAGGGCGCGCAACGGATTCGCCCTGTTATCAAAATGCACGATGCATTTCAAGGCGGCGTCGATGAGGCTGGCCGCGTGAAGGCTGGATTGGGCCAGTCCCATCAATGCCGGGTAAGTGTTCTTCTGACGATCCTTGTCCGTGCCCACGGCTTTTCCCATGGTGATGGGATTGCCCGTCTCGTTGAGGACGTCGTCTGTCACCTGAAACGCCAGCCCAAGCCGGTCGGCATAGCCGGCCAGGGCGCTGGTGGATGCCGCGTCCGCATCGGCCAGCATGGCACCGGTTTCCACTGCGGCCCGGATCAAGGCGCCGGTTTTGAGTTGATGGAGTCGTTCAAGTGCTTCCCGTGTCACTGGATTTCCTTCGGCTGCCATATCCCGCATCTGCCCTTCGATCATGCCGGCGTGGCCGGCGGCTCGAGATATGCCGTGAATCACCCGGCACCACTCACGGGCACTGCGCCGCGATTGAAGGGCCGTTCGGGTCAGGACCTCAAAGGCCAGGGTGAGCAGGCCGTCACCGGCCAGCACCGCGGTGGCTTCGTCGAACTCACGATGGCACGTGGCACGCCCCCGTCGAAGATCGTCGTCATCCATGGCCGGCAGGTCGTCGTGAATCAATGAATAGGTGTGAATGCATTCCAGGGCGCAGGCGGCCGTGATCACCTCATCATCGGCGCGGCCGCCGATGGACTCGGCGGCGGCGATGCACAGAATGGGGCGCAGGCGTTTGCCGCCGGCCATGAGTGAGTATCCCATGGCCTCGCGAAGCCGCGACGAAGCGATTCCCGAAAGAATGAACACCAGGTGGTCATTGACGCATTCACGTTTTAATTTCAAGTAGTTAGATAAGTCAAAGGCGTCAATTGAGCTGAAATCGGCAAGGGGCGGTTCCATCGGCCTACGAGGCCCCCGCTTCCGGGGTAAACGGCTTCTCGGCAACGCTGCCATCGGGCGCTTCGGTGAGCAGGGTGATCTTTTTTTCAATGGCGTCGAGTTGGTCCGAGCAAATCCGGACCAATTTCATCCCGTCTTCAAATTTTTTCAATGCACTGTCGAGGCTGATGGTGTCGTCTTCCAGGGTATCGACGATTTTTTCCAGTTGTTTCAGGGCGCTTTCAAAGGTCTGTTTGGCCATAATGGGTCATTCCGCTTTCATCATTGTTGGGAGGTCATTTTCGGAAACAGCCGTCACGCGGCCTTCAAATTCGCCTTTCGCCAGGGTTACGGCGACCCGATGTCCCGGCTCCAGAACGACGGCATTGCGGACAACGCTGCCGTCTTCGAGGCTGCGGGTGATGCTGTAGCCGCGCTGGAGCACGGCGGAAGGATCCAGCGCCGAGAGCATGTCTGCATATCGATTTGTCGCCCGCCTTCTTTTATCGATAAGTATTTCTAAAGATTTCAAAATATTGTGATGGTATAGATCAAGTTTCTGTTGATAATTGAAAACCCGGTTTCGAAGCTTCATGACGCTCAATCGCTGGGATTGCCATTGGAGTTTTTCGCGGCGCCTTTTCAACCCTGTGACCACCCGGCGAGACAGGCGCAGGCTCAGATCGTCGACACGCAGGCGCAGGTCGGCAATGCGGCGACGAGGGTTTCCAAGATGCCGCTGCAGGGTGGTAAGTGTGTTGCGGTGTCTGGCCAGTCGCTGAACCCACTGACGGTTCATGGCGCGCCGCAGCTGCTCCAGCGCATCACTGAGGTCATTGAAAACGGGAACGATCAGTTCAGCCGCCGCCGATGGCGTCGGCGCCCTCACATCCGCCGTGAAATCGGCGATGGTGACGTCGGTTTCGTGGCCTACGGCGGAAACCACCGGGATGCGGCTCGCGGCGATGGCCCGGGCAACCCCCTCTGAATTGAACGCCTGCAGGTCCTCCAGTGATCCGCCGCCGCGACAGACAACGATGACATCGGTGTCCACACCGCGGTTGATGAACGATAGGGCGGCGGCAATCTCGGTATCCGCACCGGCTCCCTGAACCCGAACGGGCACAACGGACAACGGCAGCGTTGGAAATCGCCGCGCGGCGATATTGATGAAATCGTGAACCACAGAACCGCTGGGAGAGGTCACCAGGGTCACGTGGCGGGGTAGCAGGGGCAGGGGGCGTTTTCGATCGGCATCAAACAGCCCTTCTGCCGCCAACCGCTCCTTGAGCTGTTCGAAGGCCAGCTGCAGGGCACCCACACCATCAGGGGTCAGGTATTCCAGGATGAGCTGATAGTTGCCCCGCGGCGAATAGACGCTCACTCGGCCCATACCCGTGATGCGCTGACCGTCTTTCAGCCGAAAGGCCAACGACCTTGCCACGCCCCGGAACATGACAGCGGATATCTGCGCGTTTTCGTCCTTCAAGGTGAAGTACTGATGGCCCGAGGCGGGAATGCGAAGGTTGGCGATCTCTCCAACAACCCAAACCAAATCGAAGGATTCCTCCAACAGGCCTTTGATGCGCTGCGTGAGGTCGCTGACGGTGAGGATCGTCGGGGGTGATGACTGAACGGCGGTGACCATGAAAACTCACACCTAAAAAGACCGATAAGATATATTATGTAAACTTTATTAAATGGCTGACCCGGTACAACGGCCCGTCTCAGTCGTCCTCTTCGATGGAATCTGCGTCAGTGAGCCCTTTCAGCACTTCGCGAACGGCGGGTATGACATAGACGTTCTCATGGGGGAACCGGTTGATGCACGCCGCCAGGAGGTCGATTTTCTTTTGAATGCGGTTGTGTTTGTTCATGATGAATTGATATTTTCCGCGCACCTTGCAAAGTCCGCTCTTCGCGGCAATGCCGGTGGTCTTGAAATTTTGTTCGTTCACCGTGATGTCGAGTTTTTCGGCCACCCGTTTGAGTTCGTCATAGGTCTCTTGGGGTTTCATGATGCGCGCTTCCGTGGTCTCGTGAATTCTTTGCTGGAATGTATACCAATTTTAACGCAAATCAAATACCCGAGGGCTATATTTCCACCGGACGACATCTCAGCGCTGGTTTCGATTATCCTTGATTCGGGGCGGCTGTGTGTTATCTTACGTCCACGACAAATGACTGCAATTTCATCGCATACGAACACAAACAGGAGGTTCAGCATGCAGACCGCACCGTTTCAGGGCACTCAGGCCCAGACCCAAGTCAGGGTCAACAGTTTCGTCCGCAGCGTCTACAACTGGATGGCCATCGGGTTGGCCCTCACCGGATTTACCGCCTATTTTGTCGCCAACAGCCCGTCACTGCTGGGTCTGATGTTCCAGGTCGTTGGCAATCGCCTCCAACCCACCATGCTGTTTTACGGGCTCATCATTGCCGAGTTGGCCATGGTATTCACCCTCAGCGCCCGTGTCGCCAAAATGCAGGCCAGCACGGCAACGGCCCTCTTTGTCGCGTATTCGGCCCTCAATGGCGCTACATTGTCGTCGATTTTCCTCATTTATACGAGCGCTTCCATCACATCGGTGTTCTTCATCTGTTCAGGGACCTTCCTGGCCACCAGTGCTTTCGGCTGGATGACCAAGAAAGACCTCACCGGCGTGGGCCAGTTCATGTTCATGGGGTTGATCGGCATTCTCATCGCATCGGTGGTGAACATATTCATGCAGAGTTCCGCCATGCACATGATTATCAGCTACATCGGCGTCGTCGTTTTTGTGGGGCTCACCGCCTATGACACCCAGAAGATCAAATACATGGCCATGAGCCAGCCGGCGGATGCCTCCGGCACCATGATCCGCAAGGGCGCATTGATTGGCGCTCTGACCCTTTATCTCGACTTCATCAACCTGTTCCTGATGCTGCTCCGCATTTTCGGCGACCGCAGATAAACGGCCGCCGCACCCATCGACCCGGTACGGCCCCTGAGCACATCACGCCAGGGGCCGTTCTCATTGCCGGCGCGTCAGGCCCGCCGTCTAGCTGCCGATGACCTGCCGCACCGCCTCTGCAATGCAACGGCATCCCTCGTCGATCACCCCATCTTCGGGCCCCTCCACCATGATCCGGCACACGGGCTGGGTGCCGGAATACCGGACCAGCACCCTGCCGTTCTCACCCAATCGATCCGTGACTTCTTGGATGGCGCGTTGGACCCCCGCGAGCGTGTTGAGATCCGGCTTGCCGGTGACCTCCACGGCCACGAGCTTCTGGGGATATACCGTCATTGTCTGCATCAGGACGGACAGCGGCCGGCCGGTAACGTGGAGAACTTCGCAAAGGCGCAGGGCGGACAGCAGCCCGTCCCCGGTGGTCTGTGGTCCCAGAAAGATAATGTGCCCCGAGTCCTCGCCCCCCAGCACGGCGCCGGTGCGCCGCATTTCCTCCATAACGTAGCGGTCCCCCACGGAACTCGTGGTATGCGTAATGCCCATGGCCCGAAGGGCCTTTTTCAGCCCCATGTTGCTCATGACGGTGGTGACGACCCGATCGCCGTCCAGTTTCCCAATGCGCTTGAGATAGCGGGCAAAAATAGCAATAAGCTGGTCTCCGGTGGCCGCCGTCCCGGTTTCGTCCACCGCCAGGAGCCGATCCGCATCGCCGTCGAAAGCCAGGCCGATGTCCGCCTGATACGCCTTCACTGCGGTGCAGAGGCCGTCCAGGTGCTCTGAGCCGCATTGCGCATTGATGTTGAGCCCGTCGGGGTGATGGTTGAGGGCAATGACGTCGGCGCCCAGTCGGCGAAACATTTCCGGCGCCGCGTGGTGGGCGGCCCCATTGGCACAGTCCATCAGGACCCGGCGCCCCCGGAGTAAAAACCCCTGTGGAAGCGCCATCTGCAGCGTCTCGAGATAGTCGTTTTCGGCGGTTTTCAGGGCCGTGACCCGACCGGTCATCGACGGCCCCGGTGGGTCGCCAAGCGCGGGATCGAGGACCATGGCCTCGATGGCGGCCTCCGCCGCATCGGACAGTTTGAATCCGTCGCCCCCAAAGAGTTTGATGCCGTTGTCGGAGTAGGGGTTGTGCGAGGCGGAAATCACCACTCCTGCGGCGGCGGCGTGCCTTCGACTTAGGGCGGCCACAGCCGGTGTGGGAACGACGCCGGCGGTGAGCACATCAGCACCTTCGGCACAAACACCTGATATAATGGAATTTTCCAACATCTGACCTGACAACCGGGTGTCCCGGCCCACCACAATAGGGCCTGAAACTCCCTTTTCTCTGACATGCCGGACCAAGGCCCGCCCCGCACGGACGGCGATTTCCGGTACCACAGGATAGGTGTTGGCTTTGCCGCGGATGCCGTCGGTTCCGAATAAAACACCCATGAAAATCCGATCTGTAATTGAGATTGTCTGTTTGCGTGCGATTCACCGGTTGCCCGGCATTGTGCATTGCCACTGAAACATAACCGTCGCGACGGCGCTGAGCCGGCAACGCTACCCGTCCGAGGGCGGGAACAGTGTGGGGAGCATGCCCGTTAGGGTCGTCACCGTCTGGACTACGAGGCCGGCCAGCCAAGCCCGCCCCAAGGCCTTCTCATCTTCCGTCAGCGCATGAATGGTCTGAAGATAGCCCCCGGCATCGGAGCGGCGCCGTGCCATGGCGTCCAGAAATCGATCCCGCAGCCCTTCATCACCCGGATGGGTGCGCCATTTATCGATGGCGTCCGCCAGCTCCGGCCAGCGCGCCAGCAACTCCTCCTGCTGCGCGATGAGGCGCGCTCCGGCCGCTAATGCACCGCCCTGGCGAAGCCCGTCAATGGATCTCTCCAATCGATTCACAAACCCCGTGAAATTGCGAATGTGGGCCGTCGTATTGGCCTCGAGCGCCGCTGCCAGCCCCTGCCAGAGCGTCTCATGGGCATGGTCACCAATGAAAAACGGCCTGCGGGCATGACGATACCACTGGGCGAGGGCCATGAGGTTGGCCAGGTAAGTCAGATTGTTGGTCACCACCCGCTTTACGCTGCGATAAATGCCGATGGTGTAAGGCGTGCTGCCGCTTCTGACGACACCGGCGGCAAGCAGTCGGCCCTCTGTCAACGCGTCTTTTCGGTAGATGGTGCCGGCGGCGATGATGGTGCCGTAGGCCAGCCTGCAGGGGCCTACCAGCCCCCCCTGCCCTCCCAGAAAAATGGGATCCCGATCCACCATCACGCCCTGGCTCACGTCGCCCAATAGGGACGCCGTGGCCTTGTCCTGATTGGGGGTGAAATTAAAATGGATGTACGAACTGCCCACTTCGCTGTGGTGTTTGGGGCCGGTTCCACCGGACATGAAAATATCGCAAAAATTGATGATACTTCCAAGGGTTACATAGGGAAAAAGAATGCTCTGCTTTAATCCAACGGCATGGCCCGCGGAGGCGTATTCCTCTAAAATGGTGCCGGGTCGGACATGGGCCGATGAACCCACTCGGGCACCTTCGAGAAATACGGCACCGGAGAAATACCCCCCGTGCAACCGAACGTCGGCACCCACTTGGCAGTTATCCACCGTGGCCGGCGCCTCCGCCCCGATGCACGCACCGCTGAGAATCAAGGTGTCGCTGCCGGCGATGCGGCTGCCGGTGTGGATGACGACCCCGTTACCGGAAATTCGATCCACCGAGACCTCTTCACCGATGTCGACACTTGCCGGTGCGGGAATCCGAACGCCCTTGTCCATCAGTTGTCGGACCTTGTCGCTGATCAGTTCGGTCATTTTCGTCTCGCATTTTTCTGGGAAAAACCCGTTCGCTTCAATCCGGCAGCAAATCGTAAAAGTAAATCATCAGGTCGGATCGGGTCACAATGCCGATGAGACGATCGTTTTCCACGATGGGCAGGCGACCGATGTCTTGTTTCACCATAAGCCGGGCGGCGACGATGGGGTTCACACCGGGGCCGATGGTGGTGACCTGCTGACTCATAAAGGCCTTCACCGGTGCTTCAAGGCGTTTTTCATTCTTGATTTTGCGAAAGTCCCGGCGGCTGAGCATTCCCACGATACGGTTGTCGCCGTTCACCACAGGCATTCCCGTACAGCCTTTATCCCGAAGGATGGCCGCCGCTTCACGCATGGTGGTGCCGGCGTGGATGCTGAACACGGGAAATGACATGAGGTCACTGATCTGCACCGTGTGCTGACTGGATCCGGCGATGAGTTCCCGGATCTTGCCATCGATGGCTTCCGGGTCGGCATTTTTCAGCACCGCACTGCCCGCCCCTGGATGCCCGCCACCGCCCAGGCGTTTCATCACCGCGCCCACATCGATGCCGTCCACGTCGCTTCTGGCGATGATCATGGAACGGAGCTTTTGCGCATCGGTGAAAATGCCGACGGCGGCATCAACGTTCATGATCTCCCGATACATGCCCACGACGAGGGCCAACCGGTCCACATGCCCGGTGATAGTCAGGTGCCGGATGCTCACGGCATGTCCGTTGATGGTCTCCCGTTGCGCCTCCTGAAGCATCTCGTAGAGCACCTCCTTTTGTTTAGCCCCGTATGCGGGCTTGAGAAAGGTGTTGAGAAGTCCCAGATCGGCCCGACGGTCCAGCAGATATGCGGCGGCGTATGCATCTTCGGCCCGGGTGCCGGTAAACGTGAGATTGCCCGTATCCTCGTAAATGCCGGCCAAAAAAAGGGTCGCCTGGATCGGGGTCAGCAACAGGCGGCGCTTCTTGATGGTGCGCATCATGAGGGTCACCGTCGCCCCCATGGGTTCCTGGCAGACATGATGGGCCACGATATCGCCCGGGATTTCATGGTGGTCCCACAGCCGGATGGTGAGGTCGGTGCGATCTTTCAAGGCGTGAAGGCCGTCCAGACGCGCCCAGCGATTGACGTCGACCACGATGAGTTCGTCCACGGCATCGAGATCCACCTCGGCAGGCGGCCATATGCTGAACAGATCCTTATGGATGGAAAGAAAGGCCTTGATATTGGGGTTTACCGCGGCGGGAATCACCGCTACGGTGTCCGGATAGATCAACGTGGCCGCCATGACCGAGGCCAGTGCGTCGAAATCCGTGTTTCTGTGGGTGGTGGCGATTCGCATGGCGCTGTCTCAGGCCGGATCAGTGGTCGGTGGAGCGATCGAAGGCCGGACGCTCCAATTGCTCCGACGGCGCCTCCTCACCGGCAGGCAGCGCCGTGACCGGCAACGGGGCATCGGGATGGTGCGCCAATGCCGGTGCGTCTCGATAAGCAGGGTCGAGTCGCAAATGAAGCCGGTATTTTTCAATTTCCGTCTGACTGTCGATGGCCTTTCCAGCCAGCCGGTATCTCAGGTAGATGACCCAGATGACGAGTCCCAGCATCACCGCAATGGCGGAAAGAACCACCCATTTGTAGCGGGCAATCGTTTCGACCCCCATCTTTCCGATTTCATTCAGCATATTCGGGAGGTACCACAGGCCCACGACACCCAAAAAGACTATTCCGCCGATGATGAAAATATTGTATTGGCTGACGGTCCGCACGAGGTTGTCGAATCGGCCGAGCCGGCCGTCTCCAGGCCCGGATCGTTCGCCGGGGCCTTCCTGTGGTTTCCCGTGGCCAAAAACCATCGTGACATAAGCCCTAAAGACGAACCCCAACAACAGGATCACGCCCACCGGGACACCAACGGCGGCGGCGAACCAGGCCCGGAATGGAAACGGCCGATCCCGGGTCTGGAGCCGCTTCTGGAACCCATCCAGAGAGCCGAAGGTTTTCTCAAAATAGTACTTGTTGAAGTCGCTGAGCCGCTCTCCGTCGGTCTCGTAGACAATGTTGCCCCTGTCGTCGAGGATTTGAAGATAGGACTCGCGACCGGATTTGGTGACGGCGATGGCGAAGATTTCAAGCTCTATGAGCAGGAGCCCGACGGCCACGACAATCAGCAACGTCCGGTGCGCTTTCATCAGCTTGAGAAGCGGTGTCGTTTCCATGGTGACCCCGATGGGTTTCGGTCTTGTACGTCAATCCAGGCGCTTGCGCCGGCGACGGTGGGAACCCTCCATTTAGCATAAAGGCCCATGGGGATTCAAGAAGCCAAGCGCGTTATGTACCTTGACACGACCCCGGGTTTTGGTAAAAGCATTGGGTCCTCGTCTTGCAACGTCTCGCGCCATCGCGCCGGCGGCGGTTGCCCGTCGTCAAGGAGATCATCAATGAACAAAGTCGTCATTTCGGTACTGGGGCAGGACCGGCCGGGGATCATCGCCGCGGTGTCGCGGATCCTCTTCGAGCAGGGCTGCAACATCGAAAATGTGGACCAGACCATTTTGCAGTCCGAGTTCTCAGGCATTTTCATCGCCACCATTCCGGTGGAGTGCGGCCTGGACTGCCTTGGAACCGCATTGCGCCAGGGCCTCAAACCACTGGGCCAGCACGTCACCATCAAACGCCTCGATGCCCCCAAGCCGGACCCGCGGTTTATCAACGCAGAGCCCTTCGTTCTCACAACCCGCGGCCCCGACCGAAAAGGACTGGTGGCCTCCGTGACGGCGGTCATCGCCAGACACGGCGTCAACGTCACCAATCTCAGGGCAGTCTTTAAAGGCGGGGACGACCCCAACGACAACTTCATGATTTACGAAGTGGATATCCCCAACGACACCGATCACCGGGCCCTTTACTCCGAACTGAGGGCCACTGCCGCTGACCTTGAACTCGAGATCAGCATCCAGCATCGGAAAATTTTCGAAACCCTTCACCGGCTGTGACCCGCAATCGCGCCTCAGGCCGCAGCAAGGAAGCTGATCACCATGCTGAATGAAAATGAGATCCTAACCACGCTGGAGATGGTTAAAAACGAGCACCTGGACGTCCGGACCGTCACGCTGGGAATCAACCTGTTTGACTGCGCCAGCGACGACATCGATCGGTTCCAGTCCAATATATTCAACAAGATTACCGCGCTGGCCGCCACGCTGGTGGACACCTGCGACCGGGTCGGTGAAAAGTACGGAATCCCCGTTGTCAATAAGCGCATTTCGGTGAGCCCCATTGCCGTTGCCGCCGCGCCCTTCTCTGCCGATGGCATGGTGGATATCGCCCACTCCCTGAACCGGGCGGCCCGGGAAGTGCGCGTCGATTTCATCGGCGGCTTTTCGGCATTGGTGGAAAAAGGCATCGCCAACGGTGATCAATCCCTCATCGAGGCCATTCCCAGAGCCCTGGCTCAGACCGAACGCGTCTGCGCCTCGGTGAATGTGGCCTCCACCAGGGCGGGCATCAACATGGACGCCGTTGTGCTGATGGGGCAGATCATCAAACAGGCCGCGGCCCTCACGGCCGATAAAGACGGGCTGGCCTGTGCCAAACTCTGTGTCTTCGCCAACATCCCCCAGGACATTCCCTTCATGGCCGGCGCCTACCTCGGCGTAGGCGAGCCGGATGCGGTGATCAATGTGGGCGTCAGCGGGCCGGGTGTGGTGAACAAGGCCATCCAGCGGTCACTGAGATCGGCGCCGAACATGGACCTCGGCCAGATATCGGAGCTCATCAAGCGCACGGCCTACAAAGTGACCCGGGTGGGCGAACTCATCGGCCGCGAGGTCGCCGACTCTCTTAAAATCCAGTTCGGGGCCGTCGACCTGAGCCTGGCCCCCACCCCGAATGTGGGCGACAGCGTGGGGGAGATCTTTCAAAGCCTGGGGCTGGCGGCCATCGGCGTACCCGGCACGACGGCGGCACTGGCCCTGATCAACGACGCGGTCAAAAAGGGCGGCGCCTTTGCCAGTTCCCACGTTGGAGGGCTGAGCGGGGCCTTTATCCCGGTAAGCGAGGATCTCAATATTTCCGCTGCCGCGGAAGCCGGGCACCTGACCATAGAAAAGCTCGAGGCCATCACCAGCGTGTGCTCAGTGGGTCTGGACATGGTGGCCATCCCCGGAAACACCACCGCCGAGACCCTCTCGGGCATCATTGCCGATGAAATGGCCATCGGGGTCATCAACAAAAAGACAACCGCCACCCGCATCATTCCCGTTCCCGGGAAAAAAGCCGGGGAGTCTGCCTTTTTCGGCGGCCTGCTGGGTCAATCGGTAATCATGAGCGTCAATAACGAAACGGGGGAAAATCCCTTTATCCGACGCGGCGGCCTCATTCCGGCGCCGATCAACAGCCTCAACAATTAACCCCATGTCCATCCATATCGGGAGGTCAAACCATGAAAAAGCTCGTCATTGTTGTCGCCGCCGCGCTGTTTTTTTCCATGCCCTTTTTAGCCACGGCAGGCACTGCACGCATTTCCGTAGCGCAGTTTGTTGAACACCCGGCCCTGGACGCCGTTTTAAAGGGCTTCCAGGACGATCTGCGGGAAAACGGCACCCGGGCGGAATATCAGATCCACAACGCCCAGGCCAACATGGCCACCGCCCAGCAGATCGGCAGCCAGATCATGGGTGAGCAGCCTGACCTGATTTTGACCATCGCCACGCCCACATCACAGGCCGTGGCCCAGGCCATGAAGAAAGCGCCTCACATGAAAAGCACGCCGCTGCTGTTTACCGCGGTCACCGACCCCATTGTGGCCGGGTTGGTAAAGGATCTCGACCGGCCCGGCGGCAACATTACCGGCGTCTCGGATCAGCTGCCGGTGGATCAGCACATGGCCGGTCTCAAACGGGTTGTCCCCCAACTGAAAACCCTGGGCGTGCTCTATAACGCCGGCGAAGCCAACTCCAAAATCACGGTCAAGCGGATAATCGTGGCCGGAAGCCAGATGGGTTTCGCGGTGGTTGAGGCCACGGTGAGCAAGTCTGCCGACGTCTACCAGGCCGCCCAGAGTCTCGTCGGCCGGGTCGACGCCATCTTCGTGCCCACCGACAACACGGTGGTAACGGCGCTCGAAGCGGCGGTGAAAGTCTGCACGCAGAACAAGGTGCCGCTGTTTTGTGCCGATGTGGACTCCGTGGCCAGGGGGGCGGTGGCCGCCATGGGCTTCGACTACTATAAACACGGCCGCCAGACCGGCGCCATGGCCCGGCGCATCATTGCCGGCGCTTCACCGGCCGACACGCCGGTGGAATCCCAGAAGGAGCTTCAGCTTCATATCAACCTGAAGTCCGCCAAAGCCATGGCCGTCAGCATTCCCGATGACGTCATCGCATCAGCGGACAAGGTGTACAATTAAGTAGGAAACCCCTCTATTGGATTGATCATTTGACCAGCTACGCCCTCATCGGCGCCCTCGAGCAGGGCTTTCTCTACGGCATCATGACGCTCGGGGTCTATCTCACCTTTCGGGTGCTGGATTTCCCGGACCTCACTGTGGACGGGAGCCTTCCCCTGGGCGCAGCGGTTTCGGCCGTGGCCATCAGCGGCGGAATCGACCCTTTCCTGTCCGTTTTCATGGCCATGGGCGCCGGCTTCCTGGCCGGTACGGTCACCGCCCTGCTGAACACCAAGCTGAAAATTCTTCACTTGCTGGCGTCCATTCTCACCATGATCGCCCTCTACTCCATCAATATCCGCATCATGGGCGGACCCAATGTTTCACTGCTCGGAGCCAGAACGCTCATCGATCCCATCATGGAGAGCGGCATCTCCGGCTACCTGGCGGCGCCCATCGTGTTCGGCATTCTGGCGATGGCCATCACCGGCGGGGTCATCTGGTTTCTCCACACCGAGTTGGGCCAGGCCGTGTTGGCGACAGGAGACAATCCTCAGATGATCACGAGTCTGGGGGTCAGCACCCATGCCACCATCATTATCGGTGTCGGCCTGTCCAACGCATTGGTGGCCATGAGCGGCGCCCTGGTTGCCCAAAATCAGGGTTCAGCCGATGTCAATATGGGGGTGGGCACCATTATCGCCGGCCTGGCGTCGGTTATCATCGGTGAAACCCTGTTTGGAAAGACCTCGGCGGTCAGGGCGTGCATTGCCGTGTTGCTGGGTTCAGTGGTTTACCGAACCGCCATCGCCCTGGCGCTGGGCGCCAAATGGGGTCGGTTTTCCTTCACCCCCAGCGATCTCAACCTCATCACGGCACTCCTTGTCGTGGCGGCACTCACCGCCCCCATGGTGCGGCGAAAACTGGTGCGGCAATGATCGCCATCGAGGGCATGGTCAAACGTTTCCATCAAGGCAGCGTCAACGAAGTGTTGGCCATCGACGGGATCGACCTTACCATCGGCACGGGCGAATTCATCACAGTCATCGGCTCCAACGGTGCCGGCAAATCCAGCCTGCTCAACTGCCTGGCCGGTACTCACGCCATCGACGCCGGGCGACTGATCATGGACGGCACAGACATCACGAACTGGCCTGAGCACCGCCGCGCACGATTTATCGGAAGGGTGTTTCAGAATCCGCTCCTGGGTACCTGCACCAACGGCAGCATCGCACAGAATCTCAGTCTGGCCGCCAAACGCGGCCAGCGCCGCGGACTGGGCTGGGGGGTGAAACGATCCTACCGGCCACGCTTCAAGGAGAAATTGCGTACCATCGGGCTTGGGTTGGAAGATCGATTGGAGGATCGGGTGGGGCTGTTGTCCGGCGGCCAGCGCCAAGCGCTGACCATGCTCATGGCCACTCTGGTCCGCCCTGAATTGCTCCTGCTGGATGAGCACACCGCGGCCTTGGACCCGAAAACCGCACGCCAGATTTTGGGGATCACCCGCACCATCGTTGAAGAAAACAACCTCACCACCCTCATGGTGACCCACAACATGAAACAGGCACTGGCGCTGGGCAACCGCTTGGTAATGCTCCATCAGGGGCGGGTGATTTATGACGTCGGCGGACGCGACAAGGAAAGACTCACCGTCAACGATCTGCTGGCCCGTTTTTACGACGTCCAGGGAGAAGCACTCGCCACGGATCGCATCTTGATGGCATGATAATGCAGCCGCTCAAAGGAGCCCCCTTTGAGCGGTTGCATTTTTATTTCACCGTCAATACCGGGCACGGCGCCTTGAGGATGACGTACTGGGCCGTCGACCCCATGAGGAGCTTGCCCACTTTGGAGCGGCGCCGGATTCCCACCACGATCAGTTCGGCGTGCTGTTCAGCGGCGAAATGCACCAGGTCTTCACCCGGCGGCATGCCGCGAATGAGAAGATGGGTCGTGCACGGTATCTTCAACGATTCGGCGAGGGTCTTGGCCGCCGCCAAATCCGCCTCGGCGGCGTCGATGTCATGAAGGTTGTCATCTTTCCCCTCCACCATGGAACACACCACCATCAATTCACCGCCCACGGCATGGGCGTGTTTGATAGCCACATCCAGGGCGGCCTTCGCTGTGTTGCTCCTGTCGAAACCTACAATGATCTTCATGTATCGCCGTGTCCTTTCATTTGTTGATGGTTGGCGGGCGACCACCGGCGCCCAAAAATATCGATTTGATAGCATAGTGCCGAACGAAATGCCCGAACGAAATCGGGCACCCGTCACGGCCGCTTGGGAAGTGAAGGACGGAATGCTTCCAAGGCGTCGTTGCCCGGCAGCGTTGGATATCGTTTGGACGGCCCATGCCCCACGAGAGATTCCACCATCGCTGCAATAGTGACGGATCGATGCTTCAATTCGTAGAAACCGTGCCACCAGGCATAATCCGGAGCCATCATCGCCGCGCCCATGCGGGCCCTGCGTCCCTCGTGGTGCCAGAACTCATAAAATTCCCACTCCAGGGGCTCGTCGAAGTAAACATCACCGTTCAGGAGCCCCATGGTATACAGATCATCCATGATGGCACGAACGGGTTGGTAATACGTGTCGTTGTAGAGGTGGATGACCCGGTCGTAGTTGTCAAAATGCTCCGTGGTCCAGGTTGTGCCGTGGCACTGAAGGCACACTTTCTCCATGGCTTTTCGCTCATCCTGCCAGCGGGTGGGTGACGGAAACGGTTTGAAATCCTCGGGTCGCACCGTCAACGGCGCCTGGGCCTCCCAGCTCAGGCGCTGGGTCACGTCATGGGAAGCGGGCATGTCGGCGGCGGCGGACATGTGACATGCCGCGCAGGTCGGCGCCCTGAAATCCGTGGCAGCGGTCCAGGGCCGATTGACGGGGTCCCATTCCCAGGTGGTGCCTTCGGCATGATAGAGGGTGCCGTGCTTGGATTCATTGTAAATCTCGATCTGAGGGTGGTCGGGGCCCAAGTGACACTGATCGCAGGCCTCAGGTTTTCGAGCCTCGCTCTTGGAGAACTTGTGCCGGGTATGGCAGGCGCTGCAGCTGCCCAAACTGCCGTCGGGGTTGATTCGCCCCACGCCCACATTGGGCCAGGTGCCCGACACCGGGCGCCCTGCTTCCAACTGCACGATGCTCCCGTGGCAGTCAAAGCAGCCGACGGCGCGTTCGACGGCGTTGTTGAGTCCCTGATTCAGCCAAATGTCCACCTGCCACATGATCTCATGGGTGTTGGCGTGCTTGCTGCGGGCGTATTCGGCCGCCTGCGCCGGGTGGCAGCCGCCGCAGTTGATGGGGCTCACCACCGGCGAGATGGGATGGACGTCGTATTGGAGGTGACTTTTCAAAACGGCCGCATCGTTATTGGCCCGGTGGCATTTATAGCAGTCCACATTAAGCCGGGAGTGCACACCGGCCTTCCAGTCTGCCACGATACCGGGCGTTTTGACCCGGTGACACTCCACGCAGGTGTTTCCGGCGATGACATCCGCGCGGGATTCGGGGATGAGGCGGATGGGAAAATCCCAGCGCCACACACTGATACAGGCCAAAATGAGAAAGATGATCACCAGGTTGGCGTAGGCCATGACCACAAATACCTTCCGGGCCGGCGGCAGCTGTGTCGACGCCGCCTGATGATCCACTGCACCCAGGCAAGGCACCCGATCCAGCACTTCTCTACCATGCGGCGCGGCATCCAGCTCGGCGGTGAGGTCGGTGCCGCAGTGGTGGCGGCCGAAGTGTTTTCCGTCCTTCCACTTGGTGCTGCCGCTGACATCGTACACCTTCCCCTCGTAAACGAAGGTCGACCCGTCCGGTGTCTTGTCTGTGGCGGGCGCCTGCTGGTGGGCGGCCATCCGACGATGCACGAAAAATACGGCGGTCAGGCCGATGGCCACCATGAGTGCGAACAAGAGGATCTTCACAAACAGCATCAGGCCAAAACTGTTGTCGAAAAATTGCGCCCAACGGTCCATGCGCGCCCAGGTCAGATAGACACCCGTTGCGGTCAGCACCCCCATGCAGGTGAGTCCGAGCAGCCGCTCCGGTTTGGGGATGCCGGTGGTGAGCTTCGTCGGCTTGATGAAAATGTGGATGTAAAAGATCGCTCCGAAAAAAATTACCGCCGCCACCAGGTGAAGGTATCCCAGAAAGAACCGAACGGTTTTATGAAAGGGTGTCTGAAGCGTTTCTGCTTTTTCCAGCACCGCCGCCGGGATGGGGTAGTGATAGCCGTTGCGGATATAAGCGAATCCGGCGGTATTCAGCCCGCCCCCGTTGCTTTCCTGGTGGCAAAAAATACATCCCTTGCCTGTCTGGCGGGCGTATTCATCCTTTGCCTGGGCCGAGACGGCGCCCATGCACCAGGCGATCAACATTATGAGGAGTAGTGCCGCCGGTCGCTTCATCGTTTTGTTCCTCTCAGGTAGCTGGGTGTGAGGCCGGCATCGGCAAGGCTCTTGACCCTGCCGGCGCCCCCGCATACAGTGCCGTTATTGTCATGCACATTGGAGATCCTATGTCTTTCAAGCTGACTACCGGCTACACCCCCGGCGCCATCGGCCGCATGGCCGAGCTTCACGCCAGCTATTATAGCCGCTACTGGAACTTCGGCATGTTCTTCGAAGCCAAGGTCGCCACCGACATGTCGGCGTTCCTCCAGCGCTTCAATGCTGCGACAGACGGCTTTTGGGTCGTTGTCAGCCATGATACCGTGGAAGGCGGGATTGCCATCGACGGCGCCCGCGCTGCAGACGAGGGCGCCCACCTGCGCTGGTTTATCGTTTCGGATACCCTCCGGCATCAGGGCGTCGGCAATCGCCTGATGACAAGCGCCCTGGATTTCTGCCGCCGGGTCGGGCACCCGTCGGTCTACCTGTGGACCTTCGAGGGCCTCGTCCCGGCCCGTCACCTGTATGAAAAATACGGTTTCGTCCTGGCCGAAGAACATCCCGGTGATCAGTGGGGAACCACGGTGACCGAGCAAAAATTTGTCCTGGATCTTGCCGCACGGTAGCCTCCCCTGCCCTCGTGCGGCGATGCCCTCCGCACGGGCTGCGCGTTTGGTGTCATCGCGGGCGCTTCGCAGAGAACCGAATAGATCGATTTCTGGTCATGCGCTGTTCGGAAAGATGATAGTCGTCATTGCACCGGAACGCCGATCGTGGGAGCCCCGCTGAACGACCTGAACCATGAGATACTGTAGGGTGCGGGGTTTATCCCCGCCCGTGGTTTTCAATCACGGCCCGCGGCCCGCTCGGGAGAGGGTAAACCTCTCCCCTACAAAACAGCCATCGCGCCGGCTGAAGAACACTGAATGACTAAGCTTACCTAATGATGAAACGGTAAAAAGCAGCAAAAAGGACGATTTCGTAAAATGTTCGAGATACGGCTTGCGAATCCTGAGAAATGAGGCCTACTTACAGTACGCCGCAATGACGAAGGATGACGCGTAACGCAGATATCGGACTTTTTACGGAACCGTCAAGCTTGATAGCCCCGTAAAAAGTCTAAATTTTCCAAATTGTCATTCCGAGGAGCTTGCGACGAGGAATCTCAAAATGCCGTTATCTATAGATATTATGATTAAAACACAGATCCCTCGCTACGCTCGGGATGACATTTGATGACTTTTTACGGGATTGTCAAGCTTGGGTTCTGGAGAGAAAGGTCTTGGATAAAAGATAACGGAAGGGGCTGTCAATGCTTGTCGACACCCATAATACCTTTCATCTCTTCCCAGAGCGTTCGGTAGGCGTTGGACGCTTGCGCATTGGGGTAGCGCTGGGTCAACGGCGCCCGGTAGACGCCCATTTTTTCCACTTCTGACAGGTAGGGGATCGCGGTCCGCATGACCCGTTTGCGCTTGCCGCCGGCGTCTTCCACGGTATGCCGGTGTATGAGCTTGCGCCTCTCGACCATGGAGAAAAAGGGATGGAGTTTTTGGGTGTCGTATTTTTCGTCCTTGAAGAACACGATGAGCTTTTTCAGGGATATCACCGACAGCACCGTTGGAATGAGCGGCACCCAGATGTAGTGGGCGGCGACGAAGATGTTTTCGCTCACCAGCGTCAGGTTCGGCGGACAGTCCAAAAAGATGTATCGATACGAAGCGGAAAAACCGTCGAGCATTTCCTGAAGCCGCTTTCTGGATCGCTTTTTCCCATCCAATACAATATCCAGATTGCGGTAGGAGAGATCGGCGGGTAAAAGGTCCAGGTTGGGAAAGTCGGTCCCCCGGATTTCCCGGGCCGCTTTTTTACCCCCTTTGAGCAGCTTTCGGTCGTCATGGGCTTCGGATGGTTTGATCCGATAGTAAAAAGACGCGGCCCCTTGGGGGTCGAGATCGCAAATCAACGTCGGATGTCCCTCTGCGGCTGCCAAATAAGCCAGATTCACGCATGAGGCCGTTTTCCCGACGCCGCCTTTCATATTGTAAAATGCCAGAATCTTCACAGTGACGACTCCTCTTTCCCTTCCAACCGCTCATAGCGGGACGCATTGTCTGCTGAATCGAAGGCTTCGAAAGCGCTGGAAAACCCCTTCCGGAGCGCACGCTGTTCCCGATGCAGGATGCCGATGAGTGCCCCGGTAGCCGCCGCGGTGCCGATGGCAGTGCCTGTTGTCGGCTTCAACCGGTCCAGGTAGTTGCCGAGGAACTCCTGCTGCACGGCAAGATCGTTGAACCGGCCCAGATGGTCTTGAAGTATTTTCAACTGTTTGATGAGGATCGCCATTTCAGACGGCGGGAACAGCGGGCTGAAAAACTCCAGGGCGTATCGCAACTTCTTGCACTCGATGCGCAATCGGTGAATTTTCGCATCGGGCGTGTCATCTTCAATGCGCCGTCCGGATTTAACGATTTTCCCATATCGTGCCGTGATGGCGTTTCTGGCCAGTGCCACCACGGGTATTGCAGCCGATGGTGCCTCGGTGGGATCGACGGTGTCCTGTTTGGTATAATGGTCGATATGGTCGAGGGCCTGCCGGTAGGCGGTTGAATCGAGATACTGCCGGGTCTTTTTCAATGCCACGGATCGACGACGTCGAAGGGTGGCAAACAGCGGCTCGATGGACGCTTTGAGCCGTGGGGGGAGCAGGCTTTCATAGACGTCCTGGTCCAGCAGGTAGACGTCCATGTCCCTTTGCGCGTTGGTGGCCTGGCCGGCGGCACGCAGATCCGATTTGAGAATCGCACTCACCTCGGAGGGCACCACGCCCTTTGCCAGTGTCAGCAGTGACCGCGATCGTCTCACCGCCACCCTAAAATCGTGGAGAAATTCGGTGTCGAGGTCTGCTTCAATGCCTTTTTCGTTCTGACGCATGACACCGGCCAGATGCCTCAGAATCATCCGGACAGCGGTATCTGCAGACATGTCCGGCGTCAGCGGCAACAGGGGTTTGGCCTGGTAGCGATCAGGGGCTGGAGACATGCTTTCGAGGGCGGCGACAATCGGGTGATGGGGCAGTGGTGTCGCCGATTCACCTTTCGCCACGGCCGCGGCCGCCGCCGCTGCTTCCCTGTAGCCGCGCACCGGATTTACAGAAACACTGAAAAGTGGGTCGGCGCTGTCAACAGTCAGAGCCTCCAGGCGAAGCCTGCAGACCGTCTTTTCGTCACTGTTGAGAAGGGCCAATACCGTCGTGGATTTCTTTGCGAAAAGCAGCGGCAATACGGCGCGGATGCCCGCATTATCGGAGAGTAGCTCGCGAACCGGCCCCATGGGATAATCCCACCAAAATCGCGGCGGTGCGGTGTCCGATATCGTCATGGCGGCAAGCGACTGCCCTGTTTTCAAGTCAATGACGCCCAGTGTGCCGCCGTCCAGCACCAGGGCCTGCCCCTTTTGGTAAAGCCGCCCGTCGAAGGTGTCGTACAGGGAGATGTCGGCGGTGGGCAACGTGTCGTCAGCGACACCGGCAAATTGTTTGGCCAATTTTCTTTGCAGCGGTACGAACTGCCGGGCTGAGGACAGTTGAAAATGGCGTGCTTTCATATGCCAATACCTTCCAAGGGTACCTGCGCAGGTGTATCCGGCAGGTCATTTCGGCCATCGCCTTTTTTTCCGTGCCAGTCATAGAGCATCCTCACGATGCCATCGGCGAGACCCACAACCGGCACATAAAGGGCGTTGATACCGGACCATTTGAGCACCCGCAGATAAATGACGCTGGCCGGAATGATCACGTCTGCACGGTCGGGGCGGAGGTTCAACACGGTGACCCGCTCGGCGTAGAGGTAGTTTTTGAGATAGCGCTGGACTTTACCGATCTTTTGGGGACTGATCGGGGTGCCGTTTTTGAGGCTGGCCATCCGGAAAATCTTGTTGATGTTGCCGCCGCTGCCGATGGCGGCAGCCGCAGGCACGGACTTGATTGACGATTTCAGCCACTTTTTCATGGCATTCCAGTGCTCGCTGGTGACCTGGCCCTGCATGAGTCGAATGGTGCCGATGTCAAAGGATGCCGCGTCCAGGTTTTTGCCCCGCGAAAAGAGCGACAGTTCCGTGCTGCCGCCGCCAACGTCCACGTAGAGGTAGGCGGCATGCCCGCCGAATTGCTCGGCGCTTCGGTTTTCAAAGAGAATGCGGGCTTCTATTCTGCCGTCGATGATGTTGACGTCGATACCGGTGTCTTCCAGGATGCGCTGGCGAATTTCCGGCCCGTTTTCAGCACCGCGCATGGCGGATGTGGCGCAGGCCATGAACGCCACCGGTCTGAAAGCGTCGATGAGACGTCGAAACCCCGCCATGACCCCCACCAGTTCCTCTGCCTTTCGATCGGAGATGCGATGCAGCTTGAATGCATCACCACCGAGACGAAGTGGAATACGGGTCAGAGACATTTTCTTGAAGGTGGGCTTTTCACCGTATTCGAAAACACTGGCGAGCAGGAGTCGAACCGCGTTGGAGCCGATGTCGATGGCAGCGAACCGCGACTCGGGGATGGGTGCCGGTTTCTCAAAAAAAATTCTTTTGGCCATTTAATTGCTTGATTCGCCCTTTCCTGGAGGCGTCGGACAGGGTTTCATTATTTATGAAGCTTGGGTTTATCCATGACGAAATCGATCACGCCGGCGGCACCGATCTCTTGCCATCGCCGGGTATTGAACCGAATATCCACCACCGCACCGGTGGGTACATTGTCTGGACCCCGGCCCACAAGCAAGCCGACCAGTTCCGTCAGGCCTGGATTATGCCCTACGCAGGCCACCCAATCCAGTGCATCGTCGAATTGGCGGGCCAATTCCAGCACTTGAGCGGCGCCGGCATGATACATACGGCTGTCCAGTCGAATATTTGTCTCCGGGTAGCCAATTGCTGATGCGAGCGCTTCGGCGGTCCGCAGCGCTCGCAGTGCAGGGCTGGAAATGATAAGAGACGGTGAATACCCCCGCCGAGAGAGCACCATCCCCATCAGGGCGCAGTCACGCATGCCGCGCGTATTGAGGGGGCGGTCACGGTCATCCAGGTGATCATACTTCCAACTGGACTTGGCATGGCGGATCAGAGAGAGTGTTTTAATCGGGACTCCGGCTTCGGTTGATGAAGAAGCGCGTGACTTTGGCGTTCTCTCGGATGTCAATCGGCATACCTCGCTACAGCGTCGGTACAGCCAGCCAGCGCGCTGAAGTGGATGATATCAATAGTTTTTAACACGGCCATATTAGCGCTATGTTAACGATAGCCCCGTGCGGCGCTCATTTTCAGCAAACAAACCCCCAACGCCGGATACTAAGAGTCGCGCAGGCGGCTTGTCAATGTATTTACATCGGCGTATCGTGGATGGTCCCTGGGCATGGGGACGCCGATCAGCGCATTGATCGCGTTCGGAACGGCAACGGTCACGCTGGCGCTCTATACATGGCATCGTGAGGTGGGGATGCCTGTCGCAGTTACGGAGAACACAGTCGTCCAACCATGAAACCCGCCGTAGACAAACGCGTCCTTCTTTTTCTGGCCGGCATGATGTGGGTGGCCGTGGGTGTGTACCTGATGCATTTGGCCTGGGTCTGGCTGTCTCCCCCGGCGATCGTCGGCGCCCCCATTTACGCCGGCGCCGGTATTGTCGCGGCCCTGATCATTCACCATTTGGGTTTCCTGAAGGTGGTCGACCGCAATTTGGGCCGTATTTTGCCCATGGAGGGGAAACGCTGCGTGTTCTCTTTCATGTCCTGGAAGAGCTACGTTCTGGTAGCGGTGATGATCGCCATGGGAAGGGCGCTGCGCCACTCGCCACTTCCGAAAACCTGGCTTTCCGTCATTTACATCGCCATCGGGCTGTCGCTGTTGCTATCAAGCATCCGGTATCTCAGAGTCCTCGTGACCCAGTTCAGGCAACGATGAGGTCTATGCAGGCCGGCAAAAGGCCTTGTTAAAAACGAATCTGCGGTGTAACAGTCCCCCAAATTATACAATAAAGATCAGAGTTCACAACAATGGACCAAAGATTGAAACCGACAGAAGATTTTTTGGATGAAGTCGATATCACGTCCAGGTTGATCAATTTGGTTTTAGACATGCCTTTGGAGGGTAAGATACGGCTCATCAAAACATTGGATGAATGGGAAAATATAGGGTCTCGAAAGCATCAGAGAAAACCATGGGTCATCCCCGTCAAGTATGCTGCCGGCAGCCAATCTTTCAAGGATGTGATCAAGGATATCAGTCAAGGCGGAGTGTTCATCGAGACCCGGGAGTCTTTTGCTGTTGGGCAGACAATCAAGATGGGTTTTCAAATCCCCAAAAGCCGCAAACTCATTCAAGCCACGGGTGAAATCGTCAGGACGGATCCGGTGGGAATCGGCATCAAATTCAAGAGGCAAGCCAAAAAGAGACACTGAAACGCTGACCTGAGAATTTTCTGGTGCCGGCGCCAAAAGCCTTGATTCCGCAAAACATCATTCATTTTCACCTGAAGCATTCAACGTTGATAAAGCCGATACTTGTCGGTGCACTCGGCCATGTGCGCATCGAGGACTGGGATTTCAAAGACCCGGCCTAATTGACGCCGTAGTCTTTCAGTTTAAGTTGAAGGGTGCGACGGCTGATACCGAGAATCTCGGCGGTCCGGGTGCGGTTGCCGCCGGCTTCGCCCAATGTGAGCAAGATCATTTCTTTCTCCATGTCCTTGAGAGTGATCCCGATCGGGAGTGTGGCAGGGGATGCGCTCGCGCTATGGTCAACGGCCTTGATGGCTTCAGGTAAATCCTCTGGCCGGATGATGTCTCCACGAGACAAAATGACTGCCCTCTCAACCACGTTTTCCAGTTCCCGAACGTTGCCCGGCCAATCATGGCGCATGAGCATGTCGATCGCTTTCGGACCGAACCCCTTGAGAAATCGGCGGTTCTTTTCGGCATAGGTTTTCAAAAATCGATCGGCCAGCAGGGGGATGTCCTCGTGGCGCTCTTTCAGTGGCGGCATGATGATGCGAACCACATTGAGCCGGTAGAAGAGGTCTTCTCGAAACCTGCCGGTCGCCATGTCGGCTTCTAGATCGCGGTTGGTAGCGGCGATAATGCGCACATCCACCGATACGGAGTGGGTGCCGCCGACGGGCTCGAATTCCTGCTCTTGAAGGACGCGGAGGATTTTAGCCTGAGTGGCGGGCGCCATCTCACCGATTTCATCCAGCAACAGCGAACCCCGATGAGCAGCACTGAAACGGCCGATATGGCGTTTGTGCGCGCCGGTAAAGGCTCCCTTCTCGTGACCGAAGAGTTCGCTTTCGAGAAGCGATTCTGAAAGGGCTGCGCAGTTGACCTTTATAAACGGCGCTTCCCGTCGAGGGCTGTTCTGATGGATGGCGTTTGCGATGAGTTCCTTTCCGGTGCCGCTTTCACCTACGATCAGGACAGTGGCCTCCGTCGGCGCCACCAGTGAAATGGTTTCAAATATGGGCGTCATGGACGGAGACCTCCCGATGATGGCCGAGAAGTCGAACCGGTCATCGATGCGTTCGCGAAGATACCGGTTTTCCTGCTCTAGTCGGCGGTGATCCAGCGCCTTTTTTATCAGCAGGAGCAGTTCGTCGACATCCACAGGTTTGGTGAGATAGTCATAGGCGCCGCTTTTCAAGGCTGACACCGCAGTATCCACAGAAGCATACGCGGTCATAAGGATAACGGGGATACCCGGGCTCAGATCTCTGATGCGTTTTTGGGCCTCGATGCCGTGAAGACCTTTCATCCGGATGTCCATGAGAACGAGATCGACGTATTTTTCTTCGACCGCCGTCACCGCAGCCAATCCGTCCGCAGCTTCTGATGTTTGGTAGCCGGCCGTTTCGAGTACAGCCGAGAGCATTTTCCTATGGGTTGCATCATCGTCGACGACGAGTATGGAATTTGTCATACCGTATCTCCTGGCGCCAGTCTCTTCGTGGTCAGCGGGAGACATACCGTGAATGCGCTTCCGTGGTCACTGGGCGGTACCGGACTGTCTGCACGGATCTGTCCTCCGTGTCCTTCAACCACTTTTTTAGCGATAGCCAGCCCGAGCCCCGTCCCCTGCTCCCTTGTTGTAAAAAACGGTTCGAAAAGTTTTCCCCTCGCCTGGGCGGTAATTCCTGGGCCGGAATCGGTAACAGTGATTTCCGCACACCAGGCCGTAGTGTTAATGCCGGCGTGCACTTCAATTTTGCCTCCTGTTTCGACGACGGCCAGGGCATTGAGCAGGAGGTTGAGCAATACCTGAATCAGCTGATGATGATCGACGTCGACGATCAGCGTATCATCGCTTGATTGAAGGGAAAGAGATACCCCTTTTGTTTCAGCTTCGGCCTGCACCAGTTGCAGGCTGTGCCGGCATAAGGCCACCAGGTCTTCGGGTTCGCGAACCGGATCGGCAGGTCGGGAGAATTCCAGAAGGTCGGTGACCACCCGGTTGATGCGGTCCACCTCACTGACGATGAGCCGCCCGTAATCGGATTCCGAGTTGCCCGGTTCCATTTTGCGTATCAGAAACTGCACGCCTGTTTTGATGGAACTCAAGGGGTTGCGTATCTCATGCGCCACGCTGGCAGCCAGCTCCCCGATGGCGGACAGGGTTTCGGCCCGACGTATTTTCGTTTGGAGTTCCTTAATCTCAGTCAAATCCCGGATCAGTGCCACGGCACCGCGAACCGTTCCATCATCATTGCGCAGGGGCGTGACATTAAAGGACAGCGGAATCACCATACCGGGTTCGGTCTCAATGAGGACCTCCCGGTTCAGAGTTGTCTCCCCGTTATCCAGGGCAGCCTGAATCCCGACGGTCTCGAAGGAGATGCGTTGGGAAATATCGGCCCCGAGGTTGACACCGCTTTCAGTTCTCAAGAAACGCGCCGCCCGGGGGTTGAGAAACAACAAGTGTCCCTGACGGTCGACACTCACCAACCCGTCGGCCATGTTGCGAATCACCTGGCGGGTGTCGTCCCGATTTTGCCTGAGCGCGCGCCCGACTAAATAGTAATTCTGGATAACAAACAGGAAAAAGAGCGCACCCGCACCCAGGGAGACCATGATGATTCCCATCAAAAGGGCATGATGGATATCTTCTCTCCGTGCCTGCTCATAGCTTTCCATGCTCAGGCCGACCACCAAGGCGGTGTTGGCATGCCGTTGCATCTCCACCATATGTTCGCGGCCCATCATTGATACCGCCACTATCGGAGAAAAACGTTTGGCCATGTAAAAAACGAGGCTGCCACTCGAGTGCCGGAACGTTTCAAATGGCATGGGTGATGATTGAATCCGTTTCGGAAGCCACTCGGCACGGGTGTTTTCCAGGGAGGGGTTGGAATGGTGGATGACCATTCCGTCACCGTCTACCAGGTAAATCGCCGTGATCTCATTGTCTCTGGCGGTTTCCCGAAACAACCTGCCCAACTCGCCCACATCCCACATGGGCATGTTCATGGCTGCCCGGGCGCCTGCCTCCAGCGCTCTGAGCAACATTGCCGCCTGGCGTTGGACATCCAAGAATACCCGGTTTTCCGTTCTGTCAAGGTTGCGATAGGTGGATATGCCGGTAATCGCCAGAAGGATCATCACCATTGCAATGATGGACAGCGCCGGCAGGAAAAGCTTTCTATGGCGGGCATCGCTCATGGTAATATGCTAAGCGTAAAAACCCCAGATGCAAAGTTTTTTCGCACTTTTCTAAGATTCCGCCCCCTATCTGGTTAGAAATTACCCATCTGATAATCCTTGGATTTTATCAAAACACGTTTATCTATCTGGAAACAATACATATTTAGCAGTTGGCACTCGACTTGCTCTGAGCGTGGCCAAACCAATTCATTTTTGGGGAGAGCGTGTCATGAAATGTTTTCCGAAAGTAGCAATGCAGATTGTTGTTTTAGTGGCAGGTGTAATCAGCGCGGCTCACCTCGCTGATGCCAAAACGCCACCCGACCCCGTTTCGTTGTCTGCTTTGATCGATGAAGGCTGGCAGACGAATCAAGAACTGATCGGCCTTGGGAAGGCAATCGCCGCGACCAAGGATGCCGCTGCGGCTGCCGGGGCTTTCGACGATCCGCGCTTGGGCATTGCGCTGCTCAATGTGCCGACCGATTCATTCAACCTGAACCAGGAAGCCATGACCCAGAAACAGCTCTCGCTGGCGCAGCGGCTGCCATGGTTCGGCACCCTGGATCTAAGGCGCCGGCGGGTGGCGCTTCAAGCCGTTGCCCAGGAATCGATGCTGGCCGCCAAGCGAAACGAATTGTCCACCAAGATCACCGATGCTTACTGGGAGCTGGTATTCCTCGATCGCAGCCTGGCGGTCAACGCCCGGTTGACCGAGCTCGTAGGGCAACTGCTGAAGGTGGCCGAAACCCGATACGCCACCGGCAAAGGACTTCAGCAGGATGTGCTCCAAGGACAGGTGGAATTGAGCAGGCTGCTCGATGAACACCTGACACTGACCCAGCGGCGCCAGGTGTTCGAGAGCGGGATCAATGCTCTGATCAACCGCTCGGCTTATCAGCCGGTTCACCCCAAAGACGATGCAGTATTGCCCGGCACCGGTGCCATCGAAAAGACAGCGTTGCGTGATCGGGTCATTGCTGCAAATCCGCTCATTGAAGCCCGTCGCGTGGCCATCGAACAGGCGGCTGTGGATATCCAGCTTGCTGAAAAAGGCTACTACCCGGAGGTCAATGTCCAGATGGCCTACGGCCAGCGCGATGACGACCCCAGCGGGCGTTCGCGATCGGATTTTCTCTCCGCAGGTGTCGTGGTGTCGCTTCCGCTGTGGCGCGAAACCAAACAGGATCGGCAGCTGTCTGCCGCCAGAAAACGCCAGGAAGCCGCACGGCATGCTTATACCGCCCTTACAAACAGTCTGCCTTACCGGGCCGAGGCAATGGTGGTTGAAATGCAGTCACTGAAAAAAAACTACCTGCTCACCAAGAACGCCATGATCGTCCAGGCCGGACAGTGGGCGCAATCGGCCCTTACCGCCTACGCGGTGGGCAAGGTCGAATTCAATACCGTGATGAGCGCCCAGATGCGCCTGCTGCAAATGGAACTGCGACAGGAAAAATACCGGTATGCGTTGCTGCGCAAATACGCCGAGTTGATGGAAATCTCAGGTGGCGCAATGGATGACGCGCCGGCCGGCAAAAAAGTCGACACCGGGCAGCGCGTAGACGACTCGGTTGAAGCCGAGCACCGGTTCGCTCAGCGATAAGGAGGCAATATCATGAAACGACGCGTTGCCCTGGTAATGGCATTTATTACATGCGCACTCATTTTTTATTCCGCCGGCGTGTGGTGGCGCCCTCCGGCGCATGAATCAATAAACGCTGGTAGCACGGCGCTGATGACGGCAGCCGAGGCTTCTAATGCGCCGCTGACCGCCGGGATGATCGACCCGAAAAACGGTAAGAAAATCAAATACTGGGCCGCACCCATGGACCCCACTTACATCCGAAACGAGCCGGGGAAATCGCCCATGGGGATGGACTTGGTGCCGGTTTATGAGGACGCGGGCGGAGAGAAAGAGCCATCATCCACCATCCGCATCGACCCGCTGACCGTTCAGAACATGGGGGTGCGTACCGCTGCGGTGACCCGCCGACCGTTGACGCGGACCATTCGAGCTTATGGCAGCGTGGTCTATGACGAAACACGCACCTACACGATCAACACCAAATTCGACGGGTGGATCGAGCGCATCTACGTGGATTTTGAAGGAGACACCGTCAAGAAAGGCCAGCGGCTGTTTGATATCTACAGCCCTGAATTGGTGAGTGCCCAGGAGGAGTATCTGCTGGCACTGAAGCAGTATCAACGCCTTGGAGACAGCCCCTATCCTCCCATTCGCGACGGTGCGGCGCGGCTGCGCGACGCCTCCCTGGCGCGGCTGCGAAACTGGGACCTGACCGGCAGACAGATTGACGCCCTTGGGAAAAACGAACGGGTCAAGAAAACGCTCACCGTCTATTCGCCGGCATCCGGAGTGGTAACACTGAAGAGGGCCGTCGATGGCAGTTTTGTCAAAGCCGGCATGACCCAGTACGAAATCGCGGATTTGTCGAGGGTGTGGGTCGATGTGGAAGTCTATGAGTACGAACTGCCGTGGGTGAATATGGACATGCCGGCTTCGATGGAACTCTCCTATTTGCCGGGACGCCAGTTCGAGGGCCGGGTGCTCTTTGTTTACCCCCACTTGACCGCCAAGTCCCGCACCGGGCGATTGCGTCTGGCGTTCGACAATTCTGCCGGAGAACTCAAGCCTGGCATGTATGCCAACATTACCCTGCTGTCGTCTCTGGGAGGTGACAGCCTGGTGATCCCCCTGGAGGCGGTCATCGACAGCGGGGTGCGCAAGGTGGTGTTCATCGACAAAGGCAAAGGCCGTTTCGAGCCACGGGAGATCAACACCGGCGTTGAGGTCGGTGATGACAGCTACCAGGTGATCGGCGGGCTTTCAGAAGGTGAGCAGGTCGTGGTGAGCGCCCAGTTCATGCTCGATTCGGAAAGCCGCCTCCGGGAGGCCATCCAGAAGATGCTTGATGTGCGGCAGAAAGACACTGCCGCTGACGGTGATGCATTGGACATGACCGGCATGACCATGGACACCAACGCCGAAGATCTGGATATGTCCGATATCGGCATGGATACGCCGCCGCCGTCCAAGTGAGGCAGATGCAGCCGATTGCCAGCACCACAGTCTCGACACGAATAGGTGACCCCCATGATTGAGAAAATCATCGACCTGTCCATCCGAAACAAGTTTCTGGTCATCCTGATAACACTGATTGTCGTCGTTGCCGGCGTCATTGCCATCGCCCGTATTCCTCTGGATGCCATCCCCGATCTTTCCGATGCGCAGGTGATCGTATTCACCGAGTATCCCGGGCAGGCTCCCCAGGTGGTGGAGGATCAGGTGACCTACCCTCTCACCACGGCCATGCTCTCGGTGCCGTTTGCCAAAGTGGTCCGGGGCTATTCCTTTTTTGGTCTCTCATTTGTCTACATCATCTTCGAAGACGGCACCGATTTATACTGGGCCCGCAGCCGGGTGCTCGAATATCTGAACTACGTGTCCGGCCGTCTGCCCAAAGGGGTGACGCCAGCCCTTGGCCCTGACGCCACCGGTGTCGGTTGGGTTTACGAGTACGCCCTGGAGAGCGATTCGCACGATCTCTCCCAGCTGCGATCCATTCAGGATTGGTTCTTGCGGTACGAACTGGCGAGTGTGCCCGGTGTCGCCGAGGTCGCCTCCATCGGCGGTTACGTGAAGCAGTACCAGGTGGTGGTGGATCCCAATAAACTCAGGGCATTCAACATTTCAATCCAGAAAATCCGAATGGCCATCCAGCGCAGCAACAACGACGTGGGAGGCCGTCTGGTGGAGATGGGCGAGACGGAATTTATGGTTCGGGGACTGGGTTATATCAAGGGCATCGACGATCTATACGCCGTTCCGCTGGGCGTCGGCGCCAACGGGACGCCGATCCTGCTGCGCAACGTGGCCACTATAAAGATCGGGCCGGAACTGCGGCGCGGCATTGCCGACATCAACGGCACCGGTGAAGTGGTGGGCGGTGTCGTGATCATGCGCTTCGGCGAAAATGCGCTCAAGGTAATAGAGCGCGTCAAAGAGCGTATTGAGGACCTCAAGCGGGGGCTGCCCGACGGCGTCCAGATCAAGACAGTGTATGACCGCTCCAGCCTGATCCTGAGGGCCGTGAAGAATTTGAAAAACACGCTGCTTGAGGAAATCCTAATCGTCGCGCTGGTGTGCATCGCGTTTCTGTTTCATTTCCGCAGTGCCCTGGTGGGGATCTTCACCCTGCCGGTGGGGGTGTTCATCAGTTTCATCATCATGGAGCGCCAGGGGATCAACGCCAATATCATGAGCCTGGGCGGCATCGCGATCGCCGTGGGGGTCATGGTGGACGCCGCCATCGTCATGATCGAAAACGCCCACAAGCACATCGAGCACTACGGCGGGGAAAAACCCCGCTGGGAGCTGATCCGCGATGCGGCCGTCGAAGTGGGGCCCTCACTTTTTTTCTCCCTGTTGATCATCGCCATCAGCTTTCTGCCCGTGTTTACCCTAGAGGCCCAGGAAGGCCGGCTCTTCAGACCCCTGGCCTACACCAAGACCTACGCCATGGTGGGCTCGGCGCTCCTGGCAGTGACGATCGTTCCGGTGCTCATGGGCTACATGGTCCGCGGGCGCATCCGCCCCGAGCGCGAAAACCCGGTCAACCGGTTTCTCATCTGGGTTTACCATCCCATCATCAAGCTCGTTCTAAAGGCAAAGACCCTGGTGGTCGTTCTGGCCGTGGTGACGCTGGCATTGACCTATTTTCCGCTGAGTCGCATGGGCTCCGAGTTCATGCCGCCGCTAAACGAAGGGGACCTGCTCTACATGCCCACGACGCTGCCGGGCATCTCCATCACCAAGGCAAAGGAACTGCTCCAGCAGACCGACCGCATCATCGCGTCCTTTCCCGAGGTCCAGAACGTCTTCGGCAAGATCGGCCGCGCCGAGACGGCCACCGACCCGGCACCGCTGACCATGATCGAGACGACCATCACGTTGAAACCCGAAACCGAATGGCGGGCGGGGATGAGCATCGACAAACTGATCGATGAACTGGACAAGGCCATTCAGTTTCCGGGCCTCACCAATGCGTGGACCATGCCCATCAAGACCCGCATCGACATGCTCTCCACCGGCATCAAAACGCCCGTGGGTATCAAACTAACGGGGGCGGATCTTCAGGTGCTCAGCGACATGGGGGAAAAGGTGGAGGCTGTCATGCGCAAGGTGCCCGGCACCATGAGCGTATATGCCGAGCGGGTGACCGGCGGCAACTTTCTCGATTACCACATCCGGCGCGAAGAGGCGGCCCGTTACGGACTTACCGTCGGCGACGTGCAGGACATCATCATGAGCGCCGTTGGCGGGATGAACGTCACCCAGACCGTCGAGGGGCTCGAGCGCTACCCGGTCAACCTGCGCTATGGATCGGAGCTGCGAGACACGCCCGAAAAACTCCGGCGCATTCTGGTGCCCACGCCCACCGGCGCACAGGTACCCATCACCCAATTGGCCGATATCCGCATCGTCAAGGGCCCCCCGGTCATCAAGAGCGAGAACGCCCGAAACAATGCCTGGATTTATGTCGACATCACCGGCGTCGATGTAGGCTCCTATGTCAAGCGGGCCAAACAGGCGGTGGCCGAACAGATCTCGCTGCCGGCCGGCTACAGCATGGTTTGGAGCGGCCAGTACGAGTACATGATCCGCGCTCAGAAGCGGCTGGCCGTGGTGGTGCCCATGACCCTGCTGATCATCCTCGTGCTGCTTTACTTCAATTTCAAGAGTGTGGCCGAAAGCGCCATCGTGATGCTCAGCGTGCCGTTTTCCCTCACCGGCGGATTCTGGCTGATGGACATCCTGGACTACAACATGAGCGTGGCCGTGGGCGTAGGCTTCATCGCTCTGGCCGGGCTGGCGGCCGAGACGGGCGTGGTCATGCTGATTTACCTGGACCTGTCTTACCACAAATTCAAGGAGAAATTCGGCGACGGTTTCACCCGCCGGCGCCTCAACGAGGCGATCGAAGAAGGCGCCGCGCTGCGGGTGCGCCCCAAGATGATGACGGTGGTGGCCACCATGGCGGGCCTCATGCCCATCATGTGGAGTCATGGCACCGGATCCGAAGTGATGAAACGCATTGCCGCCCCCATGGTCGGTGGCATGGTAAGCGCCACGGTACTCACACTCATCGTCGTGCCGGCCATTTACGGTCTTTGGAAAGGATGGAAACTGAAACCATGAAAAACAAAGAGAACCCAGTTTGTCGAATCCTTCAACTCAACGCGTTTAAAAAGGAGATAACGATGAAAAGACTGATTGCCACAACAAGTGCAGTATTGCTGCTGTTTGCATCACCGGGAGCGTTTGCGATGGACGGCCATGCGTCCCACGGCAAGGGCGGCGCAATGAAAATGCCCGCCACCGGCGTCTTTGAACACAAGATGGTCGTCGACGGCATCCGGACCGAGTTTCAGATTATGAGTCTTGCTGATATGAAAATGAAAGATCCCAACGGTGCCACCCACCACGTGATGGTCAAACTCTTCGATGAAAAGATGGATCACCCCATCGGCGGCATTCAGGGTAAGATCAAGATCATTTCACCCTCGGGAGCAGAGCAGGTCGTACCGTTGACAGACTATAGCGGTACCTATGCGGCCAATTTCACCTTCACCGAAAACGGCAACTACGGAGTGATCTGCCTGTTCAAAAAAGGAGAACAGAGCCATTTGGCCAAGTTCTGGTATCCACACCAATAGTTCAAGTGCCGGGGCGCCGGCCCACCGGCCGGGGCCCTGGGAAACAGCCAACAAAGGAGGCCGGCGGCAAGGACATGCCGGCCAGTGCTGATGGGGTCATGGGCCACGTTCGGGATGGCGGCGTACGGCCGGTCGAAGGCGCTGTGCGATTCTTCGGTATACCTGAAACACGGTCCATCCCTGAGGGCCCCGCGGAGGTGAAACTGTGAAACAGATGCGCATTACCTCTCTCCAGCAGCGTCTCATGCTGCTGCTACTGCTGCCGGTGAGCCTGATCCTGATCGTGGTGGGCCTGGCCGGGTTTCTCTACGCCCGTCAGGTGATGCTGACCCAGTGGCGGGAGGCTGCATTGCTCAAACTCGAGCGGGCCGCACACATCATCGATATGCGGCTGGCCGCACCGATGGACAGAATACAACTGTTCGCCTCCGGCGGGGATGCCCTATCCCGACAGCGCATTCTGGATCAGATCGCTGTGATGCCCGGCATCAAGAAGATTCAACTGGAATGGTTCGATGCGCAGGCACAAATGATGCCGCCAATCGGCATGATGCAGCGCGACACACACCCGATGATGCGTTTTCACCATGCGCGGGTCTCTCACCTGGCGCCGCCGGTGCTGGATGCCGATGCCGCCAATCGTAGCGTCGCCCTTGACGTTTTGTTGCTGGACCTGAGTGATAACCCGGTGGGGCAACTCATGGTCAAAATCGATTTTGACTATCTGGTGGAAAATATTTCCCACTTTGGTTGGCAGCAAAGCACCATGGCCTGCGTGGTGGATAAGCACGGTGTCTATCTAATGCACACCGATGACACCATGAGAAGGCGAAACCGCCTGGGAGAAACCGGAGACCCACTTGAAATACGCCTGAAAGAGGCCATCTCCGCAACGAACTTCGGCATGGTGTTGGGGCCGGGAAGCCCCCCCAGCATGGTGGCAGGCTACCACTCGCTGTCCAAGGCGCCCTGGACGATTGCTATCTTTGCACCCGGCAGCGAGGTTTTAGCGCCCATCGTACGCTTCAGATTCTATTATTTCACGGGCTCTTTAACCTTGCTGCTGTTCGTCTTATTTCTGATTCGTTCAACGGTAGGGCCGATGGTCGGCGCCATTCACCGTTTATCCGAAGCCGCCAAGGGGGTGGCCCAGGGCGATTACGGCCAGCGCATCGTGCGGCACACCGATGATGAGATCGGTCAGTTGATCGATAGCTACAACACGATGGTGGGGGGATTGAGGGAGCGCGACCGCATCCGAAACACTTTCGGTCTTTATATTGACGAAAACGTCGCCCGGGATTTGCTGGCCCATCCGGATGCTGTTCGTCTGGGGGGCGATAAGCGCGAGGTGGTCATTCTGATGTCTGATATCCGAGGGTTTACACCACTGGCCGAATCTCTAAGTCCGGAAGAGACCATCCATGTGCTCAACCATTATTTTCACCACATGATCCGAGTGATCAAGGAACACCGCGGGATCATCATCGATTTCGTGGGTGACGCCATTCTCGTCTTCTTCGATCCACTCCTGGAGACAATGGAGACAACGGTGCGCCGTGCGTTGTCGTGCGGACGGCAGATGCAGCTGGAAATGACGCCTTTCAATGAGCGGATGCGCGCCGAAGGCCTGCCGGTGTTGAACATGGGTATCGGCATCCACGCCGGGCGTGTGGTTGTGGGCAACATCGGCAGCGAAAGCCGGGTCAAGTACGGCATCGTCGGCGCCGCCGTAAACATGACGCAGCGGATTCAGGAAAAGGCACTGGGAAATGAAATTATCGTGTCCGACACCCTCTATCAGTATGTTCGATCCGACTTGGAAGTCAGACTAACGGTCAATCTGCCGTTGAAAGGGTTGCCAGAAGCAATCCGTCTTCACAAAATTTGAAAACAACGGGATTATCCATCCAGTGTATCATATCCCTCGGACCCCGACCGCCTGCCGGTCGTACCCGGAATGTATTGCGGGCGAGGATAAACCTCGCCCCTACATCGGCCGAACTCGAAGGCCACGGCTGTTGTGGGGTCCAGGGCCATCCCCCGGCCCGGGGGTTTTCGTAGGGTGCGGGGTTTATCCCCGCCCGAGGGTTTTCGATGGACCGGGGAGTCGCCCAAGCCATCCATTCGCGGGCATTTCGGCCTAACTTGACAAGTTGTCTTTACCAATTGTATAGCCGATCCATTGAATTATCGGAGAACCGTGAATTGTTTCCCTTCAACACAGGAGGCCTAAGGCCATGCGACAATCGCTTTCCATTTTCATAGTCACGCTGCTGCTCCTCACCGCCACATCGGTCACGGCGGGCACCCTCAAACTCGGCTACATGGCCACCATGAGCGGCCCGGCAGCCAGCCTCGGCGTGGACATCCTGGACGGCTTTAAACTGGGGGTGACCCATCGCGGAGACAAACTCGGCGGGCTGGATGTCGACATCATCGTGGGAGACGACCAGCTCAAGCCCAATGTGGGGGTTCAAGTTGCCACCCGTCTCATCGAAAAAGACAAGGTGGACATGATCACGGGCATCGTCTTTTCCAATGTGATGATGGCGGTGGCCAAGCCCATCACCGATGCCGAACTCTTTCTCGTCAGTGCCAACGCCGGTCCCTCACCCCTTGCCGGAGCCGGGTGCCTTCCGGACCTGTTCACCGTGTCCTGGCAAAACGACCAGACCCATGAAGCCATGGGCAAATACATTCAGGACATCGGCGTCAAGCGCCTTTACATGATGGCCCCCAACTACCGGGCCGGAAAAGACGCCCTGGCCGGCGTGAAGCGCTATTTCAAGGGCGAAATCGTCGGCGAGGTCTACACCAAGATCAACCAGCCCGACTACGCCGCCGAATTGACCCAATTGAGGGCCGTCAAACCCGACGGCGTTTTCGTGTTCTATCCCGGCGGCATGGGCATCAACTTCGTCAAACAGTATGCCCAGGCCGGCCTCAAGGAAGAGATCCCCTCGTACACCACGGCCTTCACCACCGCCCAGATGGTGCTGCCCGCCATGGGCGACGCTGCGCTGGGCATCCTCAATTCCAGTTTCTGGTCCCCCGACCTGAAAAACCCGGTCAATGATCGTTTCGTCAGGGACTTCAAGGCAGCCTACGGACGGCTCCCATCCCTATTTGCGGCCCAGGGATATGATGCGGCGCTCCTCATCGACAGCGCCCTTACCAGCACCGGCGGCAGTCTGAAAGATCGCGCTGCGCTGCGCCGCGCCTTCAAGAAGGCTGATTTCAAATCGGTTCGGGGCGACTTCAAATTCAACAACAACCATTTCCCCATTCAGAATTTCTACATCCGGAAGGTGGTAAAGATTGACGGCGTGCTGACCACCGAGACCGTCGCCACGGCCTTCGCGGATCATGCTGACGCATATGCCGGGCAGTGCGGGATGAAATAAACCGTCATCGTTGCATAAGCAAAATGGCATGCAATATTTTGAGATTCCTCGTCGCCGGCTCCTCGGAATGACAAATGATGTTCGGGAGACTTTTTACGGAACCGTCAAAACCTGAAACTTAATACCTAACACCATTTTTCAATGACCTTTGAAATCGCCCTTATTCAGTCCATCAACGGCCTCCAGTTCGGAGTGATGCTGTTTCTGATGTCTGCCGGGTTGACACTGGTATTCGGCATCATGAACCTCATCAACCTGGCCCACGGGTCGCTGTACATGGTGGGCGCCTACCTGGCCGCCGCCATTCTGAAGGCAACCGGGTCGTTCATCATAGCGCTGGTGCTGGCGGTGCCGCTGGTGGCGCTCATCGGCGCCATCATCGAGGTGATGGTCCTGAGACGACTCTACCATCGGGACCATCTCGATCAGGTGCTGGCAACCTTCGCCCTGATTCTTTTCTTCAATGAGTCGATTCGCATGATCTGGGGGCCCCAGGCGCATTTCATGCCGATTCCCGCCGCACTGTCCGGCTCCGTGCACATTTTGCCCGGCGTCCCCTACCCGCTTTATCGTCTGGCCATCGTCGGCGCGGGCATCGTCATCGCCCTGGCCCTCTACGGGCTCATCACTCGAACCCGCCTGGGCATGCTGATCCGTGCCGGATCCAGCAACCGGGAGATGGTGGGCGCCCTGGGGGTGAACGTGCAACTGCTGTTTACGCTGCTGTTCGGGATGGGCGCCGGCATGGCCGGGTTCGCCGGCATGATGGCCGCCCCCATTCTTTCCGTGGAAGTGGGCATGGGAGAGCCCATCCTCATTCTCGCCTTCGTGGTCATTGTCATCGGCGGTATCGGTTCGGTGCGGGGGGCTTTTTTAGCGGCATTGCTGGTGGGGCTGGTGGACACCTTCGGCCGGGTGCTGCTGCCGCCGGCGCTGGCCAGCATGTCCATTTATATACTTATGGCGTGCATTCTCTTCTGGCGGCCGCAGGGATTGTTTCCCGCCCATGCATAAGCACTTTCCGATTCCCTTCCGCCACCTTGTCATCGCCGTGCTGATGGTCATTCTTGCCATGGTTCCCTTTGCCGGGGAAACCTTCTACACCCGACTGGTCACCCGCATCATGATCTACGGCATCTGCGCCATCAGCCTGGACCTCATCCTGGGTTACGGCGGAATGGTGAGTTTCGGTCATGCCGCGTTTTTCGGCGCCGGCGCCTACGCGGTGGGCCTGTTGTCCTACTACGGCATCACAAACGCCTGGATCGCCTGGCCCCTGGCCGTCTTCAGCGCCGCCGCGCTTTCCCTTCTCATCGGACTGGTATGCCTGCGAACCACCGGCGTCTATTTCATCATGATCACACTGGCCTTCGCCCAGATGCTTTTCTATTTTTTCTCTGGTCTTGAAGCCTATGGCGGAGACGACGGCATGGCCCTGGCGAGTCGAAGCAGTTTTGGCGGCGGCATCGATCTCGGCAACCACACGGTGTTTTTCTATCTGGTCTTCGCCCTGCTCATGGTCACCCTGTGGGGCAGTCGGCGCCTGGTCCACAGCCGATTCGGCGCCGTCATCAGAGGCATTCGCGAAAACGAGACGCGAATGCGCGCCATCGGGTTCCCCGTTTTCCGATACAAACTGGTCTGTTTCGTCATCGCCGGAGCCCTGGCGGGCCTTTCCGGAGTGCTCATCGCCAATCAGACCCAGTACATCAGTCCGGCGCTCATGCACTGGACCCGGTCCGGGGATATCCTCATTATGGTCATCCTGGGGGGCATGGGCAGCCTGGCGGGACCCGTCATGGGCGCCGCTGGGCTGCTGATGGCCGAGGAAATTCTCTCCGGGTACACCGAACACTGGATGATCGTCTTGGGTCCCTTGCTCATCCTTATGGTGCTCTATGCCAGAAACGGCATCTACGGGCTGGTTTCACGCCGGAGGCCGTCGTGATGGAACCGCTGCTGGACATCCGGGGGTTGGAAAAGCGCTTTGGCGCAGTGACAGCCACCGATGCCGTCAACCTCACCGTGAGAAGCGGTGAAATTCACGCCCTCATCGGCCCGAACGGTGCCGGCAAAACGACGCTCATCAACCAGGTTGCCGGCATGCTGGCGCCTGACCGAGGCAGCATTATTTTCAACGGACGCGATATCACACGCACCGCAGACAACCGACGCGCCCTCATGGGTATGGCGCGCACCTTCCAGGTCACCAATATTTTCCGGGGCTTTACCGCGCTGGAAAATGTGGCCCTGGCCGTTCAGGCCCATCAGGGGCACAGCTTTCGCTTCTGGCGGGATGTCCGCCGGATAACGGCCCTCAGCGATCCGGCCATGGCCATTCTGGGGGGACTCGGATTGCAAGACAAGGCCGATGTCCCTGCGGGCCGTCTCTCCCATGGCGAACAGCGGCAAATCGGCATCGGCATGGCCCTTGCCGCCAATCCTCGCATTCTTTTGCTCGATGAACCCACTGCTGGCATGGGGCGCCGGGAAACCGCGGCCATGATTGCACTGCTGTCCGGCTTGAAAGGGCGCCACGCCATGCTCCTTGTGGAGCACGACATGAACGTTGTCTTCACCCTGGCGGACCGAATCAGCGTCCTGGTCTACGGCCGATGCATCGTCACCGGCTCGCCGAAAGATATTCAGACTCACCCGGAAGTGCGGGAAGCGTATCTGGGCGACAACTGGTGCCACGCCAACGGCACGCTATCCGGAGAGGATGGGCATGCTTCGCGTTGAAGCCTTATCCGCCGGCTACGGCATATTTCAGGTACTGTTCGGACTGTCCTTTGCCATCGGCCGCGGAGAAATCGTATCGCTCATGGGACGCAACGGCATGGGAAAAACCACGACGGTGCGCGCCATCATGGGGCTGACGCCGCCAACCGCGGGCCGGATCCTTTTTAACGGCACGGACACCACGGCCATGCCGCCGTATCGAATCGCCCGCATGGGCATCGGGCTGGTGCCCGAGGGACGACAGATCTTTCCCACCCTGACGGTACTTGAGAATCTCACGGCGACGGCATCGCGGTCCGTTCTGGGGCCGGTGCAGTGGCACCTGGACGAAATTCTCTCACTGTTTCCCGCTCTCCAGGACCGCCTTACCCACTACGGCAACCAGCTGTCCGGCGGCGAGCAGCAGATGGTGGCCATCGGCAGGGCCCTCATGACGAACCCGGCCCTAATTATATTGGACGAAGCCACCGAAGGCTTGGCCCCACTGATCCGCGACCATATATGGCAAATCCTGCACCGCCTGAAAGACAGCGGCCTTTCCATCCTCGTCATTGACAAGGACATCCATGCCTTGTCGCAGATCTGCAACCGGCATATCATCATCGAAAAGGGTCGTGTCGTGTGGGAAGGCACCGCCGCCCAATTGGACCGATCCCCGGGCATTTGCCAACAGCACCTGGGAATCGGCTGAAACAAGAGCAACGCTCGGTAAACAGGCCGTCGTTTGCCGCGCATACACTCGAAAAACGCCGCCGATATGAATGACACGGCACAGATGGCGGCAATGACACGGAGACCGCCGGAAATGTTGACAGAGGGTAGCGATGGGGGCGCTCCCGGCCCGTCCGTCGACGCAATCATCGCTGTATTGGCGCACATCGTTGCCGCACATCGTCCGGATCGGCCCAAGGTGATCACTCTGTTCGGTTCGACTGTGCCCTACCTCGACGGCGTCGCCGATACGCGGCCACCCAACGATCTGGATATTTTGTTGGTGGGAGACTTCCTCATGGCATCCCCTGACGCGCCCGTGAGCCCGCTTCCGGTGGAACTCCACCCGTTTCGTACGGAAGAAATGATTTCCATCGCTCACACCCTGCGGTATTCTCCAAAACCGCTGGCGCTGAGCCGCCTCTATGGAAAAGCCGTCGTGAAACAGCATTCGCGAAACATCATCGCCGCGTGCCTATTGCTGGGGCCGTCATACCGCAATTTCGGCATCGAACAGATCGACGTCGACGGACTTGAAGACACCAGAGACTACTCCCGGCACCGCGTGCTTCATGGCCGCGATTGGTGGCGCCGACTCCAGGCATTTGCCCGCCGGCGGCGAAACGTCTTCGAACACATGGCCGACAAGATCGTCGGGGCAAACCGGTTTTGCTGATCCACGACACCCGTCGATCTCTATCCGGGTGGGCCGCCGCCCCGTGGTTCGCTCACCGTCGTTGACATCGTTTCCGGCGAAGGTTAAGATCTTCTTCGACACGCCTCCCTGACCGGCCCCTTTCGCGATCGCCTCACAACGCGCCGGTCAGTGACACCGACGGACCTCATTCAGGCGCCTGATAACGCATCAGAAATATGGTTGGCGCCGCTGCCGGACGCTGCCGCACAAGCAATGTCACCGGATGCGCACTGATCGCTTCGGCAGGGCCTTTTTCTTGGAGGGCTTCCCCAATGGATGATCTACCCCAGCAGTTTGACACACCGCTCATCTTGACCCACGGCCATCTCAAAGACGACATGCTGAGGCACATCCAGGCCTCATTGGGGCGCGATCCATTCAACCCGGACAAGTTCGCTTGTTTTACGGCCCTAGCGTTGTCACTGCGGGAACGTCTGGTGGAAAAGTGGCTCCGGACCCAGCGCGCCCTTTATGTCAGTTCCAGCAAGCGCGTCTATTTTCTCTCCCTGGAATTCCTCCCGGGCCGATTCTTAAAGAACTACCTCATCAGCCTCGGTATGATGGATGAGGCCCGCAGCGTCTTGGCTGAAATGGGATTTGACCTGGACGACATCGAAGAGGAGGAGTGGGACGCCGGGCTTGGCAACGGGGGGTTGGGGCGCCTGGCCTCCTGTTATATGGATTCCATTGCCTGCCGCGACCTTCCAGGCTACGGATACGGCATTCGCTATGACTACGGCATATTCCACCAGGTCATTGAAAACGGATACCAGCGGGAACAAAGCGATAACTGGATGCGTCTAGGCAGCCCATGGGAAATCCGGCGGCTGCGGTCCGCAACGGTCGTTCGGTTTTACGGCCACACCGAAACCGTCACCGATCCGGACGGCCGCGTGCGCTGGCGGTGGGTGGGGGGGGAAACCGTGGTGGCCACCGCCCATGACATTCTCATCCCCGGCTACGGAGACGACTTTGTCACCAACATGCGTCTCTGGGCCGCCAAGAGCAGCCGTGAATTCGACCTGTCCGAATTCAACCAAGGCGATTACATTGGCGCCGTAGAAGCCAAAGTCCTCAGCGAAACGATTTCTCGGGTGCTGTACCCCAGCGACGAGGGGGAATCGGGCAAAGCCCTGCGCCTCAAGCAGCAATACTTCTTTGTGGCCGCCACCTTGTGGGACATCCTCCGGCGCTACCGGAAGCTGGGTGCCGGTTTCGACGCCCTGCCCGACCACGTGGCCATCCAGTTGAACGATACCCATCCGGCCGTCGCCGTCGCCGAGTTGATGCGCATTCTCGTCGACGAGGAGGGCCTGGAATGGGAGGCGGCGTGGCAAATCTGCCAGGGCACCTTTGCCTACACCAATCACACCGTCCTTCCCGAGGCCCTGGAAACCTGGCCGGTTACGCTCATCGGGCAACTATTGCCTCGGCACCTTGAGATCATCTTCGAAATCAACCACCGGTTTCTCGAAGAAGTGCGAACGCAATGGCCGGGCGACCCTGATCTGCCCGGCAAACTGTCCATCATCAGCGAAGACGGCGAGCGCCGGGTGCGCATGGCCCACCTGGCCATCGTCGGCAGTCATTCGGTCAACGGGGTGGCGGAACTTCATTCTCATATCTTGAAAACCGGTCTGTTTAGGGATTTCAATCGGGTTTTTCCCGGAAAATTCAAGAATGTCACCAATGGCATTACGCCTCGAAGATGGCTGGAGCAGTCCAATCCGGCACTGTCCTCACTGATCACCGGGCATATCGGCGACGCGTGGGTCTGTGATCTGGATCGCCTCAAGGCGCTGGTACCCTTGGCCGAGGACCCTAACTTTCGGGCCGCCTGGCGTCAGATCCGCCTGGACAACAAGAAGCGCCTGGCCGGATATGCCATGCGGAAAATCCGCCTGGATATCGATCCGGACTCCTTGTTCGACGTTCAGGTCAAGCGCATTCATGAATACAAGCGGCAACTGCTCAACCTCCTCCACGTGGTGACCCTCTACCACCGCATCAAAAAGGACCCCGCCGCCCCGATGGTGCCGCGAACGGTCATTTTCGCCGGCAAGGCCGCCCCGGCCTACCACCAGGCCAAGCGGATCATCAAGCTGATCAATGCGGTGGCCGCCGTGGTCAACGTCGATCCGGACGTGCAGGGGCGGCTGCGGGTGGCCTTTTTGCCCAATTACTGCGTGTCCCAGGCTGAAAAAATCGTCCCCGCCGCCGATCTTTCCGAGCAGATTTCCACGGCGGGCATGGAGGCTTCAGGAACCGGCAACATGAAGATGTCATTAAACGGCGCACTGACCATCGGCACCTTGGACGGCGCCAATATCGAAATTATGGAAGAAGTGGGACGGGACAACATTTTCATCTTCGGTCTTACCGCCGAGGAGGTGTCCCAGATGCGGGCCTCCGGCTACCGGCCCAGAGACTTCTACGAAAACGACGCTGAACTGAGACAGGTCATCGACATGATCGGCGGCGGTGCGTTTTCTCCCGGAGAACCGGACATGTTCGCACCTATCATTCAAAGCCTCCTCGACCAGGGAAACCCGTCCGACACCTACCTGACGCTGGCAGACTACCGTCCTTACATCACCGCCCAGGAAGCGGTCAGCCGCCTGTACCGGGACGCCGAGGAGTGGACCCGGCGATCCATCCTGAATACCGCCAATATGGGCAAGTTCTCCAGCGACCGATCCGTCCTGGATTACGCATCAACCATCTGGAATGTACGTCCCCTGGTGTAAAAACGATTTTATGCGTGTTGTGACGTTTCAGCGAATAACCAATTGATTTAATTATTAAAACCGTGTTAGACAAAGGAGGCGCACCCCATGCCCGCATCTCGAAAAAAATCCATTTCAAAGACCGCCACGCCCAAACGGCGCCGGATCCAATTCACCTTTCCGGATCCTGGCGCCGAAAAGGTGTTTCTTTCGGGTGATTTCAATCAGTGGAGTCAAAAAAAGCACCCCATGAAGAAGGACGACGACGGGATATGGAAAAAAATTGTGATGCTCCAACCCGGAAGATACGAATACAAATTCAGAGTTGACGACCACTGGGAAGAAGACCCGGCCAACGGCCACCGGTGTCTGAATTCCTTTGGCAGTTTCAACTGCGTCCTCCACGTGATGTAAGCCATCAATCCAGGTATGGCCGCCCCAACAAGATCGCGTGTCCGGGTTCCACGCAGCCGTTGCGTCGCATGGACCCGGATATGCCCGAGGCGCGCCTTGGCCTCTCAACCGGGCATTGCCCCGGCAGGCCCCCCGGTTGCCCCGCCGACATAAATCCTTTATACGGTTGCACAGGAAGATCCAGTAAACGGATGCGGCGGCATCGGTGCGCGGGTCACGACGCTCCGGCGTCGCGAACCCGGCGCGGCGACGCCGGAGCGTCGCCACGAGATATTGTGGGCATCTACACAAGATTTTGGAAGCGCCATGGATTTGCCTTCACCCACTCAACTCGGCTGCCAAAACCTGGCGTTCACCTATCCGGGCGCTACGGTACCGGTATTTTCGGATCTTACATTCACATTGCCGCTTCCCGGCTTTCACGCTCTCTTTGGACCGTCGGGGGTCGGCAAAACGACCCTGGCCGGCATTCTTTCCGGCGCCGTTGACAACTACACCGGGTCGGTGGACGCCGATGAATCCGTCGTTTGCCTGTACACCTACAACACGGAGCGACTGCCGGGGTGGTCCAGCGTAGGGCGGCACCTGGAAAAAGTCTGCAAGGCCGAACACCGGGAAACCGTGGCGTCCCTCGCAGCGACCTTCGGCATATCGGACTGCCTGGCAAAACGCTTCCCCCAGCTCTCTCTCGGCCAGAAGAATCGGGTGAACCTCTTGCGATATCTCATGCAGGATTTTCACGTCCTTTTCATGGATGAGAGTCTGGCCAATGTCGACGAAAAAACCCGAGAACGCATCATTTTGAAAATTAAACGCACCTTTCCGGAACGCAGTTTCATCTACATTTCCCACAATATTTTCGAAGTGGCGCGGTTTTGCCGCAGCATCGTCGTGGTGCGGGGGGCGAAGAAGTCCCCGGCGGCCGGTATCGTGTCCGGCCTGGACGCCCACACGGACGACGCCCATACCCGTACCGAACAGGACAAGGTCATGCTGGAGATCATGAATGCAGTTTAGACGAACGCTTCAGTTTCTCCTTTTGTACAGCATTGGCGTGGGCGGTCTGCTCCTGCTCAAGGCGGCGCTCTCATTGAGCGACTACGTCATTCCCGGGCCTGCCGTGCTGGTGGAAACCGCGGCGGGAATCGTTGCCCGCTATGTAATCGAAACCCTCAGCACCCTCAAGGTCGCCATTGTCGGCCAGGCCATTGCCGTGGGGATGGCCTTCGCCGTGGGTATCGTGGGCCGCCAGACCACCTGGTTCGGATCACTGGTCAAGGTGGCCGCCTACAATATCCAGGCCTACCCCATCGTGGCACTGGCCCCCATCATTTTCATCCTCCTGGGCGACGGGTTCGCATCGCGGCTGCTCATTGCCGCCATGATTTGCTATTTCCCCATCCTCCTCGTCGTTTTAGGCGTCATGGGCGAGCCCATCACCGACATTGAGCACTTTTACCGGGTCACCGGAAAGATGCGCTGGCAATTGGAAATCAAGATCCGCGCCTTCGAAAACCTGCGTAAAATGACCACCGTCATCAGCGGCAGCGCCACGCTGGCGATGGCCGGCACCATCGTCGCCGAGTTCATTGCAGCGAATGCGGGAATCGGCTACAGTATCCGCATCGCGCTCTACCAGAGCGATCTGGGAAAGATCCTGGTGGCGCTTTTTTTAATCGGCATCTCTCTTTCCATCTATCAGGGGTTTCTGGAATGGACCGGCCGATTCATCGAGACCCGGTGGTCGGTAAAACAATGATCGGACGCACCCCTTGACCCGCAGAACCTCATTCTGGCGCTGCGTCGCCGGCATTTGCCTGCTTTACGCCATCATGCCAATGTCTGTAGCGGCGGCGGAGCTGACCTATCGTCTTAAATGGCTCTTCAACGCCAGCGTCGTTGGGGATATCTATGCCGACGCCCGCGGGATGTTCGCCGCCAACGGGCTCACCGTCACCGTGAAAGCCGGCGGTCCGGAGAGAGATGCCATCAAGGAGCTGGAACTGGGCCTGGCCCACTTCGGGGTGGCCTCGGCCGACCAGGTCATCCGTGCCGCGGCCAAGGGGTCGCCCGTCGTGGTGATCGCCCAGATCTTCCAGGTCAACCCGCTGCAGTGGATATACCGCGCCGAGACGCGCCCCGTTTTATCGCCCGCGGACCTCAAGGGGCGCGTCATCGGCATCACCTACGGCGGCAACGATGAAACCATCATGCGCAGCCTGTTGGCCCAGGCCGGCCTCACCGACTCCGACGTCCGACTCTTCAGCGTGCGTTACGACTACACCCCGTTTTACCGTGGACGCGTGGACATCTGGCCGGTGTACCGGAATTCCCAGGGGTTGATCATTGAGGACCATCTGAAAAAAGCGGGCGAGTCGGTCCGCTTTTTCGACCCGTCGGTCCATGGCGTGCAATTTGTCGCCAACTCGGTGGTCACCTCGGCGCGCATGGCCGCCGATGCGCCGGACACCGTGCGACGATTTCTGGACGCCCTCCTGGACGCCTGGGAAGTCTCCCTGGACCCATCCCACGAGGAAGACGCCCTCGATGTTCTGGAGACCGTGGACCGTGAAACCCGGCGCCCCATGTTGAAGCGGCAACTCGAGATCACCCGCCGGTTCGTGAAACCGGCGGCAGGGGTGCGCATCGGCACCATCGATCGGGACGCCTGGCGGCAGACCGAAGCGATCATGCTTCAGCAGGGCCTCATTCGTGAACCGGTCAACGTGGTGTCCAGACTCAGAGACCCGTTTTCAAATTAAATAAAAATGTGATTTCAATATGTTGCTATATTAACTGCATTCAACACATTAATCTACAATTAAGGACTATCCCCATGCCCAGCACCGCTTTTCAGGACTATTATCCCGACGATGTCAGTCACTGCTACGGCTGCGGCCGCCTCAATGCCAAGGGGCTTCAAATCAAGAGCTATTGGGAGGGAGACGCCTCGGTGTGCCGATTCCGCCCCCGACCCGAGCACACGTCAGTTCCCGGTTTCGTCTACGGCGGCCTCATCGCCTCCCTCATCGACTGCCATGCCACGGGGACGGCCGCGGCGGCGGCCTACCGGGAAGAAAATCGCGGCATGGACAGCCTGCCGGCTTTTCGCTACGTTACGGCCAGTCTCCATGTGGATTTTCTCAGCCCCACCCCCATCGCCGGGGAACTGGTGATCCGCGGTACGGTCGACGAAATTAAAGGCAAGAAAACCGTCGTGTCGGTCCAGGTACTTGCCGGCGATACGCTGTGCGCGAAAGGAAACGTGGTCACTGTGCGCATGCCCGAATCGATGGTTCCAAAGACTTGACCCGGTCTCCGGTTGTGCCTGTAATTCCAGGCTGTAATGTTTTTCGCCGCCAACCGACCGTTTGCATGAGCCGGTAATTCGCGCACACTCAGCGAGTGGTACCTCACAAGGAGAAACCCATGCACTACTACGAAAGCGACGATCTGGACCGTTTTTCGGAACTCAAAACCTTCATGCCGGACCTGACCCGTAAATTTTTTGAGTATTACAACGCGGTCACCGGCGCCGACGGCGCACTGACCCGACGGGAAAAGGCCCTCATCGCACTGGCGCTGGCCCACTCAAAAAAATGCCCATACTGCATTGACGCCTACAGCCGGGCCTGCCTGGAGGCGGGTTCCAACCCCGACCAGATGACCGAGGCCATTCACGTGGCAGCCGCCATGGATGCCGGCATGACCCTGGTTCACGGCGTACAGATGCATAACGCCCTTGAAAAACTGGGCGCAATGTAAATTCGAATTCAGACACCCGATACGAAAGGAGGGATCATGACTGATCTGACCTCTACGGAGCACCCCCTCCAGACGGTTCATGACTTCAAGGCGTTTTTACTGCGAAACAATCTCAACCTAACTCCGGCGGCCATCGATACCCTTCAGGCCAACGTCACCTACCAGTGCAATCAGGCCTGCCGGCACTGCCACGTGCAGGCGTCGCCGACCCGCACCGAAATGATGGATGCCGCGGTGGTGGACCAGTGCCTGGACATTCTTGCCCGGCACCCTGACATGAGCACGCTGGATCTCACCGGCGGCGCCCCCGAACTCAATCCCCACTTTGAACGGTTCGTCCGCGAAGCGCGACGACTGGACAAGACCGTCATCGTCCGCCACAATCTCACCATCACCGCCGACGGCCACCCCACCACCGGCGCCTCGATGGCACATCTTCCCGCCTTCTTTGCAGAAAACGGCGTCGAAGTGGTGTCCTCGTTTCCATACCACCAAAAGTACTTTACCGATTTGCAGCGCGGCGCCGGTGCCTTCGACAAAAGCATTCAGGGCCTCCTGGCCCTCAATGCGGAAGGGTACGGTCGGCCCGGCAGCGGACGCACGCTCAATCTCGTTTACAATCCTGCCGGCGCCTATCTGCCCGGAGACCAGGAACATCTGGAGCGGGAATTCAAGGAGCGGCTGAACCAGGAATTCGGAATTAGTTTCAACCACTTATATACCATCACCAACATGCCGATCTTCCGTTTTAGAGAGCAGCTCAAAAAAATCGGGGCCCTCGAGAACTATTGGAAAAAGCTGGTTGAAAGCTTCAACCCCTGCGCGGCCACCGCCGTCATGTGCCGCAATCAGATCAGCGTGTCGCCTGACGGCAGGCTCTACGACTGCGATTTCAACCAGGTCCTGCGCATGCAGATCGTGGTTGACGGCACGCCGATGACGGTATTCAATTTCGATGCGACATCACTGCTTCAAAGAGAAATCCTGGTCGCCCCGCACTGCTTCGGCTGCACGGCAGGGAGCGGCTCGAGCTGTGGCGGTTCCACGGCCTAAACAGGGACGCTGATGGCTAAAAGCACCCTGCCGGTAACCTCGGCCATCCGGCGGCTCAGACAGGATGGCGTCGACCATCGGCCTCTGCCCTATGACTATATCGACAACGGCGGGGCACCTCAAGCCGCCGAAGCACTGGGGCTTTGCCTACACCAGGTGGTCAAGACGCTGGTTTTCGAAGCGGACGGCAGTCGACCACTGATCGTCCTCATGCATGGCGACCGCGAGGTCTCCGCCAAGGCCCTGGCCCGACATCTGGGCGTAAAACGCGTGGCGCCCTGCGACCGAAAAACGGCGGAAAAACTCACCGGCTACAAGGTTGGCGGCATCAGCCCCTTTGGTACACGCCAGCGGCTGCCGGTGTATGTGGAATCGGATATCCTGAAAATGGAACGCATTTACATCAATGGGGGAAAACGCGGCTTGCTGGTGATGGTATCGCCCGTGGCACTGAGCACATGCCTGGGTGCCGAACCGGTCACCGTGGCCGCTCCTGGGTAACCGCTGCGCCGGTTCTTCAACCTGCCGGACAGGGTGATTTTGTTCTGTAGTAAATCAGCCTATAACTACAATATTTTATAGAAA
>CAYUOU010000003.1:0-84628 GCA_964446485.1 uncultured Desulfobacterales bacterium | reverse complement strand
CACGCTCACCGAGGCCATGCCGTATTCGCCCCCTCACCCTGCCCTCTCCCCCGCAGGGGAGAGGCATCTGTATGCTTTCTGCGGCCACCTCCCTTTCGCCTTTTTTTCCTTCACGCTCACCGAGGCCATGCCGTATTCGCCCCCTCACCCTGCCCTCTCCCCCGCAGGGGAGAGGCATCTGTATGCTTTCTGCGGCCACCTCCCTTTCGCCTTTTTTTCCTTCACGCTCACCGAGGCCATGCCGTATTCGCCCCCTCACCCTGCCCTCTCCCCCGCAGGGGAGAGGCATCTGTATGCTTTCTGCGGCCACCTCCCTTTCGCCTTTTTTTCCTTCACGCTCACCGAGGCCATGCCGTATTCGCCCCCTCACCCTGCCCTCTCCCCCGCAAAGGAGAGGCATCTGTATGCTTTCTGCGGCAGCGTCTCACCGCTCTCCGGAGAGAGTCCAATATTTACCCGGCTCTCGGAGACCGTCAAATATTTCTTTCCTCCCGCGGAGGCCATCCAAAACTTCCCCCCTCCCTCCGGGACCATCCAATACTTCTCCCCTCCTTCGGAGGCCGTCAAATATTTCTCCCCTCCCTCCGGGAGGGGTCGGGGGAGGGCATCTTGAAGTGACCGAAGAATTAAAAAGAAAGCCAATTCACTTCAACGAGTCGAACGACCGCCGGCAGCACGCCATCGGCCCGTTCGTCGTCGACTTCGGCTGCATGGGAAAGAACATGGAGGACACATGCTCCCCCCGGAACTGATCCGGAAGATCGAACGGATGCACATCCGGAGCCGCCGGCAAGTGGACACCATGATGGCCGGGCAGTACAAGTCCGTGTTCCGAGGGGTCGGCATGGAATTCGAGGAGGTGCGCGCCTATGTGCCCGGCGACGAGGTGAAGAGCATCGACTGGAAGGTGTCCGCCCGCATGGGACAGCCTTTCGTCAAAAGGTACCGGGAAGAGCGGGAACAGGTCCTGATGCTCCTGGTGGACATGAGCGCTTCAGGAAAATTCGGCACCACCGATCATCTTAAAATCGAACTCGCCGTCGAGATCGCAGGCATCATGGCCTTCAACGCCATCCGAAACAACGACAAGGCCGGAGCGATTCTCTTCACCGATCGGGTGGAGCGATACATTCCGCCCCAAAAAGGTGCCGGGCATGTGTGGCGGTTGATCCGGGAGATCGTCGGATTCACCCCACAGCATACCGGAACGTCCATCGGCAGTGCGGTGAGGTTCTTGGGGAGTGTACTGCCCCGGCGGGCGGTCTGCCTGCTGATCTCCGATTTTCTGGATGACGGATACCTCAACCAGTTGACCATCGCCTCAAAAAAGCACGATGTGATCGGCGTACTGCTTTCCGACCCAGGCGATTTCACACTGCCGGCTTGGGGGATTTTGACAGCGGCCGATTTTGAAACGGGTCGCCGCGTTGCAGTGGATCTGGCCCATGGCCCCGCACGCCAACGCATCGAGGCGGCCATGCGCAGCCGTCATCGTCAGGTCGTCGCTGAAATGAAGCACGCCGGCATCGACTGCATTGAGATGGGCACGGACCAGGACACGGCCGCCGTTCTGTCTTCCTACTTCAGATATAGGGAAAAACGGTTCCGATGATGCAGGCAATTACGCAAATCGGTCATGCCATTCGGGCAAGCCTCCTCTTTCTCAGCGGCCTTGGGCCCGCGTGGGCGTTTGCGGGGGAATCTCAAAACGGCGGCGCGAAGGGTATTGCACCGCCCCAACCCATGACCGATATCCTGGACATCAAACCGCCGGTGCCAGTCGGTGGAGATGGTATCCTCTTCTATGTCGCAGCAGCCATCGGTGCGATACTCGTCCTTCTGGCATTTTTTTATTGGCAGCGGCGACGGCGGGGAGGGGTGCACCCGATCGCGGTGCCCCGGATATCGCCCCACGAGGCGGCACTGCGGGCGATGGAAGAACTGGCGATGATGCCGCCATCTCAAGGAAAAGTATTTTACTTCCGCCTGGGGGAGGTGCTCCGGGCTTACCTGCGGCAGCGCTTTCGGATCGATGCCCCGGAGATGACCACCGAAGAACTCACTCCAAAATTGGGTTCACTTCCCATCGCCGAATCGGACACGCAATCTCTGGCAGCACTTTTTCGCAGTGGCGATCTGGTGAAGTTCGCCGATGTTCCGGCTAAAACGACACAGATGAAGACCGATCTGTCCGCGGCCGAGGCCTTTGTCACCACCACGGCCGCGCAACCTGGGAGCGCTGAAACGGCCTTGCATAACGGCACTACGGTACCGGTAGGAAGCGCTTCCTGATGCTTCACTTAACCACCCCATACGCACTGGTCCTACTACTATTGATTCCAGCAATGGCATGGTACAATACACGACGTCGGGGCCGGCCTGTGATGCGTTTGTCAACAGTTGGCGCCGCGGCCGCCGCGCCGGCCTCGTTAGTGGTGAAAACCCGCACCATCGTCCCGGCGCTGAAGTATATGGCTCTGGCCCTGATGATCGCGGCCTTGGCCCGGCCCCAATGGGGTACCCGGCAGGCCACCATTCTCACCGAAGGCATCAATATCGTTATCGCGCTGGACCTGTCCGAATCCATGGCTGCGCTCGACTTCAAAAAGGATGGAAACGTCGTCAACCGACTTGTAGCCGTCAAAGACGTCGTCAGGGACTTCATCGCCGGGCGCGAAGGCGACCGCATCGGGCTGGTGGTGTTCGGGTCTGAGGCATATACCCAACTCCCCCTGACGCGGGACTACAACGCCATCGGAACGGTAGTGGCGCAACTGGAGATCGGCGCCGCAGGCAAACGCACGGCCATCGGCGACGCCATCGGCATCTCGCTCAAGCGCATTACCGACGTGGCCTCTACTGCCAACGTCGTGATTCTGCTTACCGACGGCCGCAGCAATACCGGTGTCCTCTCCCCGCCCGAAGCTGCGGCCATCGCCGCCGAGAAGAAGGTGAGGGTCTACACGATAGGGGTGGGCACTCGCGGCAGGGCGCCCTTTTTGATCCAGCACCCACTGCTGGGCCGGCGCACCATTTATCAGGAAGTGGACTTGGACGAGGACACTCTGCGAATGATTGCGGAGAAATCGGGCGGCAAATACTTCCGGGCGGACAGCACGAAAACCCTTGCCGCCATCAGCAAAAGCATCGATGCGCTCGAGAAAACGACGGCCAGAATGAAGATCTACTCCGATTACAGGGATCTTTATACATGGCTGCTGCTGCCGGCAGCCGGGTGCCTGGCGCTTTACATCATTTTGGCCAACACGCGGTTTTTAAGAGTCCCGTGAGATTGCGCGATTATGACCTTCGCCAACACGCAATTGCTGTTTCTGATCTGGGCATTGCCGGCCTTGCTGATGGTGTTCCTTTATGGCTTCAACCGTCGCCGCTCGATCCTGTCAAGGTTTTCGAGCGACCACGGTTTGTCGTCAACGGCGCCTGAGCGCTCTCCTGAGCGACGCTGGATCAAGGCCGGGTTGGTGCTGTCGAGCGCACTGTTTCTCATTGTGGCGGTGTCGGGGCCCCAGTACGGCTACCGGTGGGAAGAAGCCCCTCGAAAGGGCATCGACATCATCATCGCCTTGGACTGCTCTCGCTCCATGCTCGCCGAAGACGTTAGCCCATCACGTCTCGAAAGGGCCAAGAGAGAGATCGTCGACCTCATCGCCATGTTCGAGTGCGACCGCGTGGGGCTCGTGGCGTTTGCCGGCACGGCCTTTCTCCAGTGCCCATTGACCACTGATTATTCCATCTTCAGCGTGTTTCTCAATACCCTGTCCCCGGAGGCGATGCCGGTGGGGGGCACCGACTTGCCCGGCGCGGTGAATACGGCCCTTCAATCCTTCGATCCGAATGCCCACGCGGAGAAAGCAGTGATCCTCATCACCGATGGCGAAAGCACCACCGGTGATCCGATGAATGCGGCAGCGGCATCCGCCAAAGCCGGGGTCAAACTTTTTTGTATCGGTGTCGGCCACCCGGAAGGTGTGCCGGTCCCGGGCCTCAATGGCGGCCTATTCAAAGACCGCAGGGGTGATATCGTCGTGACACGGCTTGACGAAGATACGTTAAAACGCATGGCGCTTGCCACCGGCGGGACCTACGTCCGTTCCATCGCCGGCGATCTGGACCTGGAAGCCATGTATCGACAACACATTCGCGGCAAAATGGCCGCCGCCAAGATCGAAACCGGCAAAAGGCAGGTTCATAGCAACCGGTTCCAGTGGTTCCTCCTCGTTTCGGCAATACTGCTCATCGCCGAAATGATGCTTCCCGCAGCACGACGAAAAGCAGCTGTTGTGATAGCACTGGCAGTCGTGTTGGCGGCAACACCCGCTGACGCCGCATCTGCAGCCTCCGCCGTTAAAGAAGGCATCGGCGCCTATCAAAACGGTGAATACGAGAGCGCCTTGAGCGCCTTTATTTCGGCCCAATTGGAACGACCGCAGGACCCGACCCTCGCCTTCAACATCGGCAGCGCCTACTATAAACTTAGCCAATTCGATGCGGCGCAGCATCAATTTGAAACAGCAACTCGCTCAGAAGACCCTGCGCTGAGGCAAAAAGCCCTCTACAATCTTGGCAACACCCGGTTCCGCCTGGGCGATATCGAAGGTGCCATCGATCACTATCAAAAAGCGCTCGACATCGCGCCGGAAGATGAGATGGCACAAAAAAACCTGGCCTTTGCCAAAGAGATGCTCCAACGGCAGCCCCAGTCGCAGGATACGCCGCAGGGAGGTGATCACTCAGAAGAGAACCCCTCTGCGGGAGAAAACGACACCGGCGGCGATGCATCGGGGAATGAACACCGCCAAGGCGACCAGGGAAAGCCCCAGGGCAAAAACAATAGCGCGGAAAAAAATGGGAACCGGATGTCTTTCGGCGATGAGCAGGCCGGTACTGCCGATCCGAAAAAGCCTGCAGGCTCGGAAACGAAATCTGGCGAAGCATCACCGCATCGACAGGCCGACCCATCGGCAGCGACCGATGACGGCGGCAAAGGAGAAACCTCCGCCGGCCTGTCCCACAAGCTCAATCGACTGAAGGATCAACCCGGCAAAGCGCTGGTGCCGGCATACCAACCCAGACAAGTGGAAAAAGATTGGTGACCTTGCGCAGCATACAAATCCATCTGGTCGCGGCCATTGTCGCGCTTTTGGCCGCAGCGCCACAGACGGCGGCACTTGATGCCGTGGCAACGGTGGACCGTACCCGCATCGGGAGATCCGAATCGGTGATGCTTAGCATCAGCACCTCCGTGGAAGACCCGGAAGTCGACACCACCGCCATCAAGGATTTCAAGGTCATCTCGAAGGGCCGACAGTCGTCCGTCAGTATCGTCAACAACCAGATGTCGCGGCAGACCGTCATGCAATATGCGCTGATACCCCTTAAAGAGGGGACACTTCGAATTCCGCCGTTGACGGTTGCCGACGGGGGGGACGTCGTCCGTACCCGTCCCATCACCGTCGTTGTGTCGGCGCGCCCCGCGGACGCAGACGCCGGTGATGAAGTGATGGTCTCGGCAGCGGTCTCGGACCCCCGGCCTTTCGTTGGCCAGCAATTGGTCTACACCTTCCGGCTGCGCTCCCGGGTAAGATTTGCCAACGCCCGATTCCAGGCACCGGATTTCGATGGATTTTCAGCCAAAGAAGTGGACGGGCAACATCAGTACCAGCAAGTCGTCGACGGCAAGCGGTATCAAGTCACGGAACTGCGCACCATTCTGGTCCCCCTGAAAAGCGGGGCAATCAACATCGAGGCGGCGGAACTGACCTGCGAAGTGCCGACGCGGGGCCGAGGGGCCTCGACGCCCCCGTTGGGCTCGGTGTTCAACAGCCCATTCTTTGGCAGCAGCCTGGTGACGCGAGTGCTTCGCACCCAGGAATTGAGACTCGATGTGAGACCACTGCCTGTCTACAAAGAGACCGCTCCATTCTCGGGCCTCATCGGGGAGTTCAGCATTGAAGCGACGATAGACAGAACAACACTGACCGCGGGAGAATCAGCCACGTTGGCCGTCGCGATGGCGGGCACCGGCAACCTCCAGGATGCAGGACCGCCGGCGATCCTGCTCCCGCATGAGTTCAAAGCCTATGAGGACGCACCGGAGTCGGCCATCCGGGCCGATGAAAAAGGCTTTTCTGGGAAAAAGGTGTTTCGGACGGCGCTGGTGCCCACGGTCCCAGGCGGCTACGTGATCCCGGCGGTATCGGTGGTGGTCTTCGACACCGGCACCGGCGCCTATCGGAAATTGCAGACCGATCCCATTTCGGTATCAGTCATGGCCGTTCAAGAGGAGAACGCGCCCATTGTGGTTTCTGGAACTCCCGACGCGTCGGCCCTACCCAAAAAGCAAAAGGTCGCGCTGGTGGGCAAGGATATATTGCCGCTGAAAACCGACCCAAGCGTGCTGGAAACGGTGAGGCCTCTGTCTCCGGTCATGTTCTTTTCGTTGGCGCTACTGCCGCCCATGACCTATCTGATGGTACTGGCCGGGCTGTCATTCCGAAGAAAAAACGGTACCTCAAAGCAAAAGATGGCTGAGCGTGCAAGACGTTCGTTGAAGGAAGCTGAAGCACGATTTTCGCAAAGCGAGGATACCGCCCCATCGCTGACGATGTTGAAGCGTGCGTTGATCTGCGCCGTTTTATCCTCGGCGGGACGTGAAGGGGCGGCGCTGACCTACGACGAAGCCAGAGCCCTGATGTTGGAAACCGGCTTGCCGGAGCCCTTTGCCGATTCGGTCTCGAATCTGCTGCGCCGCATCGACACGGCCGTTTACGGGGGCGCGCCGCCGGACGCCGCATCCGCTCGCGCATTCATCGCCCAGGCCGAACCGATGATCCGGAGGCTGGTAAGATGACGCGGCGTCAATTTCAGATATTCACCACATTGGCTGCCGCGGTGATCTTCTATCTGCTGTCCCCGCCGCTGGGGACCATCGGCATTGCCGGTATGGACGGCGGCGTCTCAATGGAGCGGTTCATGCGCGCCGCCAACGCCTATTCGGCCGGTGATTACGCCACTGCACAGGATGCGCTCCTGGGGCTGGTTGAATCGGGCGTCACCAACGGTGGCATTTACTACAATCTGGGCAATGCCTACTTGAAAGACGGCCAAATAGGCCCGGCCATCCTGTGGTACGAACGCGCACAGCAGCTGACAGCTGGGGACCCCGACCTCGAATTCAACCTCGCCTATGCCCGAACGCTGACCGTAGACGCGGCGGAGGAAACGGAAGGCCCCTTAATGAAAGTGCTGTTCTTCTGGCGCCAGCGGGTGAGCAGCACCACCATACAGTGGATCGCACTTGCCATCAACGGCATGCTCTGGGGGCTTCTCATTCTTAGCGCCCTGCGCCCGGGGAAGACCGCCAATAGCCTGCGGCTGGCGGCCATGGTCCTGGCCGTGAGCATCATAGCCGTTGTCACTTACGATATGTACGACAGCCGCCACAGAAACCAGGGGATTGTGCTTCCTGAAAAGATCGCCATCCGGGCCGGTTTACATCCAACGGACACGGAACTATTCGTTCTCCACGCGGGGGCCAAAGTGCGCATCCGCAAACAACTGCCCGGGCATTATCAGGTGCAGTTTTCTGAGGGAAAACTGGGTTGGGTGGCTAAGGATGCCATCGGAAAAATTTGATGGCTCCGTAAAATGCCCGATATCTACGTTACGCGTCATCCTTCGGAAGCCTTGATCTCGAACATTTTCCGAAGCCATCCATTTTAAGTGCAACGCAGGCATCGGGCAAATGGGTCGTTTACGGCTGTGCACACGCTAGTAAACAAGAAGACTGACAAGCGTCAGTATCCCCATGAAACCGAAAAGGAGCATCGGGTTTTTTTTCACCAGGGCGTCCAGCCACCCCTTGCCTTCATCGCGCAGGTTGCCAACGGAAATCATATAGGTGTAGGTAAACACCACCCCGCCGATCCACGCGATGATTCTTGCTATAGAAGATAGTTCCATGAAACCTCATTATAGATTGGGAAATTGAGCCGTTATCGATCTGCCGCATTAATCAACGAGTTTCTTGATCAGCCAAGCCATGTTGCGCCCCAATGTTTCCATGGTGCGAAGGCCTTCGTCGTCGTTGGCCACCTCCCCTTTTTCCAACCCGAATCCCATATTCCAGTAACTGGCGCCGGGAATGATCATCTGGGAGATGGTAAAAAAGTGGTTGATGCCGTCGAAGGTGTGCACCGAGCCTGCCCGCCGCACCGCCACTACGGCGGCGCCGACTTTTCGCCGGAACATTTCCTCGTTGGCCTTTGCCACCAGGCCGGCCCGGTCGATGAGGGCTTTAATCTCGGTGCTCATGTTGGCGAAATACGTTGGCGATCCCAATATGACGCCGTCGGCGGCAAGCATCTTCTCGATACAGGGGTTGACGATGTCCTTGTCCACAGCACACCGTCGATCCTTGTTCTCGAAGCACTTGTAGCAGGCGATGCAGCCGTGAATGGACTTGCCCCCCACCTGGACCAGTTCCGTGTCGATGCCCTCCGCCGCTACCGCAGCAAGGACGTGCCTGATCAGCATCTGGGTATTTCCGTCCCGCCGGGGACTGCCGTTGAAGGCGACCACTTTCATATTGCCCTCCTTATGTGTCGGATTTCGATGTCTTCGGCTGCTGCGCTTGCCAGGCAGATAATCGGCACGACCCCGCCTGCTGTGGCCTGACGTCAGCAGCGCATACCACCAGGAATGCCGTTACCTGTCAACCGTTTGGGACCGCAAAGACGGGTGAACCATCGCACACCGCCGCATCAACGCCGGCGCGCCCCCCCTTCTCAGACGAAAACCACATGATATATGGTATGGTGCTGGGCAAGCCACTGGCGGACCGACTGCCGCCGTGATTTCAGCATTCAGGGTCGGGTGCGGGTAATTCACGATATGGGGTGGATCCAATGGCCTTCTCCTGCTGGATGCGCCGATATCGTCGGTGATTCCCGAGAAAGTCGCGCCGGTTCTTCTACCGCATGGACACGGCCCGCCGTGTTTTCCACATTGCCGGGAAGCGCGTCGATATTGGCCCATGCCTGTTTAGGCTGTCCGTGGTCCGCCGCCGTTTGGCGGCGGATGCTTTATACAGAAGGGTCCAGAGGTAGCAGCGTGGCATTCATGACACCTGGAAATGGCGGGGTGTCAGCCCGGTGACGGCCGCCTTCGGCAATCGTCAGGGGTCCGGCCACACCACCAGATAGCATTGCCATAACACACCGTAAAGTTTATAAATCCGGCAGTTCGGCCCAGTCATCAGCACATTCAAACGACTGGCACGCTCTCTGCATTTCACCTCTCTGAAGAGATTACCCGTCATACCGCGGTCAGATACCGCGTATTCTCGACGTGAGCGACTCGAGGGTGTCTTGGAAACAGCGGGTGCCGTCGGTCAAAAGCTCAACCAACCGCCGACAATAGAACGTGTTGACCAACGGTGGCGACTGGCTGTAAGGCCTGTGCATGTTGGTGTTGGCCTGTGGACTTAGAAAGGGAAAACGCAATGGATGCCAAATATATCAACCCGTTTTTAGTTGCCGTAAAAAATATTTTCGACACCATGCTATCGGTGCCGTTCACCCTTGGAAAGCCCGCGCTGAAAAAGGAACCGGTGCCGGATCATGAGGTGAGCAGCATCATCGGGCTCTCCGGAGACGTGACCGGGTGCGTGGTGATCAATCTGTCACGGGAACTGGCGCTTCGCCTGGCATCCGCCCTGCTGGACGAAACGATCACCGAAATCGACGAGGACGCCACCGACGCCATCGGTGAAATCGCCAACATCATCGCCGGCAACGCCAAAACCGATTTCCCTGAAGGTCATACGTCCATTTCCGTCCCCAGTGTTGTCATCGGCAAGCACAAGATACGATACCCGCAGGGGATTCCTGTCATTACCATTCCCTGCACCACCGACAGCGGCGCACTTGTCATTGATCTTGCCATCAAAGTCGGGTGACCATCGGGCGGCAGGCCGTCGCCATCGCTCTGGCCCCGGAGCAACGGCGTCGTGTCGGCGGCCTGGCCGGCGCGCAGGTCCTTACGAAACACGTCCGCTCGACCCGGCACCGGCGGGACCGGAATTGTGAATTTTCCAGCAGGGTCGGAAAGGATTGCCGCGCCGATGCCGGCAACCGGTTGCCGTTGTGTTGCGGATCGCCCCGACAACCTAAACCCGATTGGCACAGTATCTATTTTATCCGTTGACAGACACGCGACACTGGCCCTACACTCCCGCCGTGCCGGCGGCCGCCTGGAGAAGCCATGCCACTGCAGCCAAGCGCCGGATCAGGTTTGAAGATGCGCCGCCCACACCCACCGCAGCGACGGATGCTGAACGCGACTGCCCACAAATCGACAGGATCGCATGCTGAACAACCCTTTTCTGAACGGCCGCTTCATGGCCTGGTGGCAAGGCGCCCGGCGCCGCCCAGAGGTGACGGACGCTGACCCCATCGAGATCAGCCAGGGGTGCGCGCACTTGCCGGGGCAGTCGGGAAAAACGGCCGCAGCAAGAGCCCCCGAACGCATCGATACCCTCCACAGCTACCTTGCATCCATGGAAAACTTCCCCGAAGACATCACGAGGTGCCGGGGATGCCTCTCGCGGACGCGTCGAATCCTTGAAATTGGGTGCGGCGCGGCGGAGATTGCCCGTGAAATAGCGCTTGGCAATCCCGACATCTGCGTATTGGCCACAGACAAATATGATTGGCGGGCTCCCTGCGCCTGTGGTTCCGCTTACCGCCGAGTGGCGCTGGCATGGCGGGAAAAACGGCTGGTGGCGCAGCAGTCCTGCCCAGAGAACTTCATCGTTCTACGCGCGGAGGCGGACATGCTCCGTCATCTGCCCGATAAGAGCATTGACGCCGTGTTGATGATCAATCCCGAACCAACCGTCGGTGCGGCGGTGCTCAACACCCTGTCGTCGCCGTCGGTGTATAAAAAACTAAGACCCGGCGGTTATATTCTGATTCTCCCCTATTCCCGCGAAATGGGCGTCATGGCTTGCGGCGGCATGGAGTTTGACCACGGTCCGGACTGGTCGCGAGGGCTGGGGTTCATTCTTTCCAGCGCCCTTTCCTTTGAACCCGGCCCGCGGCGCCACTGGGGCGTTGATCTTGCCGCCTCGCGGTATTGCTTAAACTCCACCCAATCGGACGTCTACGTCCATGTTGTGGGAAAAGCGTAGCCCCCCCCCCTCCCGCCGAGCGCAGCATCCGGTGCCCGGCACCGGCCATTACCGCGACCCCACCGGGCAGGACAGGTCACACTCCCGGCAATACGCGATCACATAGCGCTCGTCGACGCCTGTGGTGGTTTCATCATAGGGTAGCGGCCACATTTCATCGCGCTGCAGCTGCAGGCGACATCGGTCGACACTGTAGCTGCCGTCGGCGAACGCCTCCTGGGGACAGCGATACCAGCATGGGGCGGGACAGCCGCGGCAAGGGTCAAATGCTGACATGGGCAATGCGTCCTCTACGGCCAGATCCAGCAGCATGGCACGCAGGCGCAGGTGCGGCCCGAATTCCGGTGTCACCAGAAGGTTGTTTTTGCCGATAACGCCCAGGCCGGCGTTCACCGCCGCCTCTTTGAGATAGATGCCGCCGGATGGGGGAGAATAGGGTAAATCATGAGCACGGATGCCGTGCGAAGTGGCCAGCCTGTCGATCATCCCCAGTCCGATGTCAATCAGGCGGCGGTTCCCCGGGGTACCGAGTTTCCCCCCCCAATGGTCCAACTGGGGACGATCGGCGGGGTGGTGGAGGCCGTAGACCAGGGCCGACGCCGCCCACTTAGGCCAATAGGCATGGCGCTGGCCGCCCTGAGAAGGGGTATCAAGCAGGCTTTCCAGCGTGAGAACACCGGCCACACTCGCCCCCAGCCGGCAAACCTCCCCGATAATGAAGTTGACAGCGGCGCTGGGTTTCAAAACGTTCATGGCACGAGAGTCACGTCATGGCCGTCGATACCGGTGCAGCGACCACCGGTACCGGCTTCCATCAGTTGTTGATGTCCTGCTTTCTGCCGAGGACATAGGCGTCAACAATGGAAAGCCCCCAGCACAGAAATAGAACCGTCAAGGCGCCCTTTACGGCCATACCGTCAGCGCTGGCCACTGCCTTTTCTGCCGCGGCATTCACTGAGGGCATATCAACGGCACCCCCTGCAGCGGTGGTCGCTTCAAGGGCACTAACGGCAATGGCGGTGGCCTTAACGACAAAAACGATCATTGCACCCAGGGCCAGCCCCATCACAACCAGCCCTCTTAAAGTGTGCTTCAATACCACCTGCCCCAATCCCGGAAACACCAGCGCAGACAGCAGCGCCCCTTTCCATGCCTGTCTCATGGCATCACATCCTCATTGCTCCGGATCGGCGGGGATCTGCCAAACGCCTGAGGTCTCGTGCCGCCGGATATGGTAAAATGGTGCCCCAATGCATCGCCGTGACCAGATGCCCCTCGACCACGGCATTGTTGAAAGTGTCGCTGACATCACTTCAGGCGCCGTCTGCCAGAAAACCATCGCGAGCTATCGCTGCACCAAAGACGCCCACCATTCCTGGGGATTTCTGTTCTCGAGGACGGCCTTCTTCACGACTGTCCTTATGGCGACGGCAGAAACGCCCGCTTCCTCCAGCAAGCGATTATCCAAGAAATCGGGGTCACCGGCGATTTTTTGTATCTGTTTAAGATGGAAGGCATAGTGAATGGGAAAAACCCAACCCAGGAGGATGATCGCCAATTCAGCTGCGATGGCGGTACCCCACCCCTGGAAGTAGAGAAGAACGGCAAACGAACCGATGTGAACGACAAACCATGCCAGCGTCACCGGCGTCATAAAAGACGGCACAAGGGCCAATTGGATGGGCGAAACCCGCGCCGGGTCGTAGTTTTGACCGTCGGTGCGGATCAGCGTGATTCGGGCGACATTGCGGGTGGTGTTTTGGAACCCATCGACAAAATTGTGCAGCACCACATGGATCACATACGGGATCCATGCCCAATAGATAATCGTTTCCGGCCATACCATTAGTGTATTCATCTTGCTAAAATACAAAACGAGCATACCGATCATTACTGCATACGGCCAGTTGGCTTTGAGCATGGGAACTCCGATCTGCGGAAAACGGCGTGGCTGTGACGGAACCGGGGTCACAGACTAATCACGGCGCTCTCGCAACTCAGGGTAATCATTTCCGCGCCGGTGGCCATGCGGGCGCCCTCGATGAGATCCTCCGCTTCAATCTGTCTCGCCACCGCGCAGGGTGTGCATACCAGAACGGGGATATCGAATTCCTGAATGTAGGCCAAATGATCGTCCGCCTTGTCGCCGGTGGCGGCCTGGACATGGGTTGCCATGCCTTTTCGGGCCAGAAAGACCCCCTCATCAAGCAAGAAGACCGTAACCTGTTTGCCCTGCTTGTGGGCCGTTGCGGCAAAAAAAAGGCCACGCGTGGCGCGGTTGGGGTTGTCGGTGCCGCAGGAGATGACAATGAGCACGTTGTCTGTCATGGGTGGATCCTTTCCAATGAGGTTCATCAATCCGCAGTGACATCGTTGACATGGTCGTCGCGAAAAGGATGCCGCGCCGGGTGTGTGCACTCACCCCAGGGTGAGACGACGCCGGTTTCACCGCCGTCACGCGCACGACCCGAAGCGCGGATTTCCCGACGTATGGTAGCCTTCCGTAAAAAACGCTGTCAACACCCTTGTAAGGCATCCAGGGCTGCTTGCGCCCCAATCCGGTGGTATGGTAGTTGTCGACGAACACCCGCGTCGTCGGTTTCGCGCATGACCTCATGGCGCTCTGCCTACAGAGACACCTCCGGCGACCGCCCCTCATCCGTCACCAGGAAATATTCGCCATGACCGCTGACGCATCCACCGGCCCTCTGTTCACCGATCTTTACGAACTCACCATGGCTGCCGGCTATCACGCCAGCGGGGTAACCGGGGAGGCCACCTTTTCCGTCTACATCCGCAGCAACCCGGCACGAAATTACTACATCGCCGCGGGATTGCGCGACGTGGTGACGGCCCTCTCAGGCTTTCGGTTTTCCGCAGGCGATCTGCACTACCTATCTGAAACCGGTCGTTTCACCCGGGCCTTCATAGATGTTCTGGCAGACCTCTCGTTCACCGGAGCCGTCGTGGCCATACCGGAGGGGACGGTGTTCTTTTCGGAAGAACCGATTTTGGAAATTACCGCCCCCATCATCCAGGCCCAACTGGTGGAAACGCGGATACTCAATTGCTTGGGATTGCCGACCCTCATTGCCACCAAAGCAGCGCGCTGCGTCCACGCGGCGGCCGGCCGGCCCTTGATAGACTTCTCCCTGAGGCGTACCCAAGGCATCGACGCCGGCATGACAGTGGCCCGAAGCGCATACCTGGCCGGTTTCTCGGCCACCAGCAACGTCTTGGCCGGCAAGCGCTACGGCATCCCTCTCTCCGGAACGATGGCGCATAGTTTCGTGATGGCGTTTCCGTCGGAGGCGGAAGCATTCACCGCGTATGCCAAGGCATTCCCGGAATCCACGGTGCTTCTCGTGGACACCTACGATGTAGAAAAAGGGACCCGCAACGCAATCCAGATCGCTTCAGCCCTGAAGAAAAAGGGAACGGCGCTGCTCGGCGTGCGCCTGGACAGCGGAAACCTGGCGGATCAAAGCGTGCGTGTCCGGCGACTGCTCGATGACGCCGGTTTTTCGGATGTCAAAATTTTCGCCAGCAGCAGCCTGGACGAGTTTGCCATCGACGACCTCATCAATCGGGGCGCTCGCATCGACGCTTTTGGGGTAGGTACACGAATGGGGGTATCGGCAGATCGCCCATACCTGGACATTGTATACAAGCTGGTATCCATCGACGGACGCGGCGTACGCAAGCACAGTTTCGGAAAAGCCACGATGGCCGGAGCCAAGCAGGTGTTTAGACGGCTGGATGCGCAAGGATTGATGTGCGAGGACATCATCGGCGGCCGTAGCGAAGCCCTGGGCGGCACCCCGCTCATGGTGCCGGTGATGGCCGACGGAAGATCGGTGCGCCCCAATGAAAGCCTCGATGCCATTCGCAACCGTGCCGCCGCCGGCTTGTCGGCCCTGCCCGCTGCTTATCGGGCACTGCATGCGCCAGCACAGTTTCCCGTGTCCTTCAGCTCCGGTTTAACGGCAAGACAGCCTTGATTTCAATAGACCTTATCGGATACAACAATGACACCAGCGGTCTAGAGCCCTTCAGAGACGATCGGCACTGAATGAAAAACAAAAATCCCGAGAGACACCGCTCCATCACGGTGGCAGCGTTCCTCGTTTGGCTGACGCTGAATACCGCAGCCTGCGTGGCGCTGGATCAGTCACGAACACCGGAGGAAAGGGGCATACGACAGGCCGACGCGCTGCAATCATTGGCCGGTGTATACCTTGCATCGCTGCCGGGAACCCCCGCGTCGCCGGGAGAACTCCTCTTGGCACTGTATTCAGACGGCACCTGCCTGTTTGTCGAGAAGCGTTTCGGTAAAACCAGCGCCGCGGTCATGACCGGACGATGGCTGATGGGCCATCACGACCAGCGGATGACCTTACGGCTGAAAAATAACAACGGTGCGCAACGGGTGTTGACACTCACCCACCTGAAGCCCGACTTCAAACTCGCCGGTTCCGAATACGGCACCGAGGGTCTGGTTCTCACCCGACAGTATCCCGCCAACCACTGAGTTGTTGCCTCAGCCCCGCCGTGGAAGGCTGCGCAGCACCCTCGCTTCCCGGCACCCGCCGGTCGCACTCACATCGACTTTTTGTCCCGATAGCCATCGCCCCAGTATGCCCCGCCATAATCGATGAGCAGCTGCTCATCTTTCTCGATGTCTTGGGCCGCGGTGAAAAAAATCAGCCATTGACCTTGGTAGAGGGTATGCTCCACGGCCACATTGGGCGCTTGGCCGTGGTTGACGAAACGAAGCACGTTGCCTTCATTGCGGCCATTGATTTCCAGGGTCGGTCCCGATGGCACATCGTCGAGATAGTACCAGGAATAATCACTTTCATAGCCGCCGCCGCTTTCTTCGGCACCGGTGCCCACCGTTTCGGGCTGCACCACGCCGGCATACTCTCCAATGAAATCCGCCTCACGAAGCCGCTTTGCTGCAAAGACGCCATAACCCACGGCATCGTCGACCTTGCGAATGTAAAGCGGCGCCATGCACCCTGCGGCGATCTGTTTGCCGTACCGGCGGCAAAGCCCCTGAAACAAGGCGCGGTTTTCTTTGTAGTAAGGGCTGGCAGCAAGGTCCATGGACAACAACGGTTTCCAGGCCACACGGGTCCGTTCTAAATAGCGAATCCCTTGGCGGCGGAAAAACGCTCGAATCTCGGCCGTCGTTTTGAAAACCTCTTTTTTCATTGGCGTCTTCATTGACTTGGCGGCGTGTTTTTCTCCGTAAGCGAAGATCATCGCCGCGTTCCGCTGCCGGTGGAAAAGAAAGGGTTGTATAGAGGATATTGGGATAATTGTAAATCTGCGCGCCATCAGCGGCAAGCCTGCCCCGACACATTGACGGCCTTCCCGCCGCCAGCATCGAGGACGGGGTAATGCATTGCAGGGACCGCGCAAGGCGCCGGGCAATTCGCACCGGCACCGAAGGTTCAATAGGGATATCAAGCAAGTAGCCTGGATGATCCTCCTTGACCTCAACACCATTATCGCATATTCAAGAACAGGTTCGCCGGGAACGGCGTCGGCCACCGGATGCGGCGCAACGGTTTCACTGCGACACCGGCAGGGGGACGGCAAGCACGACATGTACCGTGAAAACTATATCAAATCGCTGCGCAAGGAGTTGCTCTCGCTCGTTGAGGATTACCTGACGCCGGTAGCCCTTTCCTACGGATACAGCGAGACGCCGCTGGAAGCCAACATCAAGTGGCGCCCCCAGGTTCTGGTGCTGGGTAATTATTCTTCCGGCAAATCCACTCTGATCAACGAATTTCTCGGTGCAAAAATCCAGGGTACCGGCCAGGCGCCCACCGATGACTCTTTTACCATCATCACTTACGATGACAGCCAGGATGCCGGCAGCGGGGTCCGGGTCACGGAAACCCGGGACGGGAAATTCCTGCTCAATGACCCGGAATATCCCTTCGAAACGCTCAAAAAACACGGCCAGCGGTTTGCCGCCCACTTTCGGATGAAAAAGGTCACCTCACCCTTCTTGAGGACCCTCACCATCATTGACACGCCGGGCATGCTGGACAGCATCACCGAACGCGATCGGGGGTATAACTACCAGGACGTCATCGGCGACCTGGCGCAGATCTCCGACTTGGTCCTGATCCTTTTTGACCCGCACAAGGCCGGCACCGTTCGCGAGGCCCATGCAAGCCTTCGGGATACCCTTCCCGCCAAAACCTTCGAAGACCGCGTGCTGTTCGTTCTCAACCGCATCGACGAATGCGCTTCCTTGACGGACCTGCTGCGCGTGTACGGAACCCTTTGCTGGAACCTGTCCCAGATGACCGGCCGCAAAGATATTCCCATGATTCACTTGACCTACTCGCCAAGCGCAGCGGGCAGTGCCACGACCACGCAGACCGAAACCGCGGGATACCTTCATTTTCTTGAAAACCAACGAGAGGATCTCAAAAATGCCATTCTCCAGGCGCCCAAGCATCGGCTGGACAATTTGGCCGCCTTTGTAGAGACGCACAGCGAGCGGCTGTCTCATCTGCTCGAAGCGCTGGTGAGTTATCGGCAACGCAGACGCAGTCAATTGTTCAAGGGCTGGATTACGGCCGGATTGTTCAGCATCCTGGTCGGCGGCGCATCGGCCGTAATGATGATATCCAGCCCGGTGTTCGCCAGCCTGGACCCACTCATGACCGCTGGCGCCGCCTCGGCGGTGTCAGCAACAGTCTTGCTGCTGTGGTCCCTGCTCATTCGGCCCCCGTCGGTGCGCCGCTTTCACCGCCGCCAGCTCGCCCGCATGGAGACCCTGACCCCCTTGGAGAATCAAACCCGGCGCGACACCTGGCAGCACATCAAAGACACGGCCCGTTCCTACCTTGAAAGAACCGAGGGCCGTTTTTCAACCCGCCATGCCCGCCAAGACCGGGCGGCCGTGCTCCGGGTCTTCCAGCAGGGCTCCAAAGAAATCCGTGAAGCCCTCAACGAGCTGTCCACCATACGCCACGACGGCCCGGCTCCGGTGGACAGGCCGCCGCCGGATGTGGTCTCCTTCCTGAAAAAAGAAACCGCCTGAACCGATTGCCGCAGAGGGATCCGCCGCCACGCGGCGGCCTTTTGCCAGGCATTCCGGTGATGCCGATTGCCACTTGATAAAATCAGCAGGCAGGGATAATGGGTGAAGCAGCGCAACTGCCCGCGCGTGCCGTGCTGCGGGATTGCCCGTAACAGGGGAAACACTATGGGATTCATCAAAACCATCGCCTATTGCCCCTCATGCAATGCCGATGTGATGTTCGTTCGCTTTGTCTGCCCGCTGTGGGTCCACGTGGCAGTGACCGCCGCGTCGCTGGGCGTCTGGCTGTTGGCCGCCCCCCTGGCCCGCCTCCACCGATCGCAGTGGCGGTGCAGCCATTGCGGCGGCCGTCCCGTCGGCAGACCGTTTCCCCCGGGTCAGCCCCGTCATTACCTTCGGCTGCGACCACAAGACGAGTCGGTCAATCAATTGCTCATCGGCCACAACCTCGTATACTACCTGCCCACCAATGCCGCTTTCAGCAACACCGATCACCGTTGACGCGCCGTAAAAGTCTTAAATTGTCATCCCGATTTCGCAAGGGATCTGGGCGTTGGGATGATATTTGATGGCGTTACCCGGGGTTGCGCGTCCTTGTCGAAACCTCCTTGAAATGACAAATACGGGCGGAGGGTTCTTTCCCCAAAGCATCGCAGATCGCCGCATAACAAGAAAACGCCCATGCATGCGGCACGGGCGTTGGGTAAGCAGCAGAGGGGTGATGAGGCACCCGTTGGGCGTCAGATGCCGAGGTAGGCCTTTTTGACGTCTTCATTTTTGAGCAGCTGTTCGGCGTCATCAGCCAGGGTGATCTTTCCGTTTTCCATGACATACCCTCGATGGGCCAATTTGAGGGCCATGTTGGCATTCTGCTCCACGAGAAAAATCGTGACATTGCTTTCAGTGTTGATCTTCTTTACGGTCTCGAAGATGCGCTTGACCACCAGCGGCGCCAGACCCAGGGAAGGCTCGTCCATGAGTAGTAGTTGGGGGCGCGCCATGAGGGCACGTGAGATGGCCAGCATCTGCTGCTCGCCGCCGCTGAGGGTGCCGCCGGCCTGGTTGCGCCGCTCGGCCAGGATGGGAAAGAGATCAAAAGCGTACTCCAAATCCTGCTGGATACCGTCCTTGTCACGGCGAAGAAAAGCCCCCATGTCGAGATTCTCCGCCACCGTGAGGTAGGGGAAGATCCGCCGGCCTTCGGGCACCTGACTGATCCCGAGTGCGACGATCTGGTTGCCCGGCATGTCGTGGATGGGTCGGCCCTCGAAAAGAATCTCCCCGCGCCGTGGCGGTACCGCACCGCTGATGGACATGAGGGTGGTGGTTTTACCCGCCCCGTTGGCACCGATCAGGGTGATGATCTCGCCCTTATTGACGGTGAGGCTGACACCCTTGAGCGCCTGGATGTTCCCGTAATAGGTGTGAATGTCCCTCAACTCAAGCATCGAATTCTTCTCCAAGGTAGGCCTTGATCACCAACGGGTTGTTCTTGATCTCCTCAGGGGTTCCCTGGGCGATTTTCTTTCCGTAGTCGACGACGAATATCCGGTCCGACAGGCTCATGACCAATTTCATGTCGTGTTCGATGAGCAAAATGGAGATCTTTTCTTCGTTGCGGATCTTGATGATCAGGTCGTCGAGTTCCTTGGTCTCCTGGGGGTTCATGCCGGCGGCCGGCTCGTCGAGCAGGAGCAGAAACGGATCGGTCGCCATAGCGCGGGCGATCTCCAAACGCCGCTGGGCCCCGTAGGGGAGATTGGACGCCATCTCGTTGACGTATTTTCCCAAATGGAGTTTTTCCAAAACCGCGTAACTGTCCTTGATGACCTGGCGCTCTTCGTTCCGTGTGGCCGAGGTCCGAAAAAAGGCTCCGAAAATGCCGGCATGCATCCGGCAGTGCCGACCGATCATGACGTTCTCCAGCACAGTCATGTTCTGGAACAGCCGGATGTTCTGAAACGTCCGGGCCATCCCCAGCTCGGCCACAGTGTTGGGCTTTAGCCCGTTAATGCGTACCGAAGCCTTATCGCGCGGGGTAATGACCACATCGCCCTGGGTTGGGTTATAGATGCCGGTGATACAGTTGAAAAACGTCGTTTTTCCTGCACCGTTGGGGCCGATGAGCGCAACGATCTCACCTTCGTTGATTTCAAGATCCACATGATCCAGGGCGCGAAGGCCGCCGAAATCCATGGTCAGCTGCTTAACGTCTAAGATTGCATTCATGCCTGATGAGGTCCTGCCGGTTGGTGGTGTTAGCCTTCGAACTTATAGGTGCGCCGGATGTTGGTGATGATTCCTCCGGGGCGAAAAACCATCATGCAAACCAGGATGAGCCCGAAGATGAGCACCCGGTATTCGGAAAACGCCCGAAGATATTCGGGGAGCAGGATCAGGGTAAACGCCCCGACGATGACACCGATGATGGAACCCATGCCGCCGAGCACCACCACGCACAAAATGTTGATGGATTCCCAAAGTGTGAAACTGGCCGGGTTGATGAATGTCGTCTTGGCGGCGAACAGGACGCCGGCGAATCCCGCCCAGGTGGCCCCCAACGCAAAGGCGGTGAGTTTGGTCTTGGTCTTGTCGATGCCCATGGCCTGGCAGGCGATCTCGTCTTCGCGAAGCGCCAGCCAGGCACGCCCCAGACGTGAGTTCTGCAGACGGTTGACGAAGAAGATGGTCATCAACGTCAACGCCATCACCAGGAAATAGATAAAGGTGGTGTTCTGCTGAAGACTCATCGATACGCCCGGCACCGTCGGCCGAGGAATATTGGCGATCCCGCTGGGGCCGAAGGAGAATTCGTTCCAGTTCTCCATGATCAACCGGAGGATTTCCCCAAACCCCAGGGTGACGATGGCCAGATAGTCGCCTCTCAGGCGCAGTACGGGGAAACCGAGAATGATCCCGAACAGCGCGGCCAGGCCGGCGCCGATGGGCAGCGCCAGCCAGAAATCGAGTCCAAAATGATAGTTGAGCAGAGCGTAGGAATAGGCGCCGACCAGATAAAACGCCACATACCCCAGATCCAATAGGCCCGCGACGCCCACCACGATATTGAGCCCCAATCCCAGCATCACGTACATAAGGGCGTTGATCATGATATTGGTCTGGTACATGGAAAAGACAAACGGAAACACCGCGAAAACCACCCCCAGAGCGATCAATGCCGGGATGCCCACCTGGCGCGTCATGACGACCCGTTGAAAAAAGGGCAATCTGTCTTCGCCGCCCTGCGCCGACGCCTTTCGTCCCATGGCCTTGCGGCGCATCAGGTACCGCCAGGCAAACGAGAGGAAGAAAATCCCCACGCCGATCCCCACCATGTTGCGCCAGCGCCACTCGATGATGTTCTCCACGGTGTTAACGCGGATCACCATGATGGGGAAGGTTAAAAACATGAACCATAGCGATGCGAGCAGCGATCGTTTGATTTCTTCGAAACGCATCAATTTCTCTTCCGCAAATTGGAATGATAGAGTAATGCCCCGGCGCCGGTCCCGGCACCGGGAAACAATTTCACGCTATACTTTCTGGGAATCCTTTCGCCCCAGAATGCCCTGGGGCCTGAAAATCAGGATAAACACCAGAAAAACAAAGGCGAATACGTCTTCATAGTCGCTGGAAATGTAGCCGGTAAAAAAACTCTCCGTCCACCCCAATACCAGGGAGCCCACCACCGCGCCGGGAATGCTGCCGATGCCGCCGAGTACAGCGGCAACGAATGCCTTAATGCCGGCAATGAAGCCGATGTAGAAATTGATCTGCCCGATGTGGGAAGCGATGAGAACGCCACCCAGGGCCGCGGTGGCTGAACCGATGATGAAAGTGGCGGAAATCACCCGGTTGACGTCCACCCCCACCAGCATGGCCATGGCCTTGTCCTGGGCCGTTGCCCGCATGGCTTTGCCGATGCGGGTGAACTTGATCAGGAAGGTCAGCAGCACCATGACGATGGCGGTGGTGATGATGATGACGATCTCCTGGGTGGTGATGATGTGCGCCCACGGCTCCCACCATTCCCAGTCGGCGATGAGGCTGGGAAAAGGCAGAAAGTCGGAGGTCTGGGCCAACAGCACGTAGTTTTGCAGAAACAGCGACATGCCGATGGCGCTGATGAGCGCCGAAAGCCGCGGGGCGTTTCTCAGCGGCTTGTAAGCGATCTTTTCCATGGTCCACCCGTAGCAGGAAGAGTAAACCACCGCGCAAAGGGATGCGATGACCAGGATGGCCAGCGTGGGCCACCCCATCAGGCCGAGCACGCTGGCCACGATGAGTGCCGTAAAAGCGCCGATCATATAAATTTCACCATGGGCGAAATTGATCAACTCGACAATGCCGTAAACCATGGTGTAGCCCAGCGCGATAAGGGCGTAAATACTACCCCGGGTCAGGCCGCCGCAAAAAAGTTCAAAAAAGTATTCCATCGCTGTGTTCCGAATCGCCCCGAAGGAAACCGGTTGAACGCCACCGGTTCATCGTACAAAAAAGGGGGGGGTCGGGGCAGGATGCCCGACCCCCCCGTTACGAGCAATAACCGTGGCGTTATTGAATCTCGACGTAAACGCCGTTTTTCACCTGGTAAACGGAGAACCCGACGCCGATGGCATCACCGCGATCGTCAAACTTGATGCTGCCGAGCGGGGTGTCCACCATTTTGGTCCGCAGCGCTTTGGTCACCGCGTCATAGTCGGTGCTGCCGGCTTCCTCAATGGCGTTGAGCAGTGCCAGTGCGGCCGAATAGGCATTCAGGTAGAAGGGGCCGGGGTCGGCGCTGTAAGCCTTCTGATGCTCCATATTGGCCTTTTTGGCCATGGGGTTGCTGGATACATCTTTGGGACCCGTGGCGTAGACGCCCTCGGCATACTCGCCGGCCACCTTGATGAAGGTGTCGTCCTTGACGCCGTCGTCGGAAATGAAGACGGTTTTCATACGTTTTTTACGCATCTGGGTGACAATCTTGGAAGCTTCCGGATGGTAACCGCCGAAGATCACCGCCTCGGCGCCGGAGCGTTTGATTTTCTGGACGACTGCGGAGTAATCCACGGCGCCGGGGGTAACCCCTTCATAGAGGACCACCGTGGCACGAGGGTCTTTCTCCAGGAAGGCTTTGGCGAATTCAGCCAAGCCCTTGCCGTAGTCGCCTTTATCGTGAAGGACGGCGATTTTCTTAAACCCCAAGGTGTCAAGGGCAAAGTCGACTTCCAGGCGCGCCTGGGCATCGTCGGAAGCGATGGTGCGGAAGAAGTTCGGGTAGTCGCCGCTCTGGGTCAACGCAGGGTTGGTGGCTGAGGGGCTCATGGCGATAATGCCGGCATCCTTGTAGATGCCCAGGGCCGCCTTGGTGGCACCGCTGCAAATGTGACCCAGAACCACGGGCACCTTCTGGGAAGTTAGTTTGGTGGCCGTGTTGGTGGCTTTTTCAGGCTTGCACTCGTCGTCTTCCACGACCAGTTCAACCATCTTTCCAAGCACGCCGCCCTTGGCATTGATCGCCTTGACGACAAGCTCCGCCGCCTTGACAGTGGGGATGCCGTAGGATGCCAGATCGCCGCTGTGGGCCCCGGCAACGCCGAACTTCAGGGTGTCCGCCAAACCGGTGCCACTCATGGCGAACACCAGGCAGACACTGACCACAACCGTCAACATCAGTTTGCTGTAATAACTTTTCATCGTAAGCCCTCCTCAGGTTGAAATGGGTCCATCGGTTGCCCTGTAAATAACCTCGCACTTATAGCCACTTTGGCAATATGCGTCAAGGGATAAAGACAATAGCACAACTCTTCGATATCAATACCGATTCGGAGATACACCACGCTTGAAATTCGGTAGGTGGCAGCCCCCACCCGAGGCAGCGCCTGCTGCCCTAAGCTTCGACATCGACTTGCGGTTGACCGCCGAAATTTGTATGGTGCGCGACGCAACCGCCACAGAGGGTGTCACGAAGCAATCCGCGTTCGCCGACGGCCGCCACACCCGCCGGCAGCAACGCCACCGCGCGGGTTGCCCAGTGTCTGCCCCCAGCAGGAGATCACTGTTGTGAAAGTCATCGGTCTCTACGTCAAAAAGGATGCCCAGGCGCGCCGCAATGCGGCGACATTGGATCATTGGCTCGCCGACCGAGGCTGTACCGTCATCCGCCAAGACAGTCTCTCTCCATCCCCGGACGCACCCGGCGTCCCCTGTGCCGGCTCTTGTGCCCCGGATCATCTGGACTGTATCGTGGTCCTCGGCGGAGACGGCACGTTTTTGAGCGCCGTTCGATGGATCGGCCGACAGCAAATTCCCATCATGGGCGTAAAATTCGGCGAGGTGGGATTTCTGGCGGAAACCACCGAGGACCAACTGCTGGATGCCGTGCAGATGGTCCTCGAAAACCGATATGCCATTCGTGAGCGAATGCTGCTGTCCGTCTCGGTGTTACACGAAGGGCAGACGGTGATGAAGGGTACCGTTTTCAACGACGTGGTGATCAACAACGGACCCTTGGCCCGCCTTGCCGATATTGCTACCCATGTGGACCATCGTTACCTGACAACGTTTCGCGCCGATGGTCTCATTATCGCTACCCCCACGGGATCCACGGCCTATTCACTGGCCGCCGGCGGACCCGTCATTCATCCGGAAGTGGACGGCATCATCATGACCCCGATTTGCCCCTTCACCTTGACCAACCGCCCCCTGATCATCCCGGATAATGCGTGCATCGAACTGCGGATGGGCAACCCGTCGGTGGGCATCATGCTCACCTTAGACGGTCAGGCCGGGTGCACCGTCACGGGCGAGGATATCGTGCGCATCTGCAAAGACGATCACTCCGTCCAGATGATCACGCTGCCGGACCACAACTACTACGACATCCTCAAAGCCAAACTGCACTGGTCCGGGGGCAGGGTCTGATACAACATTATCGGCGGCATTCAATGGATCCGACGCGGCAACATCATCATGGCCGCAGGCCGGCGCCGGTGGCGTCTGGTGACGGCGATACGGGCAGATTGGATCGAATCAGGGGATTTTGCTTGACGGACTCCATGATTTCATCGGCGCTTTCAATGCCGTCGCGGAGCTCTTGAACCCCTTCCCGGGTGGTGCGAACAATGTCAGGCAACTCAGCGCTGCCCGCTTCGATGTTGTTCAATGTTCGACGCAACTGAACGACGCTCAGTTCCACATCGGCAAGAATCCGGTGGATCTGGTCGAGGCCCACCGATGTTTTGTCACCAACGATTTGCAGGGATGCCAGGTTTTCCTGGACCATGTCAATGGTGGGCGGCGCCTTGTGGACGGCCGCCGCGAGATCTTCCAGAATGGGGCCCAGACGATCAATTTGCGTCAGAACCGACTCCAGAAGTTCCCGGGACTTGAGAAGGCTTCCGGCGGTTCCGCTGCCGGATTGGAGATCGGCGGCAACCATCTCTAAGTGGCGGGTGATCGCTTCAATCTGTGACAGCGATGTCATCAACGGGCCTTCGGGCTGCCGGAGCTGCTGGGCCGTTTCGGCGATCCCCTGAACAGCGTCCACCACCATTTTCGCTGTCTTTTCCACTTCGAATTCGGCCAGGATGTCGGCGATGGATTTTTTGGCGCGGCTGAGAATCAACGCGCCGTCCATGAGAGGCGGAGCATCCATGGGCCCGGGCTTGATCGAAACGAATTCAGAACCGATCAGCGTCGGGCTTTCCACAGTGGCCACCGACCCTTCACGCATCCGATCGGAAAACGCTTTGAAGATGTTCATCTCCACCTTCACCTTTTCACCAGCCAATTCGATGTGCTTCACCTTGCCGATATTGGTGTTGTAGAGCTTTACCGGCGTGTTTACCTCAAGATTGTAACCTTCCCGAAATGTCGCGTAAACAGTCATGGTGGGGCGAAACCAGTCTTTACCCCTGCCGATGACAATCGTGGTCGCCAGCAGCAGTATGGCCATGAAGATGCCAAACATGCCGACGACTTTTTCTTTTGTGCTGAAATCGGTGACCATGGCAGACCTTATCCTGAATGGGTACTTCGCATCAATGCCTCTCCGGCATCTGTTCTTCCGGCGGCGCCACCCCTTCCAACAGCCGTCCCCCGGCGATGACGACCGACCGGTTGGTCATCCGACGGATGGGGCTGTCCCCCTCGCTCATCATGATGACAGGCACCCCCTGGCCCTGCAGCGTCTGAATCCGGTCCAGCAACCGCTTGAAAGCGGTGTGCCCGAGCAGATCTTCGGTGTGGTCCAGGACAATCAACCGGGCTTCCCGTGACAATTCTCGAATCGCAATGGCGATGCGTCGACTCAGCGGTGTGAGCTCGGCCGGCCGTAGCGTCAGCTTGGCGCCCAGACCGGCAGCGTGACACAGGCCCGCAACGTCCTCAGACAGTGTCGCGTCTAAATCGTTCTCGTAATAGTACCTTGATAACAAAAGGTTTTCCAGAATGGAGAGATTGCTGATGAGTGCCGAGAACGGACCGATGTAGCTGACCCGGCGGCGGTACTGCAGCCACTCGCCATATCGCCGGGGCGACAGGAGAACCCCGTCAAAATAGTATTCACCGGAAACCGGATCGAGGTTCATTGCCACAGCCCGCAGGAGCTGGTGGCCAAGATCGGGTGTGTCGGTTTGAACGGCACAGACATCCCCCGAAGCCAGGGCAATGTCGAACGGCGCCAACCCCGTCGAGGCGCTTTCAGGATCCAGGCGGTAATCCTTTAGTGCGATGACAGCCATAGGCAATTACAGGTAAAACAGCACTGAAATAATGACGTTCAGAGCCAGACAATAGAAAAATGCCTCCACCGCCGCCCTGGAAGTGGCAGGCGGGATATCAGTGATTCGACGGCGTGTATTCAGCCCGTGGTATATGCTCGTTGCGCTGATGACCACACCGAACAACACACCTTTGACAATGCCCACCCAGATATCGGTGCCGAGAATGGCTTTGCTCACCTGTTGGGGAAAATCCGCCACAGGCAGATAGGTAAAGGTCCAGATAATCAGGTACCCGCCCAAGATGGCGCACAAGTCGAACACAATGAACAGGCTGCAAATGGCCGAGGTGATGCCAACCAGCCGCGGCAGCAAAATGACCCGCCACGGATCGATGCCGGCGGCCTCGAATGCGTCCAACTCATTCAAGACATTCATGTAACCCAATTCGATGGTCACGGAAGTCGCCGAGCGCAGGATGACAATCAATGCCGTGATCATGGGTCCCAGTTCCCGTACCACGAGAATGACCATCAACCGCCCGGGGTCATAGTAGCCGGATACTCTGGCGAATTGGGCAATGAGGGCCGTCCCGATGATCAGGGCGATAGGCACGATGAGCCAGAGCGCCTGAATGGCGGTGAAGTAGATCTGCTCGATGATGACTTTGCGGACCAGGGCACGCCCTTCCACCGGTGGGCGAATGCGTTTTCGCAATAGACGCCATATGAGCGCACACACCGCGGCGGCACTGTCGATGGACTGGATGATCCAACGCCCGGCACTGCCGCTGATCCATACCGCCGGTGAATGTCGGTGCTGTCGCTCAGGCATGGTTCCGCTGATCCAATGGTGACGGCGCGCATGTCGATATGGTGCAACGCCCGGCGGGTTAATCTCAATTGGGCACGCGGGGCCGGAGAGAACCGGGCAAGTGGTGACGCCGGTGCGCGAGGCCGTAGGCGGTTATAGATAATTCCAGACAGGCCGGTCAACCACTATCCCCACAGGCGGCGGCATCGCCCCCGAAAATTTTTTCCCTCGGAATTGACGGCCAGCGCCCCAAGGGCGAGGTTTGGTATGGGCAGGCATTTTGCCGCCACCGGGCGTGCTGCAGGGATATAGCCGGCGTTGACAAAGAACAGGCTTTATATTTTACTGGCCTGACGGATGCGCTCGGACGAACACACAGATGGCGATGGGCTTGGCGCCCGTGTACCCGAAGCAGGCGCCAGCCGCCATGCCCGCGCCAGCCGGATCCGCCGGTTAACCCAATAGCGGAGCAGCCCTCATGACGATATCCATCCCCCGCATCGCCCTGTTGTCGTGCATTGTTCTGGTCGTGGCCATGGCCGGGTGCGCCAGCGTAATCAAAGACGACGAGAACATCCTTGTCGTGGCGTCCTCCGAAGCCTTCTCACGATTCAGCGGCGAATATGAGAATACGGCGTATTTTCTGAGGCATAAACCGGCGAGCATCGCCGTGCTGCCATTCAGCCAATTGGAGGACAAAAGCTACTCCATCAGCTATGATTCTGAAAACCCGGCAGAAATCGTGCGGCGGGGGCTCTACTCACACATCGCCGCACTTCCCTTCAAAGATCTGGAACTCCTATTGACCGATCAGCGCCTCAACAACGCGGGCCTCATGGATGCCATGGCGCTGGAGGCTGTCATTGCCGACAATCCGGGCAAATTGAAAAGCATTCTGGGCGTGGACGCCGTTTTCACCGGAACGGTGACCCATTTTGATCGCATCTATGCGGGCATCTATTCGCAGACTGCCGTGGGCTGCGAGGTCAAGTTCTGGGACCTCAACAGCGGCCGGCTGTTGTGGCGGGCCACGCATGTTCAGCGCGCCCATGCCGGCGGCATCTCCACCACCCCCGTGGGTCTCGTCATTTCCGCCATGGCGTCGATTTGGAATCTGAAACAGGATGAAATGCTCAGCCAGACCGACGATCTCTTTCGCGAGATCGTTTCCACCATTGACTTGCCGGCATCGACCCGCATCGCCCTTTCCGCGGCACCACGCATCGACATGTTTGTCGCCGTCAATGCGGATAAGCCCCTGACCTTAGGGAAAAAAGCCGTATTCCGCGTCGTTGGGGACGCCGGCTGCCAGGCCGTTGTCGACCTGGGTGACTTCAAAAGCGGCATCCCCCTCGGCCCCGTGACCGCCCGGCGAAAGGCAGAGATCCGCAACGACGTCCTCATGGCCCTCCAAAACGCCGCCGCTGAATCGGGCCAGGAGCTGACGCCGAAAATGCTGGCTGGGATATCACTGGAACTCGAAAACCGTGAAATTTACGAAGGCAGTTACCCGGTGGCCCCCGATGAGCAGGCGTACGGGCTCAGCGCACGCGCCTACCTCGTCAACAGTGACGGCATGCAGGCTCAGGCCATCGATGCAGCGCATCTGGTGGATATCGACAGTCTGCCGCCGGAGCCGGTCACCTCGTTGTCGGCAACCCCGCTGGACGGAAAGGTTCAGCTCCAGTGGCAACCCAGCGATGCCGACGATCTCCAAAGTTACGAAATCTGGACCAGCGCTTCGCCCATCAGCGGCTTCACTCGGTTGCTCACCAGTGAGACGCCGGGCGTCGTGATCCCCGACGTCGACAATTTCGATACGTTTTATACCCGGGTTCGCGCGGTGGACAGGGCCGGCAATGCGGGTGGGTTCACCAAAGCCGCACGGGCTGTGGCCCTGCCGATCGCAGGGCTTCTCGCCTTACCTCAGCCGGGACCGTCCTTGGGCGGTGAGATATCCGTTCCCACACTCTTGAGCGCAGAAAAAAGCCCATTCACCGTCACCGCCCCGATTCGCATTTCGAGCGGTGGCGTCCTCTACCTCGCCCCCGGGATCCATCTCCAGTTCAACACCGGCACAGGAATCCGCGCCGACGGCGGCGCGGTTGTTGCCTACGGCAGCCGTAAGCGCCCGATTCGATTGGCCCCGGCCAGCATCTCCGCCGGCCCGGGCGCCTGGGATGGCATCGTGTTTTCCGGCGCTGGAGAATCGGGGCTCTATCACGTGGTCATTGAAAAAGCCGTTACCGGGATTCGGGTTCAAACAAGCGCACCGACGATTAGAAACGTCACCATCGGTCAATCGGCTCAGGTCGGGCTGCACTTAGAACAGGGTGCCGCCCCCGTGGTCACGTGCACGACCTTCAACGAGAATCACGGGCAGGGCGCGATTCTTTTGGAAGGGTCTGGTTTGAGCCCAATTTTCCGCAGCAATACATTCATCAACAACGACCCTTTCCAGGTCCAAAGCTATGCCCCCATCCAAGTGGACATGTCCCGAAACTACTGGGGAACCGCGGATCCCGCGGCTGATGGATTTCTGGGAAATATCATCATTCTGCCGGTGCTGACCAACGTCCCCGATGCGTGCACCGCACACTGATCCGGGCAAAGGTATGTTATATGATCGGCACCCAACCGTGGAGGCTGTTATGAGCGTTCGTCGATCTCGCCCCGTTGCCGTACTGGCGGCTTTACTGATGATACTGACCGCCGGCACGGCGTTGGGCAACGACCCCGCGGTTGAACCCATCTCGGGTGTCGGCACCATCGACTGGGTCAAAGAAAAACTGACCGCGGTGGGTGTCGGCGCACCGGTCACGCGAAACGTCGGCCAGGCGCAGGTGCGTCTTCTCGCCCAACGCGCGGCGGTCGTGGTGGCCCAAAGGAACCTTCTCGAAGTGGTGAAAGGCGTGCACATCGATGCTACCACAACGCTCGAAAACTTCTTGGTCAAGAGGGATGCCATCGAGACCCGGGTCAGCGGCCTGCTGGTCAATTCCACCGTGGACAAGGTGGACTACTACAGCAATGGATCGGCCAAGGCCTGGGTGAGCATCCCCCTGACCGGCGAATTGCGGGCACTCATGCTTCGGACTGCCATACAGGGTGCCGCAGCCGGTGACCCCGCGGCAACCCAACGCCTGGAAAAACGCCTGGAACAGCTGGAGCGACGTATCCAGGAACTGGAACGGCAGGTGGGTGGACTGAAAAGGGCCGGTGCCGCAGACAGGGAAATGGTGCATCTGCTTGGCAGCCTTGTCGCATCCTGGGCGGAATACTCACGCAGCCGACCACGGGTTGTCACGGCGGCGATGGATGGGAATGCCGCCACCATCAATGACCGGCTGAGGCGCCAGGAACGACTCATCAACTCACTGGCGGTTCAGCTGGAAGAAATGAACCGACGCCTGGAGACAGTGGAGCGCGGCGGTGACACTGCGCGCGCTCCGACAAAATCCTTGTCGCAAGTAAAATTCACTGGATTGGTCATCGATGCCCGCGGCATTGATTTCAAACCCTGCCTCAAGCCGGACATCGTCGGCAAGGACCTCGTGCTCTATCCGGGAGACTACATCGATTTGGACGCGGCGGTCACCGGGGGATATGTCCGATACTACCGAGACCTGTCCATGGCTCAGCAAAATGACCGGGTCGGGACCCTGCCAATGACCATCAAGGCGATCGGCACCCGGCCGGACGGCCGCAGCCTCGTCATCAGTGCACCGGACTACGACCTGCTCAAAGAGATCTCGACAAGTGGGGAAAATTTTCTCGGTCAATGTCGCATCACCGTCGTGTTCTAGGAGACGCCACCATGAGAATGCCGTCACGGGCCCGGAGGGCCGCCGTTTGTTCATGTCTGATCATCATGGCCATTGCCGTCACGGTAGCGCCGCTTCACGCCACCGAGACGGTGACGGTGACCGGGGTGAGTTTCCACGAGGCGGGGCGTGATGCCATTGCTCGCGAGAAAGCCATGGAAGATGCCAAGCGCCAGGCCATCGAGCAGGCCATGGGCACCCAGGTGACCTCCCAGACGGTGGTGGAGAATTTCGAGGTCACCCGGGACCAGGTGATGACCCACGCCACCGGCTATCTGCGCGAGATGGAGATCCTGCGTGAGGGCAGAACCGATCTGGGCACCTACGAAGTGGAGCTGCGGGCGCGGGTGGAAATCGGCGCGCTGGTGGCGGACATGGACCGGTTCCGCAAGGTGCTGAACTGGCAGAAGAACCCGCGGGTGGCGGTGACGGTGGCCCCGGGGACGGCGGCGGACGTGGTGCCGTCAGCGCGCAAAGTATCGCAGCACCTGGGCCGCGAACTGCGCAAGGAGGGGTTTCAGGTGTATGCGGCCACCGGCGACAAGACGCCGACACTGGGTCTTGAGGTGGTGGTGGACTTGGATCTTTCCAGCAGCCAGACGGACTACCAGGGGATAACGCTCACGCTGCACGAGGTGAGCTTGACGGCGGCCATCGAGCGTCCTGGCACGGGAGAAGTGCTGGCCACCGCGTCGGCGGTGAAATCACTGCCGGGGGCCAATCGATTGGCGGTGCTCGACAAGGGTGCCAGCCAGTGCGTGACGGCGGTGTGGCAGGATCTTCGGCGCCAGCTGGTGCGGTTGTGGGAGCAGGAGCTCTACAGTCAGCGGCAGATCGACCTGGTGGTGCGAAATGTGGCGGATCATGCCCAGGCGGTCGAGATGGCGGCGGTCTTGAAATCGGATGTGAGCAACGTGGTGGATGTGCAGGTGCTGAGCTTTTCGGAAGCGACGGTTGAGCTTGGTGTGGTCTACAAAGGCTGGCCGGCGCATCTGGCCAATGAACTGCAGATGGCGCACTTTAAGAACCGCTACTTCGACCTGTCATTGGTTTCCATTGCCGGCAACCGACTCGACATGTCTTTGCATGGCGCCGCCCAGTAGGGACCGCCGGCCGGTTGTACTGCCAACGAAGGATGGGCCGACTCACCGGTCCCGGTTTCTATGCACCCTGCCAGCGAACCGACCCAATGAGGTGAGTTCCCATTGACAACCCTTCCCGACCTGGGGCCAATACGCGGCATGCGCTGCCACTGCTGGATCCTCGTGATCGCCATTCTCATCATCGGTGCACCGCGCGGCACGGCATGGGGCGGCACGGAGTTCCCGACACCCCATGTCATCGAACGCGTTGACAGCGGTGTCATCGACTGGTCTCGTGGCACCGTTCACGCCATCGGGGTGTCATCACCGCTGGTCATCGATGATACCGGCGGCGGCGTTCAGGAACGCGTCCTCAACGGGGCCAGGGCCGATGCCTACGAACGCGTGCTGCTCACTGCGCGCCATGTGAGAATCCGACCCGATCTCACCATCGGCCAGGTCATGGACGCCACGCCGCGTATCGCTGCAGAATTCCGAACGCTCGTTCAAAACCTTCCGGTTGCCAACCAGCAATATCTTTCCGACGGTACGGTGTCCATCGAACTGATGCTGCCGCTGTATGGCAGCCCGGCCCAGCTGCTTTTGCCTGAAGAGATCCGCCAAGTGCAGCCCATCCAAGCGATGGCCACGCTGTCTAAACCCAAGACCCCGCCGGCGCCGGCCGGTACCAACGATGCCGTCGCCGACCAGCAGCCGTATACAGGGTGGGTGCTGGATGCGCGCAGCACCGGCGCCAGGGCGGCCATGACCATCGCCGTGAGAGATGAAGGCGGGCGGACCGTTTACGGTGCCGCATTTGTCAGCCGGGAGTTTGCCGTACATTCCGGCATGACCGGGTACACCGCCATCGCCGATTCCCCGTCGGCCGCGGACCGTGTGGGAACCCACCCCATGCGGACGCGGGTGCTCAGAGCCGTCGGTGAGACCCGCTGTGATCTCGTCATCAGCAATGCGGATGCCGCCAGATTGCGCAGTGCGGTGAAAAATCTGCCGTTTCTCAGAGAGTGCCGGGTATTGGTCGTGCTGGACCCACAACCCTGAAAAAAACAGCGGGAGGGCTGATGAAACACCGCCTCCCGCTGCGTGGTGTTAGTAGCGGTAATGATCCGGCTTATACGGTCCTCTCACCGGCACCCCGAGATAATCCGCCTGCTCCTGTGACAGCACGGTGAGCGACACCCCCAGCCGATCCAGATGGAGACGGGCCACTTCCTCGTCGAGTTCCTTCGGCAGCGTGTAAACATCCGGCGCCAGTGCCTCGGTGGCCAGCTTGATCTGGGCCAGGCACTGGTTGGTGAAACTGTTGCTCATGACAAAGCTTGGGTGTCCGGTGGCACAGCCCAAGTTCACCAAGCGGCCCTCGGCCAGGATGATGACCGATCGTCCGGAAGACAGCGTCCACTTGTCCACCTGGGGTTTGATATTCTCCTTGTGGCAAGCCACTCCGGCTTCAAGGTAGCCCATGTCGATCTCGTTGTCGAAATGCCCGATATTGCAGATGATGGCCTCGTTTTTCATCATCTCCATGTGAGCACCGGTGATCACCTTGTAGCACCCGGTGGCAGTGACGAAGATGTCACCGAAGGCAGCCACCGCCTCAAGGGTTTTAACCTCGTAGCCTTCCATGGCAGCCTGAAGCGCACAGATGGGGTCGATCTCTGTGACGATGACGCGGGCACCAAGCCCGCGCATGGCGTCCGCACACCCCTTGCCCACGTCTCCGTATCCGCAAACGACAACGGTTTTACCGGCCACCATGACATCGGTGGCCCTTTTGATGCCGTCGGCAAGAGACTCCCGGCAGCCGTAGAGGTTGTCGAACTTGCTCTTGGTAACCGAATCGTTGACGTTGATGGCCGGAAAAAGCAATTGCTTGTCGCGGGCGAGCTGATACAGCCGGTGGACGCCCGTGGTGGTTTCTTCGGACACCCCTCGGATGCCGGCGGCCACCCGGGTCCACAATCCAGGATCCCGTTCGTAGGTGGATTTCAGCCGCTCCATAAGATATTGCATGTCAGCACTGTCGTACTTGCGTTCGAGAAGGATAGGATCCCGCTCCACCGCCACGCCCTGATGCACCATCATGGTGGCATCGCCGCCATCGTCAACGATGAGATCGGGGCCGGAGCCATCCGGCCAGAGCAGTGCCTGTTCGGTACACCACCAATATTCCGGAAGCGTTTCCCCCTTCCAGGCAAACACGGCGGCGGTGCCGTTTTTGGCAATGGCCGCAGCGGCATGATCCTGGGTGGAAAAAATATTGCAAGAGGCCCATCGGATATCGGCCCCGAGGATGTTGAGGGTTTCGATGAGCATGGCCGTCTGGATGGTCATGTGAAGGCTGCCGGTGACTTTCAATCCCGTTAGGGGTTTTTCGGCGCCGTACTTTTCGCGAACGGCCATGAGGCCGGGCATCTCATTTTCCGCGAGGGCCATTTCTTTGTTTCCGAAATCGGCAAGACCGATATCGGCGACTTTATGGGGCAGCAACGGTGCGATGGGGTGAAAGGCACCGGCGATCTCTTTAATTTGCGTGATGGTCATGGGGCGATACTCCTGTGGGTTTAGGGGTGCAGCGGTACGCCTGGGTGACGATAGGGCCGGCGTGGGTTTGTCTCAGATCCCGGCCAAGTCTTTCAGTCGTTCCGCTTGGTTGGTAAGCTCCCAGGAGAACTCTGGCTCAGTACGGCCAAAATGCCCGTAGGAGGATGTTTTTTTATAGATCGGCCGCTTGAGGTCCAGGTAATCGATGATGGCGGCAGGGCGCAGATCAAAGACTTCACGAACCAATTCCTCCAGGCGACTTTTGGGCACCACGCCGGTTCCCATGGGGTCCACCATGACCGATACCGGTTGGGCCACACCGATGGCGTAGGCAATCTGGACCTCACATTTTTTGGCGAGGCCGGCGGCAACGATATTTTTGGCAATGTGACGGCCCATATACGACGCGCTGCGATCGACCTTGGAGGGATCCTTGCCGGAAAAGCACCCCCCCCCGTGGCTTCCCTGCCCGCCATAGGTGTCAACGATGATCTTCCTGCCCGTGAGGCCGCAGTCCCCCATAGGGCCGCCCACGACGAACCGGCCGGTGGGATTGATATAGTACTTGGTGTCCCCGTCCACCATTTCTTGGGGAATCACCTTTTTGATGACTTCATCGATGACCGCCGCACGGAGGTCCTCGTAGGTGACGTCGGGCTTGTGCTGGGTGGAGACCACGATGGCGTCCACACGCCGGGGGGTGCCGTTTTCGTATTCGATGGTGACCTGGGATTTTCCGTCGGGGCGAAGAAAATCCAGGGCCCCGTTTTTGCGAACCTGGGACAGCCGGCGGGTGAGTTTGTGGGCGAACATGATGGGCATGGGCATCAACTCCGGGGTCTCGTCGGAGGCAAAGCCGAACATCAGCCCCTGGTCGCCGGCGCCCTGCTCCTTGTAAAGGCCCTCGCCTTCGTTTACGCCCTGGGCGATATCGGGGGACTGCTGGTCGATGCTGGTGATGACCGAGCAGGTCTGCCAGTCAAACCCCATCTGGGATGACGAATAGCCGATCTCACGAATGGTGTCCCGAACGATGGTCGGCATATGGACATAGCAGTTGGTGGTAATTTCACCGGCAATGAAAGCCAGACCGGTGGTGACCAATGTCTCGCAGGCGACGCGGCATTGCGTGTCCTGGGCCATGATGGCGTCCAGAACGGCGTCAGAGATGGCGTCGGCGACTTTGTCCGGATGTCCCTCGGTGACCGATTCGGATGTGAATAGGTGGTTGTCTTTGCTCATTGAGGCGTCTCCTTCAATGGTTTGCGCAACCGGCATGCCGGCCGGCCGATACGAGATTTCCTGCAAACGAATCGCTCCAGTTGCCGAGGTGCCGGTGAGGCCCGTGGGGCCATCGGTACCTCAATGATCCGTTACCAAAGCCATGTTGTCGATCAACCGCGTCTTTCCCACCCGAACCGCCACAACCATACGGGCACTGCCGGCAAGGGTCTCCAGGGGTTCGAGGGAATCCGGGTCCACGATGTCGACATAGTCGATTTCCGCGGCTTCGTAAGCCGAAATGGCGGCAGCCGCCGCTCGACAGATGTCACTGCACTGCGTCGCGCCGGCAGCGACCTGATCCTGCGCATGAGCGAGCGCCTTGCTCAGACTGAGCGCCGCATCACGCTCATGCGGATCAAGATAGGCATTTCGAGAACTCATGGCCAGCCCATCCGGTTCCCTGACCGTGGGACCGCCGATAATCCGGATGGGAAAATCGAGGTCGGCCACCAGGCGACGGATCACGGCCAACTGCTGATAGTCCTTTTCTCCGAACACGGCCACATCGGGCTGGACAATGTTAAATAATTTCGCCACCACTGTAGCCACACCGTTGAAATGGATTGGCCGGGAACGCCCACACAACCCACCCGGCAGGTGCTTCAGGCTCACGGTAGTCTGAAACCCGGTGGGATACATGTCCGCCACGCCGGGAAAAAACAGCACATCCACCCCGGTGTCTCGGCACAATTGCTCATCTCGCCGAGCATCACGGGGGTAGGCCTCCAAATCCTCATTGGGTCCGAATTGGGTGGGGTTGACGAAAATACTCACCACGAGAACGTCGGCGTGCCGTCCCGCCTCGCGCATCAACGACAAATGCCCTTCATGAAGAAAGCCCATGGTGGGAACAAAGCCGATGCGCCGCCCTGAGCGTTTGAGCCCAATGGCCCGATGCTGCATCTCTCTCGTGTCGCGAATGATATCCATAACGCTGGCACTACCTGTAAGACGTTATCTGAACCGAGGAAGATAAATAAATCCAAGTGGACTGTCAAATGTTATGTCAGACGGTGTGGATGGACAATGGAGTTTACCGCCGTCGCGGTTTCCTGATATTAGGAGGCTCGAGCATTGATGGGGTGATCATGTTCGCCCGAAGCACAGTGGGATGAACATGAACGGCGGCGCCGGGCGAGCGTATAGGGACCCCACACGGCGCTGGAACCGGCCCGACATCGGCACGGTGACGCCTCCGCCGGAAGGCATGATAATCGGGCTCAGGAGAGAGGAACGGAAACCCGCATACGATGAGGCGAGATCTGACAAATCAGGGCAGTGGATGCCGCATGACAGGGTGGCTCCAATCATTGCCCAGCATCATGGTGCTGGCGGCGGCGCTGATGTCCGTTGTTTGGGCCGCCCCTTCGGCACAGGGCCAGCCACGCCCCATTGTCGTCGAGACGCGGTGGGAACCGACGACGGAGGGCGGCAGGATCACGCTGGCAGTGTCCATCCCCCCGGGGCTCCACATCAATGCCGATGCGGCCCAATTGACGGTTATGGATGACTTTCAACCCGTGGCCACTCGGGTAACCCTGTCTTCACTGCCCGCCGGGGTGACGGCCGGCCCGGTGATCTACCCGCCGGCCCACGGTGTCGCCGTCACCTTCGCCGCTGAGCCGCTGATGGTTTTCGATGGCAACATCAAGATCCATGTGCCGCTCAGCGGTGATGGGCTGACGGCAGGGGCAGCCCCGGCCGTTCGTCTCCAATTGCGTTTCCAGGCCTGCGACGCGTCTGTATGCTATTTCCCCGAAAACCGTTTGCTCGCCATCGGGACTGGCCTCGATCCGTCCGGCCAGACGCCGGCCATACCGCGACCGGAAACCGCCGTGGAGTTACACTTTTTCGGTCTTCGGGTGTCACTGGACACCGCCGGCTGGTTTGGCCGACTCATGCTCATGGCCATGGCCGCACTGGGCGGCATTTTTCTGAACCTCACCCCTTGTGTGCTGCCCCTCATTCCCATCAAGATCATCAGCCTGTCATCGGCCGCCGAACAGAATCCCCGCCGGTGCTTTCTTTTGGGAGCCGCCATGGCTGCCGGTATCATCGCCTTCTGGGGCGCACTGGGCATCCTGGTATTCGCCATCAGCGGGCTCACCGCTGCCAACCAACTTTTCCAGTATCCGTGGTTCACCGTATCGGTGGGGCTCGTCATTGCCGTCATGGCCATTGGCATGCTGCGGCCGGCGGCCGTCACCCTGCCCGGCTGGGTGTACATGATCAATCCTTCCCAGGAGCGGATAACGGGATCTTTCCTGCTGGGGATTCTCGCGGCGGTGCTTTCCACCCCCTGCACGGCCCCATTCATGGGGGCGGCGGTGGCTTGGGCCGTCACCCAGGCGCCGGCAAAGGCGTTGGCGGTGTTTTTGGCAATCGGGGTTGGCATGGCGCTGCCTTATGTGGTCCTGGCCGCTCGGCCGGCGCTGGCACGTCGGTTGCCCAAAACGGGGCCCGCCAATCAGCTGCTCAAGGAAGTCATGGGATGGCTGATGCTCGCAGCCGCGGCCTACTTCGCCGGCACCGGCATCAGCGGACTCTTGGCGGCGCCGACAACGCCGCCAAGCCGTGCCTACTGGTGGGTGGTGATGGGATTCTGCGGCATCGCCGCATTGTGGTTCGCGTACAGGTATCGCGCCATGGCGACCACGCCCGCGAGAAAACGCGCGGGGCTGGCCCTGGGCTTTTTCACCGCCGGGGCGACGGCCCTCATGGGTCTGGCCTTGTCGGACGCGGGAGAGATCAAGTGGGTGCATTACACGCCCGAGCGCTATGCTGATGTCATGCGCCTCCAAAAGCCCGCGGTACTCGTTTTCACCGCCGAATGGTGCCTCAATTGCAAAGCCATCGAGCAGCAAGTCTACCGTCACCCCGAGGTGATCAATCTCTTTGACGATGAAAAGGCCATCCCCATAAAGATCGATCTCACCGCACCGGATAGCGCCGGGCGATCCTTTCTCCAATCCACCGGTAGACTCACCATCCCCCTGGTGGTGGTCCGCTCCCCTGACGGCCGCGATACGCTGGTGGCCGATTTCTACACCGCCGACGACCTCATCGACGCCGTTCAAAAGGCGATCGTGCCTTAGGCAGGGCCAGGTTCCCACGGCATCGGAAAAAACGCTGGCCGATGCGGCACCATTCAGACCGGCGCCGTCGTCAATAATAGTCAAGACCCCTCATTGAACACTTACCCAACCCATACAGTTTCCGTCTTGATTTCCGAGTAATCATGTCAAGAATTGGAATGCAAGATACTCTACACCAACAAGCGCATCAGAGATACTGGAGGGTAGCCATGAACAAACAAGACTGTGCAAATGAAAAATGGTCGAGCCGCACCATTGGAATGATCATATTGCCACTGGCGGTGGCACTGGGGGCGCTGGGATTCCTCATCCTACCTGTGGTGGGCCTCTTTTTCGCCATCCCGCTGTTTATCCTCTCCTTCGTCTTCATCGCGGCACCGGAGAGCAAGGCATGCCGCCTGATCCTGAGACGAGGGGCCTAGCAGCGCTAATTCGTCTGCTGAACCCCATATTCGTTATTTCTTTTTCGGCGACAGGGCGTCGGTGATCGAGCCGTGAACCATTTCCGAGGCAAAGGCAAAGGTTTCCGATAGGGTTGGATGGGCGTGGATGGTTTTGCTGATATCTTCCGCATCGGCGCCCATTTCCAGAGCGAGCACGGCCTCGTGAATCAGTTCACCGGCGTGGGCTCCACAAATACCGGCCCCGATGAGTCGGCCGGTCTTCTTATCGAAAAGGGCCTTGCTGACACCCACCGGGCTACCGGCGCTCAGCGCCCTGCCACTGGCCCCCCAAGAGAATTTACCCTTTTCGTGAGCAATACCAGCCTGTTTGGCCTCTTTTTCGGTGATGCCGATCCACGCGATCTCGGGGCTGGTGTAAGCGACCGAAGGAATCGCCAGGGGTGAAAAAACCGACGGGCGGCCGGCGCTGACTTCAGCGGCCACTTTGGCCTGATGGGTGGCCTTGTGAGCGAGCATGGGATCGCCGACAACGTCACCAATGGCGAAGATGTGCGGGATCACGGTTTGCATCTGAGCATTGACCTCGACGGCGCCGCGCGATGACATGCCGATGCCGACCGCCGAGAGACCGATATGCTCGCTGTTGGGGCTCCGGCCGATAGCCACCAATACGGCATCGTAGGAATTTCTTTCATCGACGTTGGCTCCCTTGAAGCTGACCCTGATGCCCTCCGTTTCCACTTCGATTCCGGTGACCTTAGTACCCGTGTGGATCTGATAACGTTTTTTCAGCTTCAGAAACAGCGGCTGGACAAGATCCCTGTCGGCCGGTGGGATCAATTGATCCAGCATCTCGACGATAGTTATTTCAGCGCCAAGCGCCTCGTAAACTTGGGCCATCTCCAGCCCGATGATGCCGCCACCGATGATCATCAAACGCTCCGGTGCGCCCTTGAGGGCAAGCGCATCGGTGGAGTCCCAAATACGTGGGTCCTCGGGGGCCCCGGGAAGCGGAAACGGTCGCGACCCGGTGGCGATGACGGCATGCTTGAAGGATACCCGCGTTTTCCCGTTTTCGCCATCGACCATCATCGCGTTGGCATCGACAAACCGGCCGAGGCCGTTGAGACGGGTGATCTTCCGTGCCTTGTATAAACCGTCCAGCCCTGTGGTCAATTGATTGATAACACTGTCTTTTTTGCTACGAAGGGCGTCAAGATCAATGTCAGGCCTGGCATAAGAGATGCCGAAATCTTTGAGCACCTGAACCTCTTCCATGACAGCGGCGCAGTGCAGCAAGGTTTTCGACGGGATGCAGCCCACATTGAGACAGACCCCGCCCAGTCGCTGCTGCTTTTCGATGAGGCAAACGCTTAGCCCGAGATCCGCCGCGCGAAACGCGGCCGTGTAACCGCCGGGCCCGCCGCCGAGAACAGCAAAATCTACCGAGAGATGTTCAGTCATGATGCATCATTCCTAAATTCGATGTTCCGTTTGAGTGGAAGGCGCTCGGCTTGCACGAAGCGTCCCGGATGTTACAGCAGGGCGCGCCGCAAGTCTTCGATATTGCTGCTCAGCGCCCGGCAGAACCGGGCCGCCTCGGCGCCGTCGATGACCCGGTGGTCGTAGGAAACCGAAAACGGAAGCATCAACCGCGGCTGAAAGGCCTGTCCGTCCCAGACCGGTTTCTGATAGCTCCGCGACAAGCCGAGGATGGCTACCTGGGGGCTGGAGATAATCGGCGTAAAGCCCGTGCCGCCGATCCCCCCAAGACTCGAAATGGTGAACGAGGCGCCCCGTATGTCGGGAATGGCAAGTTTGCCCTTCCTGGCGTTGCCGCTCAGCATTTTCAGCTCCAGGGCCATCTCGCGTATCCCCTTACGGTCGGCATCCTTGACAACGGGTACGACGAGCCCGTTGGGCGTGTCGACGGCGATGCCGATGTGGTAGTATTTCTTTATAACGATGCGCTGCCCGCCGGGGTCCAGTGAACAGTTGAACAGCGCAAATGCCTTTAGCGTGGCAACGACGGCCTTGATGACGAGGACGAGGGGGCTGAGTTTGGGATCGTCCTTCTCCGCTTCAGCGTTCATCTGTTTGCGGAACTTCTCCAGGTCGGTGATGTCTGCCTCGTCGAAATGGGTCACATGGGGGATGGTCATCCAGCTGTTTTGCAGGTGCGGTCCGGAGATCTTCTGGATGCGCCCGAGGTCGACCTCCTCGATGACCCCGTACGCGCTGAAATCCTCCAAAGGCTTTTCGGCGACCGGCGATGCACCGTCAGGGGCCGCCGGGGAAGCAATCTTCTCCACATCTTCCTTGAGAATCCTCCCCTTCGGGCCGCTGCCGCCGACCCGAGCCAGATCGACGCCGCGTTCCCTGGCGAAAGCACGCACCGAGGGGGTGGCATGGGAGACGGACGATGCTGCCGGCGCTTTCTCAATCACCGGCGCCGATGGCGAAGCCGCAACGTCTTTTGGTGGGGCCGGTGCGTCGTCACTCGCCGCGTTTTCACTGCCCACATCGATGGTGGCGATGAGATCGCCGGTCTTCACCCTGTTACCTTCCGAAAGATGCACCGCTGTGATGGCCCCGGCGTAGGGGCTGGGGATGTCCATTACGGCCTTTTCGCTTTCAAGCCCCACGAGGGGGTCTTCTTCCTTCACCGCGTCTCCGGCCGCCACGTAAATATCCGTGACGGTGATATCCTGAACGTCACCGAAATCGGGGATCAAGATCTTTTCAATGGCCATGGTCGCTTCTCCTTCAACAGGTCGGGGCGTGGGGTGCTTCCGGGTCGATGTCATAGCGATCGATGGCCTCCTGGACGGTTTTCTTGTCCGCATCACCTTGTGAAGCCAGGGCATCGAGGGCCGCAACGACAATGTGGTGGCGATCTACCTTGAAAAACCGTCGCAACACCTCCCGGGTGTCACTGCGTCCATAGCCGTCGGTTCCCAGAATGGTGACGGGAAGGGGGATCAGCCGTCGGATTTGCTCGCCGTAGGCGGCAACATAATCCGTGCTCATGACGACGGGACCGGTCTGACCCTTCAGCAGTTGCGCCACATGATTCGTTCGGGGAGGCGCGCCGGGGTGGAGCCGATTCCACTCTTCAACCCGCAACCCCTCCCGGTGGAGCTGGTTGACGCCAAGAATGCTCCAGACATTCGCCCCAATCCCAAAATCGTTCTCCAGAAGTTCGGCGGCAGCGATCACTTCGCGCAAAATGGCGCCGCTGCCCATGAGCTGCACGGAAGCCTTGCCGGTTGCCGCCTCCCGAAAAAGGTACATCCCCTTTTCGATGTCGCCTTCAACGCCCTCGGGCATCTCCGGGTGGACATAATTCTCGTTCAACAGGGTAATGTAGTAGAAGATGTCTTCACCCTTGGCGTACATCCGTTCGATGCCCCGTTGGATCAATACCGCCACCTCGTAGGCGAAGGTCGGATCATAGGCCCGGCAGGACGGATAAGCGGAGGCAAACAGCAGCCCGTGCCCATCCTGATGCTGAAGCCCCTCCCCGTTCAGGGTCGTGCGGCCCGATGTGGCACCCATGAGGAACCCGCGGGTTTTGGCGTCTCCGGCGGCCCACAGCTGATCTCCGATGCGCTGAAAGCCGAAGATGGAGTAGAAAATGTAGAAAGGAATCATGGGCACGCCGTAGTTCACGTGCGCAGTACCAGCGGCCATCCAGGAGGAGACCGCCCCCGCCTCGGTGATCCCCTCCTCGAGGATCTGCCCTTCGGGGTCTTCCCGGTACCAGGCCACGGTCTCCGAATCCTGGGGCTCGTATAGCTGACCGGTGGGGGCGTAAATGCCGAGCTGGCGGAAAAGCCCCTCCATGCCGAAGGTTCTCGCCTCATCGGGGATGATGGGAACGATGTGCCTGCCGATGGATTGATTCTTGACCAGGACGGACAACAGGCGGACAAAGGCCATGGTTGTTGAAATCTGCCGCTGTTTTGTCGAAACGAGCAGATGCTTGAAGTCGCTCAGCGGCGGCGGCGCCAGACCGGGCGTTTCCGTTCGTCGACAGGGGAGGCCGCCACCAAGGGCCTCGCGCCTCTCTTTGATGAATTTCGCCTCGGGGCTGTCCTCGGCAGGCCGGATGAACGGAAGTATCTCGAGTTCATCGTCTTCCAACGGGACATGAAACCGGTCGCGGAACTGCTTCAGGGACGCCACGTCCATTTTTTTGACGTTGTGGGCCACCATGACCGACTCGCCTGCCTGCCCCATGCCAAAGCCCTTGATGGTCTTGACCAGAATGACGACAGGCTTTCCCTGGACGGCGCAAGCGGCGGAGAATGCGGCGTAAACTTTACGGGGATCGTGGCCGCCGCGGGTCATCTGCCACAACTCCTGATCGGACATGTCTTCAACGAGTGCCGACAGCCTCGGGTCATCGCCGAAAACCTTCTCCCGGAGGTATTCGGGGCCGCGGGCCCGGATGGTCTGGAAATCACCGTCGACCATTTCACCGAATTTCTTGATGAGCAGGCCCGCTTTGTCCCGGGACAGAATCTTGTCCCACTCGCTTCCCCAGAGCACCTTGATGACGTGCCATCCGGCCCCCCGAAAGCGCCCCTCCAACTCCTGAATGATTTTGCCGTTGCCGCGCACCGGCCCATCTAGACGCTGGAGATTGCAGTTCACGACAAAAATGAGATTATCGAGATATTCCCTCGAAGCCACGGACAATGCGCCAAGAGATTCCGGTTCATCGGATTCACCGTCTCCCATGAAAAACCACACCCGGCGATCGCCCATGGGCTTCAGCCCCCGGCGGTCCATGTATTTCATGAAACGCGCCTGGTAAATGGCGGCCATGGGTCCAAGCCCCATGGATACGGTGGGAAACTCCCAAAATTGGGGCATCAACCAGGGGTGCGGGTAGGACGGCAGGCCGCTGCCGCCCACCTCGCGCCGGAAATGATCCAGCTGCGTTTCGCTGAGACGGCCTTCGACAAAGGCCCTGGAGTAAATCCCGGGTGAGCTGTGTCCCTGGAAATAGACCATGTCGGCACCGCTGGGCGCTGCCGGTCCCCTGAAGAACCAGTTGTACCCCACCTCGTATATGGCGGAAACCGAGGTGTAGGTGGCAATGTGGCCTCCCAACCCCTTGCCGTCCTTGTTGGCACGGGCGACCATGGCCATGGCATTCCAGCGGACAAATGCGGCAACGTTTCGGGCAGTTAGTGAATCTTCGGGTATCCGGTCCTCATCCTCGGGCGGGATCGTGTTGGTGTAGGGGGTCAGTATGCCCGGCGAGGTGGAAACGCCGTTCTTTCTTGCGCGGTCGGTGAGCACGCGCAGCAGATAATCGGCCTTGTCCTTGCCCTCGTGAGCGATGACGCCGTCGAGGGAATTCAGCCAATCCTGCGTCTCCTGCGGATCGGGATCCTTGTAATATGAACTCATCCGGCACCTCAACGAGTGGGGGGGGCACAGATCTATCATCCCGGCATCCATGGCTGCCGTTTCAACAAACTGCGGTAAATACTGGGCCGCGACGACCGATTTAGTTCTTGCCCTTCCATCCCCAGTTTTCATAATACTGCCAGCTGGCCATGGAATTGAGCTCCCGGATCTGCTTGTCCTTTTCCAGAAGGCTGCATCTCACCACATCGCCGATGGACAGCATGGCGATGATCTCGCCGTCCTTTTCCACGGGTAGATGGCGGATGAACAGACCCAAAAACATCTCCTCCAGACGAATCAGGGGCGTGGCGATATCCACGGTGTGCAGGTTGCCCGTCATCACGTCCCCGATCCTGACCCGCCGTGGGTCGTAGTCAGGATCGGCAAACCCCTTGAGCAGATCACGCTCGGTCCAGATGCCGACGATCCTGCCGTCGGCCTCGACCAGTACGGCGCCGATTTTACGGGTCACCATGATCTGAACGGCTTCGGCAACGGTTTGGTCGGGGGATACACAGACAATCTGCGTTTTCTTTTCCTTAAGGATGTCTCCTGCAGTAATCATGGGGCGCCTCCAGCGCGGGGGGAATGTTATCACCGGCAACAGCCGCGAGGCCAACCATAAGGAGTCGGCCGGAGAAATGCAAACGGCGGCGGCCTTTACAGATGCGTCGGCACGGGTATTCCCTCATTGGCACCGACCCGCTCAATTTCAATCCCAACGCTGCAAAAGCCGGAGGGTAAACAAAATGGCATCTGGGGCCCTGATCCTTTGAATTCACAGTCGGTCACGTCTGGGAACATGGGGTTTTCTTCTGATTTTTTGGAATATCAGTATTTTGGAAAGCGACAAGGGCTTGTGCGTAAGCGCCCTAAACCGTTGACAATCATAGGATTTTCTGTTGAACTGCGCAGACGTCTGGAAATGGCCCGGTAGCCGATGACAAGGCCAACCGGAGGCGCCCCGGTCGGCGGCAGCCGCGGGATCACGTGACGCATCGGCATCTCCGTGTCGAGCATGTCTCTACCCCAACGATGGTATCTGCCGAGCATCTGCAGGCCCCGGCATCCGCTGCCGCTCAGCGCACGTTCATGCGTCTTTGACAATTTCTTTGCCATACGGCATTCGCCCGGTTCCAGGTTCGCCCCCAAGCGTCTGCTATCTTTAAGGAGCCCCCCATGAAACGTCGTTACAGCGCCTGGAAGTCGAACGGCATCACCACTGCCGCCGCGTTGGCGATCCTGCTGACCGCGGCCCCCGCCGTCGCCGGCGGAGGACATGGCGGGGAAGCCCTCGGCACCCATCTTCCCCTGTGGAGTTGTACCCCCTTTGCCGGCATGCTCCTGTCCATAGCGCTCATGCCCCTTCTGGCTCCCGGCTTCTGGCATCACCACTTCGGCAAAATATCCGGCTTCTGGGCGGCCTGCATGGCCCTGCCCTTTGTCTACGCCTACCGCGGCGCAGCCGTCTACGAGATCATCCATATCCTCCTGGCGGATTACGTCCCTTTCATCATCCTGCTTTGGTCCCTCTACACCATTAGCGGAGGCATCCTGTTGAGGGGAAAACTGCGCGGCACACCGGCGGTCAACATCATCATGCTGCTCATCGGCACGGTGCTGGCCTCCTGGATGGGCACCACCGGTGCGGCCATGCTGATGATTCGGCCCTTTCTTCGAGCCAACGCCTACCGGAAACAGCGCACCTTCATGGTGGTCTTTTTTATTTTCCTGGTAGCCAATGTCGGCGGCTCATTGACACCGCTGGGAGACCCCCCGCTGTTTCTCGGCTTCCTCCACGGGGTGAGTTTTTTTTGGACCATGAAGATCATGCCCCACATGCTCGTCGTGGTCGCGGTGCTCCTCACCATCTACTTCTTTCTGGACCTGTACTACTACCGCAAGGAAAAGGCCGCCCCTGCCGACGACGGATCGGGCCGCGGCTTGAAGCTGGAGGGGACCCACAACTTTATATTTATCGGCGGAGTCGTCGGCGCCGTTCTCATGAGCGGTCTGGTGGACTGGGGCGAGGTCAACACCTTGGGCGTGCATCGGGCCGTTCAGGACTGGGCCCGGGACGCCATCCTCGTCCTGTTGGGGGTGCTCTCTCTCGCCACCACGCGGGTAAGCCTCAGGGAAGACAACGAATTTACCTGGTTTCCCATTGTGGAGGTGGCCTACCTCTTCATCGGCATATTTATCACGATGATCCCATGCCTGCTGATTTTGAAAGCCGGTTATCACGGGGCGTTGAAGTTTCTTATCGCCGGCGTCCAGACGCCGGCCCACTATTTCTGGGTCACCGGCGGTCTGTCGGCTTTCCTGGACAATGCCCCGACCTATTTGACTTTTTTCAACACCGTGCTGGGCGGCTTTTATGCGGGGATGCCAGAGAGCATTGCCGTCCCGCTACTCATGACCGAAAATGCCGTCTATCTGAAAGCCATCTCCACCGGTGCAGTCTTTTTCGGGGCCTTCAGCTACATCGGCAACGCACCCAATTTTATGGTCCGCTCCATCGCCGAGGAAGCCGGCACCCCCATGCCGAGCTTTTTCGGCTATATTCTCAAATACGCGTTGGTGTTTCTGTTACCGACATTCGCCGTTATCACCCTTATATTCTTCTGAAAGGAAGGATTTCTCATGGGCTTTCAAAAAATCCTGTTCCATACGCAATTCCGGGAAATGTCGCTGGACGCGTTGCGCGCCATCCTCACCCTTAAAGCGGTGGGTCTCGAGGAAATCGTGCTGGCATGCATCATCTCCAGAGACGACGTGGGATTCGTCCCCTACGGCGGTTACCTCAAGGAGGAGGAAGAGCGGCGCCGAAAAGAGATCGCCGCGCGATTGACCCCCTACCAGAAGGCCGTCGAAGCCGCCGGACTGACGGCGCAGGTGCGCATCGACATGGGAATCGTCAACGCCGACGTACTGGCCATTGCCGAAGAGGAAGGCGTGGACCTGATCGTCAGCGGCAGAAAAAAACGAACGCTACTGGAACGCATTTACGTGGGCAGCCACACCCTCGATTTGATCCGACGAAGCCCGGTGCCCATTCTGGTCGGCAAATTTGCCGTGGAAGTGACGTACGACGGGAAAACCGAAACCCGCCTAAACGACCGTCCTTTTCGGCGCCCTCTGCTGGCCACGGACTGGTCCACGCCGTCGTCAAACGCGCTGGAAACGCTCGTTGGGCTCAAAGGGCTCGCTGAACACGTCACGGTGCTCCACGCCATCGGTCGTCGCCTGACCCATGGCATGTCCGCCGAAGGGTTGGCCGATCTGGAATCGGAAAGCCGTAAACGGCTCGACAGCGCGGTCGGCCGCCTCAGCGACGCCGGCATTGCCGCCGATGCCCTTTTGACACAGGGACAGACCGTCGATCAAATCATCCAGGCAGCCCAAGACGCAGAGGCCTCCATCATCGTCATGGGCCGAACGGGTAAGGATTGGCTCAAAGAATACTGGCTGGGCGGGGTATCTCATCAGGTGGCGGAAATGGCCCCCCTGCCGGTGCTTCTGATTCCCTGAGGAAGAAACAACGCCGTGCTGAAATTACTGAATAACGCTAACATCGCCATCGTGGGCGGCGGCGAATTTTGCCGGGAACTGCTCGAAACGATCCTCGACGAACGCTATGCCTCACTGGGTCACGAAGTGCTGGGCGTCGCCGACCTGCGGCCGGATGCCCCGGGCCTGGCATTTGCCAGAGAAAATGGGATCTTCACCACCGATAATTATCGCGACCTTTTCGATATTCCCAATCTCGGCGTCATCATGGAATTGACCAAGGACGATATGCTCGCCGAAAAAATCCGGTCCGTCCGCCCCACGCATCTCAAGGTCATCGACCATTTTGAAGCCGTCACCGCCTGGGAGAACCTGCGCATCGAAAACGAAACGAAGGACACCCTGGCGGCGCTCCGCAGCGTTTCGGAAGCAACCGGCCACCAGGTGGCCAGGATTTTCAATGACTACGCCGCGCGCAGTACCCACATCATCCACGAAAGCGCCCAATACGCCGTTGGTGTCGAGAGAAACCTGGCCAAGCAGGATCAGTTGCTCACGCAGATCATTGACGGGCTCACCGTTCCCATTTTTGTCCTCAACAGAAGCCACCGGGTCACGCATTGGAACCGGGCGCTGGAAAATCTCACCGGTGTGCCGGCCTCGGAGGTCATCGGCACCAACCGCCAATGGGCACCGTTCTGGCCTCAACCCCGGCCCTCCATGGCGGATGTCATTTTGGATCAACCCGACGCTGCGGAAATCCAGCGCCTCTACGGAAACCACTGGCAACCTTCGGCCCTCATCGAGAACGCTTACGAAGCGGAAGTCTTTTTTCCCAGCCTCGGCGACAGCGGGCGGTGGTGTTATTTCACCGCCGCCCCCATTACATCCAAGGACGGCAACATCATCGGGGCGGTGGAAACCCTGTGGGATACCACGGAAGACAAACTCGCTAAGGAAGAAAAGGATCACCGCAACAACGAGCTTGCGGCGATGTGTTCCATTTACTCGGTGCTCAACGCCAAGGCCGACATTCACCAGCGTGTCACCAAGGCCATCACCGAGATCCAGCAGTTCCTCGATGCCGACAGCATCCGGATCTATCTTAAGGACCCCAACGGCCGATATTACTGCGAGCACAGTGCAGGACCCGCCGGTGACATCTGCCGCGGGATCGACATCGTTTCTGAAAACAGTATCATCCATCGCGTGGCCGCGTCGGGCGAATTCGCTGTTTTTGAAGATCTTCCCGAGGGCTGCATCGATGAAGTCTGCGAATTGGAGCCGCAGCGGATGCAGTCTCTTGCCTACATTCCCATCAGTACCAAAGACAAACGATCCCTCGGCGTCATCCGCATCGGCAGCCGGCACCCCAAGCAAAGGCTGATCAAGACACAAAGCATCCTGGAGCTCATCGGCAACCGGATCGGTGTCTCCATCGAAAATACCATGCTCCAGGGCCAGGTAATCAAAAGCGAAGAAAAGTACCGCTCCCTGTTCAACAACGACCCGCACCCCATATTTATCCTGGACATCACCAATCACTGTATCTTCGACATGAATCAGCGGGCCGAGGACTTTTACGGCTGTCGCCGGGGGGATCTGGTGGGCACACCCTTCATGGCCTTGGGAGACAGCGACGATGACGAACTGGCCGAGGGCTTAAAAGTATTGTCCACCGATCAGTCGCTGCTGTTCACCAAACGCAGGCACTACCGAAAAACAGGGCAGCCCTTTTTCGTCAATGTAAACATCAGTCGTGCCAATTACGGTGAGAATGATGTCGTCATTGCCTCCATCACCGACATCTCCAGCAGCGTCGAAAAGGAAAAACAGCTTATTCAGGCCAGCAAGTTGACGACGCTGGGGCAGATGGCCGCCGGCATGGCCCACGAACTCAACCAGCCGTTGAATGTCATTCAAATCTGCGTCGATTATCTGCAAAAATCCGCCAAGAAAGGACACGCCCTGCCCACGGAGGCGATTTTGAGTCTGGCGGAAGACATCAGCAGCAACGTGAGCCGGGCAACGGACATCATTCGGCATATGCGCGACTTCTCCCGGCAATCCGATGTCATGCGTCACAAAATCAACATCAATGACCCTATCCAGGACGTCTTCAAGGTACTGGGCCACCAACTCAAAGTGCATCAGATCGAATTGGTGTTGGATCTGGATCCTGACCTGCCGGTCATCATGGCTGAACACAACCGCCTGGAGCAGGTCTTCATCAACCTGGTCACCAACGCCATCGACGCCATGGATGAAAAGGAGAAACAGCAGTCCGCACCGAAATACCAAAAACGGCTGACCATCACCTCGCGCGCCGCCGACGGCCAGGTTATTGTCACCGTCACGGACAATGGTATGGGCATGCCGGAAGACGTCAAGGACAAAATCTTCGAGCCCTTTTTCACCACCAAGGCCGTGGGCAAAGGTACCGGTTTGGGTGTGAGTATCAGCTATGGCATCGTCCAGGATTATGACGGCACCATCAGCATCAGCAGCGTTGATGGCGCCGGAACCACATTCGAGCTGCAGTTTCCCACAGCCACCGAACATCGGGACAACCATGAACCGCCTACTGCTCATTGATGACGAACCCGACATCCTGAGACTGCTGTCCCTGTCTCTTAGGAGTGACGGATACGAGGTAGACACCGCCGACAACGGCGAAAACGGGGTGGCGGCCTTCGAGGAGACACGGCCCGATATCGTGTTGACGGACATCCGAATGCCGGGCATCGACGGGATTGAGGTCCTGCGACGCATCAAGGACATGTCTCCGGAAACCGAAGTCATTATCATCACCGGTCATGGCGATATCGACCTGGCCATCGAAGCGCTGCAGCTGGGAGCGTCGGACTTCATCAACAAACCGGTGAAGGACCAGGCTCTGGCCGTGGCGCTGAAACGCGCCGGCGAACGGCTGGACATCCGCCAGCAGCTGAACGCCTACACCACCACCCTGGAAGAAAAGGTGGCTGCAGCGACCCGCGAAATCCGACGCCGGGCCGACTTTCAGTTCAAGCTCATCCGCAGCTCCACCGACGGCATTGTCGCCGCCGACAAATTCATGTCCGTGATGATTTACAACCCGGGCGCCGAAAAGATCTTCGGCTACGCCCCGGCCACGGCCATCGACCAGGTCACGATGGACGAACTGCTGCCGGAAGACCTCGCGGCCATTTTCCGCAACACACTGGCAAACAAGGACGGCGTTCGCGACTTGCCACGACGCGAGACCGAAGTGACGTCAATCAGGGGGGAGACGATCCCGGTAGCTTTCTCCGGAACCGTTCTCTACGAGGGCAGGGAACCGCTCGGCTGCGTCGGTTTTTTTCAGGATCTTCGGGAGATCAAGCGCCTCGAGGCGGAGCTGGTCCAGTCCGAAAGGCTGGTGGCCGTGGGGCAGACCGTCGCCGGGCTGGCGCACAGCATCAAAAACATCCTTCATGGTCTCGAAGGCGGCAGCTACGTCGTCGACGTCGGTCTCAAAAACAACGATCTGGGCAAACTGCGCCAGGGGTGGACGCAGGTTCAGTCCACCATCGGACACACATCCCAGTTGGTGGCGGACCTGTTGACCTACGCCAAGGAGCGAAAGCCCGAGTACAAGGACTGCTCCCCCAACGACATTGCCGTCGAGGTCTGCGACCTCATGGCGGCCATTGCCGCAAAATGCGACATCGACCTGATTCGAGATTTCGACCCGGCGGTGAGCCGGGCGCAGATGGATCCGCGGACCATCTATGATGCCCTGCTCAATCTGGTCTCCAACGCCGTGGACGCCTGCACCGAAGACGCCGACGAGACCAAACAGCACGCCGTCACTGTCACCACCCGGAAGGCCGAAAACGCGGGTGTCCGCTTTTCGGTCGCCGACACGGGCATCGGCATGGATGAACGGACCCAGGAGAAACTCTTCACCAATTTTTTCAGTACTAAAGGATCCCGGGGCACGGGTCTGGGCCTCATGGTGACGCACAAGATAGTGAACGAGCACAGGGGAGAGATTTTCGTCGCCTCGCAATTGGGCGTCGGCACGACTTTCACCATGGTGCTCCCGGATATGGGGACGGTTGACGACGAATGAGGTGACATGTCGGGAAAAGACCCAAATGACGACCGGCGGGGTGTTCAGCCGGTAAAAAGCGCATTATTTTACGATACCGCGCGGCTCTGATATGCAGCAGCACATCCCCGTCCGCCCGGGGCAGCCATCGGGGATGCATCAATGTCAGGAGGTTTGACGATGGGAAAAAAAATTCTCGTGGTGGATGATGATCCTGGGGTTCGTCTGTTCAATGTCACCGTGGTGGAGGAAGCCGGACACACGGCGATAGAGGCTGAAAACGGCGAAGCCGGCCTCTCCATGGTGAAACAGTCGCCACCGGACCTCATTATCATGGACGTATTGATGCCACGGGCGAGCGGTGTGAAGATGTACCGCGCCGTAAAGACAGATCCTGCGCTTGAGAATATCCCCGTCATCGTTCTCACCGGCATCGCCAAGCGCTCGTTTCTCAGATCGCAGCAGACACTGGCCCAGTTTGGGGGCGAAACGGTTCCCGAGCCGACGGCCTATCTCGAAAAGCCGGTCAGCGCTGAAACCTTGTCTGAATGGATCCATAAGATGCTTGGATAGGCGCGGAAAGGAGCCTGCATCATGCACATCCAGAAACTTCTCTTCGTCACCACCTTCACGGATCTGTCCTTCGATGCGCTGGAATCGCTGCTGGTCATGCGTCAAACCGGTTTGGATCACGTCGTGTTTCTCAACGTGATTGAGCGGGAGAAAGTCGCCATGCGGCGAGGGACGGGCTACGATAAAGCGGAAGCCACCAAGCTGAAGGAAGTGGCCAATATCCGTTTCATCGACTGGGCGGAAAGCCTGTTCGAGCAGGGGATGGAAGTCGGCGTTTACATCGTTGTCGGCGACCTGGTGCAACAGGTGGTCAAATCCATGAAAAACGAAGAGGCCGATCTGGTCGTGATCGGCAGGCGGAAAACCGGCGCCATCCGACAGTTTTTTTCAGGCTCCGAGTTGGGGGCGATCATACGGCGAACCCGCAAACCGCTGATGGTTTACAACTACCGGCAGGACGGCATCGAGATGGAGAACCCGTTTACTCGGCCGGTTCTGGCCGTGCATTCCCAGCGTTCGGCCGCCCCCGCCATTGCCTTGCTGAAGGCCCAAAAGGAGTTGATCACCACCCTTCATGTCATCCACGTTGCCAGCGAAAAGGACCTCACCGAAAGTTCGGCCATGAGCATTCAGCGAACGCGCAAGGAGGCGCGGCAGCAGATCGATGAGATCTGTGATCAGTTTGAAGCAGCGGGCATCAGTACCGATCCGCACGTCTACATCGGCGATCCTGCCGAAGAGATCGAAAAAGCGGCGAAAGAACTGCGGTGCAGCCTTATGGTGGTGGGTGCCGGAGGGGAAAGCAAGTGGCTGGGGCGGCGGGTGAAGAATGTGGCCACCGCCTTGAGCGAGCAATTGAACATCCCAATGCTCATGGTCCCCGCGTTCTGAGCCCCCGGGAAGCGGGAAAAAGCGTGCGGCGGCGCGTCCCAGCTGTCTTCCATCAGGTAATCAGGTTGTGGATGTCCGGATGCTTTTTGATCAACCGGATGAACTGTTCGGTGCGGTGGACCAACCGCTGCTTGATGACCCGGTTCAACCGTCGGGTCAACAAAAACCCCATGTGGTAGTCCTCTTCCATCATCCGCTGAAGATCTTCCCCGCTGATCGCAAAAACCTCGGAAGGCTCGACACAGATGGCGTCAGAGGTGTACTGGCTGTAGGGCTCCAGATCGCTGCTCAGAAGCGACGACCAACCGAAGGAATAACCCGGCTTGATGGAATCGATGGACACCGTCATCTTGTCGCTGAGACGCTGCTCCAGTAGTATTTTCCCGCTGTTGAGCAAATAAAAGTGCTCCGCCATATCAGTGCCGCGAAAGACCTTCTCGCCGTCGTTGAATCGTTTGCGTTCCACGAGGGGCATGATCTTCATAATCATGCCGTCCGAGAGGATGTTCAAAATCACCATCTTGCGGAGTTCTTCTTTTGTTATCATCACACACTCTCCTTTTTTTCCGGTGCCGTTCTGGTGACAATGGCGTCAGAATATCATCACAGCTTCGATCCGCTGCAGTAGACCACAGGATATCGTTTCCGTGGGCGTCGCCATCGGGGGGCCGTTCCCTGGGCGCGTGGGGTCACGCCGTCAACTGATTAAAAAGACAATGATCAGAAAAACCGCCGCCGCGGCAACACTAGCGCCCAGAGGGCCGGTCCCCGTCGACAGCGCCATGGACACGCGTTCATCAAGGTCCTTGCCCTTATTGGGTAAGACACTGCGGAGCGGATATAAGCCGGCCAACGAAAGGCGGTGGACGGCGTTGTTGGCCATCCGAAATACCGCCTGCGGCAGGCCCTGGGCGAAAATCCGGTCCACAATGCGGTTGATACCGTTTAATCCGCGGTCGACGATCCGATAGAACAACCGGCTGCCTTTTCGATAAAACCAGTCCGTGTCAAGGTTGATCGCCCGCATCTCGGCTGGATAGTATCCCGATAGAATCAACAGACAAAAGGCCAAGGCGCCGAACATGAGCAATTGCAACTGACCGACGACATGGGCGCCTGTGTAAGGCATGTAGTCTACCGGATAGGGCAGTATATCATAAAGCGGCTGGGGGTACACACCTATAAAGACGCATAAAAACGCTGCCAGCCCCATCGCAATTATCATGTTCAGCGGCGGCTCCTTGGCACGAATACCGGAATCGTGACCGAAGAACATGAAAAAGGGGACTTTGATCCCGGCGTGGTGAAACACGCCGGCCGAGGCAAACTGAAGCAACAACCAGACCACTGTAATCTTGCCATGGCCGGCCGCGCTGATGATCATCGATTTGCTCACAAAACCGCTGAACAGAGGAAAAGCCGAAATGGAAGCCGCCCCGATAATGCAGAACAAGCACGTCCACGGCATGGTTTTGTAGAGCCCCCCGAGATCTGTGCACCGGATCTTTCCGGTCCTGTAGAGCACTGCGCCTGCCGACATGAACAATAGTGCCTTGTAGAGGATGTGGCAAAACGCATGGGCGACAGTCCCGTTGATGGCCAGCGGCGTTCCGATGCCGATGCCGCACATCATGAATCCGACCTGATTGATGAGGCTGTAGGCCAGCACTCGCCGGATGTCGTTTTCCAGCACGGCGTAAAATATCGGAAAGGATGTCATTATCGCGCCCAGCCAAATGAGCAGTTCCGTGCCGGCGAACCCCCTAGCCATCACATACACCGCACTCTTAGTCGTGAATGCACTGAGAAATACCGCTCCGGTCACCGTCGCCTCTGGATAGGCATCCTGTAGCCAAGCGTGCAAGGGCGGAATGGCCGCGTTGACGGCGATCCCGATAAACATCAGCCAGCTGGCCGTGCTGCCCAGGGTCATGTGCACGAAGGCTGTAGACCCGGTTTCGGAAATGGTCAGCACGATTCCGGCCAGGAGGCAGAGCCCGCCGAAAATATGGACCATGACATATCGGAACGCTGCGGTTTGAGAGGCTTTTGTTTTTCTGGCCAGGATGAGAAAGGTGGACGCGATCGCCATAACCTCCCAGAACAGATACAGGCTGATCAGATCGCCGGCCAAAGTCACGCCGAGAGCGCCTCCGGCATACGCGAAGCCAGCAACATACTGAACGTCGTCTTTCACCTTCAGGGCGAAGATTGTGGCGATAAACGATATGATGCAAAAAATATAGCCGAACACCAGGCTCAAGCGGTCAACACGCCCCAGAATCAAATCGTAGTCCAGAAATGTGACGGCCCAATGGTTGCCCTCTGGGGTGCTGATCAGGGTGATCAGCCCAATGATCGGCATGAGCAGCATCCAAAAAGATTTCAGATGTCCGTTGACGAGTGGGATCAGCAACCCTCCGGCGATGAAAACAATTGCCGGCGGCAGGTCTACAGCATATGGTGTCAAGTCCATTTGTTTTCCGCATCACTAAAGAAAATTATTAACATCTATTCAATCAGGCCGCTCATCCGGGGATATCTCGTAATAATCTTCATCCCGCCTGATCATCGGACGTAATATTCTGGCAATGAAGATTAGAAACACACAGGACACGAACCCGTAGGCCGCAAAAAAATTAGGCACGCCCTCCCAGCTGAAATCCGCGTGTTTGTGAATAAAAAAATCGACAACCAAAAGAACAATCAGTGCTCCAAAGAAAACCACCAGCAGCCGCTTAACATTTTTCGGATCATCGAACACTTTGAGTTCGCCCATATCGTCACCTCTGGATTTGATGTTCAACGTTCATCCGTCAATGGCCGGGCGCCCCTTGGGCAAGAAAACCCTACCACCGTCAGTGACGCTTACAGTAAAAAAGCGACCATCAGGTAGGCAGAGGCGACAAGGAGAACCACATAAAATGCCACCCGGTAGCCAGGAACCGGTTCATGGCTCAACACCATTTTTTCATGCTCATCCTCTGTCAAGATGCCCTCCATCGCGGCAGCGCATGCCAGCCGCCGGTGTAATCGAAAGCAAGACAACGCGCTCATCACATACCCAGCGCCGCCGCCACTGCCGCTCTGGCCAGGTTCAGAAACGGCTGTGGATAAAAGAACAATGCGATGGATGCCGCCGCCGTCAACACCGGCGGCACCAGGCACCACCGCGGCGGTTCCTTCCTGGGGCCTGGAAACATGGACTCCTCTTCCGTGCAGAAAAAGGCCTTATAGACCACCGGCAGAAAATAGGCGGCATTGAGGATGGAACTCACCAGAAGCACTATCAGGAAAACGATCTGATCGGATTCCAGGGTCCCCATGACCAGGTTCCACTTGCTGATAAACCCGCCACAGGGGGGGATGCCAATGACGCTCAAGGATCCGATGAAAAACGCCCCCATGGTGATGGGCATCCGTCTGCCGATACCGACCATCTCACTGATGTATTTTTTCCCGGTGGCCACAAAAATCGCTCCGGCGCAGAAAAACAGGGTGATCTTTCCAAAGGCGTGCATGGCGATGTGCAGCAGGCTGCCCGTCAACCCGCTGGGCGAGAGCAGCGCCGCCCCCAGAATGATGTAGGAAAGCTGGCCGATCGTGGAGAACGCCAGCCGTCGCTTCAATCCGTCCTGGCTCAAGGCAATGAGGGAAGCCACGATAATGGTGACCGAGGCGATGGCCGCCACCAGTGTGCCGAGATGCAACCCATTGAGAAACCCCACCCCAAAAACGCCCGTCATCACCCGCACCACGCAGAAGACCCCCACCTTGACCACGGCCACGGCGTGCAGCAGCGCACTCACCGGCGTGGGCGCCACCATGGCGGCCGGCAGCCAACTGTGCACCGGCATCACGCCGGCCTTGGCAAAGCCGAAGACGAACATCAGCAGCAACGCCCCCATGGCCGTAGCGGAAGCCCCGGTGCCGGACATGATTCCGGTCTCGGCGAAATCGAGGGTGCCCGTGAGGCTGTAGACGATGATCATGGCCGGCAGGGCCAACGCGATAGAAGCGCCCAGGATATAGCCGATGTACTTTCTGCCGGAACTGCGCGCCTCCCGGTCTTGGTGGTGGGTGACCAGCGGATAGGTGGCAAAAGACAACATTTCGTAAAAGAGATACATGGTGAGCAGGTTGGCGGAGAAGGCCACGCCCACCGCAGCAGACAGCGACAGGGAAAAAAAACAGAAATATCGGGTTTGGCTGTGTTCTTTGAGCCCCCGCATGTAGCCGATGGAGTAAATCGTGGTGATGATCCACAAGAAAGAGGACACGAGGGCAAAGAGCATCCCCATGGCGTCGACGCGAAATGCAATGGTCAGCCCCGGCGACAGCGATACCAGCGTCCAACTGATGTGGGCGCCGGACAGCACCGCCGGCACCATGGATGCGATGAGACCGAATTTGAGGATGGCGACGACGAAGGTCCATCCCTCACGCAGATTGTCCGAGCGCGCGGTGGCCAGCACCGCCGGCAGGAGCAGGGAGAGCAGCACCGCCACAAGCGGTTTGATGGAGATGATCGTTTCCATAATAAGGGCGCCAGTAGCCTCGTTAAATGATCTGCGTCGGGATCACCGCATCGATGACGTGGGTGACGATATCACCAGAGTAAAATCCCAGAACAACAAGTCCCAGTGCCACCAGCACCATGGTGGCAACCATCCCCATCGGGGCCTCCTGAATGATTTCGGTGGCGGCCCCATGCCCGTGGTGGTGATCCACGAAGGGTTCGAAATATCCGATTTCAAATATCCTGAAAAACAGCACTGCGTTGACCAGGCTGCTGAAGAGCAGGGCGACGACGAAGGCATAATGCCCGGCGGCGATGCCGCCATTGATGAGATACCACTTGCTGAAAAAGCCACAGGTGGGCGGCACGCCGATTATGGACAATCCGCCGGCGGCCAGCACCCCCATGGTTACGGGCATTCTCCGAAATGCCCCGCGCAGGGCATCGAAGTGGTCGCTCTTGTATTGGTACCGCAGGCTGCTTGCGGCCATGAAAACACACAGGGTCATGGCGGCATCGTTGACAATGTGCAGAATGGCCCCCGACATGCCCATCCGGTTGCCCAGCCAAAAGCCGCCCACCATGTAGCCCACTTCGGCAACGATAATGTAGCTGAGCATGCGCTTGAGTTCGGTCTGTGCCAGCGCCATGAGAGCGCCCATCACCATGGCGATGATGGCCAGCCATACGACCACCGGCGCCAGGTGCATGACTCCGAATGAAAATTCCACCGGAAACACGAATAGCGCCACCCGAACCATCACATAGACCATCACCTTGGTGGTGAGGGGCGCCACCAGGCTGCTCACCGGCCCCGGTGCATAGCTGTAGGCGTTTGGCAGCCACCCGTGCAGCGGAAACAGCGCCATTTTCATGAACAGGCCGGTCATGCAAATGATGAACGCCGCCATGACGACCTTGGAACCGTAGAGATCGGGAAGGCGTGCGGCCAGGTCCGCCATGTTGAGGGTGCCGGTCACGAGATAAAGATAGCCCACGCCCAGCAGGTAAAAACTCGCGCCGATGGTGCCCATGAAAATGTAGTTGAGACTGGCCAGCGGGGCATGCCGCCCGCCGATGCCGATGAGGGCGTAGCCGGTGATGGCGGTGATTTCCAGCAGCACGAAAAGGTTGAAGGCATCCCCGGTGATGACGATGCCGAACAGACCGGTAACGAACAGCGTGGACAGGGTATAGTAAGCGCCGATCTTATCGGCGTAATCTTTTTCGACGGCGGACCGGTTGCCGATCAGATTCAAGAGGGCGACCGCGGCGACGGCCACCAGCACCAGGGCATTGAGGTGATCCACCTGATAGGCGATGCCAATGGGCGGCCGCCAGCCGGCCAGATGATATTCAAAGGGCCCCGTTGCCATCACCTGCGCCAGCATGCCAATGGCACAGACCAGGGACACCGCCATGGCGAACAACGTCAAGGGAAAGCAAATGCGCCGCTGTCCCCATCCGGCAATGGTGACAAAAAGAGCAAAAATGAGGGGAATCACAATTATCAGCGCTGGGTAGTGGATGCTCATTATCCCCTGATCTGTTCGGCGATTTCATCCTCTTCGAGGGTGCCGTACTGTCGGTAGATGTTGATGGCCAGGGCCAGCGCGACACCCAGGGTCGCCACGGACACGACGATGGCGGTGAGCATCAGCACATGAGGCAGCGGGTTGAAATAATCGGCGGCATGGACGACATGGTGCCCCCCGGCGTGGGGGTCAATCTCCAGAATGGGCAGCGTGGCGCCTTTCTTGGATGCGATGGACACATAGAAAAGGATGATGGCCGTCTGCAGGATGTTCATGCCGATGATCTTCTTGACCAGATTCCGTTTGACGATCACGGCCCAGAGCCCGATCATCATGAGAACGATGTAGATCCAGAAGTTGGCCTTGGCGGCAACGATTTGAAACAGCGCGTCCATGGCTATAGCCCTTCATCCATCCTGCCGGCCGAAGACAGGATGAAGTAGAGAGATACCATTGCGGCCATGACCGCCAGGCCGACGCCCACCTCGACGATAAGGATGCCGTGGGACCTGGCCATGACCGGGTCCACACCCAAAATACCGGCCAAATAACCGTAGTTGAGAAAGTGCCCGCCCATGAAGACGCAAAGCAATCCGGTGCCGGCATAGATGAGCACGCCGCTGGAGGCAAACAGCGCCGTCACCTTCTCCCCGATGAGTCCTATGGTGGAGCGAAGATCGGTGGACAAGGCCAAGAGGATGATGGCCGCCCCGTAAATAACGCCGCCCTGAAACCCGCCGCCGGGGCTGTAATGGCCGTGGGCGATGACGTACAGGGCGAACAACTGTATGAACGGAATGACCAGCCGGCAGGCGGTTTTGATGATGACGTCGTAAGGTACCCACTGGCTGTCGATACGTTCGAACTCTTTGGAGCCGATGGGGAGCTTGCCTCCCTTTTCGATGCGGATGGTGATACCCGTCGGAATGTGCCGGTAGACACGCGATTCCGGTTTTTGACGGCGTGCGACCCGGAGTAAAAAGAAGCAGGCGATGCCCGCTGCGAAGATCACCGCCGTCTCGAACATGGTGTCGTAGCCCCGGTAGTCGGCCAAGACGGTGGTGACGACATTAACCACGTGGGCATCCTCCATGGAATGCTCGATATAGTAGGGGGAAACATGCTGGGACGCCGGGGACTGTGGGTCTGCAAACGACGGGAAATCCACAGTGCCGTATATGAGCAAGCCGCCAAGCACGGCAACGATGATCAGCCCAATGACTTTCAATCCTTGGTCCTCCGAGTGGTCCGAAATACAGCGGCGACGAATAACACCGTGCTCACCCCGGCCCCCACCGACGCCTCGGTAAATGCCACGTCAACAGCGCCCATGATGGCCCACAAGAGGCACATCATAAAACTGTAGGCGCCAAAGAGTATGGCGGCGCCCAGAAGGTCGCGCACGGCCAGGGCGCCGATGCCGCAGATGACGACGAGAATCAGAATGATGAACTCGAACAGAAAGATCATTCTTCGATTCCTTCGGTTTCAACCGTTTTGGTCCACGGGCTGAGCCCTGCCCGAACGCCGGCGTCTACGATGGCATGGGTGGCCGTGGGACTGGTGATAAAGACGAATACCACGATGAGCATGATCTTGAGGCTCGTGAGTACCGCCATGAGCGTCAGTGGCTGAAGGGTGTAAAGCGCCATGGCGGACATGGTCATCAAAAGCCCCATGGTGTCGAGTTTGCCGGCCGGATGCAGTCGGGAATAGAAATCCGGAAACCGGAGAATGCCGACGGCCCCGGCAAAAAAGAACAGCAATCCGAAACCCAGCACAACGATCACCACACTATTGAGCACCATGAAACCTCCCCTAATGCCGGCGCTGGCCGGTGGCCTCGTCGTAAAGCCCCTTTTTCTTCTGGAAATAGCGCGATGCGGCCAGTACCGCGATGAAGTTGAGCGTGGCGTAAGCGATGGCGATATCCACGAACATGTCCACCCGGTCGTAGATCAAACCGATAACGATGAGCAGCGCCACGGTTTTGCTGCCGATGGCATTCACACCGACGAGCCGATCCAAAACCGTGGGACCGTAGAGCGCCCGGATCAGGGACAGGGCCATAACGAAGCTTAGAAAGATCGCCGATGCGATGAAAAAGATTTCCATCATTCTCCGTAGATGTGGGCGATGCGGCGCTCCATGTCGCCCGGCAGCCCCTCGGCCGATTTCTTGTCGATGACGTGCACGGTGAAAAAACCCATGACGGTGACGAACACGGTTATGGTGCCGGGCGTCAGGGTGATGGAATTGGCCAGGGCCAGTCGCCCCACATCCCCGGTCAATTCCGTCTTGAAGCGAACGATCTGCGGATCGATCAGATCCATCATCTTAGGATGGAAAACCAGCCGAAGCATATGCCAGTTGGACAACCAAATTTGATACAGCAACCAGGGAATGTAAATGATGAATCGAAACGCCATGCGCGGGTAGCCGGGCAGGTCCGGATCGGGGAACATGATGCTCCCGGAAAAAAAGGCGACGATGAAGCAGGAGAGAATCCCCAGGGAAAGGTGAAAGACGTCGAATTTCCCACTCAGCACAAGCCAGGTGGCCAGGGAGATGAAAAAGGTCAGAAAAAACGGCGCCCGGAACCGTTCACGCAGGCGAGGTTTTTCCGGTGTCTGCTCCGCATCGACAGCCTGGGCGATGGTAGGGATGTTGAATTGTTCGATGCTGTCGTGAACTTCTATTCGATGCACGTGCAATAGATGTCCTTCCGTATCGATGTTGCTGATCATGTGAGGTCACCGACCGACTGTCTCCCATTCATAACCTTACGGAAAGAAGTCTCGTTTCAAATATTTTTACAACTGTCAATGGAATTTTTATGCAGCGGCTGATACCGGGCGGGGCGGTACGACATCTTGCCGGGAGGCGCGCGGCCGGCGACGACTTCCATGGCACGCCCCCCCTTCACGGGCATTTTCAGCATCACCTGCCGTCAGCGTCTGTCGTCGGCGGCCTCAAAAGCGATAAAAAGAGCAATCAAAACATGATGTTGGTTTTGTTTCTTGACGCCGTGCCCGCCGGCGACTATTAAGTACCGGTGTTCGTCATCGGGTAAGCACACCATCCGCATTCAACTGACTGTTCGAGAAAAGGGGGGACGCCATGAGAAAATGGATCGCTGTTTTCGCCATATTGGCAATGACAATGGCCGTTGGCCCGGCAGCATCGGCCAAAACCCTGAAACTGGGTCTGGATGCCGATCCGGTTTCTTTGGATCCGCATGTGCAGCTCTCCGGCGGCATGCTCCAGTACTCCCATTGGGTGTTCGATCCGCTGGTCCGCTGGACACAGGACATGAAATTCGAACCCCGATTGGCCACAAAGTGGGAGCGCCGCGACGATCTCACCATGCGGTTTTACCTGAGAAAAGACGTCAAATTTCACAGTGGCAACAGGTTCACCGCCAAGGATGTCAAATTCACGGTGGATCGCCTCAAGAAAAGCATCGATTTCAAGGGGCTTTTTGAACCCTTCGAAGGGGTGAATATCGTTGACGATTACACGGTGGACATCGTCACCAAGAAGCCCTACGCCCTGCTGCTCAACATGGCCACCTACATCTTCCCCATGGATATGGATTTTTACTCGGGCAACGACGACATGGACAAACCCAAGGACGCCATCGTCAAGATCGGCCCATCATTCGCCCTGACCAACGAATCCGGAACGGGGCCCTTTCGCGTCATCTACCGCGAGCAGGGCGTGCGCATGGTGATGGCCCGCTTCACGGAATACTGGGACAAGGCTTCCCCGGGCAATGTGGACCAGATCGTGTTGACCCCCATCAAGGAAGACGCCACCCGAGTGGCGGCCCTGCTTTCTGGCGATGTGGACTTTATCTCTCCGGTGCCCCCACAGGATTTTGCCCGTGTGCAGAGAGATTCAAAGGTGGACCTGTACACCTATCCGGGGGGCCGCATCATCACCGTCCAGCTCAACCAGAAACGCCGTGCGGAATTTCAAAACGTCAACGTCCGTCAGGCCATCGTCCATGCCATCAATAACGAGGGTATCGTCAAAAAGATCATGAAGGGAACGGCCACACCGGCCGGCCAGATGAGCCCGAAGGGCTATGCCGGCTACCATCCGGCGCTCAAGCCGCGCTACGACCTGAATAAAGCCAAACGGTTGATGGCCGAGGCCGGCTATCCCGACGGGTTCTCCTGCACCATGATCGCGCCCAACAACCGCTACGTGAACGATGAGAAAATCGCCGAGGCGGTGGTTTCCATGCTGGCGCGCATCAATATCCAGGTCAACTTGAAAACCATGCCCAAGGCCCAGTACTGGGACGAATTCGACGCCCAGGCGGCCGACATTCAAATGATTGGCTGGCACTCCGACACGGAGGACTCGGGCAACTTCTACGAGTTTCTCTCCATGTGCCCCAACAAGGAAACCGGCTACGGGCAATACAACAGCGGCAACTACTGCAATCCCGAGGTGGACAAACTCACGCTGCTGGCCCAGAGCGAGACCGATCTGAAAAAGCGGGCCGACATCGTCCAGACCATCGAGAAAATCCAGTACGACGCGGCCGCCTTCGTCCCCTTCCACTGGCAGAACCACAGCTACGGGGCCAAGAAGGGGATTGACGTGAAACCCGTCATCAACACCATGAACTTTCCCTATCTCGGGGACTTGGTCATCCGATAACCGCACCGCTTCGACGCACACCAGGGAAGATGGGTCCGTAAGCAGTCATTTGTTGTGTCACTGCCGTGACGGCGGGCGTCCGGGGATACCTTGAAACACTGGATACCCGCCTTCGTGGGGATAATAACAAATAACGGATTCTGACTTTTACGGAACCGTCAAGGGAGACAATCCCGTAAAAGAGCATGAAATGTCATCCCGAGCGTAGCGAGGGATCTGTGTTTTAATCATAATACCTATAGATATCGGCTGTCATCCGGCCCCATGGCCCCGGGGATCCGCGCACACGATCACCGTCTGTGGAGACGATTAACAGATGTTCGCCTTCATCGTCCGCCGAATCCTGCAAGCCGTTCTGGTCATGCTGGTCATCAGCTTCGTCGGGTTTGCCATCAAAAACGAGATCGGCGACCCGGTGCGCGATATCGTGGGCGAACGGGTGACCCCGGCCGAACGCGCCGCCATTCGAGATCGGCTGGGACTCAACGACCCGTTCGTTTTACAATATGCCCGTTTCGTCATGAACGCCGCGCGGGGTGACGTCGGCCAATCGTTTTTTCACAAAAAACCGGCTATGGCGGTCATTCTCTCCAAAGCCCCCGCCACTATCGAACTGGTGATCGGCGCCGCCCTCATTCTGATTTTTGTGAGCCTGCCCGTGGGCGTCTACACGGCCATTTACCCACGTCGGTGGTTCTCCCGCATCACCATGGGCGTGAGTACCCTTGGCGTGTCCATTCCGGTATTTCTCACCGCCATCATGTTTATCTACCTGTTCTCGGTGGAACTGGGCTGGCTGCCCTCTTACGGCCGCGGCGAAACCGTGTCCGTCTGGGGGTGGCAAACCGGGTTTCTCACCATCGACGGCATCAAGCATCTCATTCTGCCAAGCGTCTCTCTGGCCTCCATCATGCTGCCGCTGTTCATTCGACTCATCCGCAGTGAAATGATGGAAGTCCTGGAAACCGAATACATCAAGTTTGCCTGGGCCAAGGGATTGCACCGGCGACGGGTCTGGCTGTTGCATGCGTTCAAGAACACACTGCTGCCGGTGGTGACGGTGTTCGGTGTCCAGATCGGCATCATGTTCGCGTTCACCATCCTCACCGAGACCGTGTTTCAGTGGCAAGGCATGGGGTTCATGTTCCTGGAAGCGGTGGAACGCTCAGACACCTCCCTGCTGGTGGCCTACCTGGTGTGTGTGGGGGTTATTTTCGTCGGGGTCAACACCGTGGTGGACATCATTTATGGATTCATCAATCCCATGGTACGCATTACGGGCAGGTCGTCATGAACCGACGCTGGCAAAAATTCCGAGAATCCTATTTTCTGTACAGCTTCACTCGCGACAAAGTGGCCATGGCCAGTTTTGCCGTGCTGGTCGTTCTCGTGGTTGCGGGACTGCTGGCGCCGGTGATCTCCCCCAGCAATCCTTACGACGCCGAAAACATCGACATCATGAACTCGGAGATGCCGCCGGCCTGGGTGCCCGAAGGCGAGACGACATTTCTTCTGGGAACCGACATTCAGGGCCGCGACATGCTCAGCACTATGTTGTATGGACTCCGGCTGAGTCTGCTCATCGGCAGCGGCGCCGTATTTCTCCAGGCGTTCATCGGCATTCTCGTGGGATTGACCGCCGGCTACATCGGGGGCCGGACCGATGCCGGCCTCATGCGCATTGCCGACATCCAGTTGAGCTTCCCCTATCTCATGGTGGCCATTTTCATCTCGGCGATTTTCCAGGTGGCCTTCGGCATCGGGCGCTATGCCCAGTTGGCCGTGCCGCTGCTCATCGTCATCATCGGCCTGGCCGAATGGCCCGTGTATGCGCGCACGGTGCGGGCCGCGGTCATGGGGGAAAAAAACAAGGAATACGTGGAGGCCGCCCGTGTGATCGGTCTAAGCAGGCGCATCATCATGTTTCGACACGTACTGCCCAACACCCTCACCTCGGTGCTGGTCATCTCCACCATCCAGGTGGCCAACGCCGTCATGAGCGAGGCGGCCTTGAGTTTCCTGGGGCTGGGCATGCCGGTCACAACGCCGTCTCTGGGCTCGCTGATCCGCAGCGGCTTCGAGTACATTTTCAGCGGGTCCTGGTGGATCACCTTGTTTCCCGGCGTGCTGCTGGTATTGCTGGTGCTGGTCATCAATTTGCTGGGGGATTGGCTGAGGGATGTACTCAATCCCAAGCTGTATAAGGGGTGATATACTCGATACCATCGTTGCATCAACACCTGACACTGTAAACTTATGATTTCAGCCATGTCCCACTTGCTCGAAGTCGAAGATCTTGAAGTCAAATTCGCCCTGCGCACCGGCGAACTCACCGCCATTGACGGCGTCAGCTTCACTCTGGATGCCGGAGAACGCATCGGTCTGGTGGGTGAAAGCGGTGCCGGCAAGTCGGTGACCGGCTTTGCCATCATCAACCTCATCAGTAAACCGGGCTACATTTCCAAGGGACGCATCCTCTTCCAGGGAAACGACCTGGCCGGTCTCTCAGAAGATGCCATTCGAAACATTCGGGGCAATCGGATCAGCATGATCTTCCAAGACCCCATGATGACCCTCAACCCGGTGCTCACCGTCGGCACCCAGATGGTGGAGACGCTCCATGCCCACCGGCACATCAGCTCCGCCGAGGCCGAGGCGCTGGCACTGGAAAAACTGCGCAGCGTCCACATCCCCTCACCGGAAAAACGCCTCACACAATACCCCCACGAACTGTCCGGGGGAATGCGCCAGCGGGTCGTCATTGCCATCGCCCTGGTCAGCGATCCGCTACTGATCATCGCCGACGAGCCCACCACGGCACTGGATGTCACCATCCAGGCCGAAATCATGGATCTCCTCAAGGAACTCTGCGACACTTCGGCCATGGGGCTGATTCTGATCACTCATGATCTGGGCGTTGTCTCCCAGGTCACCGAACGCATCGCCGTCATGTACGCCGGCCGCATCATCGAGACCGGCACTACCGACGACATCATCCGGGAGCCGCATCATCCATACACCATTGGTCTGCTTCGGGCGCTTCCCGGGAGCCTGAAACCCGGTGAGCGGTTGCATCAGATACCGGGCATGATGCCCACCCTCACGGCCATCCCCCCGGGCTGCGCCTTTCATCCGCGCTGTCCGTTTATGGCCGATGTGTGCCGGCGGCGCAGACCCGAACTGACTTCAGGAAAAACGCCGGGCCGACAGGCGGCCTGCCACATGGTGGCCGTTGAAGCGGGACGAGATATCGGCGAAAACCTCCCCCACGGCCGGTGGCCGAAACGGGATCAGCCCATTGCCGGAACACCCCATCATGCTCTACGGTAACGGCGAAAAACAAAGACCGGTCATGACCGATACGCCCACATCCGGGGCGGCGCCACCGACGCTGCTGCGCATCGAGCGCCTGGTCAAGCACTTTGACATCTCCGGCGGCCTGCTGGACCAGCTCCGCTGGGAGAACGGACGGCTTCGACGGCGGCGCATCACGGTCAAAGCCGTCAATGATGTCAGCTTCAGCATCGGCCGGGGAGAAACCGTCAGTGTCGTGGGAGAAAGCGGCTGCGGGAAATCGACGCTGGCCCGCACCGTCATGGGCCTCTACCCGCCCAACAGCGGTGCGGTCTATTTCGGTGACGCACGCATCGATGATTTGTCTCCTGAGCGCATGCTGCCGTTCAGGGCGAAAATGCAAATGATTTTTCAGGATCCCTATGCATCCCTGAACCCCAGAAAAACGGTTCGCCAGACGTTGGAAGAGCCGGTACGCTTCCACCATGGCGGTATGTCGGCAACTGAAATCGAAGACCGCGTGGCAGACGTGATGCGGCAGGTGGGTGTCGATCCAACGTGGGGGGGCCGTTTCCCCCATGAGTTTTCCGGCGGTCAGCGTCAGCGCATCAGCATCGCCCGCGCCCTCACGGTGAACCCGGTCTTCATCGTCGCCGATGAACCGGTAAGTGCACTGGATGTATCGATTCAAGCACAGATTCTCAATCTGCTCATGGAAATGCAGCAACGCTTGAACCTCACCTATCTGTTCATTTCCCACGACCTTGGCGTGGTGCGACACATCAGCACCCGGGTGGCGGTCATGTATCTGGGAACCCTGTGCGAGCTGGCGGATACGGAAACCCTTTTCACCACCCCCCGGCACCCCTACACCCGGGCACTGCTCAGCGCCATTCCCAAACTGGGCGAAAAAGGGCTTCGCCATATCCGACTCAAGGGAGAAGTCCCCACGCCCATTCATCTGCCGCCGGGGTGTGTATTCCACGGGCGCTGTCCCCATGCCGATGCACGATGTCGGGAGGAGATTCCCACACGCGCTGCGTTGGATACCGGCACGCTGGTCGCCTGTCATGGCGTGTCCGAAGGCCGGATTTAGCATCAGCGGATTGGGCGCAGTGCCGTGGGCAGGGCCGCGGAACCGCGGATGCGCTGCATCAATACGGACGCCAACCCCAGCTTCATCAATGCCATCACCTCCCTCTTTCCGGTGCGCCTCATCTACCAGCGGGTGCCGTGGTATTCCCAGCGTTTGAGCCGGTACGCCCGATACACGGTACTGGATATCAGCGCCCGAAAAGTGCGATTGCGATTCGAAATCCTCACACAAAAGATCCGCACGGTTGAAACCCACCGTCTCAACATCCGCAAAAAACTGGACTTACGCAAGGTATCCACCAACCTCCGGCAATTCCTGCGTGCGGGGTGTTGAACAAACGGACTATCGAAGTTTGGCATTGGCGGCGTGACGCGCCGCATCCCGGATGGTCTTCTTATGAAGATTCGCCGCCACCGCCGCGGTGAGGTCCACGCCGGTCTGATTGGCCAGACACACCAGAACGAAAAGCACATCGGCGATCTCGTCGGCCAGGCGGTCGGGGGACTCGCCCGCTTTGAAACTCTGGTCGCCGAACTGGCGGGCCATGATCCGCGCCAGCTCACCCACCTCTTCCATAAGAATCGCCGTATTGGTGAGTTCGCTGTAATAGCGCACACCGATGGTGGTCACCCATCGGTCGACCGTCTGTTGAAGTTCGTCCAGAGTCACGGGCGGCAGATCCTTTCCAAAATGCGTAGCGGCAGGCACGGGGGCCTGCCGCTACGACAGCCGATATTTTTCCCGGAGTTGCAAAGACAGCGCCCGCAGCATGGAAAAGGCCTTCTCCACGGTCTGCTCACCGTCCGGATTGACCAGGCAGCAGGTAGCCGGCGACAGTAAACTGCGCGACAGCAGCAGGTCGCGGTCGATCCCCTTGTCGACAAGTTGCTTCCACATGGCCTCCAGCCGCCATTCAAGGAGATCCACCCGGCTTTCAGTGAAGGGTTCGAAATTGGTGGGGACGATGCCCCACACGATAGTGCCCCCCCGGTCCAGAAATTTCCCGATGCCTCTGGCATATTTGGGAAAAATCTCGCCGTTGGTGAACACGTCCAGCGAGAGGATGTCCATGTCCAGATTGAGAAGAAAATCCCAGTCGGGGTTCCCGCACAGGTGAATACCGCAGGGCCGATCCACCATGGACAGGAAAAGATCCATGTCCGGCCTGGCCTGCTGGGCGTCATAGCCGCTCATGGCGCTGAAAAGGAACTGGAGCCCCGGTTCGTCCACGAACATAAAGGCGTTTGGATTCAGCTGCTTGAGCCGGGAGAGCTGCACATTGATCCGCTTTGCCATGATTTCGAACATGAAGGGGCGGACCGTATCGTTGAATAATATCGGCCTTTTGTCCTGGTCAAGGACATTGAGACCGAAGCTTACCGGCCCCTCCAACTGCCCGCGGATGGCCGGGCGATCGGTGAAATCCATGGCCAGGAAGCGATGGTAAACCGCCGAATAGTCCGGGCTGATATCAAAATATGCCGGCTCCTCGAAATGGGCCATGGTCGCCTCAAGCTCGAAGATGAACTTTTCGATGGAAAAGGCCAGCGTCTGCTTGTCCATGTCGAGGAGAATCCCCGGAAAATGTTCGCTGGCCTGAACGTACATGTCCTCGGTGTAGTCCAGTCTCGGCAGCTGCGGCCAGAAGGGGATGTCCAGACTCAGGGCGGTTTCCATAGCGCGGTCCGCATCCGTGTGCGGCATGACGGCCATGGCGGTCGTCAATAAATTACCGGGAATGGTCATGATGATTCTCCTTGAAATGATAGCGGCCGGCCCGGAAAAGACAGGTCGATGTCTGTGTCGTATATGTCTCCGGTCTTTTGATCCGCCAGTCTCTGAAGGCAGCCGCGGGCATACCGCTCACAGTCACAGAGGGGTTCCCACGGTTCAGCGGTGCGCTTCCAGAACCGGTCTTGCGCGTTCATCCCTCAATCCGCACCACCGGCAGACGCTCGAGCGCACGAATACCGCGCATGAGGTTCTCTGGAACGGCCACCTTCTTCCCCGCGCCGTAATCGAAGGCCACCAAAAGACCGTCTCCTTCGGCGGCTATTTTGCCGTGGCCGGCACTGGCCACCCGGTAAAGCATGATGAACCGGTCATCGCCGATGCTGCTCACCCGGGCGCCAACGGTCACGGTGTCCGGGTAGGTCAAGGGAATCCGGTAACGGCAGCGCGTTTCAGCCAGAATGGGGCCGATGCCGGTCTCTGCCATGGTTCGCATGAGGTCGAGCGCCGTAAAATAGGCGATCCGGGCCGTTTCGAAGTACCGGAAATAGGCCACGTTGTTGACATGCTGAAACGCGTCCATCTCTCCCCAGGCCACAGGAATGTCCACCGTCACCGGATAATCATCGAGTATTGTCGTCATGAGCGCTTCATCTTTCTTAACCCCGAGGTTGCATCCCCTACCTTGTAAACCCGGGCGGCAGGCTGTCGCCGGCACCCGGTCTCTCAGTCTCTCCCGAAGCGGCCGGATATCCAAGAACCGGGGCGGCGGTGCTTTGACTGGTGCCAACGCGGGCCGCCCTGTCGACGGCCAGCACCAGTGACAGCCCCTGAGCGCGCGCCGCGTCCCGGTAGCTGCCGGTCGCCAAGCGCAGCTCCCCCATGGGTCCCACGACGATGGCCTTTGCCCCCCGCACCGGACAATGATGCTCGCACAGCCCACAGCCCGCGCAGCGATCCTCATCGACCACCGGCACACCGACAGCGTGGCCTTTCTCCTGCTTCAGCGCCACGGCATCGTAGGGGCAGACCTCATCACACACCAGGCACCGACGGTTGAACTCCCACGCCAGGCACTGCTCTTTTAAAATATGGGCCGTCCCCATTTTCGCCCAGGTTTTCTCACGAAGCGGCAGTGCGCGGATGGCGCCGCTGGGGCAGACCCAGCCGCACACATTGCACCCGGGTTCACAAGGCCCGCGACGCGGCGTCAGCACCGGACTGAACAATCCGGTGAACCCAATGGCCAATCCCAGCGGTTGAAGGGTGTTGGTGGGGCAGGCCGCTAAACACGCGCCGCAGCGCAGACAGCGTGCCAGAAAAGCGTCTTCCGGCAGGCTGCCCGGCGGTCGAATAAGGTCGGGCGGAATCATCTGGGCACCCGCGGGACCATGGAGATGCGTCAGCCCTGTCAGCGATACCATGGCTGCTGCCGCACCGGCGACGCCCGAGCCCAGGATTCGCCGCCGATCCAGCGAGACGGCGGCATCGCGATCCATTCCACCGGTAAAGGAAACGGCCGCCACGGGACACACCGCAACGCACCGCTGGCAGGCGATGCAGGCGCTGTGTTGGGTGCGCCGCGCCTCCTGGTCATCGATAGCGCCCATGGGACAGCCCTGTTGGCATTGGCCGCAGTCGATGCAATCCTCCGTCACTTGACGTCTTATCAGCGGTCTGCGGCTACAGAGCGACAGCACCGCACCGGCCGGACAAAGATACCGACACCAGAACCGCTGGGCCACGGTGGCGGCGGCAAAGATCCCGCCAAAAAAGATCACCAGAAACCATGCGTGGGCAAACCGGTTCACCGGGAACGATGCCGACACCACTGCATCAGGTCTCAACGCCGGCGGCAGCGCCGCCGCGGCCCGCAGCAGGCCATCAACGAATAGGGCCAGGACGGGCATTACGAGGTTGCCGTAAAATCGGGTGATGAGCGCCAAGGGGCTGGCAACAAAAACCAGAGACACACCGAGGGCGGCGCTTCCCAGAAGAAACGACAGAAGGATATAAGGGACCGGGGACCATCGTCGGTGGGTGTCAGGCGAATCTCTCGCGAGCCGCCGGGGTGCCGCCGCACGGTCGGCCATATCGATGGTGGTCCCCATGGGGCAGACGTAACCGCAGAAAAACCGCCCCAGCAAAAAAGTGCCGGCGATGACGACCAATGCCGGCCAGAAAGCGGCGATAACCTGCCGCGCGCTGATGGAGGCCACGGCGCCGGCCACCGGGTCCATCCGCAAAAACCCATCAAAGGGCAGGTAGCCGGCCAGAGGAAACCCGGCGGCGGCCAGGAGCAGCAAAAACACCGTCAGGGTGATCGCCTGCACCACCCGCTGAAACCGCTTCACGCCCGCGCCTGACGAACCACGAGGTTTTCGACATCCATGCGCCCGAGCCCGCGCTCGTGGGCCAGTCGGATATGCGCCACTTGCCGCGCCTTCATGGCGGATCCATACCATTTCACTGTATGCACCGCCTGGGCATCCGCGGCCACCATGTCCCGGGAGGCGATAATGGTGTCGTAACGCACCACCTTGCCGGGACCCGAGGGGCCGTTGGTGGTCAATGCCTCCGTAGCGTCCACCACCACCAGCTGGGGCTTCAGCAGCGTCGCCAAATCGACGATGGCCGTGGAGAGGTCAAATCGCCAATGCATGATTCCGCGATCCCAGATCAGGCCCATCATCCCCTTCATGGAAAGGCTGACCCCGGTGGCGCCGTGGGCTTTGGCCACCGGTACGGCAATGAGCACATCCGCCTCGAGCACTTCTCGCATGACGTCGGTTTTCCGCATCTCTTTTCCACCCGGTATGGCTGCGGCTTTGAAGAGGCGGTCCCGGGTGACCCCGTCGACGATGTCCTCGTTGAAAATATCACAGGCTTTTTTGACCCCTTCGATGCAGAGTTCCTCGCGTCTCAACGGATGGTCCAGTACACGCACCCGGCCGGCCCCTGCCTCCTTACACAACATCACCAGCTCTCGAACCACCTCGGGGTTGGTATTGGTGGCCGCGCCGGGCTTGTAGGCAAAGCTCATGTTAGGCTTGATCACCACCTTTTGGCCCGGCCGCACCACTTGCCCCATACCACCGAGCAATTCCAGGGCTTTTCTCACGGCAGGCCCTGCCGCCCCGGTGGCCACTGCCACATCCGGAACACCGGCATACACCTTTTTTCCCGGCACCCACACGCCCGAGAAGCCAAGGGCGGCGGCCACGGCGGCGTACAGATGGGCTTTCAGGAACTGGCGGCGGTCCATGGGCGACGTGCACGCAGGAAGAAGACCCGGCAAAGCGGTGCGATTTGAAGGCGATGGTTTCATTGCACCTCCTGATGCATGGTAAGGCGTCGGTGCCCCGGCAAATTATCCCAGCGCAGCCAGGGCCCCGGCATAATCCGGTTCCTCGCCGATTTCCGGAACCAGCTGGGTGTGGATCACCTTTCCTTCAACATCCACCACCACCACCGCCCGAGCCATGAGCGTGGCCAACGGTCCGTCGATGATCTGAACACCGTAGCGCGCGCCAAAATCGGTGTCCCTGAGGATGGAGGCCGAAACTACGTTGTTCAATCCCTCGGCCGCACAAAACCGCGCGTGGGCAAATGGCAGATCCCGCGATACCGAGAGCACAACAGCATCGGAATGTTTTTCAATCTCCGTGTTGAAACGCCTCACCGACACGGAGCAGACCGGCGTGTCGATACTGGGAAAGATATTGAGCACCACTTTTTTTCCGGCGAAATCCGCCAGGGTAACATCCGACAAATCGGTTTTGGTGAGGTTGAAATCCGGGGCGGGTGCCCCCACCGCGGGCAGGTCGCCTTTGGTGTTGAACGGGTCGCCGTGCAACGTGATCTTTGCCATATGAAACCTCCTTTTGCCCGGGTCCGACCTGCTGTGGGCGGCCCGTACAGGGTAGTCAACGGAAAAAGCTTGGATAAAGTGATCACGTTTTAGCTCATTGTAAACGGACGGCGGCCGAATCATTTTGCAGCCATCCGTTCCGGCTACCCGTCCAGGCGGACCACTACGCGCCCGGTCTGCCCTCCCTTGAGAATCCGGTCGATTTCCGGGTCCAGTGCCGAGAGGCCGACCTCCCGAACCATGCGTGGCATGACATCGATCTTCCAGTCACCGGCCAGATGGTGCCAGGCCTCGAGGCGCGTTTCCATGGGGCATTCGGCGGATTCGATCCCCACCAGGGTCAGCCCTCGCAGGATGAACGGAAACACCGATGTCTTGAAAAACGGCGACGCCACCAGACCGCAGCAGGTCACCACGGCGTAAGGTGTCGTGGCTTTGATGGCCGTGGCCAGCGGCTCGCCGCCCACCGTGTCCACCACGCCGGCCCATTGTGATTTGAGCATGGGGCGTTTGCTGTCATCCACGGCCTCCTCACGGGACAGCACGCGGGCGGCGCCGATATCACCGAGAAAGTCGTGGGCATCGGCTTTACCCGTCACCGCGGCCACGCGATAGCCCAGCTTGGCAAGAACCGCCACAGCCATGCAGCCCACGCCGCCGGTGGCGCCGGTGACGAGAATGTCCCCACTGTCGGGGCGAACGCCGCCTTCCACCAGTTTCATGATGCTCAGGGCGGCCGTGAGCCCGGCAGTGCCGTAACCCATGACCGTCGGGCCGTCCAGCCCCGCCGGCATGGGAATCACCCAGTCTGCGGGCACGCGGATATACTGCCCGAAACCGCCGTCGGTGTTCATCCCCAAATCGTAGCTGGTAACGATGACGGGCTGCCCCACGCTGAAAGCGGGCACACGGCTGTCGGCCACCTCTCCGGCGGCGTCGATCCCCGGCGTGTGGGGATATTGCCGAGTCACGCCGCGGTTTCCCGTGGCGGAAAGGGCATCCTTGAAATTGAGTGAGGAATGGGTCACCCGCACGAGCACGTCGCCGTCTGGCAAATCGGCGACGCGTCGCTCAACCAGTGTGCGAGAAAATTGATTCTCCTCGGTTTCCGTGACCACCATGGCCTTGAATGAATGATCCTGCATGGATTCAACTCCTTTCCCGCAGCTATAGTAGTGTGGCAAGCGTTACTCGGGCTTCGGCGACAGACGCAGCGTCCCCTCTGATGACACGGGGAGTCTGCCCGCCAAGGGCAGGTCCACTTTTAAATGCCCAGACAGGCGATAGCTCACCGACTGGGGCTGTCCTTTGAGAAAATCCGCCAATTGCGTGACGGTCTTCAACACATTGGTGCTCACCGTCAGGACCACCTCGGTTTCCCCGTAGGCGGGTACGGTGACCGGCGTGCTGCTGACACCGGTGGCAAAGGGGCGCGACGCCAGTTGAAGTTCGAAATACATTCCCTGACGGTTCCGTAAAAAGCCCGATATCTGCGTTGCGCGTCATCCTTCAGGATTCGCAAGCCTTGGTCTCGAACATTTTACGAAATCGTCCTTTTTGCTACTTTTTACCGTTTCATCATTCACTAGTCTCCAGTGACTGTGCATGCGCTGTTCGGAAAAATGAAATTCGTCGCTGGCTACGAAGCGCCGACCCTGGGACCCGCAATGAACGGCCCGAACCTTGAGGTACTGTAGGGTGCGGGGTTTATCCCCGCCCGCTCTCGGTGCCCCACATCTTCCACGAATGCCAAGGCCCTTCGTTCCGACCAATACTCACCGCTGGCGTTAAAGGCAATAAAACCAACGTGACCGCCGGATGCCGGCATGTCAAGGGTTACCTTAGCATTGGCCGCCGCTGCCAATGTCGGAAAACAGTCAAGCCCCAGAAAGGGATCGTTCCGGGCCTGAACCATGAGGGTCGGTATGCGAATACCCGGGATGACGGGTTTTGAACTGCATTGGCGCCAGTAGTCCTCGGCGTCCTCGAAGCCGTTCAAGGGCGCTGTGTACCGGTTGTCGAAATCCTTGAATGTGGCCAGCCGATCGTAACCGTCATCGTTGATCCGTCCCGGCATCACCGCCATCTTCTCTCGGATTTTTTGCCGCAGTGCAACCAGGAAATGCCGCATGTAAATACGGTTTTGCGGCTGGGCCAGAACCGCCGCGCTGTCGGCCAGGTCGCAGGGAACGGAAAACACCACCGCCCGCTTCACCAGCGGATGGATACGGTCCGGGCAACGGCCCAGCCATCGGAGAATGACGTTCCCGCCGATGCTGAATCCGATCAGCACCACGGCGTCGTATCGGCCGGTGCCGGCGGCATGGTTCACCACCAGGGCCAGATCTTCGTAGGCACCGCTGTGATAGAAACGCAGCCGCCGGTTGGGTGTGCCGCTGCAGCCCCGGTAATTCAATGCCAGGCAATCCCACCCCCGTCGACGAAAGGCACGGGCCATTCCAAGGATATACGGCCGATGGGAATTCCCTTCCAAACCATGGCACAATACCACCAGGCGTCGCGATCCGGTGACCACCCAGTCGACATCCAGAAAATCGCCGTCAGGTGTAAGGATGCGCTCGCGCCGCGTGTATTGGGTTGGCACCCGTCGGCACAATGCCGGAAAAAGGCTCTGGAAATGGCCGTTTGACAGGAAAGGCGGCGGTTTGTAGCGGCCAGCGCCAAGCTGAGTAGGGGCCGTTTCAGGCATCATGGGCCGACTGTCCGGCGATGTCTCCGTGGCACCGTCACCCCCAAAAGGCATGAAAATGATGCACCGGGCCGTGCCCTCCGCCGATCCGATAGCCGGCTGCCGCACGGATGGCCTCGGTGATATAATCCTTTGCCCTCCGGACGGCGTCTTCCATGGAGCGACCGGCAGCCAATCCTGCGGCCACGGCCGAACTCAGGGTGCATCCGGTGCCGTGGGTATTGGGGGTGTCCACCCGGGGCGTCGACAGGGAAACCAGTCGGCCGGTGTCGCGTATGTAAAGGACGTCCACACTCTCGTCGACATCCAGGTGCCCGCCTTTCAGCAGCACGGCGCCGCAACCCAGGGCGGCCAGATCCCGGGCGGCGGGTTCCATGTCGTCGATGCCGTCCACGGGCCGGCCCAGCAGCGCAGCGGCCTCGGGCAGGTTCGGCGTGATGAGGTCCGCCATGGGGATGAGCGTTGTGCGCAGGGCCGCGACCGCGTCAGCCCGGAGCAGCGCATCACCGCTTTTGGCCACCATTACCGGGTCAACGACGATGTTCACCGATTTGTGGCGCCGGAGCGCCTCGGCCACCGTGCCGATGATCTCCGGCGCATGCAGCATACCGATCTTCACGGCGTCTGCGCCGATGTCCGAGAGCACGGCATCCAGCTGGCTGGCGATGAAATCGGCTGGCAAGGCGTGAATCGCGGTTACCGCGAGAGTGTTCTGGGCCGTCAGGGCCGTAATGACGGACATGCCGAAACAGCCAAGGGCGCTGAAGGTCTTCAAATCGGCCTGGATGCCGGCACCGCCGCCGCTGTCGGATCCGGCAATGGTCAACGCACGATGATAGGTGTTCATGGTGTCGCGCACCTCCTTGAAATACCGTCCTCGACGGCCCGCTTCAACCCGCGCACCGCGGTGGCCGGATCCGCCGCCGCACAGATGGCCGACACCACGGCGATGCACTGGGCCCCGGCAGCGACGACGTCTGCGGCATTGTTGCCATTCACGCCGCCGATGGCCACCAGGGGGTGCCGTGAATAGGCGCGGATGCGGGCGACCCCTTCCAGCCCCCAGGCGCCGTGGGTGTCGGTTTTGGTCGGGGTTTGGTAAACCGGGCTGACGCCCAAATAGGTCACGTCGAGATCCTGCGCCGCCTCCACGTCGGCCCAGGTTTCAACGGACAACCCCACGATGGCATCAGGTCCAAGAAGTCGCCGAACCACTGCCGCGGGCATGTCCGACTGACCCACGTGTACCCCATCGGCCCCGGCGGCCAGGGCCACGTCCACCCGGTCGTTAATGATCAGCGGGATGCCGCGGGGTGTTAGCAGTGCCTTGATCTCTTCGGCCGCTTCCAGAAAGGCCCGAGTCGTGGCGTGTTTCTCCCTCAACTGTACCGCCGAGACGCCCGCTGAAGCGGCGGCCCTCACCACGGCAGCCAGACCGCGCTCGCCGCACATTGGGCGATCCGTGACCAGATAGACGCCATTCATGGGATCATCCGACGCGAAGCGCACGGTGAATGTCTGCTTCACCGAGCCGATACAAGGCATCGATGAATCGCACCTGGAGCGTCCCGGGCCCTTCCGAACCCTCCGCCGCCATCTCCCCGGCGATTCCCATGATGGCCATGGCGTGAGCCGCTGCCGCTGCGGCATCCGGGTTCACTGCGGCAACGGCACCGCACAGCGCGGTGGCCGTGCAGCCCAAACCGGTGACCCGAGGCATCATGGCATGACCGTTGGCGACGGTCGTCACGCTGCCATCGCCGATGACGTAGTCGGTGGCGCCGCTGATGCAAATCACGCTGCCCACTGCCGCCTGGAGGGCTTGACCGGCGTCCACCGCCGCATCGGAGGATGTGGTGGCGTCCACGCCTTTGGTAGCGGTCGTAGCGTCCACCAGCGCTTGAATCTCAGATGCATTGCCGCGAATGATGGAAGGCGCTGCCGTCTTAATCAGCGCCTTGGCAGTATCCGTCCGGTATCGAGTGGCGCCGACGCCCACCGGATCCAACACAATGGGGATGCCTTTATCACGCGCCGCGGCCGCTGCCGTGTGCATGGCGGCAATCCAGGGGCCTCTCAGGGTGCCGATGTTGATGACCAGCGCCGCGGCGATGCCCACCATGTCGGCGACCTCGTCTTCGGCATGGGCCATGACCGGCGAGGCGCCGATGGCCAGCAGTGCGTTGGCCGTGGTATTCATGACCACGAAATTGGTGATGTTGTGGACCAGGGGGGCCTGGTCGCGGATCCGGGCAACGTCGGCCCATACGTTTTCTGGGGTGATTCGGCTCATCCGGGAATCTCCTTTTTAGTCAGTGCCTTTAGGGTAACGGCCTGCGGCATGGCCGTCACCGCGCCGTACTGCGTCATTTCCCAGCCGCCATCAACCCCGGGACCGCCTGTCTGCGACCGGTCGGATGAGCAGCCACAGACCCAGCGCCACCAGCGGTACGCTCAGCATCTGACCCATGCTGAGAGGGAAATCGGCGGCAAAGGCCGCTTGACGGACCTTGGTCCATTCGATCAAAAAGCGAAATCCAAACACGGTGGTCAAAAAGACCCCAAACAACCTCCCGTCGGGTGCCTTTCCAGCCCACCGGCGATACAGCACCCAGAGCGACACAAAGATCGCCGCATAGGCCACTGACTCATAAAGCTGGGTGGGGTGCCGGGGCAGGCTGTCCACACGCTGGAAGACAATGGCCCATGGCACCTGTGTCGGAATCCCCACGATCTCGGAATTAAACAGGTTGCCCAGGCGGATGAGACTGCCGGCGAGAATCGTGGGCACGCAAACCCGATCGAGCACCCAGAGAAAGGGCTGCTCGGGCCGCCGGCGCGAGTACAACCAGACTGCGGTGAGAATACCGATGAAAGCGCCGTGACTGGCGAGGCCGCCTTCCCAGATTTTGATGATGGCCAGCGGATGGCTGAGGTAGTAAACCGGCTCGTAAAAGAAGCAGTGCCCCAACCGGGCGCCGATGATGGTCCCTACGGCCATGGTGTTGAACAGCTTGTCGGTGTCTTCCAGGGGGCGGCCATCACGCCGGAACATCCAGCGCACCATGACCAGGCCCACCAAAAAACCTGACGCGAAGAGCAGACCGTACCACCGGACCGATACCGGGCCCACGGAGAAGAAGATCGGGTTGGCGTTCCACTGCAGCATGTCAGTAAGCGACCTCAGAACATGGTCAAGGTGAGGCACGCAGCGCCTGCCGCCGCGCCCCGGTTCACTGCCGACGGCCCAACATCACCGGACCCGCTTTTTTATGGTGGCGCAGTTGCGCTGTCAACCCATACCCACGGTCATAGTGGATGCGTCACTGACCCCACATTCAATTCCAACCGTTTGTAACGACCGTCAAACCAGTTCTCCATGTCGGCGGTATACCCTTCCCCCCAGAAAAGGTCTTCACGGCTTTTCGCAGTGATATGTGGGATGCCGAGGGCATCCCTTTGGATGGTGACTCCGGGTTTCATCACAGCCCGCCTGGAATGCGGCCGGTCAACAGAATGAGGCGCAGCCCCCCGTGGAGCACGGGCGTTTGTTGCAACTGAAGCCCCTTGAACACCGGCGATGTCTCAACCGGGCAAAACAAGGCCGCCCGCCACCCCGGAAAGGCGCGTCGCAAATGGTCGCCGATGCGATGATAGTCTTTCTGGATGTCATGGCTGCGTCCGAGCCTGCGTCCAAACGGCGGGTTCAGTACCAGGGTTCCCGCCCCCCCCGGCACCCGCATCCCGTCGATGGAAAAGAAATCACGCACCGCCGGGGCGATCCGGTCACCCACGCCCATGCGTGAGGCCGCCTCCTTCAGGGCCGCTACGGCATCCGCGCGCACGTCCGAAGCAAATACCGTCGGCGTCGTGCCGGCCGCAACCATGTGCTTTTCGGCGATCTTGCGTATATGCCGCCATGTCGGCGAACTGAAGCCGGGCCATTCGAAGAAAGCGAAATCCCGGTGCCAGCCCGGCGGCACCCCGGCAGCCATCATGGCGGCCTCAAGACTGAACGACCCGCTGCCGCACATGGGATCCACCACCGTCATCCCCGGGAAATGTCCGGCCATCACCAGGGCGGCGGCCGCCAGCGTTTCTCGAATGGGCGCCGGACCCACATCCTGTTTGATGCCCCGCTTGTGGAGCATCGACCCGCTGCTGTCCAGGGATAGGGTGAATCGATCGCCCACCCCCCGGACAAAGAGGCGCTGAGTGCTGTCGGCAGTGCCGAACGGCGCTGATCCGATCTGTCTGGCGATGACACCCAGAACGCGCTCGCCCACGGCGCCTTTATGATACAGGCGGCAACGGCGCGTCGTGACATGGACCCTCACCGGCTGGGCCGGCTTCAGATACAAAGCCCAGTCCACCGCCGCGGCGCGCGCTTCCAGTTGGGCGAAGTGGACGGCCTTGAAAACGGCGACACGCATGAGGATGCGCCCGGCGGTTCGCAGGTGGAGATTCGCCGCATAGAGATGTGGCAGTTTTCCGCAAAAATGGACACCGCCGGTCTCGGTGGCCATGGCCGCGGCGGGAATACCGATCTGACCGAGCTCATTTCTGCAGACCGCTTCGAGGCCCGGCGCCACCACGGCAAAAAAATCCTGCCCGCGGCCGATCACATGTCGCCGCAGGCGTTTATCAAAGGCTGTTCGCCCCTTGCTCATTTCGCCTCGTTGGTCAACGCCTCGGCCTGCCGGCGTGCCCGGATGAGATCGGGGGAATTGTCGTCGCGCTCCTTGGAGAGCTGAAGCAAAATGACGGCGGCAATCACCAACACGGCACCCAGAAGTTGCAGCGGGGCCATCACTTCACCCAGAAAGAGGTAAGCGATGACGCCGGCGGTAATGGGCTCGAGGGTGGCGGTGATGCTGGCCCGGGTGGATCGAATGAGGTTGATGCCCTCCAGGTAAAGGCCGAAAGGGACCAGCGTTCCCAGCACACCGATATAGATCATCCAGAACCATTGCTGCCAGCTCCAGGCGTGGAAGAAAGCCTCCAGGGGCGGATGGCAGATGTTCCACGTGATTGCCGCAAAAACCATGGCATAAAGCAGCACCGTCCAGGGATTGTACCGCCGCATGCCGTACTCCCCGTGAATGGAATACCAGGCAAAACACACGGCGGAAAGGAGGCCGCTGACAATGCCGGCCAGGTTCATGCTGAGAAGGCTCAAGTTGTATGCGCCAACCACCAGGTAGCAGCCGGCGGTGGCGACCACCAGAGCCACCAAATTGGTGCGGCTGAGTTTTTCCCGGGCGATGACCACGCTGTGCAGTACGATGAAGGTGGGCGCCAGATATTGAAGTAATATGGCGGCGGCCACATGTATTTTGCTGATGGCAAAGAGGTAGGTAAACTGAACGGCGGCCATGCCCACGACACCAAAAGTGATGAAATAGCCGATATCCTTCCCATCGATGCGCAGCAGGTGCCGGTGGCGCAGCCCCAGCCACAACAACAAGCCGATGGCGGTGATGGTGAGCCGGATTTGGACGAGCTGGAATGCCGTAACACCGCTGTGAAAGAGGAACTTCGCGGCCGATCCGGACACCCCCCACAGCAGGGCCGCCGAAATGACGTAGCGGTAGCCCTTGTAGGGTGAAATGGATTCTGCTGGCTGGGTCATAACGCGTGTCCATCCATAAATACCCCTCCCCCGGGGGGGGAAAAGGGATAGGGGCGGGGGCGGGCCGGCATAGGATTATCCTTCACCGGGTCCCTGAACCATAGGACCGATTTTTCGCGCTGTTTAACAAGCCCGCCAACCAATGTAAACGGTAATCCAGAAAGCGCCGCGCCCGTGGCCACTGTTTTCACCCCATCGTTGTAAAAACAAAATAGCCTAATTGCCCTTTACCCGTTTGCGACGGCGCAGTGTGTGCCGACATTGACACTGGAAGGGCTTTTCGGTATGCATCGAAGCGTCCTCACTTATCCTTCGACATCACGGGAGAAACATCATGATCAACAAAGCGACCATTATCGGCCGCCTGGGACGGGATCCGGAAATCGGCTACACCCCCAGCGGAACGGCTAAGGCCAACTTTAGTGTGGCAACCAGTGAAAAATGGAAAGACAAAACTTCCGGCGAAATGCAGGAACGCACCGAGTGGCATCGGGTTGTTGCCTGGGGGAGACTGGGGGAGATCTGCGGCGAGTATCTGGCCAAGGGGAAATTGGTTTATGTTGAAGGCCGGCTACAGACTCGATCCTGGGAAAAAGACGGCATCACCCGGTATATGACAGAGATTGTTGCCAATGAAATGAAAATGCTCGAACCACGCGGCGCCAGCGACACCAGCGGTCGTGGTAGCGGTAGTGGTAGCGGCATGCCCGAATACGACGGCCCCCCCCTGCCGGAGGAAGGCGGCTACGAAGACGACATCCCCTTCTGATCAACGGCCGCCGCACCCACGGATTTCCAGCAGCCCCCGCGCCCGCTTCGGCAGGGCGCGGGAGACTCCTCCGCTCACCGCGCAGGAAAAACATAATTTTCGGTTCATCCCCGCGTGTGCGGGAAACTCGACGCTTTTTCTATAACTAGTGTCCATCCATAAAAACCCATTCCCGGTAGGGAGAGGGAAAGGGCAGCCTTTCTACCGATTGGCAAGGGGGGGTTTTCTCCTCCCCCTCGATGGGGGAGGTTGGGTGGGGGTGAAA
>CAYUOU010000002.1:0-106206 GCA_964446485.1 uncultured Desulfobacterales bacterium | reverse complement strand
AATGACGAAGGATGACGCGTAACGCAGATATCGGACTTTTTACGGAACCGTCAACAATAGAAAATAACACTTGCACTGTCAGCCCTATCATTTTTGGATGCTTTCTCGCCATGTTCAAGAAAAAAAAGACCGATGTCGGCAGCGAAATCAACACCCGCGGCGCCACTTTGAAACCAGGCCAGGTGAGCCAGGACGCCGTCGTCCCCATCATTGACGCCTTGCTGACGCATCTCAAAGATTTTTCCCTCAATGTCGAGGAGCTTCCCACCCAGGCATTCCGCGCCACGGTCGATGAATTGGCCGGACTGCTGGTGCAGGCGATGCCGGCGGGCGATCTGCGTCACCGGTTTAACCGGCGAGATGCAGACCTGGCTACCTTCATCCGACGTCAGAACCGCTACATCGGTGCCAGGGAGAAGGAGTTCCGCGAAATCATCAATCTTCTCACCGAGGCCATTACCGGCCTCAAGGCGGACAACGATGACCTGAACGAGGATGTCTATGCCAGCAGCGATGCCTTGGAGGCCATCATCCGCCTGGATGACATCAAGAAAATCAAGGATGCCCTGCGCAGCGAGGTGAACGCACTGCGCGAGGTTATGCAGGAAAAGGAAAGCCGGGACCAATCCCGGCTCGACCGGCTGACCGAGCAGGTGGAAACGCTGAATGTCGAATTGGAAAAGGCCCTGGCCGCCGCCCAGAAGGACGCTCTGACCGGGGTCTTCAATCGAAAGGCTTTCGACATCAAATTGCGCCAGTTTTTTGACAACGCTCCGGGAAACCGGCGGTTTTCGCTGCTGATGGTGGATATCGATGATTTCAAGGCCATCAATGATCGGTACGGCCATCCAGTGGGAGACCGCGTCCTGGTGTCTGTGGTGCACAAATGCCAGCAAAGCATCCGGAATGAAGACGTTCTGGCCCGTTACGGAGGTGAGGAATTCGTTGTAATTCTTGCCGGCGCCTCTTTAAGACACGCCACGAAACGGGCCGGACAGATCTGCAAAACCATCTCCGCGGCGCGCTACACCGTCGATCCGAATCAAGCCGACAAGCACCTGTCGGTAACGGTGAGCATCGGTGTGGGGACCGTTAGGACGGGAGATACACCCGATACCCTCGTGAGTCGTGCCGACAAGGCGCTCTACTTGGCCAAAAGTACCGGAAAAAACAAGGCCCTCTCTGAAAAAGCCCTTTCCTGAACCCCATCACCCGATTCCTTGTAAGGAGTCGGCAGCCGGTGCCGACAACCACTTTCTACGGCCGGTGCCAACGATCCGTTTGAGGCAGCGGTGTCCTGAATTCGCTGACCCGAGTATGTGGGGCTTTGATAAGCGATGCCGTTATGCTATATCTTAACGTTCCGCCGGTTGGCGTTTTGAGAGCGCGGCCGGTGCAATCCGCGGTTGCCGGTTGACACCCGCGGTGATCAAAAAAAAAGGATCGTGCCGAAGCCGATCCAGTGAAAGCAGTTGGTACGCCTGGCAGGATTCGAACCTGCGGCCTACGGATTAGAAGTCCGTTGCTCTATCCAGCTGAGCTACAGGCGCTGAGAGTCCGAAAAATTAGCATAGTGCTTCTGCGATGTCCACCACTTATGAGCGATATCACAGGGCCCCACAGCGACGAGGCACCATGAAGAAAAAGTCATCACCGCCGGTCAAAAAAAAGAAGGCCACTGCGAACGGAAAAGCCGTTATCGACAACACGGCGGTTTCCGGCAAGTCTGCCAGGGGAGACGGCAAGTCCCTGGTCAAATTCGATCCCTTGCAGCGGTACCTGTCGGAGATCAGCCATTACCGGTTGCTGACGCGCGACGAGGAGAAGGAACTCGGTATCCGTGTCCGGGAAGAAGGGGATCCGGATGCCGCATACATGCTGGTGACATCCAACCTGAGACTGGTGGTGAAGATTGCCCTGGAATTTCAGCGGGTCTGGATGCAGAATCTCCTCGACTTGATCCAGGAGGGCAACATCGGTCTCATGCAGGCCGTGAAGAAGTTCGACCCCTACAAAAACGTCAAATTTTCCTACTACGCTTCATTTTGGATCAAGGCGTATATTCTTAAATTTATCATGGACAACTGGCGATTGGTCAAAATCGGCACGACCCAGGGGCAGCGAAAGCTTTTTTTCAAGCTCAAGAAAGAAAAACAAAAGCTCATCGATGAAGGGTTCGACCCCAAGCCGAAACTGCTTTCCGAGCGGTTAGGGGTGTCGGAACGGGAGATCGTGGATATGGACCAGCGGCTGGATGGCTGGGATGTCTCCCTGGACGCACCCCTCAAGGACGACTCCGATACGGAGCGGATCGAATTCCTCAGCACCGATGCGGTTTCGGTGGAGGATCAGGTGGCGCGCAAGCAAATGGAAGGCCTGCTTCACGAGAAGATCGTCGAATTCAGAAAGCAGATGACCCCGAGAGAGTTGGAGATTTTTGATCAGCGCATTTTTTCGGATTCGCCGTCCACGCTGCAGGAGATCGGTGATCGATATGGTATTTCCCGGGAACGCGTCCGCCAGGTTGAAAAAAACATCGTTAAAAAGATGAGAGAATATTTCAAAAGTGAGATTCCCGACTTTTCCTCATATGCCGGCGTCACTGCCGGCGAATAGCCCCCGACAGCGGCCCTCGGCAGTTGCCAGCAGGCCCATAAGCGGTTGGACGGGCGTTCTGCTGCTGGTTTTCCTCGCCGGCTGTGCCGCGATCCAGGAAACCGGCCAGCCCTCAGCGCGCGAGCAGGCCGTCGCCGAGCAGCAGGCAAAACCGGCCAACGCCTACTACCACTACCTGGCCGCCCAATTGCGTCAAAGCGAGGGGGCCAAGGACAAAGCCCTTCAGGAACTGGCAACGGCCTACCGCATCGACAGCCAAACCCCCATGCTGGGGCGTGAACTGGCGGTCATGCTGGTACAGTCAGACGACAACGCGCGGGCGCTTCAGGTGGTGGAAAAAACCCTCGACGCGCACCCTGACGATGTCAGCACACTGGTGATTTACGGCCGCATCCAACAGGAAAACAAAAACATGCCGGCCGCCGTGGCCGCCTTCGAAAAAGTGCTGGCGCTGAATCCCGACAGGCAAGACATCTATCTCCATCTGGGCGGCATCTACTTGGAAAGCAATGACACTGCCGAGGCCAAGGCGGTCTTTCAGCGGCTGGTGGATCGATTCCCGGATGCCTACGCCGGGTATTTTTATCTCGGTCGACTTGCCGTTGCGGAAAAGGATGACGCCACCGCGGAACACCTTTTCGCAAAGACCCTTGCCATCAAGGAAGATCTGGACGAGCCGCGCTTCGAGCTGGCGGATCTCTACGCGCGCCAGGGGCGTACGGCCAAAGCGGTGGAACAATTCAAGGCGCTGCTGCTTAACAATGAAAACAACATTCGGGCCGCCCTGGGCCTTGGCATCGTGTACCATGAATCCGGCGAAACCCTGAAATCCCAGGCGCTCTTGGAAGACATCGGACGGCGGTTCGGCAACGACAGCCGCCTGCCACGAACCATTGCGGGGCTCTATGTGGACCGTAAGGAATTCGATGGGGCCCGGATCGTGCTCGAGGGCGTCATGCGGGTGCAGCCCGTCAGCCCCGAAATCCGCTACCTGGCAGGGTTGACCTATGAAGGTCTCGATGACTGGGAAAAAGCCATCGCCAACCTCGGGCAGATCCCCCAGTCCTCGCGCCTGTATCGGGACGCGGCAGTGCACATTGCCTTCATATACCAGGAAAAAAACAGGTTTGATGACGCCATCGACCATTTGAAGGGGGTGCTGCCCCACGTCGATGACAATGCCGAACTTTATTACTATCTGGGCTCGCTTTCAGAGGAAAAAGGGGTTTATAACGACGCCGTCCAATGGCTGAAGCAGGGCCTGGAGAAATCGCCCAACGACGTGAAAATGCATTTTCGTCTCGGGGTGGTCTATGACAAACAAGGCGACAAAGACGCCTCCATCGACCAGATGCGCAAAACCATCGCACTGGACGCCGATCATGCCAGTGCCCTCAATTATTTGGGCTACACTTACGCCGATCTGGGCATCAATCTTGACGAAGCCGAAGCGATGATCCGCAGGGCACTGGCCATCAAGCCGGGTGATGGCTACATCACCGACAGTTTGGGGTGGGTGTACTTTAAAAAAGGCCAGATCGACGAAGCCCTTGAATGGCTGAAAAAGGCGGTGGCCCTGGCGCCTGACGATCCGGTGATCGTGGAACACCTGGGAGATGCCTACCACCGCGCCGGCGACATCGAAAAAGCCATGGAGCAGTATCGCAAGGCGCTTGAAATCAAGACCCAGGATCGCGACCCCCTCATCGAGAAACTCCAGCGGTTGGAAAGTACGTCTTCACCGTGAGCGCCATGGGCCGGAGCTTCCTCGTTGCCTTGGCGGTGATGGCAGGCGGGTGCGCCAGCGTGTACCGATCCGCCGGTGTGAGCCCTGATGCTGCGGTTCTGCTGTTGCACGCCAGGGCCGTGAACGCGCCCCTCGCGACACTCAGAGGCCTGGGCACCCTGTCGATCGGCGGTGCGGGAAAACACTTTCAGGCACGTGTGGCCTGGATCTGCCAACCCCCGGATCGTTTCCGAATCACCGTTCTCGGGGCGTTGGGCCGCCCGGCTGCCTCCCTGGCATCCGATGGCCAACAGGTCCGTTTTCTCTCTCATGACTCCGGGGAATTCAGGCAGTGGCAGCGCGGCAGCGTGTTCTCACCGGCTCTCCTGCCCATTGCCATCGCCCCGGAAGACATCGCCGATGTGCTCAGCGGCAAAATCCCCGTCCGGACCCACGACGCCGCCGTGGTTACCATGAGCGATGACGCCGCCCGACGAACGGTGGTCCTGAAACAATGGGGCCGTATCGTCCAGACCATCGACTTTCCCGGGGATGAAACACTGCCCGATGGTTTTGCCGTTTACTCGGACCATCGAGCGCGGGACTATGGGGTGTCGTATGCTGATTTTCAGGAGGTGGCAGGATACCGCCTGCCCGTACGCACCGACATTGACGGCAGAGACGGATCTCGCGTCAGCATGCGTGCCGACCGATACTGGCCCGATGTGTCGGCGGATCCGCAAGTGTTCATCTTGGCGCCACGGTAGTCCCTGCTCCGGACGTCGGGCGTATTGCCTGCAGCCGATCGACGATACCCCGCCGGCAAGTCTTATCTCGACAAGGCGGCGTTGCAGGGAGACTTCATACGCTTTATTGACGGTTCCGTAAAAAGTCCGATATCTGCGTTACGCGTCATCCTTCGTCATGGCGGCGTACTGTAAGTACTCCGCATTCCTCAGGATTCGCAAGCCGTATCTCGAACATGTTACGAAATCGTCTTTTTTGCTACTTTTTTCCGTTTCATCTTTATTAGGGGGTGTCGACGCCATGCCCCGACGGGCTATCGCCTTGGAAGGCCGTCTGCGCCACTGCAGGAATGTCTTCACGCTGGGGGTTCGCCCCAATTTCGGCGACTATACCGATGCGGAGCGGGCTGCCATGGCCGAGGCTGACGTGATCTATTACCCATCGAGCCGTTACGCCTTCTTGTTCAACACCCTGGGCCAGCGAACATTCCCCGGTCATTACGACTATGCGTGCGCCCAGGACAAGATCCGCCAGACGGCGCTTTTCCAGATGGCGGGTATACCCCATCCCAGAACCCGTGTTTTCTATGGGAAGCGCCAGCACCAGAAGATTCTGTCCGGATTTTCATTGCCGCTCATCGCCAAGGTGGCCAGAGGCTCGGCCATGGGGCGCGGGGTGCATCTCATCGAAAACGCGTCGGATTTGGCGGCCTTTTGCCGAGACCACCACGCGGCCTACATCCAGGAATACATCCCCGTTGACCGGGACATCCGCGTGGTGGTGATCGGCGGGCGGGTGGTGCACGCCTACTGGCGTTACGCTCCGGCCGGTGATTTTCGCAGCAACGTGGCCGTGGGAGGGCGCATTGTGCTGGATCCCGTCCCCGAGGCCGCTTTGTCGCTGGCTGTTCGGACGGCGGTGACCTGCCGATGGGACGATGTCGGCATTGATATCATCTCTCATGACGGCAGCCTTTTCGTCATCGAGGGCAATATGAAATACGGGCGCGAAGGCTTTCGACATGCCGGGATGGATTATTCAAGCATGATGGAGGAATTGATTGCCAATGGGACCATTTGATGCCGCTGCCGATTGGGATTTATCCCGCTGGCGGGATCGACTCGATGCCCGGGAGGCGCAGATGCTCAGCCCCAGGGCATGCCTCAGTCGCCAGGCTGTGCGGCAACGGCCTGAATCCCGGTTGGAACGCGGGCATCGGCAGGCTTTTTCCGTTGATGCTGACCGGATTCTACACTCCCGGGCCTACGCCCGATACATCGACAAAACACAGGTTTTTTCGCTGGTGGAGCATGACCATGTCACCCACCGGGCGCTCCACGTCCAACTGGTGTCCAAGGTCGCCCGCACCATGGGTCGGTTCCTGGGACTCAACGAGGACCTCATCGAAGCCATCGCACTGGGCCATGACATCGGTCATCCGCCTTTCGGACACGAGGGGGAACGGATGCTGTCCGCGCTTTGCATGGCCGCCGGCATCGGACGCTTCCGGCACAATGTTCACAGTGTGTTATCGTTGTCGGAACTGGAAAACGGCGGCCGCGGGTGGAACCTGTCGCTGCAGACCCTCGACGGCATTCTTTGCCACAACGGAGAGATTCATCAGCAGCGCCTTGCTCCGGACAGCGAAAAGACCTTTCATCGCCTGGCAGCGGATATACGTCAGTCAGTGGCGGGCCGCGATGATGTCAGACCGATGACACTGGAAGGGTGCGTCGTGCGCATGGCCGATACCATCGCCTACATCGGCCGTGACATCGAGGACGCCATCCGGCTCGGCTTGATCCAGCGCGCCGATATCCCCGAAGCGTGCCGCGAGGTGCTCGGTGACACCAACGGCACCATTGTCTACCGACTGGTGACCGATCTCATCCGTGAAAGCCAGGACGCCCCTGCCATTGCCTTCAGCACGCCCGTGGCTGCAGCGCTGAAGGTGTTGAAGGCGTTCAACTACTCACGGATTTATCTCAACCCCCGCGTCCGCGGTCATTTGGACCTTATCGAAGCACTGTATCGGCGACTCTTCGAGCAATATCAGGAAGATGTAAAAAACCGGAACGGGCCGACGGTCATCTGTCGCACTTATCTGGCCAGCATGCCGGCGGCCTATCGGGAGAATACGCCGCCGGCAGCGGTGGCCCGGGACTTCATCGCGGGCATGACCGACCGGTTCATGATGCGGCAGGCCCCCGGTGACTTGGCCGAGCGCGTTCGTGCCAGCGTGGCGGAGGCGCTGCCCCGGTGAGGCCTCGCCAACAGGCAGCGCGCACCTACCGACGCCTGATGCACAGCGCCGCACTGACCGCTTTTCGCGTCGTGGTGAAAGAAACCGATCTGCTGATTCAAGCCCCGCAGGATTTGTCCGCCGAAGCCAAAGAATCGGTCATTCGTCATCGTCACGCACTGGAATCCTATATTTCCAGTTATCCGGAATTCGCCGTCACCCTGTGCCCATGGCGTGACAGGGCGCCGCAACCGACCATTTTACGACGGATGATGGCAGCCGGGCAAACCGCCGGCGTCGGCCCCATGGCCGCCGTTGCCGGAGCGCTGGCGCATGCCGTGGGCAACGATCTGTTGACGCTGACGGAATCGGTGATCGTCGAAAACGGCGGCGACGTGTTTTTCGCCGTACCTCATGCCGTCACGGTGGGGATTTTCGCCGGGGACTCCCCTTTGAGCATGAAGGTCGGTGTGGCCATCGCCCCGGGAAGCGTTCCTATGGCCGTGTGCACCAGTTCGGGCACTATCGGGCATTCACTGTCCCTGGGGAAGGCAGACGCCGTGTGCGTCGTCGCCGAGGACGGTGCGCTGGCCGACGCCGCCGCCACCGCTATCGGCAACGGCATCCGCCGTCCAGGCGATATTCACGGAGCTATCACCGCCGGACGCGGCATCCGTGGCGTTGTGGGCATCGTGGTGGTCATGGAGGAGAAACTGGGTGCCTGGGGTGATGTTTCACTGGTGCGGGTGTGAGACGATTGCCTGCCCGGTGCCGCCGGATGCCAGTGGTGCGGCCGCCTGTCTCCACGCATCAACGCCCGCCATGGATGCCGGTTCCGGTTCGTAGCCCTGCCGGGAAAAAACTTGCCTTTTGACTGTGAACCACGTAGGATGGCTTTGTTTTTACACAGGAAAAACGAGACCCTTTACCCATCTGAAGACACGGCCGTGCTGGCAAGCGGCGCCCGACACATTGAGGACACCAATGAAGAAATTCAAAATCGTCATCTGGCTTCTCATCATCGCATTCATCGGTGTGGTCATCTATCAGAACAAAAGCTTTTTTCTTCAGAAAGAAGTCTTCCATCTCGACTTGATCGCCAAGGTGTATGCCACGCCTGAAATTCCTGTCGCCGCCGTATTCGTCGGTTTTTTCGTGGTCGGCTTGCTGGTGGCGTTTCTTTTTTCCATCCCCGGCCGCTTGCGTGCCGGCAGAACCATCCGATCGCTCAATGACACCATCCGCAGCCAGGGCGCCGAATTGTCCGCTGTGAAGACGGAAGTCGACGCCATCAGAACACCCGCGCCGCCGGCCTCGGATGTGCCGGATGACCCCGAAAAGAATCCTCCCAAATCGCCGTCATGATATCATTGGCTGTCACGGGCCGGCTTTTTGGAGCGACCCCCGCCGCAATTCGGTGAACCGATTGCCTCGGCTCAAGGGACAACGGATGCCGCCACCGAAACTTACCCCCATGCTCAAGCAGTACCTGGATGTCAAGGATGCCTATCCCGACACCCTTTTGTTTTACCGGATGGGTGATTTCTACGAGATGTTTTTTGAAGATGCCGAGCAGGCGTCACGCCTCCTGGACATCACCCTCACGTCACGGAACAAGAAGGACGAGTCCCCCGTGCCCATGTGCGGCGTGCCGGTCCGGGCCGTTCAAGGCTACATCGCCAGGCTCATCGAAAAGGGGCTCAAGGTGGCCATCTGCGATCAGGTGGAAGACCCTGCCACGGCCAAGGGTCTTGTGCGGCGGGAAGTGGTGCGGGTTATTACGCCGGGAACGATTGTCGAAGACGCCCTTCTGGACAAAAAGACCCATAATTTTGTGCTGGCGATCTATCAGCGCAAGGGGCGCTGCGGCCTGTCATGCCTTGACATTTCCACGGGCACCTTTCGCCTGGTGGAAACCGATGACGACAGGGCGATCCTGGATGAAGTCCTGCGCATCGCCCCCAGTGAAATTCTCATCCCACGGGGTCTGGAAGCGGCGCCGCTGGCCCAACAACTCAAGACCGCCATGCCGGAGCGGGCCATTACCTTCCTCGAGGACGCGGCATTTGCCGTCGGCCGTGCCCGAGATCGACTGCAACGGCAGTTTGGCACCCTGAATCTCGAGGGATTCGGGTGCGAGCATCTGGCTGCCGGCATCGGGGCCGCCGGTGCAGTGCTGAGCTACGTAAAAGACACCCAGATGCAAGCAGTGGCGCACATCACCGGGATTCAGACCTATCATCTGGATCATTACCTGCGCATCGATGAATTGAGCTGCCGCAATCTTGAACTGCTGCGCGGGATCCATAGCGCCACCACGCGAGGGACCCTCCTGGAAGTGCTGGACTTCACCCTCACCGCCATGGGCGGGCGGTTGTTTAAACGGTGGCTCCGATACCCGCTCATCGATCCCGCCGCCATGGACACCCGATTGGCCGCCGTGGACGATGCCGTGGTAAAGCTCCAGGCCGCCCGCCGGTTGCGCGAGCGGCTCAAATCCGTCAACGATCTGGAGCGCTTGTCCGGCCGCCTGGCGCTGGGACAGGCCACTGCCCGAGATCTCGTTGCCATCAAGCGGACACTGATGCAGCTGCCGGCCGTTCAGCAGGATCTGGCATCGTTCAGCGCGTCGTTGTTCCGCTGGCAGCAAGACCTGGCACCGCTGAACGCTGTGGCCGTCCTCATTGACGACGCCATCCGCGAAGACGCCCCGCCCACCATCCATGAGGGCGGCATGATCCGCCGGGGCTACCACCCGGAATTGGATGAACTCATCGGGATCAGCAGTGAAGGAAAGGGGTGGCTGGTGAAGCTCGAAGCCCGGGAAAAAGAAGCCACCGGGATCACCACGCTTAAAGTGCGTTTCAATAAGGTGTTCGGCTACTATATCGAGGTGCCCAAGACCCAGAGCGCTGCCGCGCCGCCCCATTACGTGCGCAAGCAGACCCTCGTCAACGCCGAGCGCTACATCACCGACGAGTTGAAAATCTTCGAGGACAAGGTCCTCAACGCCGAGGAACGGCGATGCGCGCTGGAGCGAAAGATTTTTGAAGAGATCCGCACCACGGTCATGGCCGGTTACCAGGAGATCCGCGATGCCGCCGCATTTTTGGCCCGCCTGGATGCATTGCTCGGGCTGGCGGCGGCGGCGGTTCAACACGACTACCGCCGGCCCACCATCAACGCCGAAGGACGCATTCACATCCTCAACGGGCGTCACCCGGTTATCGAAAAAATGATCCCCGGCGAGCGTTTTGTCCCCAACACCATCTATCTGGACGACGAAGACCAGCAGGTGCTCATCATTACCGGACCCAACATGGCGGGCAAATCCACGGTACTCAGACAGGTGGCCCTGACAATCATCATGGCCCACATGGGTGGTTTCGTGCCCGCGGAATTCGCCGACGTTGCGGTTACCGACCGCATTTTTACAAGGGTGGGTGCACTGGACAATTTGAGTCAGGGGCAGAGCACCTTTATGGTGGAGATGCAGGAAACGGCCAATATTCTCCACAGCGCTTCCCCCCGAAGCCTGGTGATCATGGACGAGATCGGACGGGGGACCAGCACCTTCGACGGGCTCAGTATCGCCTGGGCCGTCGCTGAATATCTGCACGACCTCAACGGGCACGGCGTGAAAACGCTCTTTGCCACCCACTATCACGAACTCACCGAACTGGCCCATCGCAAGGCACGGGTGAAAAATTTCAACATCGCTGTTAAAGAATGGAATGACGACATCATTTTCCTGAGAAAGCTCGTCCCCGGCGGCACCAATCGAAGCTATGGCATTCAGGTGGCCCGGCTGGCCGGTATCCCCGTGGAGGTGATCAACCGCGCCAAGAAGATCCTTTTTGACATCGAAAACGACGCTTCCTCCACCCCTCGGCGTCAAAATGACCAGGCGGCAGGCTCCCTTGAGAGCGGCCACGTGCAACTGGGGCTCTTCGCCCCGGGCGAGCATCCGGTCATCGGCAAATTGAAAAATCTGGATATTTCCTCTATGACGCCGTTGGAGGCGCTGAACTTGCTGCACAGGCTCACGGAGAATCTCAATTCCGACACCGACTGACACCATGGCTGCCAAACGGATAATCGCAAGTGTGCTGGCGGCGCTGATCTGCCTGGCGCTGACTGCCGCCTTCGCTCATGCGGCAGATCCCCGCCGGCAGTACCTTCAGGCAGAATCCTGCTATCGGAAACTGCGTCAGAAGCCTTCCCTGCAAAAGTACCGCGACCAGTGGCTGAAATGCATCCGCGCCTTCGATGCGGTTCACGGCGAGGATCCCGACGGAGCCTGGGCCCCTGCGGGGCTGTATATGGCCGGCACGCTGTATGTGGAGTTGTCGCGGAAGTCCTATTTGGCATCGGATCGACAGGAGGGGATCGACCGTTTTCAGCGTATCGTCAAGCGTCACCCCAGAAGCGCTTATAAATCCAAGGCCGAGGGGTCCATGGCGGCCTTGGCGGCATCCAAAAAGCCCGGCAAAAAAGCGCAAACCCACCGCTTGGATCCAAAGAGTACGGAGATCGCCCGCATCGAGACCCAACTCTCGGCCCTGCTGAAAGACCCTGACCGGCGCCGGTACCGGCACAACTGGCAGAAACTCATCGACGGAAGTCTATCCGTTTATCGCCGAGACCCGGGCGCTCCCGCCGGGGCCGCTGCCCTGTACACCACGGGCCGCCTCTACCATGAAATGTCTTCGATTTCCCGGTCGGCCGCTGACCGCCGGGAAGCGGTCGACTATTACGCCCGTGTGGCTCGGCATTTTCCGACCTCCGCCTACGCTGTTGAAGCTGAAAAACAGCTGAAACGCATCACGGATCCGCCCAAGTCCCAGGCGGCCTCCGCCAAGACACCGGCACCAATGCCGAACGGCGATGCCACCGCCGGCGATCGATACCGGGCGGCCGAGACCGCCCGCCGAAAACTGGACAGCCATCCGGGGCATAAAAAGTACCGGGATAAATGGCAGGCAATCATCGACGGCTACCTCTCCGCGACCGCAGCGGAGCCCGACGGGCCGTGGGCGGCGGCCGGATTGTATCAGGCCGGTGTTCAGTATCTGGACATGTACCAGCACTCCTATTTGAGCACTGACAAGGAGGCGGGGCTTCGCCTTCTGGAGCGGGTCGCCCGGGATTTTCCCAAAAGCCGGTATCAGGAAAAAGCCCGGCACATGCTGGCAACAGTCTCCCCGGATCGCGTGCCGGAAAGTGCTGGTGCCGGTCCCCCGGTATCAGCCCCGCCAGAAGATCCGCTGGAAAAGGTCATCCAGGCGGCCGCAGCGGCCGAACGCCCGAAGTCGGCATCCCCGTCAAGCGCCGCAACGACGACCATCACCGGTCTGCGCTACTGGTCCAACCCGCGTTATACCCGAGTGGTGATCGACGCGGATCAAGAGGCCGACTTTGTCCATCGCCTGCTCAACAAGGACCCCAGTCATAACAAGCCGCACCGGTTGTTCGTAGACCTGGACCAAAGCCGACTCGGGCCGGGGGTGGACAAGGTCATCCCCATCAACGACAACCTGCTCAGCGATGCCCGTGCCGGCCAGAATACCAGCGACACCGTTCGGGTGGTCATCGACATCAAATCATTTCGAAACTACAAGATTTTTTCCCTCAAGAACCCGTTCCGCGTGGTCATCGATGTCTGGGGGGTCGAACAGCGGCCGTCTTCCGTCGCGGCGGCACCTCAGCCAGCCAAGGGTAAAAACCTGCCGGTGGAGGCGCTGGCCAAGCAGCTTTCCCTTGGCGTCAAGCGCATTGTGATCGATCCGGGGCACGGGGGCAAAGACTATGGGGCGCCGGGCTATTACAAGGGCGTACATGAAAAATACATTGTTTTGAGCATCGCCAAGCGACTCGCAGAGATGATCCGAAAAGAGATCGGCTGTGAGGTGGTGCTGACCCGGACCGGAGATACTTTTTTACCCCTGGAGGAGCGCACGGCGGTTGCCAATACCCGGAATGCGGATCTATTCATTTCCATTCATACCAACGCCGCCCGGGACAAGCGGGCCTACGGCATTGAAACCTATTTCCTCAATCTGGCCACCGACGATGATGCCATACGGGTGGCGGCCCTCGAGAATGCCACCTCCACAAAAAACATCAGCGACCTTCAGGCAATTTTGACGGACCTCATGCAAAACGCCAAGATCAATGAATCCAGCCGCCTGGCCACGCATGTCCATGAAAAGATCAATCGAAAGCTGAAAACCCATTACAGTAAAATTAAGGACAAGGGGGTCAAGCAGGCGCCGTTTTATGTCCTGCTGGGTGCCCAGATGCCGGCCGTACTGGTGGAGACCTCCTTCATCAGCAACTCTCGCGAGTGCAAACGGCTGCAAGATCCGAACTACCAGAAACGGCTCTGTGAGGGGATCGTGGCCGGCATCAAGGCCTATATCGAAGAGGCCAAACCGTCGGCGTTTCAACGCGTCCCTGTTCGCACCACAGGAAAGGGGTAGCGCGCCATGACTCGCGTGCACCCCGGTGCGGCGCTGGTGGGTGGCATTTTTGCCGTTTCCACCGGCGCCATTTTTGCGCGGCTTGCCATGGCGCCTGCCCTGGTGACCGCCGCCTACCGCGTGAGCCTCGCCGTCATAGTGATGGCACCGTTTTGTCTTTATCTGTCCCGAGGCGCCTGGGAACGCATCACCCGCCGAAACGTCCTGATGGGGAGTGCCGCCGGCGTCTTTCTTGCGCTTCACTTCGCCACCTGGATTGCCTCCCTGGACTATACCTCGGTGGCCAACAGCGTGGTGCTGGTCAACACCAACCCCCTATAGGTCGGAATCTTGAGCCCCCTTGTGACCGGAGAGCGGGTGCACCGGCTAACCGCTGCGGGGATTGCTCTCAGTCTCGTGGGCGGGGCGCTCATCGGATTTGGCGACATGTCCGCCGGGGACGCGGCGCTACGGGGAGATCTGCTGGCCGTTGCCGGCGGGATGTGCGCGGCGGTGTACCTCATGTTGGGGCGCAACCTCAGGCGGCACATGCCCGTATCGGCGTATGTGCTGATTTGCTACGGCAGCGCCGCGATGGTGTTGTGGCTGCTGGTGGGGCTTTTTCGGCAACCGGTCTCCGGTTTCAGTCCCGAGACCTGGGGGGCCTTTCTCGGGATGGCGCTCATTGCCCAGGTCATCGGTCACACCAGTTACAACTGGGCGCTCGGCTGGGTCACACCGGGGCTGGTGGCCGTGAGCCTTCTGGGGGAGCCCGTGTGCGCCAGTATCATGGCCTACTTTCTCTTTGACGAGGGCATCACGGTGCCAAAACTCATCGGCGGCATGGTGATTCTTTCGGCTATCCTGCTTTCCGCCATTGGGGAGAACCGTCAAAAGCACTGATCAATTGACAACGCCACCGGCCCCGGGGTAAGGCGGGGCATTCAGGCACCGAACCCACGGCAACCCGTAATGATGGAGGATACCATGGCTTTTGAGCATATTCTTTTCGACGTCTCCGACGGCATCGCCGTTATCACCTTCAATCGCCCTAAAGCATTGAACGCACTCAACGCGGCGCTGCTGGATGAGTTGGCCGCAGCCCTCGACACGGTGGCGGCCGACGAGGCCGTGCGCGTGTTGATTTTGACTGGGGCTGGAGACAAGGCCTTTGTAGCCGGTGCGGATATCAGCGAGATCGCCATCTGCAATCCTCTGACGGCGAAGATCTTCGCGCAGAAAGGGCAATCGGCCGTCAACCGCCTGCAGGACTTGCCCATTCCGGTTGTGGCGGCTGTGAACGGCTATGCGCTTGGCGGCGGCAGTGAAATGGCATTGGCCTGCGACTTTATCTATGCCACCGAGAACGCCATGTTCGGTCTGCCTGAAATCAACCTCGGCATCATTCCCGGTTTCGGCGGCACTCAGCGGCTGCCGCGGGTGCTGGGACCCAGCCGTGCCAAGGAGATGATCTTCACCGGCACTATGATCACCGCCGCCGAAGCCATGACACTGGGCCTGGTCAACAAGGTCGTCGCCCAGGAAGCACTCATGGGCGCCGTCATGAAGACGGCGCGCGTCATGGCGTCGAAAGGGAAGGTGTCCCTGCGGGCTGCCAAGGAGGCGGTCAACCGCGGCGCCGACGTGGATCTCCAGACCGGATGCCGAATCGAAGCCGATGCCTTTGCGCTCTGTGTGGCCAGCGAAGATGCCCGAGAGGGCACTTCGGCCTTCCTGGAGAAGCGTAAACCGGCATTCAAAGGCACCCGGGGGAGCTGAGATTAATCGTTGACAGCGGCTGTCAATTGCACTATAGCCCGTGGAGTCTCATCATGCGAGCAACATTGGGATAGCAAAGTGACCTCCTTCTTCTACTTTTATTTTAGCGGCTTTTTTGGGACCTTCGGCTTTCGAGGGTCTACCCATGGGCCGCCGCGGTAGAAAAAGGCAGCAAAAAGCATCAAGCCATGGGTAGACCGAAAAGAAAAACCCCATGGCGGATAAGTTGGGCCGTGGGATAACCCCACGGCCTTTTTTTGTTCCGGCATTAAACCGAACCAGGAGGAATTCATGATTTTCGACATGGAATACGAGACCATGCCGCGGGAGGCTCTGGAGTCCATCCAACTGCGGCGGTTGAAGGCCACGGTGGAACGCGTCTTTGCCAATGTGCCCTTCTACCGGCAACAGTTCACCGAGGCGGGGGTACAGCCGGGTGATATCCGCAGCCTGGACGACATGCGCCGGCTTCCATTCACCACCAAGCAGGACCTTCGCGACAACTACCCCTTCGGCATGTTCGCGGCCCCCATGGACAACGTGGTGCGTATTCATGCCTCTTCGGGCACCACCGGCCAACCGACCGTGGTGGGATACACCGCCCGCGACATTCACAACTGGGCGAATCTGATGGCGCGCGCCCTGTCAGCCGGCGGCGCCACCCGGGGCGATATCATTCACAATGCCTATGGATACGGTCTTTTTACCGGCGGGCTGGGCGTGCACTACGGGGCAGAGCGGCTCGGCGCTTCCGTGATCCCTGTTTCAGGCGGCAACACCAAACGGCAGATCGTCATCATGAAGGATTTCGGCCCCACCATCCTAACGGCTACGCCGTCGTACACCCTGCATCTGGCGGAGGTCGCTGAAGAAATGGGCGTCGATTTCAAGGACCTGAAGTTCAAGTTCGGCATTTTCGGCGCCGAACCCTGGTCGGAGAAAATGCGAAGCGAAATCGAGAAGAAACTCAACATCACCGCAGTGGACATCTACGGCCTCAGCGAAGTGATGGGCCCCGGGGTTGCACAAGAGTGCCACGAAGCCAAAAAGGGGCTTCATATCTTTGAAGATCATTTCATCGCCGAAATCATCGACCCGGACACGGGAGAGGTGCTGCCCTACGGCGAAACCGGAGAACTGGTATTTACCACGGTGACCAAAGAAGCGTTTCCCATCGTACGCTACCGGACGCGCGACATTACTTCTTTAAATCCCGAGCCTTGCATCTGCGGACGCACCCACGTGCGCATGAACCGGGTCAGCGGACGCAGTGACGACATGCTCATCATTCGCGGGGTCAATGTCTTTCCTTCCCAGATCGAAAGCGTGCTGATGGAGACCAGCGAAGTGGCACCGCATTATCAGCTCGTCGTGGATCGGAAAGACAACCTTGATACCCTCACCGTCCGGGTGGAGATCAACGAACATCTCTTCTCTGACGAGGTCAAGGAACTCCAGCGACTCGAACGGCAGCTGTCCAAAAACATCAAAGAGTACCTCGGCGTGTCCGCCGTCGTGAAACTGGTGGAACCCAAGGCCATCGCGCGCAGCGAAGGCAAGGCGGTGCGGGTAATCGACAACCGGGAGATATAGCGAAGGAGACAACAACCATGCGTGTCGAACAAATATCGGTGTTTCTGGAAAACAAGGCGGGCCGCTTGGCGGAAGTTACCGGGATATTGAGCGAGGCCGGCGTCAACATAAGGGCTTTGTCCGTCGCCGACACCTCCGATTTCGGGGTGCTGCGCTTGATCGTCAACGATACCCAGAAAGCCAAGGAAGCACTGCGCACCAACGGTTTAACCGTCGGTAAGACCAATGTGCTTGCCGTCGCAGTGCCCGACCAGCCCGGCGGCCTGCACCGTATTTTAACCCTTCTCGATGGTGCAAAAATCAACGTGGAGTACATGTACGCCTTTGTTCAACAAAGCGGCGATAACGCCGTCATGATCTTCCGGTTCGAAAAGATCGACGAGGCCGTCCAGGTACTCACCGAAAACGGGGTTACCGTCATCGACGGCAGCGCCCTTTATGCGCTGTAAGGTGGTAATGAACTTGGGGCGGTGGCATCGGCGCGGTCGGTGACCATCACGAGCGATCCATTCAGATAGAGGAGACGAGCATGAAACGCGCACACAGGTTTTTGGCCCGAAATCGAATGTGGGGTATTGTCGTGGTGATGGTATTATCGGCATGCCTCGTGGTGGCCTGTGGGAAAAAGGAAGAGTCCAAGCCCGCAGCGAAGGCGCCTGAAATGAAGCAGAAGGCAGAAGCGCCCGCCACCACAGCCGCAGCAAAACCGGAGAAGAAGAAGCCGACCCTGGATCAATGGAAACCGGCCTTCGACCCGTCCACCGCCAAGTATCGCTGCATCGTATCCAATGTGTCTCATCCTGTGATCAAGGGCGTTTACGCCGGCATCGCATTCCGAGACGAATTGTGGAAGCGCACCAACGGGCAGATCTATTTTGACTACAAACCGCTCAGCGTTTTGGGCGGCGAGGTAGAAGTGCTGAACCAGCTCCAAATGGGGGCGATCCAGGGGATGGGCGTCAGCTCGGTGGCCGCCGTTAATCTCGGGCCCCGCTTCGGGCTCATCAACCTGCCGTTTCTCATCAACTCCTTCGACAAACTCGACAAGTTCATCGACAGCGGCAACCTCTTCGAGCACTACATGATGGCCATGGATCACCAAGGGATTATCGGGCTCGACATCACGGGCTACGGGAATTACGGATGGGCCAGCGTGACGCCGGTGAGAAATCTGGAAGATGCGCGCAAACTCAAATTCCGTACCGCGGAAGCGCCCGTCAACCAGATCGTCTACCGGGAATGGGGCATCAACCCGGTGGCCATGCCGTGGCCGGATGTGCCCGTCGCCCTTAAGCAGGGTGTCATCGACGGCTTGGACCACACCCCCATGGTCTGCAACATCACCAAGAAGTTTGAAGTCTGCAAATACTACACATTCGTCAACTATGCCCAGGGGCTTTTTATCTGGATCTTCAACAAGGCCTGGTTCAACGAACTGCCCAAGGACCTTCAGGATACCTTCGTGGCCGTTGTGCACGAGGTCAGTGCCGATATCCGGCAGCAGACCCGGCAGCAGGAGGAAGATCAGATCGCAAAAGCCAAGGAAGCGGGGATCATGTTCTTTTCCCTGGCCGACGCGGAAATGGATACCCTGCGAACGCTCGGAGACGTGGCGCACAAGAAGTTCGCTCCCGAGATCAACAAGCTCTACCCGGGTGACATCTACCGGCCGGAAGACTACCTGGGCGAGGTGCAAAACTATATGGCCTACAAACCCTGAGCTGGGATTCGCCGGATCATCGCCCCACGGGAAGATGCCCCGCGTCGCCGCGCGGGGCATCTCATGGGCCGGGGGCCGAATGTTAAAAATTGTAGGCCATTTTGTTTATGCAACGATGGGGTTAACCCAGCCATAGGATGAGAGCGCCATGTTGAAAAAGTGTTTCGCCATCATCGACCGGGTCCTCACCTTTTTCGAGGAGTGGACCCTTTTTGCCGCCGTCATCATCGCCCTGGTGTCCCTGTTTGTGAACGTGGTGCTGCGCTACGGGTTCAACTATTCGCTGGCATGGTCCGAAGAACTGGTGCGTGAAGTCATCATCTACACCACGCTCATCGGTTGCAGTGCCGCCGTGAAGAACCGCTCTCTGATCAAAATCGACGCCCTGGTACAACTGGTACCGATGCTCAGGCAGCCGCTGACCTTTTTCAGCAATGCGGTGGTGTTGATATTTGCCGGCATGATGCTGGTCTACGGCTGGCAACTGGCGGTCATGCAGGCCCAGACCTTTCAAAAGACCGTCATCTTACAGATCCCCTACGTATATATTTTCAGTATCCTGCCGCTCATGGGCGCCATGATACTCCTGCGCACCCTTCAGGCCATTTACGAGGATATCTTGGCCCTCACCGCCAAGGAGTAATCCGGAGAATTCATGGAAACCAGCCACATCATCATCATGCTTATTTTGCTCGGTTGCATGGCCACGTATATTCCGGTGTTCATGTGCCTCTTCTTCACCTCGGTGCTGGGGTTCGTGCTGTTTACCGATCTGCCGGTGCTGCTGCTGGTCCAAACCCTGCTGCGTAGTATGGACAACTTCGCGCTGGTGGTGGTGCTGTTTTTTATCCTGTGCGGCAATATCATGACGGCCGGGGCCATTGTTGAAAAGCTCATCAAGGTGGCCAACGCGCTGGTGAGCTGGCTGCCCGGCGGACTGGGCATGGCCGGTGTGTTGGCATGCGGACTGTTCGGTGCGATTTCAGGCTCCACGGTGGCCACGGTGGTGGCGTTGGGGGGATTCATGATTCCGGCGCTGCTGGAAAACGGTTACCCGGAACCTTACACCCTGGGGCTCATGACCACCTCGCCCAATCTTGGCGTCATCATCCCTCCGAGCATCGGGATGATCCTTTACTGCATGATCAGCAATGTGTCTCTGGAAGGGTTGTTTCTCACCGGGTTCCTGCCGGGTGTGCTGATCATGCTTGGGGTATGCCTCTACACATATTTTTACTTTCGAAAGCGCACCGAGGTGGTGCGCATGCCCGTTCCCAGTGTGATGGACGTGCTGATGGTCATCAAGGAGGGATTCTGGGCACTCATGCTGCCGGTGATCATATTCGGCGGCATCTTCTCCGGCGCCTTCACCGCTAACGAGGCGGCGGTGGTGGCATGTGTGTATGCGTTTATCGTCGAACTGTTCATCCACCGTTCCATCAAATGGTCGGACGTCAAACGGATCACCGTGAGTTCCGCGGTCACATCGGCCACGCTGCTGATTATCGTTGCCGGCGCCAGTTGTTTCGGGCGGTTGCTCACCCTGGAAAACATTCCGGGCGCCATTACCGAATCGGTGCTGTCCGCCATTCAATCCCCCGTTGTCTTTCTGCTTGCCATGAACGTACTGCTGCTTGTGGTGGGCATGTTCATGGACATCATTTCCGCAACCATGATCCTGGGGCCCGTGTTCTTGCCCATGCTGGACGCCTTTGGCATCAATTGGATGCATTTTGGGCTGATCATGACGGTCAATCTCGCCATCGGGTACTGTACGCCGCCCATGGGGGTGAGTCTTTACATCACCGGCGCCATCGCCAAGCGCGATCTGATTTACGTGTCACGGTCGGTCTTACCGTTCATCGCGATTCAGATCGCCGTCCTGCTGATGTTGACCTTCATGCCCGACGTGGTCTTGTGGCTCCCGCGGTGGATGGGTTTCGGCAACTGATCGCCGCGCCGGCCCGACCTGGGCCTCCGGCGAAATGAGGTGCGTCTTCATACCCGGCACCGGCAATTTCCGCTATTTTCGCAACATCCCCATAGCATTGACATTATTGCTGACCGTGCGTTATATTTCCGGACCATGATGAAATCGCTGGCCGGAATTTTATTACCTGGATCGATAACACATTAGGCCTCAGATGACCGACAACGTTCAACCGGTTCAAGTGGTATGGGGAGTGGCGCTGGTCCTGGCCGGCATCGGCGTTTTCTACCGCGTGCCGCAGGTCATGCCTCAAATCGAAGCGGCTGGGTATTTTTCTGATGCACTGGGCTTCGTTCGATTTTGCTTTTACTTTCTGGGCACCGCACTCATCGTTGGCGGTGCCAAGAAACTCATCGGCTTATATCGGGGCAAAGGTCCTGCCGCTGCCTCCGGCGGCAACGACACCAGCGACCCGCCATCGCCATAAGGCAACGCATCACCCGAATTGATCGGCTTTTCCAGGAAGAAGCGGGTGTACCCAATCATCAATTGTCAGGGCCATGAAATTTTGGTCCCGGGCAACCAACCGGCTTGAGGAATATCATGTCAGCGACGCCTCTACCCAAGACCGACAACGCCGACGACGTCCAGAATCTAAAAAGTGAGGTGGAATATCGCACGCGGTTGCAGGAGATTTGCAACAAGATTTATGCGGCCAAAAACCTCGACGAGATTCTCATCAACCTTCAAGGTGAAATCACCGGCCTCCTCGAAGCGGAGCGGATCACCGTTTACGTGGTGGACGGCAAGAGCAGGGAACTCGTTTCCCGGTTCAAGTCCGGCGAGGAGATCGGTGAAATCCGGATACCCGTGTCGCCGAACAGTATCGCGGGATGCTCCGCGTACAAGCAGAAGCTCATCAACATCAAGAACGCCTACGATGCGGACGAACTCAAAGAGATCGACAGCCACCTCAAATTCGATTCGAGCTGGGACCAGAAAACGGGTTTTCAAACCAAAGCCGTACTGGTGTTTCCCATCATTTACAAAAAGTTTCTCATGGGCGCCATTCAGCTCATCAATCGAACCTCGGGAGACCGTTTCGAAGAACGCGATGAGTATGCCGTAGAAGAGCTGGCGAAGATTCTCGGCATCGCCTTATACAATCAAAAGCGCATGGCCCGCGGAAGACCCACTAAATTCGATTACTTCCTTGAGAATCACATCCTGACCCAAAAAGAGCTCGACAAAGCCATTGCCCAGGCCCGCCAGCAGAAGACCGCCATTGAAAACATTCTCATGACGGATCTCAAGATCCCCAAAAGTGAAATCGGTAAATCGCTGAGCAATTTCTACAAAGTGCCATTTGTGGAGTTCAACAAAAATGCGCCCATTCCCGGCGAACTGCTCCGGGGACTCAAGGTCCCCTTCATGAAGATCAACAATTTCGTGCCCATGCGGGTCGAAGACGGGAAGGTCATTGTATTGACCGACAACCCTAACGACCTCCAGAAAATTGACAGCATCAAGATGCTTTTCCCCGGGAAAGTCCTCAGCTTCCACGTGGCACTGAAAAACGACATTCAAGAATACATCGGCATCTTCACCCATGACGAGCGGGAACTCGCTTCCATGGATGATATTCTCTCTCAGCTCTCCGCCGAGGAAGACGAGATGGACGATGACATCTCTTCGGTGGGGGAGGAGGACAGCGCCGTCGTCCAGTTGGTCAACAAGGTCATCATCGATTCCTTCAATCGGGGGGCTTCCGATATCCATATCGAACCCTACCCGGGCAAGCAGAACACCCAGGTGCGCATCCGCGTCGACGGTGCCTGCAGCGTCTATCAGACCATTCCCTACGCTTATCGGAACGCCATCGCCTCGCGGTTGAAGATCATGAGCGATCTTGACATCGCCGAGCGGCGAAAACCCCAGGACGGCAAAATCAAGTTCAAGAAGTTCGGCGGGCTGGATATCGAGCTTCGTGTGGCCACCGTACCCACCCAGGGCGGGCTGGAAGACATCGTCATGCGTATCCTCGCCGCCGGGGAACCGATTCCCCTGGACAAGCTCGGCCTCACGCCTCAAAACTACGAGAACTTTGTCAGCATTGTCACCCAGCCCTACGGCATCATTTTTGTCTGCGGTCCCACCGGTTCGGGTAAAACCACCTCGCTTCACAGTGCGTTGGGATATATCAACAAGACCGAAACTAAGATCTGGACCGCTGAAGACCCCGTTGAAATTACCCAGAAAGGGCTGCGGCAGGTGCAGGTCCAGCCCAAGATCGGGTTCGATTTCGCTGCCGCCATGCGCGCCTTTCTCCGTGCCGACCCGGATGTCATTATGGTCGGTGAAATGCGTGACAAGGAGACCACGTCCATTGGCATCGAGGCTTCCCTCACCGGCCACCTGGTGTTCTCCACGCTGCACACCAACAGTGCCCCGGAAAGCATCACGCGCCTTCTCGACATGGGCATGGACCCCTTCAACTTCTCGGATGCCATCCTGGGAATTCTGGCACAGCGCCTGGGCCGGACCTTGTGCAAGCATTGCAAGCAGGCCTACCACCCCAACCAGAAGGAATATGAGGAATTGGTGCGGGAATACGAGGACAATGAGGTCTTCGATAAATACGTGAACATCCCGTACTCCGACGACCTCAAGATCAACAAGCCCAGCGGCTGCGAAAAGTGCAACAATACCGGCTATGCCGGACGAATGGGGCTTCACGAACTGCTCATGGGCACCGATGAGATGAAAGCCCTCATTCAGGTCAAATCAAAGATGGAGGTGCTGCGGGAGAAGGCGATCAGTGACGGGATGACCACCTTGAAACAGGACGGCATCGGAAAAATTTTTGGTGGAAACATGGATCTGTTGCAGGTGCGAAAAGTCTGTATAAAATAGACTGCACAGCGTGTAAGGGCGGGATTTATCCCCGCCCGCCGACGCCATGGGTGCTCGGCAAATTGCGGAAAAACGGATTTCCCCGCTTGTACCCCGGCATTCCTGAATCGCTCAATCCATAGTTCGGAATTTGATTTTTACTCGCCACTTTGACCCCGTTGCGCCGCGAGTCCTTCTATGGCCTTCTTTATCTTTTGGATCTGCCCCTCGTAGTAGCTTCGATTGCCGTCTGCTGAGGCCAGTGCCGATTCGGCTGCAGCGATCGCCGCCTGGTAATCCCCATTAATGTAGTGACATTCGGCCAGCGTATCCATGACGTAGGCCTCTTGAGACAGCGCCGCCGCCCGCTTCGCCAGTTCCAATGCCCGTTGCGGTTCGTGGAGATCGGCCTCAGCGCTGGTGGCCAGGAGCCATGCCAGGTTGTTGAGGACTCGATGGTTGTCGGGGCGCTCCTTGATGGCCTTTTCGTAGTGGCCGACGGCTTCGGCGTAGGCCCCACGGTTTTGCAGCAGATCCCCGAGCACCCCATAGAGATCGGCATCTCCTGGGTGGCGCTCCAACTCTCGGCGCACCACCGTCTCCAGCAGCTGGCTGTCCAGAAGTCGTCCGGAATCGCCGTAGTGCAGGTGGTATCCCAGCGCGCCGAATCCGGCGAGGGCGATCAGATAGGCCGCCATGCTGTTTCTGATCTTCCTGTCGTGTTTGTCGATCCACCGGCGGTCCTGTTCGCAGCGCGCCAGGTAGTCGATGCGTTGGCTGATGCTGAAGTGATGCCAGTTGGGCTTGTCCGGGCGTTGGTGCCCCGTGAGGGCAATCTTCTCCAGGGTGCGGATGAGAGGGGTGCCGCTGGGGAACATGGCGTAGACATAGGTGTCAGCCTGTCGCTCGAAATTGCGCATGAAATAGCCGAACACGAAACGAAAATAGAGAAGAAACATGCCGATGATGATCACGCTGAACAAAATGCTCGTCACCCCCGCCGGGTCTGAGCCTCCGAAGAAAGTGAGCATGCTGTACAGGGGCCGGGAGTAGACGAATAAAAAAAGGATCAGGTCATAGAGAGCGATGCTGATCAGCACATACCCGGCGAAGAAGAGGAGGTAAAAGAGCAAATGGCGTTTTTTGACGTGACCGATTTCATGGGCGATGACGGCATCGAATTCATCCGGCCTCAAGTAGCTGACCAGGGCCTCGGTGACCAGGATGTAGCGGAATCGCTGCGCCAGTCCCATGACACCCGCGGTGAGCATCCGGCCGCCGTGAATGGGCCAGTAAAGAATGTCCCGATAGCCGACTTCCGCGCGGGTGCAGAGGCTGGCGATGCGCTCACGAACCGGGCCGGGGCCGACGGGCACGCACTGCCAGAACCGCTGGATGATGGCCGGAGCGGTCACTGCGACGATGACCAGGAAGACCAGAAAAAAAGTCATCTCCCCCGCAGGGGTGTTGAGCGCCGCCTGAAGGGGTGGAAAAGGCACCTGTTGGAGCAGGTCTGAAACCAGAGAAATGACCAGCCAGGGAATCAGCACCGGCACGGAAAAGGTAATGTTGGAACGGATGTATTGATTGCTGGTTTCCCCGCTCCCAGACAACAGGCGATAGACCGGGTAGCCTCCCTGCCAGACGATGGCCGAGTAGCCGATAAAGAGTGCGAGGAATAAGCAGGCCGGGATCGTTGGAAACAGTCGGAACAGTGCCATGTGGCTGAACAGCGACGGCAGGCCCAGGCCGTAGACGTCCATGACGAACATCAGTACCGCCATGATCATCATCTGAGTCTGGATGGTCGAAAACCGATGGTCCACGAGGCCCATGTCGGACGAATCCGCCGTGTTGAGAATGCGGCGGAATCCCAAACGCACGACAGCGTTGAACAGCGCACCCTTCAGGAGAAACACCGTGGCGGTTTCAAAAATCGGCAGCGGCAGCTTCTCTGCCGGCGGGTAGGTCGAGTAAATCAAAATGACAATGATGAAGTAGATGAAGTTGCCGAACATGGGCGCTCAGGTGTGTGAAGTCAAATAGGTTGCGGTTTAATACGGAAGTCTATCGTTCGCAGTGATGTGTTTTTTTAGAGATGTTAAATACTTCCCATCGTTGATTATTGAGACTTGACGATTTCGGGGCCTTCGACCCCTTGGCCTCCAGACCCCTGGGGTGCTTTGTAGTATCGGTCCTTCTCGCTGTAGATGCAGCCGCAGTAGGGCTGGCGGTACATGCCGATCGCTTTGGAGCGCGTGATGCCCTCCTGCCAGCCTTCCCGAAAATCCCGGTAGAGAAACGCCACGCCTACAGTTCGTGCGATTTGCTCCCCCGTGGTCCGAATCAATTCATGGTTCTGATACCGGCTGTAGAGCAGTGTCGACGAGAAACAGTCGAAGTTTTCCCGGCGGGCGATGGCGGCCACGGCGCTGAGCCGGGCGTGATAGCAGTGACGGCAGCGGTCCAACTCGCGGTGGACGGCATTTCTAAGAAACCCTTCCAGATCATATGTGGCTTCGCAAACCACCCTCAGGTCCATGTCGCCGGCATATTCCAGGAGGGCTTCCTCCCTCCGGCGGCACTCCTTGTAGGGGTGGATGTTGCTGCGGTGAAAATAGCCGGAGACTGCCACTCCCTCTTCTCTAAGGACATCGAGGGGATAGATGGTGCACGGACCGCAGCAGGTGTGCAACAGGCAGTTCATGATCGCTCTCCGAAAATGGCTGTGCCGACGCGCACCAGGGTGGCCCCTTCGGCGATGGCGGCTTCGAAATCGCCGGTCATGCCCATGGACAATTCGGCCAGTGGTCCGATGCCGGGGATATCGCCGGCGACGGCATTGCGGATCTCCCTCAGTTGCCGGAAATAGGGGCGGGCCCGATCGGGGTCGCCGAAGAACGGCGGCATGGTCATAAAGCCCTCGACGGTGATATGATCCAGACCTGCCGCGTGGCGCACCAGTTCGAGGGTTTGCTCCGGCGCGGTGCCGGATTTTGTGGTCTCGCCGGCGATATTCACTTGAATCAGAATGCGCTGGATCTTGTCGATTTTTGCGGCTTCCCTGTCGATGGTGCTGGCCAGACGGACGGAATCCACGGCGTGAATGAGGTCGAAGCGCTTGACGGCGTATTTGGCCTTGTTGGTCTGGAGGTGCCCGATGAAATGCCAGCGAGCCGGTGTGTCGGCGAGGGCGGCGATCTTGTCGCGCGCTTCCTGGATGTAGTTTTCGCCGAACACCATATGGCCGGCGTCGACGGCCTGGCGAACCCGGTCGGCCGGGTGGGTCTTGCTCACCGCCACCAGGCTCACCGAATCCGGCGATCTTCCGGCGGCTTTTGCCGCCTGCCGTATCCGGACGTTGACGGTATCTAAATTGGATTTAACGGCCCCCCTATCGTTCATACCCGATCACCCCTTCCGCCAGGAGCCGCTCCACCACCTCGCACACAGGGAGCCCCACCACGTTGGTGTAGGAGCCGTTGATCCGGCGCACGAGGAAGGTGCCGAAGCCCTGGATAGCATAGGCGCCGGCCTTGTCGAAGGGCTCGCCGGTCTGAACATACCAGTCGATTTCCGCTTCCGCCAGTTTCTTGAATGCCACATCGGTGACGATGGTGTCGGAAAACGCGTATTTTTTGGATCGGTTGCAGATGGCGTAGCCCGTCATCACCTGATGGGTCTTTCCGCTGAGTTGTCTGAGCATCTCCCTGGCATGGGCCGTCGATGCGGGTTTGCCGAGAATGGCATCGCCGATCACCACGATGGTGTCGGCCCCGATGACCCAGGCGGCCGTGTGCTGATCGGCGAGATCGCCGGCCTTGGACTCGGCCTGCCTTCTGGCGTAACCGACCGGCTCGCTCAACGGCATGGCCGATTCGTCGACGGCGCTGGGCATTACCTCGAAGGTCAGGCCGGCCTGCTCGAGCAGGTAGCTGCGCCGGGGGGATCGGGAAGCGAGAATCAAGCGCTGAGGATTCGTTGAATTTTTCATGATGTCGGTTTATTAACAACGGGCATGGCGGAAGGCAAGGGCCATAAGAACCTGAGAAAAAGATGACAGCGCCGCCGCCGGCCGTCAGGCCTGTTTGAGTTCGTAGCTCGTGGGGTGGGTGCAGCAGAGCGAAACCCATCGATCGGGCCAAGAAAACATGGAGCTTGTAGGGTGGGTGCAGCGGAGCGAAACCCACCCACCCACCGAACTAACAAACTCATCGAACCCAATGATCACACTATCAAAGAACCACCGCATCTGGATTCTCGGCGCCGGCCGGTTCGGCACCATCGCCGCCGAGCGGCTCTTCAGGAAAGTACCGCCGAAGAATATTCTCGCCCTGGACCACCGGGCGGATAGGCTTGGCGGCCTGCCGGACGGCATCGAAACCATCCAGATGGATGCCGTCGAATTTCTCCTTCAGTATCTGGGGTATGGCAAAGACCCGGATTGGATCGTGCCGGCGGTGCCTGTTCACGTGGTCTGGGAATTCGTCCGTGGCAGTGAGCAGGAAACGGCCGCTTTTCAGGCCGTGTCACCGCCACCTGACTTGCTGGACGCGCTGCCCAACCCGCTGACAGGGGAGGGGGGCGCCATCTACACCAGCATCGCCGACTTTCTCTGCCCCGACAACTGCCCGGAACCGGCGGATCGCTGCACGCACACCGGCAAGCCCCGCCCCGTGGACTTGTTTCGCGCCATCCCTGAAATGGCCGGCAACGCCTGGGCATCCATCGTCGTGCGCAGCCACCAGCTGACGGCGGGTGTCGGCGGATACCCGCCCGCATCCCTCGTCAATGCCGTGAAACGGGTAAAAAAGGCCAGAAAACCGGTCCTTTTGGCCACAGCCTGCCGCTGCCACGGGGTCCTGCATTTGATTGCGCGGTCTTGATGGCGCGAGACTCCCATCCCACTGCAGACGCCGATCTGACCTTTTTGCCGGATCGACCGGGTTTGTCATGGCAGTCGAAGCAGTTGTACACGTCGTCATCCATGGTCAGTTCGGTACATAGTGCTCCCTTGCCGCCGCCTCCAACCGCGATGTTTCTTTTGGCCAGGCTGCCCTTCAACCCCTTCAGATAAGCCGCGGTGTCCGTATCGATGGTGTTCAGCTGCTCCTGAAACAGTTTGATGTCGGCCGGCGTCCTGCCCACCACCATCTGCGGCTGCACCGGAACCTCTTCGGGCTCTTCCACTGGCGGTTTTCGGGGGGCGTTCGGGGGCTCTTCCACCGGCCTGCCACCCGCGGCCATGGGATTGATCCCGCCGTTGTCGCTGAGTTTGATAATCATCGACGGCAACACCCTGTTCCGCCGAACGGTGCGCCGAATGATCGCCGCGCGGTACCCGGACAGCCGCATCCTGGAAGCCGCCGGCGCGGCAGGTGCCCTCTTTCTGGCAGACGCACATCAACCGTCGGTGATTCTGATGGATATCAGCCTGCCGGGCAGCGACGACGGCTTGCAACTCAGGGATATTCTCCGCCGCCGCTGCCCCCATGCCCTGCTGATCGTGCTCACCAGCGAGGACTTGCCGGAATATCGTGAAGAGGCATTGAGCAGCGGCGCGGATCATTTCATCTCCAAAAGCAACAGCAGCACACGCAAGGTACTCTCCATCATCGCCGGCCGATGAGCCGACCTCTTGGGGCCTCGAGCATCGCAAAACAGCCCCTTCTCCGAATTTACATTCCCGATAGGATGGGCTATACAGTGAAGCACATCTCAACATCGCCGTTTACTGCCGACGGACCCTCATCACCCTCCGATGGCGCCCCCCTCCATGAAAACAGCGCCGGCGCCGTTGCGGCGGGAAAGAAGCGGGAACAGACCATGCCCATCACCAAAACCGTCGTCATCGCCGAAGACCATCGGCTCTTCAGGGAAGGCCTCAAGTCGATGCTTCTGGACCGACAGGATCTGGAAATCATCGGGGAGGCCGAAGACGGCCTAGAAGCGATCCGGTGCGTCAAGAAAAATCCACCGGACCTGCTGCTGCTGGATCTGTCCATGCCGCGTCTGAGCGGTCTCAGCGTCATCACCGACGTCAAACGCGAGTTTCCGGAGGTCACCATCCTGGCACTGACCATTCACGAAAGCGATCAGTACGTGCTGGAAGCTTTCGAAGCCGGCGTCGACGGATACTGCATCAAGGACGCCAGCCGGGAAGAACTCATGATGGCTGTCAGCAGCGTGCTGGAAGGCAAGACCTACATCAGCCCCGGTATTGCGGAAAATGTCATGGAGGGTTTTATCGAGGGGCGAAAACGCCTCAAGAAGCAAACGGCTTGGGACACCGTCACCCGGCGGGAAAGGGAAGTCCTCAAACTCATCGCAGAGGGCTACCTCAACAAGGAGATCGCAGACCTGCTCAACATCAGCGTCAAAACGGTGGAAAAGCACCGCGCCAATCTGATGAACAAGCTCGACCTGCACAACGCCCCGGCCCTGACCGCTTTCGCCATCGAAAAGCGCCTGGTGAGCCCCAAGACCTGATCGCCAGCCTCCGCCACCACGGCGAGATAAGGGGTGGGGCATTCCCCGCGCCACAACGGTTTAATCATTTTCTGAATGACACCCTGGGGGTCGGAGCGCCGCCCGAAATGCCGCCACTGGCCGGTGCCACGCCACCTTCACCCCCCGCCGCATCATTCATTGCATGGAAATTCACGCAGCGGGAGCGACACCCGGACACGGGTGCCGATGCCGGGAGTGGATGAGAGCGCGAACGCCCCGCCGCTGATTTCCGCCCGCTCGCGCATCCCCAAAATACCGTGCCCCCGCATGGGGTCATCGATGATCCGTTTGTCATTGGCGTCGAAACCGCGCCCGTCATCTTTCACTTCAAGCACGATCCTGTCCGGGGCGCTTTCCAGCGTCACACGGATGTTCTCCGGGGAGCCGTGTTTTGCAGCGTTGTTCATGGCCTCCTGGAGCGTGCGGTAAATGACGATCTTGAGGGTCTCGGGGATGTCGTTTTCCTGGGCCAGAATCTTTTGACGGATGGTGATCTGCCGGTAGAGCCCTTCGAACTCCCGAAAATACCACTTCATGGTGGACAGCAACCCCAGGTCGTCCAGAATCGACGGCCGAAGGTTGGCGGCAATACGTTTGGTTTCCTTGATGGCACCGATCAGATGGCCCACCACCGGTGTGAACTCCCGGCGGCCACCTTCGGGCAGTCTGGCGATACGCTCCTCCAGGGCGAACTTGATGGCGGCAAGGCTGGCGCCGATGCTGTCGTGAAGCTCCTTGGCCATGAGTTGCCGGTCTGATTCGAGCGTCTCCATGGTGCGCTGGGTGATGCGCCGCAACGCGCCCTCCGACTGACGCAGCTGGCGTTCGATGCGTTCACGCTCTCGGATCTCTTTTTGCAGCACTTCCACGGTGGCTACCAGGGCGCCTTCTTTCTCCTCGACCTGCTCTTCCAGCACTTCCCGCTGCTGCTCCAGATCGGCCTGGGCCTTGCGCCGTACCGTGATGTCAAGGAACATGCTGGCCACTGCACTGACGCGATCCGACGTGTCGATGATGGGGGCGGTATTGGCGAGAAAGTAATGCCTTCCGCCGGTCGGCAGCGTGATGGCCAATTCCCGGTTCATCACCGGTTGCCCCGTCTTGGCGGCAACGGCCATGGGTAAATCCTCGCGGGCCAGTGGGCCGCCATCCGGCAGGCAAAGGCCCAGCGCGTCAATGGTGGGGCGGGGCTCCTCGAAGGCCCACGAAAATCGTTTTCGCGCAGCAGGATTGGCCAGCACGATGATCCCATTTGCATCGTTCACCAGAACGGCACCCGTCGTGACACCGATCACCGCCGCCAATGTCGCCCGCTCGGCGGCCAGTTGCGAGTGCAACCGTTCGCTGATGCTTTGGGGCTGCCGTTTTAGTGTGTCGATCCGGCGGCGAAGCGCTGCGTTCTCGACCGACAACCGCTCGATGCTTGCTTCAGTGCGCCCGGTTTCCGACGAAGATGCCGCCATATCAGTCACCCGTTCCTAGAACTATTGTCCATCCGTGGGAAGCCCAGTGCTCCCCCTCCCGCCAGGGGAGGGGTATTTATGGACGGACACGAACTTGCCTCGAAAACGTCCTTTCACCCCATATCGGCCTTGAAGCCAGGCATCCAACCCCTGATCCGCCTCGGGCGAACCCGCGGGTTGTGATGTTGGGCTTCCCCCTTGATCTGGAGTGGAATTCGTTTTTTGGGACAGATCCTGCGTCTGGAAAAATGGGCAGCCATCAGGATACCATCAGCCAGTCGCGCGCCTGGGAAAGTTCACCGGTGTCGAAAAACTTTACTCTCGTGTAGGGTTTGGCCAGCAGGGCCAAGCCACCAAGCCACGTGGTATCCCCCACGATGGCCAGTTTATAGATGTCTTCGGAATGGTTGAGGCTCAATTTGGCCTCTTCAAGCAGGGCGCTTCCCGTCCACTCGGAAAAATCGACCAGTTCCACCAGGATCCTGAGCTTCTGGCCGTTGCCCATCATCCCCTCGATCATCGGTACAAACCGGTCATAGTCGTCTTTGGTGAGTTTTTCAACAAAGGTGAGGTGAACCACTTTTCCCTTGGGGGTCTCGTCTACCTTGATTTCATGAAAGCCGCTTGGCATGCTGTCGCCTCCTTTTCCGCGCCCACTGCCCGCGGAGGCCTTTTTATCATAGCGGCAGCGACCGCTCGAGGCTCTCCACGATCTTGCGCAATTTCGGGTTTTCCTTGAAGATTTTATACTGGAGTGACTGGAAAGGCGGACACAGCTTCCCAGGTCTCCGTTTCCGCATCCGCTACGGGCCCGGTCGCCCATCGCTGCCACGGCCGTCCGCCCTGCCGCCGGTATCACCGCTGCGGTTTTCGGGCAGCAGCGACCGATCTTCGAAAAGCTGCCGGTCAAGGCCGACGGTGTGCCGGCCGGGGTGGCGCCGCCGGCGATCACGATACCCAGCGACAACAGCGTCGGCGCCAGCCGCAGCAGAACGTCGGGCGCCTGGCTCATGCCGAGGTCGGCCCATGCATTGGCTAAATTGAATTCCACAGGGTGTGTTCCTCCTTGTCGGGGGTGGACGATTGCCCCAAAAAAACCGATCCCCCCAGCCCCTGGGGGGACTGCGGGGAACGGTTTGACGGTCCCGGCCGGCAGCCGGGCCGGCTTTTCTAAGCGGCGCGCTCGTCTATTTTTCGCTGACGCGCCTCGGCCGCCTTGGGGGCATCCCTGAGACAGCCGGACCCTTCACCGCCGTCGGCCGGGTCATAGGTGTAGGCCGTACTGGATTCCAGGCTGAGCTTGTCCATGGTGGCTTGTCGCTCCTGTTTTCCTTCGTCATACGAATAACACCTTTCCCATTTCCCAAACGGCTTCTTGCCGTCCGATTGCTGGTTTCAACCTATAGTGCCGCCGGCGCTTTGACCATAAGGTAAAGTCAGTATTCTCCCGCGGAACAGACCCGGGTATCGGCAAATGCCCCCCTGTATGCCACCGGTCGCCGTCACCACGGCCCCCTGGTTGCTGAAAGACAGCTTTGGTACGGCGCCGCCCCGCGACCGGCGAATGCTGCGCCGGCGGTTCAGCAGGCCGAGGGAAATCAAATGCCAGCCGCGCCCACATAGGCAATGTACCGTATTGGCTTTGGCGGCATTCGCGCTTATCATTGCCAGATGATACGGCAGTGAACCCCCGCGGGAGGATACCATGAAGCGATTACTGTTAAACATGCAGGGGTATACCCTCGACAGCAGCGACGGGGAGATCGGCCGCTGCGAGGACTTTCTCATCGAAGATCGCCCCTGGGTGGTGCGCTACCTCGTTGTCCATACGGGAAGCTGGCTGTTCGGCCGCCGGGTGCTGATCCCCCTGCCGGCGCTTCGGGCGCCGGATGACAACACCCGCACCATCCGTGTGGCCTTGGCCCGGGAAGAAATCAAAACCAGCAAACCGGTATCCGAGGACCCGCCGGTTTCTTCCGGAATCGGTGAGCGCTCTTACCTCTATTACGGGTGGCCCTCGACCGCGGCCGGCACCCCGGAGGATGCCACACCGATGAACACCGCTGCCGATGATCCCAACCGGAGCTTCCTCCGATCTGCGGCGGAGATGGCGCGCTATGCGCTGGTGACCGGGGAAGTGCCATTCGGTGCCGTTCGCGACTTCATCATCGACCCGGCGCTCTGGGCCGTGCGCTACCTTGTGGCCTCGGTCAAAAACAACGGCGAGAGCAAGCGCATCCTCATCCCGGTCGACACGGTGACACGGGTCGACTGGCCGAATCAGCGCATTGAGACCGCCTTCGACATCCACGGCATTCCCGGCTATCCGGCGCACGAAGAAAATGCGGGCGTCCTGGGCACCGCCGCCGAGAATGCGCTCTTGTCGTACCTGGCCGACAACATGGAAAATTCCAATGAGCGCCCATCCTGAGCGCCCCAGGCGCATCATCATGGGGCTTGAAACCTTCAACACCAAAAACGCCCACAGGTGTCCGGTCTGCGGCTTGAAATTCAATCTTGGCGATGTCGCCTACGATGAGACCAGCCAGCGCTGGGCGGTGGATCTGAAAAAAGACGCCCACCAGTTGAAAACCTTTCTGGAAGACGGCGACGCGGAATTGTGCCTCCAGGGAAAGCAGTGTGTCTCGCTGGGCATCGAGATCGGCCAGTTGCGCGGCAACATCGAGCGCCTTTGACGTGCGGCGTACCCCCTCATCCCCCGTGGAGTATGCTATGCCATGCTGCGGGCGCGACGATCCATCATGGTGGTGGGGTGGGATCTCCACAGCGGCCTTCAACTGGTGCGTGGCGATGCCGACCGGGACCATCCCCGTCAGCTCGGCCGGTTTATCGACCACCTGGCACACCGGCGCAAAGTCTATTTCCCGCGCATCAGCAGTGAGCCGAAGGTCACACTCTTGGTACACGCTAAGGTGATGGTGATCGACGACAACTTTCTGAGAGTGGGCTCGTCGAACCTGAGCAACCGGTCTCTGGGTCTCGATTCCGAGTGTGATATGGCCATCGCCGCCGCCCCCTCTTCACCGGAAGCGAGGGCCATTGCGGCATTCAGGGAGCGTCGCGGACTGCTGGACCTCCGCCTCGCGGTTCGCGGGCACCGGCTGGCCCTGCTGGCCACCCACCTGGGACTGGGACCCGCGGAGAGACGGCACCAGGTGCGCCGCATCCTGGCCCATCTCGACACCATCACGGCGGACACCTTCGTTGTGCTGGGTGATTTCAACGAATGGCTGCACTGGGGACGCCCCCTGCGCGCGTTGAATCTCAGGCTGGGCCCGTCGCCACGGCTGCCCTCGTTTCCGGCAACATGCCCCCTGGTGGCCATCGACCGACTCTGGATCCATCCGGCTCACCGGCTGCAAAGTTGCCGTGTTCATGTCGCAGCACCCGCGCGAATCGCCTCCGACCACCTGCCGCTGGTGGCGGACATCGATCTGTCAACGCCTTCCGACACCGGTTGAGGCCTGCCGGGAAAAACCCGCCGCACCGCCCCCGGACACTGCCCGCAGCCCTTCTACCCCTCTTTCGTCGCCGATATACCGTATCCCCCCCATACCCCTCGATGGTCTTCTGATGCATCATGGCAGGATATTCCCGCAGGGAACCACCCCGCCCGCCGTACACGCCCTCATGGGCGAGGGCACCAACGGCCGCTTCCGGCGGTGCAGCGGTCCGCGCCGGGAACCAAGGACGCCGGAGGGCAGTCAATCCTGCAAGGAGGATGCAACCATGTGCGGTATTTGCGGAGAGATCCGGTTCCAGGCCGAAAACGCGCCGGTCCAGGCCGTCCAACAGATGATGCAGCGCATGGCCTCCCGGGGCCCCGACGCCGAGGGCCTCTACGCCCAGGACAACACCGTCCTCGGCCAGCGCCGTCTGAAGATCATCGATCTGAGCGAAAAGGCCCAGCAGCCAATGGTCGACAGCGAACTCGGGTTGACCATCGTCTACAACGGCGCGCTGTACAATTACCCCGAGCTGAGAAAATCCCTTTCAGACAAGGGCTACCGGTTTTTCTCCTCCGGAGATACGGAGGTCATCCTCAAAGCCTATCATGCCTGGGGAGAAAGGGCCGTGGAGAAATTCAACGGCATGTTCGCCTTCGCCATCTGGGAGCGGGACCGCCGCCGGCTGTTTCTCGCCAGGGACCGGCTGGGCATCAAACCGCTGTATCTGGTCTCGCGCCCCGGCGGTCTTCGGTTTGCCTCCACCCTGCCCGCCGTCATCGCCCCGGGTGACGTGCCCGGAGACATCGATCCGGTGGCGCTCAACCACTATCTGTCCTTCCACGCCGTGGTGCCGCCGCCGAGAACCATTCTCAGATCGGTCCAAAAGCTGCCGCCGGCCACCACCTGCACGGTGACATCCGAAGGCCGGATGACCCAGCGCCGTTACTGGCAGCTGCCCTTCGGGGCTAGCGCCGAGGAGAAGCGCTTTGAGGCCGAAGACTGGCGCCGAAGCCTGTTGGACGCCCTGCGACGCTCGGTGCGACGCCGGATGATCGCCGACGTGCCCGTGGGCGTGCTTCTTTCCGGCGGCCTCGACTCGAGCTTGCTGGTGGGGCTGCTGGACGAAGCCGGCCAGCACGGCCTGAGGACCTTTTCCATCGGGTTTGACAGCGCCGGGGGCGAGTCGGGCAACGAGTTCGCCTTTTCGGATATCGTGGCGGAGGCCTTCGCCACCCGTCACCAGAAAATCCGGATCAACGGGAATCACCGGGTGCTGGAGGACCTCGAACGGTGCGTCAGGCAGATGAGCGAGCCGATGGTCAGCCACGACTGCATCGGTTTCTACCTTCTGAGCCAGGAGGTCTCCCGGCATGTCAAGGTCGTCCAGAGCGGCCAGGGCGCCGACGAAGTGTTTGCCGGCTACCATTGGTATCCGCCGCTGGCGTCCTGCGGCAATCCCCTGGAAGCCTACACGGCGGGTTTCTTCGACCGGGATTTCGAGGAGTACCGCGCCACCGTGGCGCCGGCCTGGGTCGACCGGGATTTCGCCCGCGACTACGTGGCGGCGCACTTTGAGGGTGACGGTGCCCGGGACGCCATGGAAAAGGCCCTGCGCCTGGATACCACGGTGATGCTCGTGGATGATCCGGTCAAACGCGTTGACAACATGACCATGGCCTGGGGGCTCGAGGCACGGGTGCCGTTTCTGGATCACGAGGTGGTCGAACTGGCGGCACGGATCCCCTCCGCGCTGAAAATCGCCCACGGCGGCAAAGGTATCCTCAAAGAGGTGGCCCGGGGCATTGTCCCCGACGCGGTCATCGACCGGCCCAAGGGCTATTTTCCGGTGCCGGCGCTCAAACATCTCGAAGGTGCCTATCTCGAATTCGTCAGGGAAATCCTCGATTCCCCCGCTGCCAAAAGCCGCGGGCTGTTCAACCCGGACTACATCGCGGAACTGATGGCCGCCCCAGAACGCCAGTTGACGCCGCTTCGGGGCAACAAGCTGTGGCAGATGGCCCTGCTCGAACACTGGCTGACCCTGCAGGGGATATGACCCCCGCCGGCAACCCCGCGAAGGAGGTTTGACAACCATCATGGATATCAAAAACGACGTCAAAGGGCGCCTCGACAGACACACGGCCGTCTCCGTGAAGAACTGGCAGGCCCCCACCGAACCCGAACTGGCGGAAATGAAAGAAGACTGCACCGTTGACATGGGCTGGGGGAGAATTCTGTTCGGCCAGACCTTCGCCGGCAACCTGGGCCTGTATGCGGCGCTGAGCCGTGAAGCGCCGGGGCATCGGGATATCGCCTTCTACATCAGGGACCCTCACGTGCTGCTGTCCATGGGACCGGATGCGCTGTTTCTCGACCCCTCCCACACCTACCGGCTGTGGTCCCACGATTACCGCCCGCCCAAAAAAGAGCAGCGCGGGTTTCGCATCCGCCGGGCGGCGGATCGGCGCGACGCCGAGGCAGTCAATGCCATCTACGCCGCACGCGGGATGGTGCGCTGCCCGCCGGCTTTCATGCTCGACACCCACGCCACGCGGCTGCGCACCTATCTGGTGGCCGAATCCACCGAGGACGGCGCCATCGTCGGCACCGTCACCGGCATCGACCACCGCGTCGCCTTCAACGACCCTGAAAACGGCACGAGCCTGTGGTGCCTGGCCGTGGACCCCCAGGCCAACGCCCCCGGTGTCGGCGAGGCACTGGCGCGCCATCTGGCGGCGCATTATCTCACCCGGGGGCGCAACTATGTGGATCTGTCGGTAATGCACGACAACGCGGAGGCCATCGCGCTGTACGAAAAGATCGGTTTTCGCCGGGTGCCGGTGTTCTGCGTGAAGCGGAAAAACCCCATCAACGAGAAACTGTTCACCGCACCGCCGCCGGAAGACGACCTCAACCCGTACGCCCGGATCATCATCGACGAAGCCCGGCGCCGCGGGATCGGGGCGGAAATTGTTGACGCGGAAAACGGCTACTTCCGGCTGGTGTACGGGGGGCGCGGCATCGTGTGCCGGGAGTCGCTGACGGAATTGACCTCGGCCATCGCCATGTGCCGCTGCGACGACAAGCGGCTGACCCATGGGGTGCTCATGCGCAACGGGCTGCGGGTTCCGTTTCAGACCACGCCGGAGCGTCACGATGACCCGGCCGAGCTTTTCGAGGATTATGATGGGCTGGTGGTCAAGCCGGCCCGGGGCGAACAGGGCGAAGGGGTCAGCGTGGGGCTCAGCAACCCTGGAGCCCTGATCGAGGCCATCAATCGGGCCCGGGCGGTATGCCCGGATGTGGTGATCGAGGAAATGGTCGAGGGGCAGGATCTGCGCGTCATCGTCATCGGCTACGAGGTGGTGGCAGCGGCGGTGCGGCGCCCGCCGGAAATCGTCGGCGACGGCACCCACACCATCGCGGTGATGATCGAAAAGTACAACCGCCGAAGGGCCGCCGCCACCGGCGGTGAATGCCACCTGCCGGTGGACGCCGAAACCCGGCGGTGCATCGACCAGGAAGGCTTTTCCCTCGACAGCGTATTGCCTCAGGGGCGCCGTTTGACGGTGAGAAAAGCGGCCAACCTTCACACCGGCGGCACCATCCACGACGTCACCGATCAACTGCACCCGGAACTGCGCCGGACGTCGGTGGCGGCGGCCCGCGCCATCGGCATTCCCGTCACCGGACTCGATCTGATGGTGAAAAATGTAACGGCGCCTGACTACTGGATCATCGAAGCCAACGAACGCCCCGGCCTGGCCAACCATGAGCCCCAGCCCACCGCCGAGCGTTTCATGGACCTGCTGTTTCCCCAGACCGCCACAGGGGGTCTTTCATGACGCCGCTGCCCATCGATGACGCCTACCTCACCGAAACGCTGACGGCGCTGCTCAACATTCCCAGCCCGTCAGGCTACACCGACCAGGCGGTGCATTTCGTGGGGGAGGCACTCAACGCCATGTCAGTCACCTTCAGTGTCACCCGTCGCGGCGCCATACGGGCCACCATCCCGGGCCGACGGCAGTCGTTCGACCGCGCGGTGGCAGTGCATCTGGACACGCTGGGGGCTATGGTGCGCGCGGTGAAGCCCAACGGACGGCCGGCGGTGGCCCCCATCGGGACCTGGTCCAGCCGGTTTGCCGAGGGCAGCCGGATCACCGTCTACACGGACGGGGGGCCGCTGCGGGGCACCTTGCTGCCGATGAAGGCATCGGGACATCGCTGGGGAGATGCGGTGGATCGGCAGCCCGCAGGCTGGGACCGCGTTGAAATCCGGGTCGACATCCCATGTGAGGATGCCCAGGGCCTGATCGGCAGCGGATGCCAGGTGGGGGATATCGTCAGTTTCGATGCCGTGCCCGAAATCACCGGCAACGGCTATATCAATGCGCGCCACCTGGATGATAAGGCCGGTGTCGCCGTGGTACTGGCCGTCATAAAGGCGCTTCGGGAAACCAACATCATCCCCGAAGTGGACAGCCATTTCATTTTCACGGTGTTCGAAGAGGTGGGATCGGGCGCGTCGGAGGTGGTCTGCGGAGACATCGCAGAGATGGTGGTGGTGGACCACGCGCCGCTGGCCCCGGGCCAACAGGCCATAGAAAACGGCGTCACCATCTGCATGATGGACCAGAGCGGCCCCTTTGACTATCACCTGAGCCGAAAACTCGCCGCGCTGTGCGCGGATCACGGCATCGCCCACAGCAGGTTCGGCACGGTTTTGGGCAGAGAGAATTATTTTACGCCCATTCAACCTGCCCGGTTCTGCGGTGCGCCGAAGCCGGCCGGTGGCGCGAAGCGCTTCAATACGCCAGCGACATCTATGAAAAAAAGAGGGTGGTAGATCCGATCCCGCGCTGGGGACGTGCTGGGGACGACAACGCCAAGTGATTGACATGAGGTTAAAATTTTGAAAAAATGGCCTCGAAACCGGCCTTAAGTTGCTAACCTAGCCCCCCCCAAATGCAGTTCTAATTTGACAGCAGTGGCAATGATATTATCCCCCCCCGGGCCATGCACTTGATCGCCGGGTAGAACCGGTCAAGAATACAATCGTCGTTAGAAACGGAAGGGCGCGTTTTGGGAAGAACCGTTATTATGCCGGAATGACTCCACAAAGGTTCTCTGATTAACACACAGATCCCTCGCTGCGCTGCTGCGCTCGGGGTGACATCCGAGGGGTTTTTACGGGCTTGTCAAAAATGGTTATCAAGGAAAAGACATGATCGGCGCCATCGCAGGGGACATGATCGGTGCACCGTACGAGCACCAGGCAGTCAAACATAAAGACTTCGTTGCTCGCGTGGCCGGATTCACCGACGACACGGTGCTGACGGTGGCGGTGGCAAGGGTGATTCTCGACGATCTGGATTATGCAGATACGCTGAAGGAATATGCCAATCGTTATCCGCGGGCGGGTTACGGCGGCAGTTTCCGGCGATGGATGCGAGAATGGGAAAACAAGCCCTACGGCAGCTGGGGCAACGGATCGGCCATGCGGGTGTCGCCGGTGGGTTTTGCTTATGACACTGTGGAAGATGTTTTAGATCAAGCCAAACAATCCGCAGAGGTGTCGCACAACCACTCCGAAGGCATCAAAGGCGCTCAGGCCGCAGCGCTGGCCATTTTGATGGCGCGCCAAGGCGAGGGCAAAGAGGCCATTCGAAAAGGGATCTCAGAACGCTTCGGGTACGATCTCGACCGAACGGTGGACGGCATTCGACCCGGCTATCGCTTTGATGTGTCGTGCCAGGGGTCGGTTCCCGAATCCATCATCGCCTTCCTCGACTCGATGTCCTATGAAGACGCCATCAAAAATGCCATCAGCCTGGGCGGCGATGCCGACACCATGGCCTGCATCGCCGGCGGCATTGCCCAGGCCTATTACAAGGTAATCCCGCCCGAAATTATCGGTGGCGTCCGCAGCGGCCTTCCGCGAGATCTTCTTAAGGTGGTCGACCGATTCAGCGAGACGTATGACTGTCAATACCTAGTCTGAAACGAAAAACAGAGTGAGCGTGATCAACGTTCGTATACGAACGAGCAATGTTCGTCCTGGCAGATCTTCTTGGCCTGATACCCCGGTGGGGACCCACACCAGCGCCTCCCCGATGGCATTGACGGTACCGAATATGTCGATGAAGCGCGGCAGACTCATAATGAAATAGACCCGATTCGATTATCGCTAGGCTGTCATCGAGGATCTTTTCTTGAACGCAACCCTGCAGGCCAAAGCATGAGCAAGACCATCACTGTTCGACTGGTGCTCGGAGACCAGCTGAACCCCCTTCATTCGTGGTATCGTCGGGTGGACCCCGCAGTGCTTTACGTGCTGATGGAGGTCCGGCAGGAAACCGATTACGTCGCCCACCATCTTCAAAAGGTGGCCGCGTTTTTTGCCGCCATGCGCGCCTTTGCAAAATCGCTGAGAGACGACGGCCACCGGGTCACCTACATCAAACTGGACACTGCCAACAATCGCCACAGCTTCCCCGAGAATCTCCGGGAAATCATTGCTAAGGAAAAGGCCGCCCATCTGGAGTACCAGCTCCCCGACGAGTGGCGGCTCGACAAGGAACTGTCCCAGCTGGGGAAAACGCTTCCGGTATCGGTGACTGCTGTTGATTCCGAGCACTTTCTCACGGCGCGCGCCGACTTGGCCCGGCATTTCAGGGGCAAGAAACGCTATCTCATGGAATCCTTCTATCGGGCCATGAGGAAGCGACACAGGGTCCTGATGGACGGCGGTCAGCCGGTGGGCGGGCGCTGGAATTTCGATCAGGACAATCGGAATCGCTACGACGGCGGAATGCCCATACCGGCTCCGATGTCTTTCGGCAATGACGTTGAGGGCATTGTGAAGACGATCCGCCGGGCCGATGTGACGACCATCGGCACCTGCGCGTCCGAGGCCTTTACCTGGCCGGTGAATCGGGAGCAGTCCCTGGCGCTGCTGGCGTATTTCGTCGACCATCTGCTACCGGGCTTCGGCACTTACCAGGATGCCATGACAAGCGAGAACTGGAGTCTGTTTCACTCCCGGCTGTCCTTTTCGCTCAACACCAAAATGATTCACCCCATGGAGGTCATCGTCGCCGCCGTGAAGCGACTCGAACGGGAGGACGTGGGGATCGCCCAGGTGGAGGGATTTGTCAGGCAAATCCTCGGCTGGCGGGAATTTGTCCGCGGCATCTACTGGGCGAGGATGCCCGAATATGAAGGCCTGAACTATTTCCATCACACTGAACCACTGCCGGGATACTACTGGACGGGTGAGACCGATATGGCATGTCTCCGGCACGCGATCACCCAGTCTCTGCAATACGCGTATGCCCATCATATTCAGCGGCTGATGGTCACCGGGAATTTCGCCCTGCTGGCCGGTGTGGCGCCTGACGCGGTGGACGCTTGGTATCTGGGGATTTATATCGATGCCGTCCAGTGGGTGGAAATCGTCAACACACGGGGCATGAGCCAGTTTGCCGACGGCGGGCTCGTGGGCACCAAACCTTATATCTCAAGTGCCGCCTACATTCACCGGATGAGCGATTACTGCAAAGCGTGTCGCTACGATCACCGAAAAAAAACCGAAGCGGACGCTTGCCCCTTTAACAGTCTTTACTGGGGCTTTTTGCACCGGCACCGAAAGCGATTGGGTGAAAATCCCCGCATGGGAATGATGTATCGAACCTGGGACCGCATGAAATCCACGGACCGCCGCGCCATCCTGGCCAGCGCGGAGGGATGCCGGACACGAATGGAGAAATTGTGATGGAGTTTCATGCCCCACAATCCAGTCGTCGTTCACGCCGGGCGGCTCCGGCATCATGCCGCAGGCGACACCGACGTGTGACCATCGCCCTGTCCACGCACCGGCCGGAAACCCTGCCGGCGGCATCAACGCTTATGAACGGCTATGAGGTCATCTGCCTCGAGGAGCCGTCGACGCCGGGTTTCAGGGCCATGCTGAGGGGCGATATTTCCATCGCCGACTATTTGCCAGAATCCGGCACGGAATACCCGTTGTTCACTGAGAAAAGCTGCCGGGCGCTGAGGGATCGGCACCTTCAGGGGGCGGTCATCCTTCAAGTCGAACCCTATCTGGACAAGCTTCTCGACATTCAACTCGAACTCGCTGACGGTGCCACACCGGAGCAAATTGCAGCCAACGATGACTTCGCCGACATTTATGAAATGGAAAAGACGGCGACCGGCGCGCTTCTGGCATTTTACCAGACGGCCGTCGAGGGCGATTTGGACGCATCTGCGGACGCGGTGCTTCACTTCACCGAGGCGGATGCCCGGCGCTTTCGTCTGCGGGACCGCCTGCGCGCGGCGGCTCTGAAAGATATCTTTGGATTACACGGCAACGTCTACATCGAGGCCGGAATGATGCACCTGTCGTTGATCCGCCACCTGGCCGCCACCCGGAAGGACGATCAACGCATCGAAACCGTCCACCTTCAGGCCGACGACACCCGCCGGTTGTCGGGGCGACCGGTGCTGCTGGCTCCCGGCGACCGACTGACCTTCGGAAAGATCTTTCACCATCGGCAGGCGTTGGACACGGAGCGCCTGTTGGCCGCCCAAAGCCTTGTCTACAATCGTATTGTCCAAACGTCGGAACTGGATGCGATCTCCGGCGGTCACCCTCATTTGACGGACGAATATGCCTGCATTTCCTTGGTGTCGGCTTTGGACATGGATGCCTGCCGGGCCCTGTATCCGCATGTGCGTCGCCTGCCGTCGACGCGGGCAAGGGAAATGGTCGAAGCATTCGTGGCGCGGTTTGGTAAAAAGCAGGGAGGCGGGTGAAGACTGAAGGCTGAAGTAAAATGAAAAGGCGAACACCAACACCCGCCTTGCTTATCGGGCGCCACCCCAAGGGCCTTGCCCTGACAGTAAGAGGGGGGGGGAAACAAAAAGTAAGGAGAAAATAAAAATGATAGAGACTGTCGTCATCACCGGCGCCAGCGGCGGATTGGCAGCGGCCTTGGCCCCAGCGCTTCACGAACAGGGCATGCGCATCGTTGGCGTTTCCCGCGAACCGGACAAGGTCTCCTGGCCTGCCGGCATGGCCGTGGACATCGTCGCGGCCGATGTGTCCACCGCGGATGGCGCTGCGGACGCCATCGCTGCGGTGACCGACATCTTGGGGGCGCCGCCCCAGGGACTGGCGCATTGTGCCGGCGCCGTTCTCGTCATGCCGTTGCACCGGACCAAAGAAGCCCAGTATCGGGAGTGTATGGCCGCCAATATCGATTCGGCCTTTTTTACCATGCAGGCTTTCCTGCAACCGCTGGTTAAAGGGCGGCTGCCCGGTGCGGCGATCCTCGTCAGCACGGTGGCCGCGCGCGTGGGCATTCTCAACCATGAGGCGGTGGCTGCCGCAAAGGGCGCGGTTGAGGGACTGGTGCGGTCCACGGCCGCCACCTACGCCGGCAAAAGCATTCGGGTCAATGCCGTTGCGCCGGGTCTAATGCGCACACCGGCGACGGAACGGTTTTTCAGCAATGACGCCGCCATCGAGCAACTCTCCAAGCAATATCCCTTGGAAAGATTCGGCCAGCCCGAGGATGTTGCGCGTGCCATGGTGTGGCTGCTTTCCGACGCCGCCGAATGGATTACCGGCCAGATATTGCCCGTCGACGGCGGGTTTACGGCGGTCAGACCGATAGTGAAATAAGTGCCGGCTGAAGGCTGAAAAAATACCAAAATCCATTGACCCACAAGAACCCTATTGGGGTGCGCGTAAGAATCCAACTTTTGGTTTCTCGGGATCGATTCGATGGCCACACTGCGCGCTCACCTGCGGTATAGTGCCAGCCGGGAAGGCTTCGCCTTTGTTCAGGCCCCTGCCATCTGATGGGTTTTTACGGGTCCGTCAGCCATGAAGGCGAAGTAAAATTGTCAATGTGTCGGAGACCCCTGCGCCTCATATGCCGTATCGGCCAGCAGGTTATGGCCCTGTGCGGCAGCCACCGCCAATTGGTCGCAGCGTTCGTTGCCGGGGTTGCCGGCGTGGCCTTTGACCCAAATGAAACGCACGTCGCGTGTGCCGCAAAGGGTCAGCAGACGGTCCCACAAATCCGGATTGAGGGCCGGCTGGCCGGTTGATTTCTTCCATCCGCGGCGCTTCCATCCCTGGGCCCAGTTTTTGGTGATGCCATTCACGACGTACTGGGAGTCGCTGTAAAGGTTTACACGGCTGCCCGGCGGCAGTGCTTCCAGTCCGATGATGCAGGCCAGCAGTTCCATTCGGTTGTTGGTGGTGCGGCGATAACCGCCCGACAGTTCCCTGCGCCCGTTTTTATCCTCAATGACCACGCCGTAGCCGCCCTGGCCCGGATTGTTGAGGGCGCTGCCGTCGGTGTAGACGGTGACCCTGTTTCCGGCGCCTTCCGGTGGGGAAGGTGCAGGGGAGGGCGTTGCCGAAACCGATCCGGTGCGTCGTCGACCGTGGTATGTAGGCGGATTGGCCATGAACGCTTCTGCTTCGCCCCGTGTAGTAAATCCTTTGTAGACGGCGCCGGCAACACCCATCACCTGCATTTGGGCGCCTGCGGGCCCGAACCACTGGGTGTAGATGCCGGTTCGTCGACCGGCCGCTACTGCGTAGTATTTCTTCTTTTTCGCCACAGATGCTCCGCAAGTTTCAGAATATCAGTATGATGAAAATTGAGTGCCATTTTGTTTATAACGATGGGGCTGCCCCGATGGACGGCTGAACAGATAGGGGCGCGTGGCTGTGGGGTTTACTGCCCTCTCAGGACCGATCTTCAGGCATTGGCCCTTTTTCGGTGTCCGATGCCTTGAAGAGAAACCGGTAGACCATTTCGGAAAGTGCGGAAACGACGCGATCTTCCGGCAGATGGGTTTCGAAAGCCTTGAGGGCGTGGATGATGCTTTCCACCGCCATGCAGACCACGACAGAGGCTGCCTCAATGTCTTCGACCCGCAGTTTGTGCCGAATCTGATGAAGGTAATCGGAAAAGTGCTTGAAGAAATTTGCCTGCATCTGGTTGTAGTCGGCCTCGACTTCCGGATCGGCATAATGCATGGCCAGCACTTCCCGGTGGAAACTCGTTGATTGGTCGTGTGCATCGGCAATGGACTGGATGATATTTTGCACCACCTCTCGCTTGTTGGCATCCTCCACGTCCGGGGCAGGGGCCTGACTGGTCAGGATCTGCAAGATTCGGTTGGATTCAAACTCACGAAACACTTCGATGAACAGCGTCTTTTTGTTTTTGAAATAGGAATAAAAACTGCCGATGGAGACACCGGCCTCGGCGGCGATGTCTTTGGAATTGGTGCCGTGAAAACCTTTGGTGGCGAACAGATGCTTCGCAGCATCGAGAATCCGGTTTCGCGTCTCGATACTGCGTTTTTGCTGGGGCACACGGATCGATTCATCATTTCGGTTCAAGGTTGGATTCCCTCCCGGTGTTATCGCGTTCAACCCCTTCTCAGCCAGCGATTATCGGTAATGGCGCCGGAGCCTGCGTGACGAGCGCTGTAACCGGCCATCGAAAACGGGCGAATCTCCTCAGCGAGAACTGCTGATTTTCAGGCCTTGGCGCCCATACCCCGCCCTGACGTCACTGCAAGAAGTTATTTAACTCATTTTATTAATTGGTAATATTTCTGAATCGGGCTTTGTTGTCAAGAAAAATGAACCAATGTTCAATTTATTTCTTGACAAAGCGAACCACGGTTCGCATTTCTATTAAAAAGCGAATATAAGTTCGCGTTCTTTTTTCGATTGAACATCAAACAAAAGGAGGATGATATGAAACCCCGTACGCTGATCTTTGTAGGCCTCACCGTGTTGCTGACTGCACCCATTGCTTTGGCTGGAACCCTCTTCGGGTCCCCAGCGGAAACCGTTGATCTGGGCCTGGTTACCCTGCCGCGGGCTGAATTCGAACGGCTGCAGGCGGTTGTCGACGGCCATCAGTCCTCACATCCGACGTCCGCTGCCGAACCCGCGGCCATGGTAACCATGGGACTTGCGGAAATGACGGCCGAGGAGACGGCGGCGCTGAGGCAGATGGTTGCGGGTGATTATACGGGGGGTGAGACCCGTGCATCCAACAGCGTCGACAAAGAGGTCCACCTTGGTCTCGTTTCGATGCCGAACTCTGAATACCAGGCCTTGAGGGGCATGGTGCGGGTACAAAACAACGCCGGGTGCTTCCTGAACGCGTTTAACAACGGTGTCCTTGGAGCCTCTCGATAGCTTCATGGGTGTCCATCCGGGGCCGGGCGTTACTGCAAGAGAGAAACGACGAGAATCATGAGAAAGGCGATGATGATAACGAGGCCCGGCAGCGACAGGTAGGGTCGATACCAGGCCAGATTCAAGGCGCGCGCCTTCTTCAATTCAGCAAGAAAACTGTTTCCGACGATCATGGCGGCGATAAGGACGGCAATGTATTTTACTGCGGTGAGCATGGGCGGCAATGCTTCCTATGTTGGGGTCAACAGCCTGCCGGGGTGGTGGATCCCCCAGACCCTAGCAGCGGAGTTCCTTAGCACAGTCGTCCCGACATTGCCAGGCGCGGATCACACGTGGGGCTTCCGAAGCCGCAGCAAACGCCGCTGTATGCGGTAGATTTCGCGGGTAAGGCGGTTGACGGTAATGCGTTCCAGTTTCTGAAAGGAAATGGCGAGCGACAGACGGCCGGTCTCTGTTTCCCGAGAGACCCATTCGATACGACCGGTGCGGATATGAATCGACGAGGTCTCACCATCGCGGGGAATGAGCACCTCGAGACCGACGACCGTCTGGCCCTTTCGTAGCGCGGACCCGAGCTGGCTGTAACGGGTGATTGGCAGGCGGCACCGGAGTCCGCCGACGCTGAGATCGATGAGCTTGGCGCGCAAGGTGGTGTCGGCGATGGTAAGGGTCAGCCAGGATCCCATGGGGGCGATGATGCGGTAGTCGCTGCGCCGCTGGATCCTTTCGATGGATTCGGGCAAGGCGATCCACAACTGATTGCCCCGCAGGATAGGCCGGTCGCTGCGGAAAATGTACTTCAGTCCATCCGGCCCCGTGTATTCGAATCGAAACGAGGGGAGCTCTTCCGGCAGGACGAAGGTTTCCAGATCCGCCGGGGCATCGAGCACCACCATGGGGCCTTTGAGCGTTTTTCGCACATCCGTAACGACAATGAGCCGTTCGAAGGCGGCACGCTCACTGACCATGCGCACCAGCGTGCCGGCGCTCTTCAGGTAGTCGAAGGCATCCACAATGGATTCGGAGGAGGTTAGGTCTGCGTATTCGGGCATGTCTTTCTCTTTGCGGCGAACGCCAGGCACCGTTTTTAAGACAGGCCGTAGCGCTGTATCTTTCGGTATACCGTCGCGGTATTCACCCCGAGCAATTCAGCCGCTTTGGCGCGGTTGCCGCTGCTCTGCGCCAACGCCCGGCGGATCAATCTGATCTCATTCTCCTGGAGGTTCAACGACCCATGGCGGTGGTCCCGCGGCATGTCCCCTGTCGTGAGTTCCGCCGGTAGGTCGTCGACGCCGATGATGTCGTCGACCCCCAGGGCAAAAGCCCGCTCTACGGCATTCTCAAGTTGGCGAACATTTCCCGGCCAGTGATACGCATGAAACGCGGTAACGGCCTGAGGAGAGATGCCGCGAACAGTTCGGTTGAAGCGGCGGTTGAAACGCTCGATGAAGTGGTTGACCAGCAGCGGTATATCTTCTTTCATACTGCGGAGCGGCGGCATGAGAATGTTGACCACGTTCAACCGATAGTAGAGGTCTTCCCGGATGATACCGTCTTGCAGCAGCAATTCGCTGGATCGATTGGTCGCGGCAATGATGCGCACGTCGACAGGGTGCTCGCCGGTGGCCCCCACGGCGCGAATGCTTCTCTCCTGGATGGCCCGCAGCAGCTTCACTTGCAGTGACGGATCGATCTCGCTGACTTCGTCGAGGAAAATCGTGCCGCCGTCTGCGGCGAGAAACAATCCGGCGTGATCGCGGATGGCACCGGTGAAGGCCCCCTTGACGTGGCCAAAAAGCTCGCTCTCCAAGAGAGTGCCAACAATGGCGCCGCAGTTTACCGGAATGAAAGGCTTGTCTTTGCGGTCGCTGTTCTGGTGAATGACATTGGCAAGAAGTTCTTTTCCGGTGCCGCTTTCCCCCTGTATCAGGACGGTTGGTGAACTGTGGCGAATGCGATCGACAATCTGGTAGACGGCGCGCATCTGTCGGGACGCCCCCACCAGGCCCCCGAAACCGAAACGTTCGTCAAGACGCTGTTTGAACAGCACGTTTTCTTCCCGCAGCGCTTTTGATTCGGCAATACGATGAATGAGGTGTTTTAGCCGTTCGACGGCAATTGGTTTTTGGATGTAGTCATAGCTGCCCAGTTTCAATGCTTCCACAGCCGAATCGATGGTGCCGTAGCCCGTGAGAATGACCACCTCGGTGTTCGGGCGGATCGCTTTGGCTCGCTTGAGTACTTCCAATCCATTGATTCCAGGCATCTGAAGATCTGTGAAGAGAATGTCGAAATGCTCTCGAGAAAGGACTTCGAGCGCCGTTTCACCGGAATCGGCAATGGTGATATCCCATCCTTCACGGTGAAGAAAATGCTTTACCATCTGAAGAATGTCCGGTTCGTCGTCCACAAACAGGATACCGAGATCGCCTTTCGTGGCAAGGGGGCTATGGGTATTGCCGTCGGGCATTAGTAAACAACTTCTCCATGATGCTGTATGACCGTTGTGTCACTATTGTCGTCAGCGCCTTGTGGGGCGGTAGTCGGCCTCTCGTGCCGTCTGAAGGGCGCGGTTTGCCATGAAGAGCGCCATGGAGGCCATGAGCACGGTGCCGAGCCGCAAAACGAGGCTCAGCCAGGTCATCATGCCGGCTGTGTCGGCTTGCCGTGCCGGTGACGTCAAAACAGGTTTCGCCAGCGGTTGTGTTTCCGGCACGTCTTGGGAAAAGGCGGAGCCTCGGTCACTCTCGGTGGTTTCGAAAGTGCTGTCAGCGTTGACATGGCCGGGTTCCGCGAGGATCGCTTTCTCCGGCAGCTTCAACGGGATTTTCATAGCGCCGGGCGTATTCGGAGCGTCGTCGCCGGGGAGGGGGATTGCCGGCGCCGTACGAATCGCAGTCTGTCGGCCTGCTGTGTCGGGCCCCGCCGGCGGACCGGACGGCACGGTGGTGGCCTCGGCCGCCGTGGGGCCGTGGATTTCGGTTGCTTTTGCGGCCGCAGCTTCGACCGCGGGATCGTCGACGCGTTGGACATAGTGGCCGTAGACCCATCCCTGGTAGCCGAAGGTGTCGTTCTGGTGGGACACCTTGACCCAGCCCTGCGCCTGATCAAGCACCCGCAGTTCAGTGCCTTTGGTCAAGCCGGTAATCACAGCGCCGTGAAGACCCGGTGCCGCGCGCAAGTTGACGTTGGCCGACGCCCTGGCCGTCCAGGCAACGGTCTCGTCCGCGAAGAGCAACGGCGCCTGGCAAATTACCAGCGCAGTGGAGATGAGCATTAGGTAGGTTCGGTGTGCGTTCATCGGTTGTCCCCGTCTCAATGACTGCTCGCGCAGTCGATGAATGTGGTCGTCGATGGGGTTAACAGCCCAATCGGTTCGGTTTCACAAAAATGCATGAAGCATGCCTATGCAGGTCCTGACTGGCCAACGGGTCGCATTCTGCGTTGCACGTCCTGTCTCGCCGGGGCGTCATTCGGTCATCGCCGCAGTTTCATGATTATTTCGGCAGGTGGGGAAAGTGTCCGGGGAATCGGCGGCGTGTCAATGGATTGACTCCGGCGTCAATGCCCTTTCGGCAACCGTGGGGGTGGTTCAGCGGCCCATTGCCTGAGAAGCGGGCCGCCACGACATGGCCAGTTGTTTGCTCGAGGCATCGTCGGGCAGATTCAATGCCGTGGTCCCGGGGAAGCCCGCACCGTTGGAGGGGATGGGACGATTGGGGGCGAAGTTCACCAGCACCATGCCGGCAAATTTGGGATCCCGGTAGACCTCGATGCGAAAAATCGCTCCGGCACGGTCAATGGAAAACCGTTTCATGATGTCGATGTGTCTGATGTCGATGCCTGTTTCATCCGTGCCCTTTTTCCCCAAAAAACCGATGACATTGGTGCGGTAACCCTCGATGGGATGGACCATGAAACTGCTCTTGACATCCACGATTTCTCCAAAACCCACTGTCACCGGGCGGCCATCCACCACCATCTCGATCTGTCGCAAGGCATCGTCATAGTCGTAATAGGATGGCGAGATGCGGGTGAGGCGCCGATTGCCGTGGTGTATGGACAAAGCCTTCTTGTCGGGGATAACGGCAAGGAGCGGGTTGCTGGCGATAAAATCCAGGGCATCGCCTTTCTTTAACGGGAAGAACCTCAGGTAGCCACGGGCATCCGCAGCGGCGAGGACCACCCTGTGGTCGTGAAACGACAGCCGAACGTCGTTTTCGATGGCCTTCCGCACCGGTTCGGGCTGGAGGGGGATTTTACGGTGGTAGCCGATGCCGACCCTGTCAAAGAACGCTTCCAGCATGCAAAGATGATAATAGGCCCGCAAATGGGTGGAAAAGGATTTGCTCGTTTCAAGGCCATAGGCCGGTTTGCCGTTTTGGACGGCGAAATAGGTGAGCGTCTTTGCCATTTCCGCATTGCCTAGATGGGTCTGGGTGTTTTTGACGGAAAAGACGTGTTCACTGTCCAATAGCTGCTGGTTTACCTTGGCCACCACCTCCGAAGCCCCGCCGTACAGGTCTCCCATGCTGCCGGGGCCCACTTGCTTGCGGTCGATGATGACGGATTGCCCCCAACGGTCGGGGTTGCGCATGGCGTCGATGTAGCGCAGCCGATGGAACCCGCTGCCGTCGTGGAGGTTGAGGACCAGATCGACTTCCTCGGCGGTGATGATCTTCTTGATGCGCTGGATGGTATGGTATTCGGGATCTGACGGTGAGATGTAGTGGAATTTTCGGTTGAGGTCTCCGTAAACGCCTCGGGAGCGTTTGATGATGCTGGCAAAATTCAGGTTGGGAACCACCCACACGTTGCCGCGGGTAAATTCGTAGTGGGTCAGGAGAAGGGCGGCAGCATTGAAGCCTCCGGGTTCGTCGCCCTGGATGCCGCCCACGACCAGCACCGTTTTACCCGGCGACGGTCCGGAACGCTCGTATAAATTGAACGCCAACGGCTCGGCGCCCAGGGGTGGGGCCATGAAACCGGTCAAGGCCGCCAGTATCACCATCCATCGGAAGGCTATGCCTAAGACACTTTGATATGCCATGGCTCGAATCGAACTCCCAGCATGTTGTCCTGTTGATATCTCAGGCGAAGATATCCCATATCGACAAGGCGCTTGAACACCGTTGTCTCCGTGAATCGCTCGGTAAAATTGAAGGCACCGTATCCCACCTGGCCCACGTCAAAGTCCCCGATGCCGTGAAAACTGTAGCCCGGCGGTGCCAGGGATCTTGAGGCCATGGATATGTTGCCGTCGCTTTCGTAGGCCTTGGAGAGAAAGAGCATGAACTGCTTGATGACGCTGCGCACGCCAGAGGTGAGGGTGACCTCGTCTCTGAGGCTTTTTTGGATATGCCGGTAGGTTTCCAGGGGTTTGCCCTTAAATAGGTAATTTCCCGTCATGCGGTCTCTCACGACATTGTCTTTGCGGATGTAATCCGTGAGATGCTTGAAGGGCTTTTCCCCCATGAATCCGTAGATGGCGCTGTCAGCATAAAAAATCTTTTCAAGGAAAGCCAACTCTTCGGCAGTGAACGGGGCCACCCGACGATAGTCGGCGGCGATTTTGAGGGCTTCATCGAAGCTGAGCAGGTAGAAGTTGCCATGCCCCACGGTGCGCTGCAGCCGGCGCATCCGCGCCAGTGCACTTTTCAATGTTTCAAAATCCGTTATCGAAAGGAAAATATCGTCGTCATGATGCATGTTGAAGTGGCGCATCTTGTATAGATAGTCTTTGAGATACGCGTCTTCGGCCTCTGGCGATGATAGCCTTTCGGTGATCAGGATGCCCGCCATGGCTTTTGGGGCCAGGCCAGCGCCGATCACCATACCGGTGACTGTTTTTAAAAAACGGCGTCTGTTCATTGACGGCCTATTCCCGTGAAGATGCGCCACCGCGGTTGATTATGGATTGATGGTAAATCGTCCGTGTAACAGCAAAAACCGCGCCAGTGGCTTTAATCCGATTATAGCCCATGAGACCGTGGCGATCAATTGCTTTTACGCCCCCTGCCGGTGGGCGCCGCGCCCCTGCGACGCGTTTGTGTCAACAAGAAAACCGCCGGGGTTCGCTGCAGTCCGCAATATTGACGCCTGCCGCATCGACGGCAAAGCCGGTTGCGTTTGTGTGGGTCATACAACCAACGACTTTGATGGCACAGGTATTGCTGTCTCTTTGGTCCCATGATGCCGCAGGGCACGGCGACTGGGAGATCCCTTCAGAGGAGCGATTCATGGCCAGGTTATGGGGCGAAGCATTAACATACAAGGATGGGCAGGGCCTTGACGGGTGGGAATCCCTTTTGGGGTCTTTACCCCTGACCGGCGCATCGACGGAATGGCGAAAGGGCGCAGGCTGGGGCCGTTTCCCCGGCCTCCGGTTCTATTTCGCCGGAAACTCGGGAGATCGCCATTCAACTGCCGGTGAGACGATGCCGATCCCGGTTGCTGTCGAAGCGCCGCCCGCCGCAACCGTTTCGCCGACCTCGGCAGCACCGAGGCCGGCGACTGGGGGTGACACCCTCATGCGGTTTTCCAAAGGGCTCGCCCAGCATGTGAATGACCTGTTCATGAGCATTTTAGGCCAAAACGCCCTATGCCGACTGGATGCGTCCGAATCCGGTAAGCTGGAACCGGTGCTGAAAAAAGTTGAAGGTCTGGTGCAGCACGGCGCGCACCTGACGGTTCACCTACTGGGACTTTGTGGACGTGGGGTGTTTGCCGACCCGCCCTACATCGAGGGTCATTGCGACAGTGTGCGCACCCAAATGATCGGGTACGCCCAAGAACAGTTTCGCTCCTTTCCATTCTACCACCTCTCCGCGGCGCTGGGTCGACGGCCGGTGGATATGGACACCGTTCATATTGCCTGCCGGCAATTATCGCGCGAATACCTGATCGTTTTTGACCATATTAGAAACGCCATCGATCAGATCACCGACGCATCGATAGGTCGACGGATCCGCGTGATGCGTAGAACGATTCTCAAGGGCCGGCGGCTCATGGTTGAAATCGCCAGGTTTGCCGGTGCTGATTCCCGAAGCCGATGCAACGTCACCGTCACTCGGTCGGCGTCGGTTTCCAGGATTCTTCGCGGTGTCGTGCGGCGCCTCTCCACCGACCAGAAGGCGCTGAAAGTAACGGTGTCCACGGGTCTGTCCGTACCGTCCTTAGACATGCTGTCGGCCGATTTCCGGCATGTGGTTGCCGAGGTCGTGAAAAATGCCGTCGAGGCCATGCCCAACGGCGGGGCGCTCACGGTCACCGCCATCTCCCGGCAGATGGATTGCGCCGAGCGCAGCAATTCGCCGAGCACCTGCCTGGAAATCGCCGTCAGCGATACGGGAAACGGCATCCCCGACCACGTGTGCCGGCGTATTTACGATCCTTTCTTCACGATGAAAAATGACAACGGCCGTCTTGGGCTGGGCCTCACCGGCAGTCTCGGCAGAATTCAACGCGTGGGGGGAACCATTGAGGTGTCTTCCGTTCACGGTGTCGGTACAGTCGTCCTGATCCGGATTCCTGCTGCGGTCAGTCGCCGTCCTTCCCCGGCATTCAGGGCTGATAGCAGCATGCCTGCTGCCGGAACGCCGCTGCCCGGCGGCTGCTGACACACGGACGCCAAAAATATGACGGCACCGGTGAAGTCACCGGTGCCGGGTAAGCCGCTGCATCACCGATTCCGGATGCGTGCAGGGCATTTATTGGGGGGGGAATCCGCTTTCAGGATCTCGACGAACACATCATACGCATCGCCCGTGTCAGGTGGGAATGTAATCCCCCCGGTTGAATTTGAACATTTCCGCTGTTGCGGTGATCAACGCCTCCTGGGCAATGGATTTCAGGCCGTCGGCGTCGTCTATCTTTTCAATCACTTTTTCCAGAGCCCGCACGCCTTTTTCCATTCGCGCCAACTGAGGCGCGATGGACTTTAAGGAATGCCGGGGCTCCGCCAGTTTCTGCTGATAATCTTCGAGAAGTTCCAGCAATTGTTCGATTTTTTCCCCGGCTGTGATCCTAGCCGGCATCGGCTGACTGGTGAACTGTACGCCGGAGATACTGGCCATCCCCGCCGGGGCGCCAGCGTGTGCCGCTTTTCCGGCCGTATCCGTGTTCAGTGCCCGGCCGAGGGCATCGCCAAAGGCACGCGCATCCGCCGCGGCTGTGTTTTTGGGTGAATGGTCCTGCAGTTGTCGCAGGATTTGCTGGGTTGTATTGATTTTCATGTTCATGACTCCGCTGTGGTTCGCTTGTCGGATATCTTTGCACCGGAGTTGTTGCAATGCACATGCCACACGGAAATGGTGACAACTCGCCGCCCACAAAGGGTCTGCCGAGATGGTGGGAATCGATTAAGATATTGTTTTAAATAAGACTTTTAAGCTATATGAAGCGAGCTGTAAGGGCGGCGGCGTGAGGATTGCTGCCGCGCGCGGAAAAACGTTCACACCGGATGGGAAAAATTTGCCGGTTTCACGATGAAAGGGTACGGCAATGAGGCATTTGCAAAAACGCATACTGGTGACCGGCGGCGCCGGTTTTCTGGGGTCACATCTTTGCGAACGGCTGGTGAATGACGGCCATGACGTCCTTTGCGTGGATAATTTTTTTACCGGGACCAAGCTCAACGTGGCCCATCTCATGGGGAGGCCCAGTTTCGAGTTGATGCGCCATGATGTGACCTTTCCTCTCTACTTGGAAGTGGATGAAATATACAACCTGGCCTGCCCGGCGTCGCCCATTCACTACCAGCACGATCCGGTGCAAACCACCAAAACCAGCGTTCACGGCGCCATCAACATGCTGGGGCTGGCCAAGCGGGTCAAAGCCAAGATATTTCAAGCGTCCACCAGCGAGGTTTACGGCGACCCCAGCGTGCATCCCCAGCCGGAATCCTACTGGGGCAACGTCAACCCCATCGGATTCAGGGCCTGCTACGACGAGGGCAAGCGCTGTGCAGAGACCCTGTTCTTCGATTACCATCGTCAGCACGGCCTTCGCATCAAAGTGGGCCGGATTTTCAACACCTACGGCCCCCGGATGCACCCCAACGATGGGCGGGTGGTCTCCAACTTCATCGTTCAGGCCCTGAAAGGTGCCCCCATCACGGTTTACGGAGATGGGCAGCAGACCCGGAGCTTTTGCTTCGTGGACGACCTCATTGAGGGATTCATCCGCCTCATGGACACCGATGATGTCGTCACCGGCCCCATCAACCTGGGCAACCCCGGCGAATTCACCATTTTGGAACTGGCCGAAACGGTGATCCGCCTCACCGGCAGCGCCTCCAAGATCGTTTTCGAGCCGCTGCCCCAGGATGACCCCCTGCAGCGAAAGCCTGATATCACACGGGCTCGCGAGGTGCTGTCCTGGGAGCCGACCATTGCGTTGGGGCAGGGGCTGGAGAAGACCATCCCGTTTTTCAAGGCGCTTCTGGCTGACGGCCGCGGATGAGGGCCTGGAAGTGCGCCTATGGGCAAAGAGGCGCATAAACTGCCTTAATTGTCATTCGAAGGAGCTTGCGACGAGGAATCTCAAAATGCCGTTATCTTTAGATATTATGATTAAAACACAGATCCCTCGCTATGCTCGGGATGACATCTGAGGGGTTTTTACGGGCTTTTTTGAGCTTTTAAAGGGACCATCAAATCGAGACAGCATTATCGACCGCATTATTGAACAGACATAACTCTCCTTGACGGTTCCGTAAAAAGTCCGATATCTGCGTTACGCGTCGTCCTTCGTCATGGCGGCGTACTGTAAGTACGCCGCATTTTTCAGGATTCGCAAGCCGTATCTCGAACATGTTACGAAATCGTCTTTTTTGCTACTTTTTACCGTTTCATCATCCTTAAGCGCTGAAAGGATCAGCAGTGGGCAGCCATATTCTCGTTGTGGGGGGCGCCGGATACATCGGTTCCCACATGTGTAAGCAATTGGCTCAGTCCGGCTTCAAACCGGTCGTTTTGGACAATCTCAGCCGAGGGCACCGCGCCGCGGTCCGGTGGGGGCCGCTGGTGACCGGCGCGGCCGACGATCCCGAGGTGCTTGAGCGCGTGTTCACGACCTACCCCATTGAAGCGGTCATGCATTTTGCGGCCTTTGCCTATGTGGGGGAATCCGTGGAGCACCCCGACCGGTATTACCGAAACAACATGGCCGCGGCGCTGGGACTCCTCGAAGCCATGGTGCGGCACCAGGTACTGCGGTTCATCTTCTCGTCGACCTGCGCCATTTACGGTGAGCCCGAAATGGTCCCCATCCCCGAATCCCATCCCCAGGCGCCCATCAACCCTTACGGGTGGACCAAAAAGATCGTCGAACAGATGCTGGCCGATTTTCAAACGGCCTACGGGCTTCAATCCGTCTCCCTTAGGTATTTCAATGCGGCCGGCGCCGACCCGGACGGCGAGATCGGCGAAGACCACGACCCGGAAACCCATTTGGTCCCCCTGGTGCTGCAGACCGCGCTGGGGCAGCGATCTGACATCGCCATCTTCGGCGATGACTATCCAACCCCCGACGGCACCTGCATCCGCGACTATGTCCATGTCAACGACTTGGCCGCCGCCCATCTCACCGCCCTGGAGCGCCTCCTTGAGGATAAGCCCGGCGGCCAGTACAACCTGGGAAACGGCACCGGATACTCGGTGCGCGAGGTGATCGACACGGCCAGATCCGTCACGGGCCGGGACATTGCCGAGCGCATTACGCCGCGGCGATCCGGCGATCCGGCCCGGCTCATCGGCGCCGCCGACAAGGCCAGACGCGATCTCGGCTGGCAGCCGGCTTACCCCGATCTGGAATCCATCATCGAGACCGCCTGGCGGTGGCATCGGGTACACCCGGGGGGGTATGGGGGGGTGATGGCGTCTCGATGACGCCGTGAAGACCCGCGCCTGCTGTTGCGTCGATGATCAGCAGTGGCATTCTTTGCGCTGATGGTTTCGACGCTGCCCTCACAGCCCCATCAACCTGGGCAATCCCGGCGAGTTCACTATCCGGCAATTGGCCGAAACCGTCATCCGCCTCACCGGCAGCGCCTCCAAAATCACCTTCAAACCACTGCCAAAGGACGATCCTATGCAGCGAAAACCCGATATCACCTTGGCCCGCCAGGTGCTTATTGAATAAACTGCAGGTAGTTGTCCTGGTGGATCACTTCGAAAGTCGCATCCGGGTAGGCGCCCAGCCAGTCCTTGGGGGGGTGTGCCGGTCGGCGTTTCCATTTGATCTCAAAACCGGAGAGTTGCCCCTGTTGTTCTTCAACCAAGTCGATTTCTTTTTTGTCATAGGTGCGCCAGAAATAGGTGTTTACCGACAAACGCAGGTATTCCTGCCGCTTCGACCGTTCCGTTACCACGTAATTTTCCCAGAGTTCACCGATATCGTTACGAATATTTAACGGATTGAAATTATTGACGAGGGCGTTGCGGATACCGTTGTCGTAAAAATAATAGCGCTGATTTTTGACGACCTCTTTACGCAGATTGCGGCTAAAACCGCCGCGTCTGAAAATGACAAAGACCTTTTCCAGCAGATCCAGGTATCGTTCCACCGTGTTTTTGCTCATACCCAACTGCCTTCCCAACTCTGCCAGGGAGACTTCCTTGCCGATCTGGAAGGCCAGAAGCTGGACCAGCCGCTGCAGTTTGTCTGAATACCGGATCCCTTCAAGTTGCAGGATATCCTTGAAAAGATAGGATGAAAGCAATTCGCGCAGATAGTTTTCACGGTCTGTGTTGCTGCGCAGGATTACAACTTCCGGGTAGGCGCCGTAGATGAGCCGTGATTCGAGATTGGCCTTTGTCTGATGCATCTTCTCGATCTGAGCGATCTCCAGTTGCGCCAGCGGCAGAAGTTTCAATAAATTTTCTCAGCAGCGTGGTTTTCCCCGCTCGACGGGGGCCGTAGATAACGACGACCTTGCCGGGACGGACAGCCTGTTTGAGGTTGGAGAGCTGTCTCTGCGGTATATACACAATCCTCCTTTATTTTAAATACGAACCATTAATATGACTCTAATTAGCGAAATTCAGTCAGTTAATCAAGCTGTTTTTAGTGTGGAAGATGGCGCGGTGGATGTCCTGGCCGAAACCTGCGGTGCCTGGCGGCGGGATGAAACGCCGCAAGACACGGTCCGCGGGATTCGCGAGGAGATGAACCGATCCCAGACGCGGTTTTCTGCCCGCTTTTCAAACCGCAGCGGTGGATCAGGCCATCGTCGACCGGGCCGGTGAGATCTACCGCCGCTGGCACCCGAGTCACGGCATCGACGTGAATGACGCGATTCTGGCCGCCACGGTGAAGCAAAGCGGCGGACGGATCTATACCCTCAATATCAAGCATTATCCAATGCCGGTGATTCAAGTGTTGCCCGCCTGGGAAGTTTGACAAGCGTATCGATTCGTATCGACCAAGAGTTGGTCAAAGAGGCCCGTGCGGCGGCCAAAGCGCAATACCGCACTGTGCAAGGGCAGATCGAATTTTGGGCCAAGATCGGCCGTGCGGCCCTGGACAATCCGGATCTACCCGTCAGCTTTATCGCGGAATCGTTGCTGTCGATGAACGAAGCGCGCGAGGACGCCACGCCTTTTAAGCCGAGGTCGGAAAAGTGACGTGGCGGGTGGTGCAGACGAAACGCTTTTCCCGCGCCTACAAGAAGCTGCACGCCAACGTCGCCGCGGATGTCGACCGGGCGGTCGCCGCCAGCGTTGCGGACCCGGATCTTGGCGAAAGAAAGAAGGGCGATTTGGCCTTGCTCTACGTGTACAAATTTCTCAGCCAGAATCAGCTCTATTTGCTCGGTTACACCCGCGACGAAGAGATTCGCCTGATCTATACAGAGGCTGTCGGACCGCACGAGAACTTTTGTCGGGATCTAAAACGTTGAGTGGAACTTCAACCCTCTGACCGTGGTTGCCGCCGGGATACACGGTCAAGCGGAGGTCAAACAGCTTAGCGGAACGGCGTGGAAGGTGTGACCGCCAATCTTGACGGGCAACAGGTTTGACGGTTCCGTAAAAAGTCATCAAATGTCATCCCGAGCGTAGCGAGGGATCTGTGTTTTAATCATAATATCTATAGATAACGGCATTTTGAGATTCCTCGTCGCAAGCTCCTCGGAATGACAATTGGGGAATTTCGACCTTTTACGGAGCTATCAGGTTTGCGCCGGCGTACAGCACGATCCCGCGGTGCATTTTACCGTGGCTGTAGTTGGCAAAATGTACCAGCCCGGCGAAATCTTCGCTGCGAATGCCGGTCGAAGCCTTGACCTCAGCCCCCACCAGTTGGCCCGCGGTGTTTTCCACGACCAGATCGACCTCGTGGCTGCGCCGGTCACGAAAATGCCAAAAGCGGTATTCATCTTCGGCCCAGGCGGTGTGCTTCATCAATTCCGTCACCGCCATGGTTTCCAGTAATGCGCCATGCCGTTTTCTTTGGCGACGGCCAGGGCCAGGGTGGTCTTGCCGGCTTGCCGCGGGCCTATGAGGTAAACGATCTGAAAGTCCTTAAGATATTAGAGAATTGGGTCTATCAGGAAGCGAGGATACATGATTGCAGGCTTTTGAATACCAAGGAATACACCCATCGTTCAGGGGCTGCAACAAAAGGCGGACGCGGCGTTCGAGAGCTATTTTCCAAACTCAGGAGATTCAAGCGTTACGCACCTGGGAAGTCTGACAAGCGCCTCATGATCGCCCCCCCCCTTATACCCCGTCAAAGCAGGATCTTCGTCGAGTGTCATGGGATTGACGGACTTGAGGCAGCAGGGGCGAACCCGACGGGCTATGGGCGGGCGTGATGCAGCGTCGCGACAGGCCCTCCCCGCCTCCTGTCAAAAAATTGGCTCAATCACTTTCTCGTCGATTCCTGAATTCTTGTAACCCTTATCAAATATTAGCTAAATTCATTTAGCCAAGCCCTGGCACATTTCTTGTAAATTCTCCCTTTCTGTAAAAGGGCGAGAACATTACCGGACATCGTGCCATGGATATCTGCAGACTCGTTTGCTACCAGACAGCTAGTCTTTACCGCGTTTTGGATATCATCAACCAAAACGGTAAAGGCATTGTGTTTGCCGTGGATGACGAGGGCCGGTTCGTCGGCACTATCACCGACGGGGACATCCGTCGTGCCATCCTGGCCAAGTGCTCCCTGGAGACTCCGGCCACCGATATCCTGGACCGCAATTCACGGCTTTTCGGACAGATCCTAGCCCTGAGCAATCGCGAAGACGTCAAAAACAAGCTGATTAGAAAATCCATCTCCGCGCCACTGGGCACACCCGTCGACAAATTGCTCACATTGGTGGACAGACGCATCCGGGTCATTCCATTGCTGGACGAGCAGGATCGTGTGGTGGACTTTTTCGAGTACAAGTCTGCCTTTCACGCACCGGTGGCGTCTCCAGTATTCCAGGGCAATGAACTGGCGTATCTCGTGGACTGCATCGAGTCCAACTGGATCTCCTCCCAGGGCCGCTACGTTAGCGATCTGGAAAGGCAATTCGCCGGTTACTGCGGTACGGACCACGGGGTCGCGGTGACCAACGGTACCGCCGCGCTGCACCTGGCGATAGAAGCTCTGGGCGTGGGCCCCGGCGATGAGGTGATCGTTCCTGATCTGACTTTCGCCGCCACGGCCAACGCTGTGATCCATGCTGGTGCCACGCCGGTGCTGGTGGATATCGATCCCGACAACTGGTGCATCGACCCCGCAGAAATCGAAGCCAATATCACCCCCAGAACCCGTGCCGTCATCCCGGTCCACTTATACGGTCAGCCGGCAGACATGGCTGCCATTATGGCCATCGCCAGACGTCATGACCTCGCGGTGGTCGAAGACTGCGCAGAGGCCTTGGGCGCCACCATCGGTCATCGCAAAGCGGGTGCCTTTGGCCATGTGGGCTGCTTTTCATTCTTCGCGAATAAAATCATGACGACAGGGGAGGGGGGGATGTGCGTGTGTACCGACGATGCATTAGCCCGCCGCATGCGGACCCTCCGCGACCACGGCATGTCAACAACGCGCAAGTATTGGCACGACACGGTGGGCTTCAATTATCGCATGACCAATTTGCAGGCTGCCATCGGGGTCGCCCAACTCGAAAAGATCGATCACCTGCTGAATAGCCGGCGCCGACTTCGGCAATACTATGATCGGACCTTGGGCTGCCTGCCCATCGTTTCAGCAGCCATCCAGCGGAGGGGCACTCGCAGCGTGACATGGCTGGTGTCTTATCTGCTGGACGCCGGGATCGATCGGGACGGCTTTATCCAGGCGGCCGGCACCTGCAGAATCGATGTTCGCCCGTTTTTCTACCCGCTCAGCGACATGCCGCCCTATCAGGGCATGGCGCCCAGATTTACCCAGCAGGCCCACGCCGTGTCCGCCCGTGGGGTAAATCTCCCAACGTCCCCTTGTCTGAAGACAGACGTCTACGACCGAATCACCGACACCCTGATCGACATTCTTATTCACCTGCAACCGCTGGAACGGCTGCAAACAGCCGTGGGAGCATGACCCGTGACTTTGATTGGACTGATACCGGCCCGCGGCGGCTCCAAGGGGGTTCCGGGAAAGAACATCAAACCGTTGGGGGGCAAACCCTTGATTTGCTGGACCATCGAGGCTGCGTTGGAGAGTCGGCGTCTTGATCGCGTCTTCGTCTCCACCGACAGCGCACAAATCGCAGCCGTTGCCCGGGAAGCCGGGGCCGAGGTCCCCTTCATGCGCCCGACTGAACTGGCGCAGGATCGGACATCCGACGGTCCGGTCATCCGTCATCTCCTCGATTGGTTGATGGCGACGGAAGGCATTCAGGCGTCGGCCCTTGTTTACTTGAGGCCGACGACGCCGTTTAAGACCCCCGGCATCATCGACAAGTGCGTCGATACCCTGGAAAGCAATGTCGAATACTCGGGCGTGAGAACCATAACCCGCGTGGAAGGGGTTCATCACCCCTACTGGACGCACCGCTTGGTCGATGGCCGATTGGCACCGTTTATCGACGGCCTTGACGAAAGCCGCTGCATTGGACGTCAGTCCCTGCCGCCGTGCTATCGCGTCAATGGGGTCGTCGATGTGCTGCGGCCAAACATTATCGCTAAAGATCCGATGCTGTACGGTTCGCGCATCGGTACCATTGAAGTGGATGAATCTGTTTCCGTCGACATCGACACGCCCTTCGACTTCACCTTTTGCGAGTTTCTCGTGGCAGGCCAAATGGCAACCCTGGGGGCGTCATGACAATCCTATCGATCTCCGAGACACGCCTCCCAGTTTCTACGTCGCTGGCTGGCGAAAACGCCGAAGCCATCTCCATCGGGGGACGGACGGTGTCGCCGCAATCGCCACCGCTGATCGTCGCCGAGGCGGGGATCAACCACAACGGTTCCCTGGAAATGGCCATGCGGCTCATCGCTGCAGCCAAAAGGGCCGGCGCCGATGCCATCAAGTTTCAGACCTTTTCGACGGCCCATTGTGAGAGCCGCTACGCTGTGAAACCGGATTACTTCTCTGGACGAGACAGCGGTCTCAGTAAACACGATTTCTCCCGTCGACTGGAGTTCGACAAACGCCAGTTCAATGAACTGCGCGCCTGCTGCGAAGATAACGGCATCCTTTTTCTCTCCATGGCTGCGGACGAACCATCCCTCGAACTACTGGTATCTGTTGGAGTGGCGGCGGTGAAGATCGGATCTTCCGACACGGTCAACTACCCGCTATTCAAGGCCATTGGTGAAACAGGGCTGCCGGTGATCTACTCCACAGGTATCTCCAGCTTCGATGATGTGGCCAACGGTGTGGATTATCTTCGGGCTGCCGGCGTGCGGGAGATGGCGGTGCTTCAGTGCACGTCCCAATACCCGGTGCCGTATGGGGAGGTCAATCTGCGGGTCATGAAAACGTTTCGCCGGGCATTCGGTGTGCCGGTGGGGCTTTCCGACCATTCCCACGGCATTCACGTTGCCATTGCTGCTGCGGCATGTGGCGCCAGTATTATAGAAAAGCATTTTACCCTGAGCCGGCAGTTGCCTGGGGTGGATCATGCAGCGTCCATCGAGCCTGACGAACTGTCGCAGCTGGTGTGCCAAGTTCGGGAAGTGACGGCGGCGCTGGGTGACGGAACCAAGCGCATCGAGGTCAGCGAAGCCGAACATCTTGCCACCATGCGAAAAAGCCTCTTTTCCATGACGGCCATTCCCAAAGGGACCCGCCTCCAGCGGCATCACATCGCCGCCAAACGACCAGGGGGTGGAATCCTGCCCACCCAAATCGATGAGGTGCTGGGCCGTCGGACCACAGTGGACATTCCTGCCGATGAATTCGTTCGCTGGGATATGTTCCAGCCGGACGACTGAAAGCGAAGACGAAAATGGGCGCGATCCTGTACACAAATGAGACGATGAACGACTGGGACCGAATCCTCCATGGGTTCCCGCCGTCATGCCGGGACGTGTATTACTGCCCGTCGTACTACCGCACGTGGGCAGATCACGAAGCGGCAGAGCCGATGTGCCTGCATGTGGCAAAAGGCGGGATCGATTTTTTATACCCCTTTTTCCGAAAGTCCATTCCCGCTGTGACCGGCTCCCGGAAAGTTTTCGATATTTTCAGCGCCTACGGATACGGTGGCATGATCGCCAGTGTGCCCGCTTCAGAAGTGCCGGGCAATTGCCTGGTCGGGGTCAATCGGGTGGTGGATGACTGGTGTCGGCAAAACGGCGTAATCGCCGAGTTTGTCCGCCAGAACCCCCTATTCAGCGGGCCCCAGGGCCCTTTGCGGCGAGCGCATAACACGACTGTCCGTGAGAATGTTTACCGCCGGTACGACAACGGCGCCGGCATCACTATTGCCAGCGCCAGCGCCCGCCGAAACGTCAGGAAGGCGCGGGGTCACGGTTTGCGTGCCGAGGTGGACGCCGATCTTTCCACCGCGGGATCTTTCAACCGCTTGTATGCCGGGACTTCCCGTCGGATCGGCATGCACCCTTATTATCATTTCGGCAGCGCATACACCGCGGCGGTTACCCGCTGGATGGCCGGCACGGCCAGGCTGCTCAATATTATGCTGGAGGAGTCGGTGATCGCTGCCGCCATGGTGTTTCAGAGCGGCCCTTACTCCACTTATCACCTCAGCGGGTCGGAGGCTCGTTGGCAGAAACACTATCCCAACGATCTGCTGCTGGCGACCCTGGTGGAGATGGCTTTTACCGGACCATCATCCGTGTTGAGTTTCGGCGGCGGGCTGGGATGCGCGCCCGACGATGCTCTGTTTGCCTTCAAACAACGTTTCGGCAACGAAACCCGTCCAGTCGGCGTGGGAAAGAACATTCATGATGCGGAGACCTATCGCGCGCTCTGCGATGATTGGGCGCGACGATACCCGCACCTTCGGGAGCGCTACCGCAATCACTTTCTCAAGTACCGGGTGACGCAATGAACCTGGCTTTTATCATCGGTGCCCACGGCGGGGACTACCTGGCAGTGCAGCGTGCCATCGACGCGAGTCTGATCGACGCTTCGGTGGTGGCCATGGTTGCCACCGAAGCGGCTGCGAATGGGCTGACGCGGTACCGGGAGATCCCCAACGCTGATTATCAAGTGCTTAGCTTTGAAAATAACAAAAGAAACGAGCATTTTGTCGCGGTGAGCGGTTTTCTGGCCTGTCATTCCATCGATCTGGTCCTCCTCGCCGGATTCCCATTCATTCTTCCAGTTGATCTAATCGATCAGTACCCCGGGCGTATCATCAATGCCCACCATTCACTGCTCCCAGCCCATCCTGGTCTGTATCGGAAGGAAACACGGGTCTCATCGACGGACCGGTTTCTGGGAGCAACGGTCCACCGGGTCAATGCCGGTGTTGATACTGGTGAGATCCTCTATCAGGCGGTTTTCCCCAATACCGGCATGGCGGATTTCGATACCATCCTTTGGCGTTATCGTCAGGCCCAGGACGTCATGATCGTCCAGTGCGTCAGGGATTTCAGTCTGGGGCGTCCGGCCGGGCACTCCGCCAGTCGCCATTGCAAGACCCTGTTCAGTCCTGCCATCGACAAGGACATTCTGGAGGGGATGAGGCATGACTGAGGTCTACATCAGCACCGGCGCCTTTGGGGCGACCCATCTGGGGCAGATTCTAAGCCAGGCATCGGTTCTTGGCATCGATCATATCGAGTTGAGCACCGGCGTGGCGGCAACCCCCGGTCTGCGCGAGACGGTGATGGCCCACCGGCATGGGTTCCGGTTTCTGGTGCACAATTATTTTCCGCCCCCGGCTGCACCCTTTTTGTTGAACCTGGCTACATCAAGAGAAGATGTCGGCGCTCGCACCATGGCCTTGTGCCGGGACGCCGTGAGGCTGTGCGCGGCGGTGGGCGCGCCATTTTACTCCGTTCACTGCGGCTTCACCTTCGACTCGGCTGATGGCTCACACCTGGGCAACGCCTCGCAGATGACGTTGCCGCGGATCTCAATGGACGAAGCGATGCATCATTTCATCCGCCGGCTGTCGGACCTTTGCCGCTTTGGCGCCGCACACGGGATCAAGATCGCCGTGGAGAATAACGTGATCGCTGGCTTTGGGCTTGTCGACGGGGGCAACCGGTTGTGCCTTGGCACCGATGTAGAGAGCCTCACGACCATTTTCGAGGCGGTGGGCGGGAACGACCTTGGCCTGCTGTTCGACATCGGCCATGCCAAGGTGAACCAGCAGACCATCGGCGCCGACATGCACGACGTGCTGAACGCATTTGGAGAACGCCTTGTCGCGCTTCACGTCAGCGACAACGACGGTTTCAACGACCAGAATCTGCCGGTGGCCACTGACTGCCCTTTGGTGGGTATCATCGCACGGCATCGGGTGCCGCGCATCGTCGAAAGCTACGGGTTGGACCCAACTGTCATTCGCGAGCAAGCGGCGTTGATGGCTTCCTTGTGACAGCTGCACCGAGAAAAAGGATAAAAAGCATGAACATGACCATTCATGACAGACTGGAAGCATACCTGGCGGTTGAGATGGCCCGCCGCGAGGACGTCTTCACGGGTCGGGATACGGTAAGCGTGCCTCCCAGCCAGTTTTACGTGGAGCCGACCAACGTCTGTAACCACGATTGTATCATGTGTGCGCCCAAATCCGAACGGGGAAAACCGGGCTACATGTCCATGGATTTGTGGCGGCGCATCGTGGACAATCTTTTTGCCAACGGGTTTATGCCTCCCACCACACTCATCGGCCGCGGAGAGCCGCTGCTGCACCGGCAGATCGTCGATATTGTCAACTATGGCAGCCAGCACAACGTTCCCTGCTTCATCATCACCAACGGTGTGCTGCTCGATGAGTCAATGGCCAGAGGCCTTCTGGATGCCGGAGTAAAGAAACTTCAAGTCTCTCTGAATGCACACACCGAAGAAACCCACCGCATCATTAGCCGTCGGGACACATTCGCTACCGTGATGGCCAACATTCATAGTCTGCTGGAGACCATCGATAAGGGGGGCTACAACTGTCATGTCTCTGTCATGGCCTGCGACTTCGATCTCACCCGAAACGAAATAGAAGACTTCAAGGCCTACTGGACGCCGCGCGTCGACCGGGTGTTCACCACCGAGGTGTACGCCATCCAGGGGCACAGTCGGTACGCCGACACTGCCCGCAGCCGAAAGAATCTGCTGGATGATCATCCCGGCTGCATGGTGCCCTGGTACTTCATCGGGGCCCGGTGGGACGGCACCCTCACCCCGTGCCCCTTCGACTTCGAGGAGCACTTCGTCATCGGCAATGCCGGGGACCCCGGATACGACATGATGTCCGTGTGGAATCAGGAGGATTGCCGGCAGTTCAGAAGATGTCATCTCCAAAGGGATTTCACCTTCACCGACGAAAAGGACTACCCCTGCCGAAGCTGCGAAGTGCCCCGCACGGTGAATTCCTGCAAGGGCATCTCCGAGTGGGTAAACCTCTTCCATAAAGCCTTTGCCAGGGTTTACGCCCCGCTGGTGCGGTAAGGATGCCACAAAACGATCACTATAGGATAGGCGGCCATGCGGATATTGCTGTTCTACGATAATTTCATCCGGGACTTTCGGGGGCTCATGCTCCTGAAAGAACTCCTGATGCGCCGAGGACATGACACACAGATCGACCCGTTGTGGGACGACCCGACCGGCGCGGTCCGGGCTTTTGACCCCGACTCCGTCGTGATGGGGCAGATCGGTGAGAAAACCACCTACGAGGTAGGCCGCTTCATCGCCGACAGCGGCATCAACCTCGTCCTCAACACTACGGAAAACGTTTGCTACGAGGATAGAAAACCCTATTTCTTCCGCGCCAATTTCCGCGATTGGAATTATCCACTGATCGAAATCCAGGTTGTCATCAGCAAGGATTTCAACCGTTACGTGCAGGAGCACCCCGATATCCTGGCCAAAGAAAAGTATCACCACATCGGCTGCCCCCGGTTCGATCTCTCCGTTCACCCGGAGATCTGCAGCCTCGAAACCGCCCATGTCAGCGAAAAATACGGCCTGGATCGGTTCGCCCGAAAACTGCTTTACATATCCAGTTTTATCTTCGACGAGGCCGGCGGGCAGACGTCGGAGGAAAACCTCGAGTTTGTCAACATACCGGTGCGGTTGCAGCGTGAGATGGCACAAAAACGGCAGCACCATGAGATCATCCTCCGTCTGATCGAGGATCTCAAAGCAACCAACGGCGTTTTGCTCATCAAACGGCATCCCTGGGACAAGTCTTCCTACTACGACCGTCACTACGGCGGGGATCACGTCGTCCTGGTGGACAACCACGACTATATCGTTCCCCTGCTGCAATCCACCGACGCGGTCTTGCACACCGAAAGTACCGTTGCCATCGAGGGGTGGATTCAGCGGAAGAAAACCGTGTCCATCCTGCCGGATTTCGACGGGGACCGAACCCGGTTGAAGAATCACATGACCCACGAGCCCGTGGTGACAGACTATGGTGAATTGTGCGGTGCCCTGGACGACTATCCCTGGGAATGCACCGACCAGTCTCTGGCGAACTATGCCCCCTTCGTGGACGGAGAAGCCACGTCACGCTTGGCCGATCTTATCGATCGGCTTTCACCGATACCCGGCAGGCGACACTTCCAGTTGACGGAACATGAACGGGAAACCCGCCGACAACAGCGGATTCACGCACGGCTGACCATTGCCGAGCGCCTGAAGACACTTTCCCCGGACGACTACCTGTATCATTTTCTTCGCCTGGAGCAGTACCGCCGGCGGATAGAGAATTTCTACGAGGACGCCATTCGCCAACATGCTGCAGAGCGCTACCCGCTGCCGCCAGCGGAAGGGGGCATCGAAACACCGGAAACCATACTGCGGCGCGCTGAGGATGCCCACGCCCTGGGCCGACTCGACGAGGCCCTGGCAGCGGTGCTGCCGCTGTTGTCGCTGGACGATGACCGATGCCGGGGCCGCGCACACCTGCTGGCGGCACGCTGCCGGCAGGCGCGGCAGGACGACGCGGCGGCGCGAAGGCACTACCAGGCCGCCTGTGATTCTGATCCCGCGAATGGGGCCGCCCGCAAGGCTTATGCGGCATTTCTCTTCGGGGCGGGCGACGCCACCGGAGCGGTTGACCAGTGCCGGGCGGTTCTCGATGACCGCCCCGACGACGAAGACGCCCTCATGCTGCTTTCAGATGCCGCCGCCGCAACGGGCAAGCACGCCCTGGCCACCGATTTCGCCCGGCGGGTGCTGGCCATCGAACCCACGCATCCGGAGGGCTCGGCACGGATTCGTGAGGCGGCGAACGCCGGAAGCGAAGACGGGTACCGGCCGATCATCGCCGACAACGATCTGGCAAACATCCTGGCGATGGGTCAGGCCGAGCGATTCGGCCGGTGGGCGGTGCGGTTTCACGGCCTCACCATCCGCTGCCGCGACCTGCTGGCGTTTTACACGGCCGCCAAAGACATCTTCCTTCAGGGCATCTACGATTTCGACGCCGTGAAGCCGGACCCCGTGGTCATCGACGGCGGCGGCCACATCGGCCTGTTCACGCTCTACGTGAAGCAGAAATACCCAAATGCCCGCATCACCGCTTTCGAACCGGATGCCGAGTCCCTGGCACTGCTGGAAGCCAATATAGCCCTGAACGGCTGGACGGATGTGACCGTCGTTCCCGCCGGGCTCTACGCAAAGGACGGCACCGTCCAGTTCGGCAGCGATCACTCCGACGGCAGCTCCATTTTTTCCAAAGAGGCCGACCACAGCATCCCGGTGGCGCGGTTGGGGCCTTACCTCGCCAGCAGTGTTGATTTTCTCAAACTCAACATCGAGGGGGCCGAGTTGGATGTTCTAGAAGACGTCGCCGACGCACTGCGGCAGGTCCGGGAAATGGTAATCGAATATCACGGATTTCCGGAAATCGGACAGCGCCTCCACCCCATTCTCTCGATTTTGGATCGTAGCGGATTTCGCTACCTTGTCCATGACTTCGACCATCAAACCAATCCCGCCACAAAGCCACCGTTCCGCGCCGATGCATCGACCCGGTTTTTTCTCCTCATCTATGCGCGGCGGCAGGCATTACCGTCAACGGTAGATACTGCAGACCAGGATCTACCGCAGATCAAGGCAATTGGCAGTTACAGGGACGTCTCGAGCGCGGCCATGGACAATTCGCCCGGTGGTCATCCATCCAGCACACTTGACCCCAGTTTCGGTGGCGATGGCGCCCTCGACGAGGCGCTTCGGCCGCGGTTGCTGATTTACACTCTATGGCGGTCCGGCACCCACTGGTTGTCAAACATGGTCGCCGATCTGCTTGAAATGAGCTGGGAGTACACGGATGGCGCAGACAGCGAGAAAGAAGTACTATGCACCCTGGCGATGAACCATATATCTGTCCGACACATGGCCGAAACGCCGGAACAGGTCATGGCATGGGCGGACGCCTACGATTTCGATGTGCTGTTTCTCCACCGCGCCCCCCACGACGTAGTGGCCTCTTCAGTAAATATGCGAAAACACGTCGAGGGATACCGCCCAGACCTGCCGCCGTTTCCCGATATGGCCATCAACGATATCTTGAAATGGGATTTGTCGACTTATGCGCACCACTACACCGGCCTTCTGCAGGACTGGATCAACACAGATCACCCCCGGCTTCACCAAGTGGCCTACGAAGACCTCGTTCACGACTGCACCCGGGTGATGGACCACGTGGCGCGGTTCGTCGGTGCCTCCCTTTCCGATGAACGCTTGGCTAGAACCATCGCCCGATTCGAGTTCAAAAAAGTATCAGGGCGGGGGCGGGGGCAAGAGAATAAATCTTCACATTACCGCAAAGGCATTGTCGGCGATTGGCGGCGCCAATTCGACGACGAGGGGATCGCGCTCATCGAACGCATCCTGGGGCCCTCTACGGCGCCAGCCTCAACGGTTTCAGGGGCGCGGTTGATGCCTATCAGTCGCCAATTCGGCTTTGATCGGGGAACACCTATCGATCGGTTTTACATCGAGGCCTTTCTCGACGAGCATCGCAGGCACATCACCGGCCGCGTGCTGGAGATTGGCGATGCCGCCTACACCCGGCAATTTGGCAGCGCCGTGACTAGCTCGGACGTGCTTAACGCCGCACCGGGCCCGGGCGTGACGATCGTGGGTGATCTGACCGAAGGGGGAGGGCTCCAAGAAGGCGCTTATGACTGCATCATCCTTACCCAGACAATCCAATGCATTTATAACGTCAAGGCGGCTCTCTCCGGCGCGGTGCGCGCGCTGAAGCCGGGTGGCCACCTGCTTCTGACGGCCAGCGGCATCAGTCAGATTTCGCGATATGACATGGACCGCTGGGGAGAATACTGGCGGTTCACCGATCACTCCCTGGCGCGACTGCTGAAGGAGGCCGCGCCAGGGGCTGACATCCGAGTGACAGCTCACGGTAACGTAGCAGTGGCCAAGGCGTTTCTCGACGGCCGCGCTCAGGAGGAACTGACGCAGGAGATCCTGGAGGTCCGTGACGACGACTATCAGGTGGTGCTCACGGCGATCGTGCACAAAACCGGGTCTAGCACCGGCGCAGCGGTCATTTCACCGGCAGGCCCGTCAGTACTGCTCTACCACCGCGTGTCGGAAGATCCCCTGGACCCCCAATTATTGGCGGTATCTCCAAAGCATTTCAATGATCATCTGACCCATCTGAAGAAGCACTGCCGGGTTGTACCCCTGTCGGTCCTGATGAATGTGGCGAATGACGGCCAGTCTGCAGGGGACATGGTGGCCATCACCGTTGACGATGGCTATGCCGACAATCTTGCAGACGCTCTGCCGATTATCGAAGCGCACCAACTGCCGGTGACCATCTTTGTTACCGCCGGCGGTTTAGACGAGCCTTCCGAGTTCTGGTGGGACGCGCTAGAGCATCTCTTTTTCCACGGGGCGATGCCAGAGCGCTTGGATATCGGGTCGGATGATTTTCCTCGAATAGTCCCCACAGGCACTCCAGCAGAACGAATTCAGGCATATAAGCGATTGTGCAACCGGTTTCGTGCAATGACCCCTGCGGATATCAACCGAGTTCTTGCGAGCGTACACGAACGGGCGGGACGACGAATTGAGGCCTGTCCAGCGCACCGACGACTGTCCACAGCCGAACTGCGGCGGTTGGCACGGAGTCCATTCGTTGAGATCGGCGCTCACACCGTCAGCCATGCGTGCCTTAGCGCATTGGCGCCGGAAGAGCAGATGCGGGAAATTTATCTGTCGAAAAAGATACTCGAAGAAATCACCGGCGGCCCAGTACATCATTTTTCTTATCCTTTTGGCACGGGGGGCGATTTTACCGGCACTACGGCCGCGATCGTCAAACTGAGCGGTTTTTCTTCCGGCATCGCCAATGCACAGGGACGGGTAACCGCACCGCTGGACCGGTACCGGGTCCCGCGCCGCCTGGTGAGAAACTGGAACGGTGAAGTCTTCGCACAATGGCTGTCCGCCTCCAACGGCAGTGAACTCGATCAGATAGCCCTGGCCCAGAGGGACCGGCGGCTCAAAAACTTCATGACCAATCACATTGATATCTCGGGCGGCATCTTGGCAGGGGACCATGTCTGATTCCAGAAAGATCGTTCACATCAACACCCACGATGCTGTGGGAGGTGCCGCCAAAGTGGCCTGGCGATTGGCCGAGGCTCAACGCGAGGCGGGGCACGACGCCGGGATGATGGTGGGGCACCGTATTAGTCGAGCCGGCAGCGTCCACGTTTTCCCCAAATCGCCGGATCCCTATCTGATGGGAAAATGCAGGAACCGGGGGCTGCTGTACTATGAGCTTCAGGGAAGTCATCAACTTGTTTTTCATGATGAGATTCGTGCCGCCGACCTGCTCCACCTTCACAACCTTCATGGAGACTACTTCAATCCGTTTTCGCTGCCGGCACTCACGCGGTCAACACCGACGGTTTGGACGCTCCACGACATGCAGGCAATAACAGGGCACTGTGCACACGCCTTTGATTGTATGCGGTGGCGGAACGGCTGCAAAAGGTGCCCCCGGCTCGACATCGAGCCTGCCATTTCCCTGGACGTGGCTGATCGGCTCTGGCTGGACAAAGCCTTTATTTACAGACATCTGAACGCACATGTGGTCACGCCTTCACATTGGTTAGAGAAGAAGGTTGCCAGTAGCAATCTCAGGCACCTGCCTAGGAGTGTAATACCCAACGGCATTGATACCCTGCGGTTCAAGCCGAAAGACCCCAGGCGTGCCAGGGCGGAGTTCGGCATCCCCGCAGAGCGATTCGTGGTTGGGGCCGTCGGACATGGCGGCACACTCACCAACCCGTGGAAAGGCGGTCATTACACCCACCAGGTGCTGAAGGGGCTTTGGGAGCGGCACCCGGAACTTATTTTTGTGAACATCGGCAGTGATGCCCATTCCGAAGACCCACGCATTGTCAATGTACCCCATATCCAGGACGAGGCGGCACTATGCCGGGTCTACAGCGCCATGGACGCTTTTCTGTACACGCCCGTGGCGGACAACTGTCCACTGGTCATCATAGAGGCCTTGTCCTGCGGCATCCCGCCGGTGACGTTTGGCACTGGGGGCATTCCCGAGATGATCGAAGATGGTGTGACGGGGCGGGTCGTTCCAACGGGGGATGTCGCCAGCATGGTGGCTGTCGTATCCCATTTGGCGGGTCATCCTGATGCCTGTCGGACCTTGAGCGGCAATGCACGGAAGACGGCCGTCGCGCGTTTTGACCATTCGCGAATCGTTTCTCTTTATGCGGCTCTTTATGAAAAAATTATGAAGAGACATGCCGAGGTCATGCGAAGAACCCCCATCCTTATGCTTGAAAGCGTCCCAGAGATCGTTAGAACCGAAGCTTTTGTTCGTATGAGCCGAGAAACCGAGACTTCTGGTTCCGGAGGCGGCGACAGGACGGCGGCCGTCGGAGGGTCGACGACGGCAGCACGTGTCCGCGACGTTTCAGCAGATGTTGACCGCCACTTGCTACCATCGGTGTTCCAGACGTTCACATTTTCCCAGTACTGGCATTTCGGCCTATTCGAGGAGGCCTGTCGGTTGGTCTATGGGGGCGATGTGAGTCCTGACGACTGCGATCTTAAGGCATACCAGGACCTCTTGGTCTGCACCTTCATCCGGAGCGTTCTGCCACCCGGAGCCCGCATCCTGGAAGTCGGCGGGGGGGATTCCCGGGTGATCGATGCGCTGGGAGGCGAATATGAGTTTTGGAACCTCGACAAGTTTGAGGGGGTTGGGAACGGCCCCGTGGGAGCGACATCGCAGAACGCGCGATGGGTGAACGACTACCTCGGATCGTTTTCCGCAGAACTGCCCGACGGCTATTTCGACGCAGTGATCAGTATTTCGGTCATGGAGCACATAGCGGAAGACGACAACGTCCGCGACCGAATCTGCGATGACCTCGATCGCGTACTGAAGCCCGGCGGGTGGTCACTTCACCTCTTCGATGTCATCCTCAAGGCCGACGGCGTCTGGGCCAACGGACTGCTTCACCATTTCTTTCAGCGTTATAGGACCGTCAACGCCTACGTGCCACTGGAGGCAGTGCCCAAGGCTTTAGGCGCATACACCATGTCTCGGCAGGCCTACGAAAGGTTGTGGCAGCCCGTGACCAAAACGTCCTACGACGCCTTCGGCCGGCCAATGTCTTACCAGGTATTGTGGCAAAAGCCGGCGGTAGCATCCACCACCCCTCCGGACCGCTCTGAAGACGCTCTCGCATCGACGCGGCATTTCCGGTTGCTGGCCAAAATGGTCAAAGCCAACCGATACTGTCGGGAGCATCTTCCCCGAATCAGCATAGTCACCCCATCTCTGAATCAAGGGGCCTTTCTCAGCGTCTGCATGGATTCCATTATCGACCAGGATTATCCCCATCTGGAGTACATCGTCATGGACGGCGGCAGCTGGGACGATTCCTCGGCGATTATTCAGCAGCGCGCCACCCACCTCGCCCACTGGCAAAGCCGGCCGGACGGCGGACAGTATGCCGCCATCGCTGAAGGGCTGCAAAAATGCACCGGCGACATCATGGGGTGGTTGAATGCGGACGACAAGCTCCACGAGGATTCACTTTTCATAACGGCCCTTGTCTTCATGGGCTGGCCACACGCCCGGTGGATCACCGGGCGTCCCACCGTCTGGGATGCCGACGGACGATTGAGCGACATCCTGAATCCGCTGTCGAAGTGGTGCCGGCATGACTACCTTTCCGGCCGTTATGGTCCCCCACACATTCAGCAGGAATCCACTTTCTGGCGGAGAGCTCTCTGGGAACAGGCCGGCGGGGTCATGGACACCGCTTTGAAATTCGCCGGAGACCTGGAATTGTGGAGTCGCTTCTTCCGAACCGATGCCTTGTATTCGGTGGATGCGCTGCTCGGCGGATTTCGCAGCCATCCGGACCAGAAGACGGCCCGGTATATGCCGGCGTACAACGCTGAAGCCGATACCGTGATTGCCCGGGAAAGAAGCTTCCCTTGCGCCACGGATACTGAGCCGGCGCCCACACCGATCAGGCTGATTAGCCAGGTTGCACCCGAGGACGCGGTCGCGAGAAAAACGCCAGGAGATTCGGTGACGGCACCCGCCCGGTCCTACCCGCGTGCGGCCGTCGACACACTGCGCGCCCGATGCCTGGCGCAACTGGTCAAACAGCCTTTCGATACAGAGGTCCTCCGAACCTGGAGCAGTCTGGCCGACGGCTCCCAGGAAAAAGAAATCGTCGCCTCGGTACCTTCCGCGCCGGGAGACTATTGGGTCACCGCCATCGTATCCACTTACCGGTCGGAGGCGTTCATGGTGGAGTGCCTCGAAAACCTGCTGTCTCAAAGTATCGGTGCGCGCTTGGAGATCGTGGTGGTTGATGCCGATTCGCCCGAAGACGAGCGAGATATCGTCCTGCGCTACCGTGCCCGCCATCCAAACATCGCCTACCTTCGCACCCGGGCCCGCATTGGTGTTTATGCCGCCTGGAACATTGCTGTTCGGGCGGCCCGGGGTCGGTTTCTGTTCAGTATGAGCACCAACGACCACCTCCATGTCGACGCGTGCCGGATCATGGCAGGCGAGCTTGAGGCGCATTCGGATGTGGCCATGGTTTACGGCGACACCTATCTTACGCGGCACCCGCATGAGACTTTTGGAGCCAATCAGCACTACGACGCTTACCGCTGGCCGGAATACCGGTATGAAGACCTGCTCAATGAATGCATGATAGGCCCTCACCCCATGTGGAGGCGCTCGGTCCACGATGCAGTGGGTTACTTTGACGAGCGGTTTCTGGCGGACGGTGACCAGGAATTCTGGCTGCGGATGGGCGAACGGTTCATGTGCCGCCACATCGAGGGCTTCACCGGATTGCAATGGATCTCCCCGGACGCACTGTCCCAGAAAGGCCAGATTCCCATTCTGGAAGCCCGGTTCATTCACCGATGGTATCGAGAACGGTATCAGCGGAGAAAACAGCTCATGCGCCCACGATGTTCCATTATCATCCCAGTATTCAACCAAGTGGAAATGACGCACCGATGCCTGGAGCGCATCCGGGAACATACCCCGGAAGAATTGGCCGAGATCATTGTTGTCGACAACGGTTCGACCGACGGAACCTCTGATCTTCTGGCGTCCCAGGGGCATCGGCTCCGGGTTATCACCAACGACGTCAACCAGGGATTTGCCAAGGCCTGCAATCAGGGCGCCAATGCCGCCAGATCCGGATATCTGCTGTTTCTCAACAACGACACAGAGCCAGAGGCGGGGTGGCTGTCGGCACTATTGGAGGTGCTGGACACTGATTCTCGAGTGGTGGCCGTTGGCGGCAAACTGGTATTCCCCAACGGTACGATCCAGCATGCTGGTGTGGCTGTCTCTCAAAACTTGGCCGAGTCTCTACCCGTCGCACCCTGGCATCCCTTCTACGGTAAGCCGGCGGCCCATCCGGCAGCCAGCGAACCCCGTGTTTATCAGGCGCTCACCGCGGCCTGCCTGATGGTTCGGCGCGAACGTTTCGATGCGGTCGGCGGTTTCGACGAATCTTTCTGGAACGGATATGAGGACGTCGATCTTTGCTTGAAGCTCGGGGCGGTGGGCGGGGTATTGGTATACCAACCAAAATGCCGCGTGATTCACCATGAATCGCAGAGCGGGCCGGAGCGCCATGTCCGAACGGACAGCAATCTGCGTCTGCTTCAGGGCAAGTGGGCCAACCGTTTCACCCCCGACACTATCATTGAGGCTGATGGCACCACAAGGAGCGCTACGGGCAGCCCGATTCGTGTTTATGTACCACCGCGGAATACCGACCGACGTCCCTATCGTATTGGTATTGTCACCCTCGACGAACCGACATTCGCCTGCCCCCAAATACGGTTGATTCAGCCGCTGCGGGAGCTCCAGAGGCACTGGCCGATCGACTGGGCCCCACTCAAGATTCCTTCCGCAAAAGCATCCCTACGGGAGACCTGGCCTCAGCTCGACCTCATCATCGTACAACGGAACGCCGCCAAAGCGTTGCCGTATCATCGCTTAGCAGAAGATCTCGGCCCTAATCGGCCGGCCATCGTTTATGAATTTGACGATGCGTTCATAAGTTTGAAGCCCGATCACCCCGCGCATGACTATTACCAGCGCATTGCCCCCGACATTGAGACCTACATCAAAAAGGCCGATGCTGTCATCGTGTCTACATTGCAGGTGAAGGCGGCCTATCGGCATTTGAGGTCTGATATCGCTGTCGTGCCCAACTGCCTCCCGGACGCCGTCTGGAGTTTCCAGCACGCGCCCCAGTCGGCTGGAAGCGGAAAGACTAGGATCCTTTTTGCCGGCACTGAGGGACACGAACCGGATCTATCCATAATCGAGGCTTCCCTGGAGCAGATTTTGAAGGAGTTCGGAGATTCCGTTGAATTGCTGCTGTGGGGTAATCGTAGTCCGCGCTTGGAAGCTCTGGAAAATGTCCGGCAAGTCGCCCCCTTTAGAACGGATTATGCAGAATACAGCCAACTGCTGGCGGCGCTTCGGCCCGAGTTGGCCGTTGTGCCCCTGGCGGATACCCCGTTCAATCGAGCTAAAAGCCCCATCAAGTGGCTGGAATATGGCGCCTGTGAAATTGCCGGCGTCTTCTCTGATCTGCCACCCTACCAGAGGGTTGTCAATCAGCTGGAGAACGGCGTGCTGGTGAAAAACGAGGGTGCTGCCTGGACCAACGCGTTGAGGATGTTGCTGTCTTCGCCGGAAACGCGGCAGCGGATAGCCCAGGCCGCCCGCCGCGATGTCTGGCGTCACCATGCCCTTTCCGACAACTTGCATCACTGGGCGTCTCTTCTGCTGCCGGTGCACCTTGAGCGCACTCCGCAAACGCCTCGGGTGTCGGTGGTGATCCCCGTGTTCAATCAACTGGCATATACGCGACGATGCCTCGCCGCTCTGGCAGAGAACACCCCGGCGCATCTATGCGAGACGATTATCGTGGATAACGGCTCTACCGACGGTACCGGCGCCTACCTGAGTACCATCGAATCTTCCTCAATCACGGTAATCTCTAATGGAGAGAATCAGGGGTTCGCCCGGGCATGCAACCAAGGCGCCGTGGCTGCTGTCGGAGACGCAGTGTTGTTTTTGAACAACGATGTCGAGGTGAGGCCTGGCTGGCTACCGCCTTTAATCCACTGTCTTGACACCGATCCTTCGGTGGGGGCCGTGGGCAGCAAATTGCTTTACCCCGACGGCACAATCCAGCACGCCGGCGTGATACTAGTGGACAACCGGCGCACTGGGGATCCACTACAGGCCATGCACCGCTGCGCTGGAAGCTCGGGAAACGCGCCGGAAGTCAACCACGCAAAGACTTTCAAGGCGCTTTCGGCGGCCTGTTTGCTGGTGCGTAAAGACGCCTTCAATGCGGTGGGCGGTTTCGACGAGGCCTACTGGAATGGCTACGAGGACGTCGATCTGTGCCTATCATTGGGAGCCGCAGGGTGGCGCCTGTTCTACCAGCCGGAAAGCCAGGCGATTCACTACGAGTCCAAAAGCGGCCCCGAGCGCTTCCGGCGGGCGGCCGAGAATATCCAGCGGCTCCACCAGCGGTGGCTGGGGAAAGTCTCTCCGGACACGATTATCGACGCGGAGGGCCGCATGAAAGCCGCCGGCATCTCCACCGATTCGTCATTGACCTCCATCATCGTACTGACCTTTAACCAACTGCACCTGACCCGCCAGTGCGTCGAGAGCGTGCTGGCCCACACGCGATCGCCCTTCGAACTCATCATTGTGGACAACGGCTCCACCGACGGCACGGTGGCCTACGCCAATGCCCTGACGCTCACCCCTTCGGCAGCGATGCACATTCGGGTCATCGCCAATGCCGAAAACCGGGGTTACGCCGCCGGCAACAATCAGGGGATGGCCGCTGCACGGGGGGATTTTATCCTGCTGCTCAACAACGACACCGTGGTGACGCCCGGGTGGCTGGAACCCCTGCTGCGACTGGCCCAACACCGTCCGGACATCGGTCTGGTGGGGCCGGTGTCCAACCAGGTGGCCGGCCCCCAGCGCCTGGCAGCCGTCGATTACGATATCGACTCCCTCGAGGGGCTTAACGATTTTGGCACTAAGATTGCTCATCAATCACTGCCTGCCCAGCGTGCAGGACGGGTGGTTGGCTTTTGCATGATGTTCGCCCGGGAGGTGATGTTGCGCATCGGCGGGTTGGACGAACGCTTCGGGACCGGCAACTTCGAGGACGACGACTACTGCCTGCGGGCGGCGCTGGCCGGTTACCAATCGTGGATCGCCCGCGACAGTTTCGTCCACCATGCCGGCGGCGCCACTTTCGCTGCCGGAGACAATGACCGCCATCAGAGACTGCTAAAAAACTGGAAGATATTCAAAGTGAAATGGAACCTGCCCAAAGAACTGCCATACGGCACTTACGATATCAGCAGCATCCTCAAACGGAATTTCGATCCCGAGGTACACTATGAGCCCTTGTCGGCGGCCATGACAGGGGAGAACCGCGCGAAAAGAAAGAGAACGGTGAACCCTATGCTACTACCCATCGAGAAAACGGAAACAACCCCATGGAACACCTCTGATGTGATCACCCAGGCAGACCATTCGCCGAATGGTATCGACTATCAACGGGCTCTCAGGCACCTTCACCGGGGAGACACCGCGGCGGCAGTGGACATTTTGGAACAGGCTGCGTTGCGATACCCGGCGGATAAGGATCTCCTCAAAACGCTGGCAGACGTCTATTACAGCCAGCAGCACCGTGTCGAGGATGCCATGAAACTTTACGTCAAGATTTTGGCGCTGGACCCTTTCGAGGTGGGCACCCTCATGATGATGGGCCATATCTGCGTGAGTGTCGAACGCTTCGAAGACGCGCAACACTTTTACGGAAGGGTTCTTGAAACGGAACCGTGGCACGATGAAGCCAGAAAGTATGTGGAGGCGATACGCCGTCATGAGCAGCGATCCGTTCCAGAAAAGGAAACACCGCCGGGCGGTGAAAACAAACCGGCGGAGATGCCATCCGGCGACGATATGTTGAAGCCTGTCGAGACCATGATTGAAAACGAGCGCTTCGACGCGGCCATTAGCGCTTTAAACCAAATTGTTGAGACGCACCCGGACCACGCGGAGGCTCACAGCCGACTCGGAGAGCTGCTTCAAACGGTGGGCGATGCAGAAACGGCCCAGCAGCAATTCGAGACCGCTGCGCGCCGGGCGCCCGAAGATCAACAAATACAAAAGCAGCTGGCCGACTTCTACTATACCGTCCAGGGACGGACGGAGGACGCCCTTCGCATTTACGATGCCCTGGCAGACGCGAACCCGGCGGATGTGGACGTTCACATGCTTGCCGGCCACCTCAATGTGGCGTTGGAGCGATTCGACGCTGCCGAGGCCCGCTATCGTGAAGTCCTTCGAGCCGAACCCTGGCATGCAGACGCGGGTCGCTACCTCGACGCAGTAGAACGCCACCGGGCAGAGACGGCGCCGCGTCTAACGGAGGACCCTGACGCCCTTTACCAAAAAGCGCTTGGAATGGCCGAAGCAGGGGACGCCGCCGGTGCCGTAACTGCCCTTGAATCATTGGTCGCCGCCCACCCGGACCACGCGGCGGCCCACAACGACCTCGGCGTGCTGTATTACCGGCAGGACGATATGGATCGATGCGAGTCCCACTATGCCCAGGCAATGGCCCTAGAGCCGGACAACACCGTCTACCAGAAGAACCTGGCCGATTTTTATGCGGTCGCCGCGAACCGATACGATGAGGCCCTACAGATTTATGTCGCGCTGTTGGCCAAGGACCCTCACGACGTGGAAGCGCTCATGGGCACGGGGCACATTTGCCACCTTTTGGAACGCAGCGATGACGCCGCGCACTTTTTTGCGCGGGTGTTGGAAGCCGAGCCCTGGCACGAAGACGCGCGAAATTGCCTGGATGCTATTGGACAGCAGCGTACGGCCGCTGCCGGCTAACCCGTTTGTTGCTGGCCTCAGGCGACGATATTCACCATGATCGATCTACATCTCCAGCAGGCCGTAACCCACTATCGGGGGGGGAAAACCAGCAAAGCTGTTGACCTGCTGCTCTCCCTCATCGGGTCCTTTCCCGAAGATGTGCGGGGGTATCTGATACTGGCCGACCTGATGCGGGATCTTGGGCAGCCGGACAATGCCGTGGCGGTGTTGAATGAAGTCCCCGAAACGGCCCGCAGCCGCCGCTGGGATGCGGTCATGACCCTGGCCCAGGTCGATGCCGGTGACCGGAACAAGGCCATCGCCTCTGCCGACCTTCTGCTGCGGGATGCGTCCACCCGTGCCGCCGGTTATTTGGCCAAGGGGCGGCTCGCGGCCTGCAGTGGAGATATGGACGGTGCCAGGGGTTTCCTGGAGCAGGCCGTCACCGCGGATCCGGACGGCGGCGAGGCCATGACCTGTCTGGGGCGTCTGTTGTGGCAGACGGGAGACACCGGCGGGGCACTGGAGATGCTGGGGCGAGGGTTATCCGCGACGCCCTGGCGATCCGAAGCGGCCACGACCTACCATGACGCCGTGCGGGCCCTGGGGGCCTTCGACCATGCCGAAATGGTTTTCCAGGGCATATTTGATAGGGCGCCGGACATCGAGCGTACCAGCTGCCTGTATATTGACGTGCTGCTGAAACGCGGCGCTCAGGCCCGAGCCTTCGGCGTCGCCCAGAGGGCCCTGGCCGTGCTGGGCGCCTCGGACGGACTTCTGGACGGCGCATTGGCCATTCAACGGCAGTTGGGTGACAGACCGCCGCGGCCCGAAGCCCCTTTGTTGAGCCTTTGCATGATCGTCAGGGACGAACAGTCTCATCTGGCCAGATGCCTTCACAGTGTGGCGCCGGTGGTGGACGAGATGGTGATCGTGGACACCGGGTCCACGGACCGCTCCGTGGATGTGGCCCGTGTGTTCGGGGCAACGGTGGTGCCGGTGCCCTGGGCTGAGGATTTTGCCGCCGCCAGGAATGCCGGGCTCAATTTGGCTTCGGGGACTTGGATTCTCGTCATGGACGCCGACGAGGCCATCAGCGTTCAGGACCACGACGCCCTGCGGCAACTGCTGGCAAAGACGCCGGCGGGGTCGGCCGCATTCTCCTTTGCGACGCGCAATTACGTACACGAGATGAATGCGTTGGGCTGGCAACCCAACGACGTGCGCTACCGCGCTGAGGCCGCCGGCAACGGCTGGTTCCCCAGTGAGAGGTGCGCCTTTTCCCCAACCTGCCGAGTATTCGCTTTTACTACCCGGTTCACGAGGTGGTGGAGCCCGCCCTCGCGGCGGCTGGCATTGCCGTCCGGTCATGTATGGTGCCCATCCATCACTACGGCAAGATTGACCGAAACCGGGCCCTCGAGAAGGGGGAGGCCTATTTCCAGATCGGTCTCCAGAAAGTCGAAGACATGGCCGGAGACCCCATGGCGCTACGGGAGCTGGCCGTCCAGGCCATGAACCTGGAGCGCTACGACGATGCGGTTTCCCTATGGCAGCGGCTCGCCCGAGCGGGCCCTCCCAACGCGGAAACTCTAGTGAATCTGAGCTCAGCCCATTGGCATTGCGGCCGTTACCCGAAAGCGCGGGACTGTGCCCGACAGGCCTTGGATCTCGCCCCCGGCCTTAAAGAGGCGGCCTACAATCTGGCCAACAGCCTGATGCATCTGGGGGCGTCGGTGGAAGCCGTCGACGTCTTGGCGCCGATCATGGACAGGCATCCCGACTATCTGGCCGGCCGTTTTCTCATGGCGGCGGCGCTGTGCTGCAGCGGCCAAGGTGTCCGCGGGGCTTCGGCCTTGCGATCCTTGAAAAAGACGTTCCTCGGGGCGGGGCTGCCGTTGTCTTGCGCCACACTGGTGGACAGCCTTGCGGCCGCCGGCCAGGGGCAATCCGCCAAACGCCTGGCAGACGGCGCTGCGGCAGCCGGGTGCGGCAACGCCGTGGTCCACGAATTGGCTGGGCAGGGGACACCCCATCCTGTCGCTCCAGCCCTGGGAGTCGTCGCCCCATGAGCGCGGCCCACCGACACGCTTCAAATCTGCAACATGGGGAAGCGGCCCCGCCGTTGGACGCTTTTGCGCAAACTTCCCACGCAAGCGGCCTCGAAGTGGACGAAACGTTGAAACGGGCATTGAACGACCACCGGCAGGGGCGGGTGACGGCTGCTCGAACAGGCTATCACCGCGTGCTCTCCCAATATCCCGACCATGTGGATGCACTGAATTTTCTCGGGGTCCTCGAACAGGAGGACGGCAATATCGCCGGTGCATTGGCCTGCCTGGAACGGGCCGCAGAGCAGGATCCGGAAAACGAAATCGTTTTGAACAATTTGGCCAACGCCCTGAAGGCCGGCGGCCATTCTGAGCGGGCGGAAGCCTGCTACCGGCGTGCTGCCGAGATCAACCCCGACGAGTCGGATCCGCCCTATAATCTGGCCGCTTTGCTGCAGTCACAAGGGCGCCTGGACGAGGCCATGCACTGGTACACGCAGGCCCTCAGGTTGAACCCCGACGATGTCGGCGCCCTGAACAACCTGGCCGGCATTCACCATGCCGGAGGAAATGCGGCGGCGGCTGAAGCCGCCTACCGGCAGGTGCTGATACGCCGCCCCGACCACCCCAGGGCATTGGTCAACCTGGCCAACCTCCTCATGGGCCGCGGGGAACACGGTGAGGCTGTCGCCTGTTGCCGGCGAGCCCTGGCAACGACGCCCGATTATCTGGAAGCACTCCTCTGCCTCGGCCGCGCCAGTCGGGAGACGGGTGACCTCGACACCGCGCGGTGGGCCTGCCAACGGGCCGTCGATCGCTATTCGCAATCCACCGAAGCCCATTTCAATCAAGGCAACGTCTTCAAAGACATGGGACGGTATGACCAGGCGGCGTCCTGCTACCAGCGGGCCATAGACCTATCCCCGGATTTTGCCAAGGCGTGGTGCAACCTCGGGTCGGTTCACCGGGAGGACGGCCGCTCCCAGGCGGCCATGGACTGCTACCAAAAGGCCGTTCAACTGGACCCGCGCTTTGCCGCCGCCTACAACAACATGAGCATTCTGCTCACCGAAACCGGCCGCATCGGTGAAGCCCTCGAATGCTGCCGAAAGGCCCAGGAACTGAAGGCGGATTTTGCCGAATCCTATAACAATATGGCCCGGTGCCTCAAATACAGCGGCCGAGCCGGCGAGAGCGTCGCGTTGTACCGAAAATCGTTGGCCCTGTCGCCGCAGACCGCTTTTGTCCATTCGAATCTGCTGTACTGCCTTGCCTATCTGGAGCCATCGTCAGCCCCCCCCGATGCGGTGGCCCGGGCCCATCGAGCGTGGGAGCCCGCCCATGGGTCGCCGGCCGATGGCATCTTTCGGAAACACACCAACGACAAAAACCCAGATCGACCGCTTCGGGTGGGTTACCTCTCGCCGGATTTCCGCAAGCACCCGGTGGCCACTTTCATGGCGCCGATTCTTGCCGCCCATGATGCCGAGCAGGTACAAACGGTGTGTTTTTCCGATGTCAGAAAAAGCGACGGGGTTACTGAAAAGCTGCGCAACCTCACCGGCGAATGGGTCGACACGTCCGGCCGCTCCGACGATGGCGTCGCCGCTGTCATCCGCCGGCGCCGCGTCGACATCCTGGTGGACCTGGCCGGGCACACGGCGGGCAACCGCATGCCGTTGTTCAGCCGTCGTCCGGCACCGATTCAAGTCACCTACCTGGGGTATCCGAATACCACCGGCCTTTCTGCCATAAATTACCGCCTCACCGATGCCTGGGCCGATCCGCCGGGGCGCACCGAGGCGCTTCACAGCGAAACTCTCGTACGTCTGCCGGAAGGGTTTCTTTGCTTCGACCCGCCCACGGCAGCGCCGCCGGTGGGGCCGCTGCCCAGCGCGGCGGAGCGAACCATCACCTTCGGCTCTTTCAACAACCTGGCCAAGTTCAATGCCGGTGTGGCAGCGCTCTGGTCGGCGGTGCTCAGCGCCGTGCCACGGTCACGACTGGTCATGAAATTTAGAACCCTTTCCGATCCGGAAGTTCGGCGTCACATCCTGGGTTGCTTTGCCGACCACGGTATCACCGAAGACCGCTTGATATTTCATGGGTTCCTGCCCTCGGCCACGGATCACTTCGCCCTCTATCACCAGATCGATATCGCTCTCGACACGTTCCCCTACAACGGGACCACCACCACCTGCGAAGCCCTGTGGATGGGCGTCCCTGTGATCGCCCTGGCTGGAGAGACCCATGCCGCCAGGGTCGGCGTCAGCATATTGACGGGACTGGGACTATCCGACCTCATCGCGCTCAGTGGAAATGACTATGTCCAGCGGGCGGCGGCCCTGGCCGGAGACCTTTCCCGGCTCGCCGCCCTCCGTCGCACGCTGCGGCAGCGCATGGCCGCGGCACCGCTCACCGACGGCCCCGGCTTCACGGGCCGTCTGGAAGCGGCTTACCGGGCCATGTGGCGGCAGTGGTGTCGCTCACACCCGTAATCGACAAAAATTTTATATTATTATCAACTGGTTATGCACAATTCTCAAGCAGGGATTCTGGTGGTTTCGTAGGGGAGGGGTTTATCCCCATCCCGCAATCTGCAAAGATGACTCCGAATCTCATTGGCAGCCTGTACCGCCCTCCTGAACGCCTCTGCGGCCCGACGGCCCCATTCCGCAACGATCAGCGCCTCGCACGACAAACTGTTTGCTCGACCCGTGTTCCGACCCCCCTTTTCCTTATGGCCCTGATTTTGCAACTATGGCCCCGGAATGGAGAGCGCCATGCTGCATACAATTTACCGCATTTGTGATTTGCGCGACGGTCGGACCAAAATCGATGCGATCACCAAGCGCCAGTGCTTCGAGAATTTTGTCTCGGTCTTCGGCACCGCGCGACTGACCGTGGTGGCGGACAACTGCCGACCGGATACCGTTTCTTTTTTGAGAGGCTTCACACCGAACATTCATCAGACCGCGCTTGGCAATTCGGGGAGTTTTCTCCATGCGATGGATCTGGCCTTGCACCTGCCGGACGATGACGGCGCCTACCTGGTCGAGGACGACTACCTCCATCAGCCCGGTGCGCCGGCGCTTATCCATGAAGGACTGGAACGCGCTGACTACGTCAGTCTTTACGATCACCCGGACAAGTACATGAATCCGAGCCCCAACCCCCTGGTGAAAGGGGGCGGGGAGGCCACCACAGTGATGCTGACCCGCTCCAGTCACTGGAAGCGGACCAATTCCACCACCATGACCTTTGCCGCGCGGGTCGGCACCCTGCGCGGGGATGCCGATGTCATGCGCCGGTACTGCCAAACCCCGTTGCCGGCGGATTTTTTCATGTTCTGCGACATCCTCAAGCGGGGGCGAACCCTGATATCCCCGATTCCGGGCCGGGCGACCCACTGCGACCAGTACCCGTCCCCCTTTTTCTTTGGGTCTTCGCTGCCGGCTGGCGGCCCCGCCGATGCCGTTATGGGCGGTGACAAGCCGGCCCAACCGACATGGAAAGCATCGTCAACCATCACAGTCCAGGCCTCCCGGTCATCCGAAAGGTCCTACCGGGCCCCGGTACCGGTGATCATTCCATTTTACCAGCGCCGGGATCAGCTCAACCGATGTATTGCTGCCCTCAAGGCCCAGAACTGGCCTGTCGAGATTTTTGTCAGGGACAACACCCTGGACAATATTTATTTCACCGCCGCGGTCAATGAGGGGCTGGCCCGGTTTATGGACCGCCCCGTGGATTACCTGCTGGTCTTGAATCAGGACATGTATCTGGCGCCGGACGCCGTGGCGGCCATGGTGGCCTTCATGGACGACCACCCCCGGTGCGGCATCGGGGCCCCGCTGCAACTCGACGCCGAAGACGCTACGCGCGTCATCTGGGCCGGCGGGTACGAGGTTTTTCCAGCGGGCCGGCACCAGACGGGACGTATTGAAGAATTCCAGCAGAGCGAAAAAATCGGCTGGGCCAACGGCGCCTGCATGATCCTTCGAAAACAAATGGTTCGGGAGATCGGTCTCATGGACCCCGCCATGACCTTCATCGGCAGCGACAGCGACTATAGCCTGACCGCACGATCCCGCGGATGGGAGATCTGGCGAATCGCCACGGCCCATGGCATCCATGAGCACGGTGCATCGGGGAAGATCACCGATCTCGGCATGGAGGCCGTTAAACTGGACGATGTGATCCGTTTCGGCCGGAAATGGTTGACCGGCGGACTATTTGAAGATTTGGCCCATGAAAAGGATCCCACGCCGGATCAGGCCCGGGCGATTCTGGCCAAAGTCAGCCAGACCCGGGCGCTCCTCGATCGATACATGGCCGAGGGGCGAACGGCCGAAGAAGTGCTCGACGGCGGCCGCCTGCGGCGGACTGAAGCGCGGTGCATATCGTAATGCCCAATAATCAAAGCAAGTTGAAATGGCACCGCAGTTATCTGAGAAGTCATTGTCGTCCGCATCGCCATTACCGGACAGAGGTCATCATCCCGGGCGAGAACCAGGAAAGACACCACCAATGAATCACCCCCTACGGGAAAGAAGTTACTATGCCCAGGCGCGGCCTGAAGTGGTCTCGCTCATCCCCTGTATTCAAGACCGGGCATTTCTCGACATGGGTTGCGGTGAGGGCGGCTTAGGGGCTGTGTTGAAGGCGCACGGCAGCGGGCCGGTCGTTGGTATCGAGATGGACGCCAGGGCCGCGCTGGCGGCCGCAAGGCATTACGATCGGGTCTACACGGCTGACATGGACACATTTGCACCGCCTTTCGAAACGGCCCGCTTCGACCATCTGGTGTGCGCGGATATCCTGGAGCACTTGAAAGACCCCTGGGGAGTGCTGGACCGGTATCGCTCCTTTCTAAAGACCGACGGCGCGCTGGTGGCCAGCATTCCCAACATCGGCAACACCCGGACCGTGACGGATCTGCTGCAGGGGCGCTTCGACTACGTGGACTGGGGCATCATGGACCGAACGCACCTGCGGTTTTTCACCCGGGACGGCATCGAGAAGATGCTCGGCCAGGCCGGATATACCGTTCAGGAGATCCGTCCCAAATATGATCCCAACGCCGAAGGGATTCTGGATTTGTGGCGGCAGCACGACATGCACCGGCGGATTCGCGAATTGACGGTTCTCATGGGCGGGACGCCGTTGACGCCGACCGATCAGAACCTGCGAGAGATGCTGGTGATCCAGTATCTCGTCGTCGCTGTTAGGAGCCGTTAGCGCCATGACCAGAATCGGTACGCTTATCAATTTCTGCTCACTCGATTACCGGTTTATCGGACCCTGCGTGAAGGCGGTGGCCCCGTTTTCAAAAAAGATCGTGGTTCCCTTCGCCGATCGCCTTTTTGACGACACCCCAGAGGACATGGTGCTGGTTGACCGGGCCAGGGGTGAAAACCCGGAAGCTGAATTCATCCCATTCGACTATCACCATTCCATCACGCAGATGCTTCGCCCCCGGTTCTGGCACAATTTCGCCCGTTGGGTGGGTTTGGCGCATCTGCCCGAGGACTGCGACTGGATCCTGTTTCTCGATGCCGACGAAATCGTCGAGACCGAGCGGTTTGTCGAATTTTTAGGCGGGTTCGATTTCGCGCCCCATGACCACCTTTACTTTGCCAACTATTGGTATTTCAGGGAACCGATGTTCAGGGCGCGGCAGATCGAGGACAGTCCGGCCCTGATCCGGCGCCGGGTCATCACGGTGAACCGGATCTTCCATGAGCACGAGCGGGCCACGTTCCGTCGACTGCCCAATGGGCTGCGGCGGGTGTCCGGTTTGGATGGAAAGCCCATGTTTCACCATTACAGCTGGGTGATGGACAAGGCGCAAATGCTGAGAAAGGTCCGGACTTGGGGGCACAGCCTTGACGTGGATCGCGACTGGGAGCGCTTGGTGGAAGCGGAGTTCTCCGGACCGTTTTCGGGAAAAGATTTTGTCCACGGGTACGATTTTGACACGGTGGAACCGTTGCTCCAGATTGAGAAGGTGCGGCAGATTAAGAGTGCGGCGGTTACGGTAGACCCGGCATCTGCTATTGGGTGTGTTTGCCCTCGGCTCTCCTTAGAAAAATTACCCATTTCTTTCGTAAACCTAACACCTCTATCCCGGTTCGTGGCCGACCCGGGCGATCTTGGTTATTTCCTGGACACTAGCTTCAAGGAGCATTACCGGTTGCTGAGTTACTTGAGCACGTTCTATGATGGAGAAACCCTCTTCGACATCGGTACCTACAAGGGGTATTCTGCGCTGGCGCTTTCTTACAACGCTAACAACCGTGTCGTTTCCTACGACATTGTCGATCAAAGAAAGATAAACGGTTCCGAGAAGTTGGACCGCATCGAGTTTCGGATCGGCGACGTACTCCAGGACCCGGGGCTGCTTCAGACCCCCCTGATTCTCCTGGACATCGGTCACGATGGCGTGTCGGAAAGACGTATCTACGATTACCTGGATAATAACAGCTACAAGGGCATCCTACTCCTCGACGATATCCATCTCAATCCCGCCATGGTCGAGTTCTGGGAAAGCATACAGCGACCCAAGCGGGACATCACCGAAGTCGGCCATGTCACCGGTACCGGAATCGTTTTCTTCGATGATATCGGGTTCGGTAATTGGACCGGGCTGACATCGATGCAGCGTCATTTGCCGAATGGGAACTCAGAGACTAGGTCCGCCGCAGATGTCGACTCTTATCGAAACAAAGAGAATTACCTAACACCGAATCCGAGGCCCGACCAATGGCGAGGGCACATCAATTCCATGGTGCTGACCCAGTTTAGGTCTTGCCTCAGAGGAGTGGTCGTTGACCTTGGCTGCAACCACGGGGCAATGACTCACCTCACAGCGGAGCATTCAGGGGTAGAACGGGTTGTTGGCATTGATCTGAACCGCAGCGCTTTACAACTCGGGTTGCGCTCCGTATCCAAACAGCCGACCGTGGCGCCGGTCTCCTTTGTACAGTCCAATCTGCTTAAAATTTCTCTATCTGATGCCAGCGTGGATGCCGTGGTCTCCTTTCACACCTTGGAGCATCTCTACCCGTCCGACCTGAGCTTTGCCGTCGCAGAAATCGGCCGTATTCTCAAGCCTGGGGGGCATGTGATACTCGGCATCCCCTACGAGGATGCCTATTACACCCCCGGCCAGCACGTCAGTTTCTTCAATGAAACGAACCTGACTGATTTGTTCACGTCCAGTGGCTTTAAGGTGGTGGCCTGCTTTCGGGATCAAAGAAACCATGAAGACTGTCTTACGGCCGTTTTCCAGAAGTCGACATCTGCTTCCCGAATGTTACCGAAGGATCAAGATTCGGTTCGGCGGATCGGGCGAGAAAGGCCCATGGCAGCCAAAACGCTTCGTATTGGTTTCCACTCCAACCAGCTTGGTCTCCGTGGGACCGATGTGGCGCTTTATGACTACGCTTTATACAACCGGGAAATCCTGGACAACGAATCGATCATTATCTCGGATGCAACGGGGGACTTGCGGGGGCTGGAAAAATTTCAGGCACAGTTCGAGGTGCTGCTCTACGACGATTTCCGGCAAGTCCAGGGCCTGGTCGATACCCATCGCATCGATGCCGTCTATTATCAGAAGTACGGCCGCAACGACGGGAAACTGGTTCCCGGCTGCCCCAATCTGATCCACGCGGTCTTTCAGTGTTTCGACCCCCATGGCGAGGTCTACGCCTACATTTCCAGTTGGCTGGCCGAAGAAATGTCAGGCGGCCGTCACCCCGTCGTCCCATACATGGTCGATTTGCCGGAGGGCGATGTCCATTACCGGGAGCAGTTGGGGATCCCGCCGGGCGCCGTTGTTTTCGGCCGACACGGGGGCCGGGACCAATTCAACATCCCATTTGTTCACGAGGTGGTCCGACGGGTGGCAGAAGCTGATGAAGGCACCTACTTCCTTTTCATGAATACTGACCGGTTCTGCCGGCCCCGTCACAATATCATCCACCTCAACCCCACTTGGGACCTCGAGGCCAAGGTCGGGTTCATCAACACCTGTGACGCCATGCTGCACGCCAGGGTCCAGGGGGAGACGTTCGGCCTGGCCATCGCCGAATTCCTCCTGCGGGACAAGCCGGTCATCGCCTGCACCGAGGGTGTCGACCAAAACCACCGGGCCATGCTGGGCGAACACGGCCTATACTACGGAACGCCAACGGCACTCTTTGACACGCTGATCGGTTTCCAAAGGACCGCGCCGCCCGGGGTCTATCGTGAACGGGTTGCGGAATTTTCACCGGAACGCGTCATGGAACGGTTCAAAGCCGTTTTTCTTGACGCCGTCGGATTAGGATAATCCCAGCGCCATGAAGGAATCACTATCCCGGCAACTGCTGCTCGCCGACCAGGCATTGGGGGCAGGGCGATTAACCGAGGCCGAGGCCTTGTGCCAGGATGTCCTGAGCGCGTCACCGCATTGCATCGACGCCCTGATGATGGGGTGCGGTCTTGCGGCCCGACGCGGGGACGGGAAATTGGCCATGGCGCGGATCCGGCGCGCCGTGGGCGTCGCCCCTGAGCGGGCGGATTGCCACAACACCCTGGGGCAGATGTTCGCCGCCATGGGGCAACCTGAGCAGGCATTGGCGGCGTTTGAAGTCGCCGCCGCCATAGCGCCGGATTTTGCCGAAGCCCGATACAATCATGGGCTGGCCTTGCGCCGTCTGGACAGAGACGCTGAAGCGGTGGCCCCCCTCGAGACGGCCGCCTCCCTGCGCCCGGATTGGGCTGACGCCCACTTTGCATTGGGCAATACCTTGCTTGCTCTGGGAGACGGGGAAGGGGCTGCGGACCGGTATCACGCCACGCTCACGCTGCGCCCCGGTGTTGCCGAAGCGTGGAACAATCTGGGGCTGGCGCTTGGATCATTGGACCGCTTGGACGCGGCCGCCGACTGCTTCGGCCGGGCCGTCTCCATTAAACCGAATTACCCCGAGGCGCTGAACAATCTGGGAAACGCGCTGAAGCGCGCCGGCCGGTTGAGGGAGGCTGTTTCAGCCTTCGTTCGTTGCCTGCAGTATCGGCCGGAACATCCTGAAACACTTTATAATTTAGGCGGTGTTCAACACGCATTGAATGATATGGCAGCAGCCCGTCGTTCCTATTCCCAAGCGGTGGCATGCCGTCCAGACTTTGCCATGGCCCACAACAACCTCGGGGTAGTTCTCAAATCCCAGGGAGACTGGGACGCCGCTCTCGACCATTACCGGAAAGCACATTCGCTGGACCCGGAGAATCCGGAAACCTGCAACAACCTGGGCAACGTCCTGGAAAAACTGGACCACCTGGAAACGGCCGTCGCTTTTTGTCGAAAAGCAGTGGCCCTTCGCCCTGATTTCGCCGAAGCCCACAACAACCTTGGCGTGGCCCTGAACGGTGCGGGAGATGTCCTGCAGGGGGACAGGTATTTTCGGCGTGCCGTGGCACTGCGTCCCGACTTTACCGAAGCACGGTTCAATCATGCCGTGGCCCGACTGCTGTTGGGCGATTTCGCCGAAGGGTGGCAGGCCTACGAAAGTCGCTTCGACCGGGCCGAATGGACCCACATCCACCCCTACCGCTATTCGCAGCCCCGGTGGCAGGGAGCATCATTTGCCGGTCGACGGCTCTACATCCACGACGAGCAAGGGTTTGGGGACACGATTCAATTTGTCCGCTACCTGCCCCGGGTTAAGGCCCTGGGGGGCACTGTCGTGTTCGAGACGCGAAAACCGCTGATTGCCCTGCTTGAGGGCATTGACGGAGTTGACGAACTGGTGGTCCGCCCAGGCATCGCCGAACCGGCCGCCCCATGCGACCTGGTGGTTCCGTTGATGAGTCTGCCGGGAATCTTTGCCACCGATGCGGCCACCATTCCGGCCGCCATCCCCTATCTTGCCGCCAAAGCGCAAAGAACGGCCGCGTGGCGGACAATCGTTGAGGGGCCCGGCCTTCGAGTCGGACTGGTGTGGGCTGGCAGCCCCAACCACGAGCAGGACCGGCGCCGCTCCTGCCCACTGGAGATTTTTGCATGTCTGGCCGACCTTCCCGGTGTGCGCCTCTGGGGGTTGCAACAGGGGCCGGCCGCCGACGCGGCGAATGCCGTCGGTTTTCTCGCAGCCAACCTTGGTGAGCGCTTCGATGATTTTGCAGATACCGCTGGCGCCATCGAGACGATGGATCTGGTGATCAGCGTGGATACCGCTGTGGCGCACCTGGCAGGGGCCATGGGAAAACCGGTCTGGGTGCTGCTCCCCCATGCACCCGACTGGCGGTGGGGCCTGTCCGGAAGCGACACGCCCTGGTACCCCACCATGACCCTGTTCCGCCAGGATCTCCCGGGAGACTGGGCCGGCGTCATGGTGAAGGTCGCTGAGGCACTGACGCAGCGTCTGGGGGGTCCTGGCAGGCCGCGGCCGTCGCCTCGGAGCGCCACGGCATTGAGGGATCGCTTTCACCAGGCCGCACGGCTTCATCATGGCGGCCGCGTCGACGCTGCGGAGCGGCAATGCCTGGAGATCCTCGAGGAATGCCCGGACCATACAGACACCCTCAATCTTTCGGCAATCCTGGCGCAGGCGCGAGGCGCCACCGATCACGCCATGGGGTTCATCAACCGTGCCGTCGCCGCTGCGCCGGAAAACCCCCAATTGCATCGAAACCGTGGTCGCATGCTTATGGGGTCCGGCGACCACGGCGGGGCCGCTAAAGCCTTTCAGCAGGCGCTGGGTTTGACGCCGGGAGATGTCGGCACCTCTTTGGATCTGGCACGGGCCTTGTCCGCCGACGCGCAGTTCGAGGCGGCCGCCTCGGTGTGTCGCCGGTTGATTGCTATGAAACCAACCGATGCCGTCGCCCTCAACCTGCTGGGTACCGTTTTGGGGAAGATTGGAAGAGAAGATGAGGCCATGACGCTGTTTGATCGCGCCCTAACCTGCGATCCGACCTCGGCCGAGGCCTGGACCAACCGGGGGACCCTCCTTCACGCCCAGGGGCGCCTGAAATCGGCCGTCGCCGCCTTTGACCGGGCCCTCGATATCCAGCCGGGCTGCGCCGACGCCCGATTCAATCGGGCTCAGGTGAAATTGCTTACCGGCGATTTCCCCAACGGCTGGCGGGGTTATGAAGCGCGTTTCGACAAACCCGCCTGGCGCCGGCGCTGCCCGGATCTTTCCTCGCATCGCCGATGGCAGGGCGAGTCCCTGGAGGGTGGCAGGCTCGTGGTGTTCGACGAGCAGGGCTTGGGCGACACCCTCCAATTTGTGCGCTACCTGCCACTGGCGAAAGCACGCTGCGAGCGGGTGGTGCTTCACTGCGCCGCCGGCCTGGTACCGCTGCTGCGGGGCATCAACGGGGTCGATGAGGTCTTGCCGGTTGAAAGCGGGGGCAGCCCTCTCGCGCCTGGGGACCGCTATGTCCACCTGTTAAGCCTTCCGGGGATCTTTGGCACCACGGAGACGACGATCCCTCGGCAGGTACCTTATATTTTTTCGGATCCGTCCCGTGTCACCGCGTGGCGCCGGCGAATGCCGGGGGAAGGGCTGCGGGTCGGTCTCGTCTGGGCGGGCAACCCCGGACACGCCAACGACGGGCGTCGCAGTTGCCGCCTCGAGGCCCTGTCACCGGTGCTCGGCGTGCCCGGCATCCGCTGGTTCGGGTTTCAAAAAGGGGCTGGGTCGGATCAGATGGCAGGCCTTCCCCGCAGTCGGCAGTTTGCCAACATTGGAAATGATTTCAACGATTTCGCAGATACGGCGGCCGCAGTGGAAAACCTCGACCTGGTCATCACCGTCGACACTGCGGTGGCCCACCTGGCCGGTGCCATGGGGCGGACGACATGGGTCATGCTGCCGGCCGTTCCGGACTGGCGGTGGCTTTTGGACCGGGATGACAGCCCGTGGTACCCGAGCCTTCGCCTGTTCAGACAGCAGGCCGGCGAAGGTTGGGATGCCGTGGCGGTGCGCCTTGCCGAGGCTCTGGAAACATCGGCCGGACAGATGAGGGAGGAATGATGAGCCAACGCGGCATCCTGTATATCACCTGGGGGAACAAGTCCGAGGATGTCCTCGAGCGCTCCATGGCGTCGGCGGCCCGGCATCACGCTGAACTGCCCATCCACGTGGTGCGGCTTCCGGAGTCGGCGACCCTCCTGGAGAAGTCGAAGATGTTCGAAATGACGCCCTTCGAAGAGACCCTCTTTCTGGATGCCGACACGGTCGTCCTGGGCCGGCTCGACTTCGGATTTGAGAAGGCCGGGCGCCACGGACTGGCCTGCGCCATCTGCGAATGCCCATGGGCGAGGCGCTATCGCGGATTGGCCGGGGACCTTGTCGAGTACAACACCGGGGTGCTATTTTTCACCGAAACCGCGCGACAGGTTTTCGACGCATGGAGGGAGCTCGCTTTCACCGTGGATTCCGCCATCCCCATCTTCGTGGATGACCGGCTGGCACACATGCCGCTGAACGATCAGGCCGGGTTCGCCCTTTCCGTCGAGCGCACGGGCTATCTCCCTTACGTGCTGCCCATCAACTGGAATTTTCGTCCCCGGTGGCACAAGTCGTTTTTCGGGCCCATCAAAATCTGGCACGACTACAGAGAGGTTTACGATGATCTGGCGGATTGGAACCGTATCCAGAGCGACGAGCGGCAGGTGATCCAATACAACGAACTGGCATAACAACAAAAAAATTAATTATATCATATAAATAAATACCTGAATATAAACTCATGCTTCACTTTTTCTGGACACCCTATCGATTCACCCTTGGGGCATATGATCGGTATGAATCGGCCAACGCGGAAATCGTCAAGTACGCACGGCGGTTTTTCGAATCGGTGACGCCCACGCACATCACCCATTTCAACAGCGGCCGCGTGACGGATCGTCCCGATGACATCCTACTGGGGCATCCCACGTGGGACCCCGCCTGGCAGCCAGGCGGGGCGCATTCTCGACTGCTGGACGACTGGGTCAAGCGCAACGCCCTGGAAGCCGGCGCCTCAAGTCACCCAAACACGTACCTCCTCATGCCGTGGGTGCCGATTATGTCTCCGGAATTTCACACGCCGTTCATCGAATCCCAACTCAAAGCGGCTCGGCGTATCTTTGCCATCTGCGGCGATATCTGGATCCGGCGGACACAGGCACTGGGCCGCGACACGCTTCACGGAGCGGTCAAGGACAAATTAAGACAGGTGAACCTGGGGTGCGAGAGCCGTCATTTCCCCTCAAAAACCGTCTTTGGAACCGGAAATCGGCGAAATTTTCTGCATATCAGTAACCTCGCCGATTACAAAAACATCGGCCTCCTCTTTCAAAGTCTCGAAGGTCTGGACGCCACCTTGATGATCGCGTCTCAGGCCATGAAAAAATCCGGTTGGGTTACCGCTAATTGCAAAGACGCGCGCGGCCGTTCCAAGGACTATCGGTTTTACTCGCTAGGAAGGATTTCCAATGGCGACCCAGAGATCAATGCATTCATCATCGAAAACTTTGATTTTTATATTCATACCAGCACCTTTGACGCGCAGGCAACGGTGATACTGGAAAACTGCGCCCGGGGTCTGGTGCCGCTGGTGACGCCTGAAAGCGGGTTCGAGTGTCCCCACGCCATTTATCTGACCCAGGATCCGAAACAGAATCGCGAGATCATTCGCCGGGCCATGGGCATGAGCGACGAGGAGTACCGGGAGCGAAGCCGTGCCGTCAGGGGCCACGTGCTAGAGCACCACGACTGGAACCGGATCTACGAGCAGATCTGGTCGGTCATTCAGGCGGATCAGAATAATGCCGACAAGGGGTTGCCCAACCTATCCATCATGGCCAATGATTCAAACTTTTCCCAACCGAGGCATCCATCATGTTGAACCGCATCATCAAACAGGTTCAGCCGAATCTGGCCCTGACCGTGCTGGACATCGGCGCAGTGCCCATCGCCAACCACTACGGCAGCAACACGGCCAGCGTCTATTCGGGGTACATTGAAAATTCGGCGTCAAAAACCCCATTGCATTAAGCGCTTCAAATCGGTGACTGCATTATGCCTACACTTGAAATAACGACGAAAATTGGCTGCCAAAACAACTGTTCCTATTGCCCTCAGGATCTTCTGATCAAGGCCTTCTCTCGGAGAATGGATCGGCGGTTTCTTGAGAACGCCACGGGCGCCGGCGCTTTTCATATGAGTTTTGAGGTTTTCAAACAGTGTATTGAACGTGTGCCCGCGTCCGTGGACATCCATTTCACAGGTATGTGCGAACCCTGGTTGAATCCATGGTGCACCCAGATGCTTCTTCATGCACACGCCAGAGGACATCGCATCGCAGCCTCCACCACACTTGTGGGGATGACGTTATTGGATATCGACGCTCTGGCCGATATCCCTTTCAAAATGTTCTGGGTTCATCTCCCTTCATCAGAAGGCTATGAAGCGATTCGTGTTGACCAAGCATACTTGGAGCTGTTGAAGCGCATCATCGCAAGTTCGATACCGGCCCGGTATCACTTTCATGGCCAGGCGCCTCACCCGGGCATCAAGGGAGTTTCAGCCAAGGTCCATCGGCTGTTGCTGTCCTCACGTTCAGGCAATGCACAGGTTAACCATTCTACCGATTCACAGAGACGAAATCAGGGGGGCATCACCTGTGCCCGGAACCTGCGCTGCAACGTGCTGCTCCCCAATGGGGATGTGGTGCTCTGCTGCAATGACTACGGGATGCAGCATGTCTTGGGCAACTTGATGGTCGATGATTACGAAGCGCTTCATCGCAGTGCCGAGTTTAGACGCATCGAGCGGGGGCTTTTGGATTCAAGCCTGGAGATACTCTGCCGGTACTGTGACGTGGACGTTGTTGAAAATCGGGAGGGTTTCACGAATGCCGCGTAAAGCGGATCCATCATTTTCTCAGCGCCGTCGGCGAATGGGGTGGATGGGTGAGGGGGTAGGCATTCTGTGGCCTATAGCTTGCTGCATTAATTCCAGGAGATGTTTCGTCCTTTGGCGCTGATTCACATTAAAAAAACCGCATCGGAGTCGATGGAAACCGACCAGCGACATACGGCAAACGATTGCATCCGTTTGGGGGACCGCTGCGGGAAGAGCGGGCTCATGGACAAGGCCCTTGTCCTCTATCGGCAGGCTGTCGCGCTCGAGCCCGAGGCTGTAAAGGCGCGTTTCAAAATGGCCATGGCCTTACAACGAATGGGAGATACCTCAGCGGCCGAGACGGCATACCGGCAGTGCCTCGCCCTCGATCCTCACTTGGCTCAGGCCTGGAACAATCTGGGGGCGATCCTCCGGGATTCAGTTGAGTTCGAAAAGGCCTACGCGTGTTTTCGCAAGGCAGTGGCCCTGGATCCTCAGATGGCGCACGCCCATTTCAATTTGGGGTATCTATTGGAGCAGGCCGGCAGATTCACGGCAGCCCAGGCCAGCTACGAAGAGGCGCTGAACCTGGAACCGGAGAACGCCAAAATATGCAGCCAGTTGGTTTTTCTCATGCAATCGTCATGCAGCTGGCACCGCATCGGCCGCCGCATTGACCTCCTGGACGCGTTGACCCGAAGGGACGTCGCCGCCGGTGGCATCGTTTCCGAGACGCCCTTCAAGTGCATTGCCCGTTCCGAAGATAGTGGCCTGAATGCCGCTGTTGCACGGTTTTGGTCGGCATCCGTAAGCGCCCGCAACAACGGTATCGGCCTGAATGACACGGGCATGACCGGTGATCGCCCCGATCGCCGGATCCGTATCGCCTATCTCTCCGATCGATTTCGGCATGCGGCCACCGCCCACCAGATGTGCAGTGTTTTCGGTCTGCACGATCACAGCGAGTTTTCCGTGACCACCTACTCCTGGGGCCACGACGACGGGAGCGATTATCGGCGCCGTATCGAAGCGGATTCAGACCTGTTCGTGGATATCTCCGGCCTCGACGACAGGGCCGCGGCCCGCCGCATTCAAACAGACCGTGTCGACATTCTCGTCGATCTCAAAGGGCACACGGAAAACCACCGTCTGGGAATCAGCGCCATGCGCCCGGCCCCGGTACAGGCCACCTGGCTGGGGTTTCCCGGCCCCGCGGGTGCAGACTTCTTCGACTACGTGATCTGCGACCCTATCGTGGTGCCGGACGACGATATCGGGCATTTCACCGAATGCCCGGTCCGGCTTCCGCACACCTACTATCCCACCGATTATCGCCAACCTGTCGCCCTGGAGGGCGTTCGTCGGGCGGATGTCGGCCTTCCCGAAAAGGCCGTGGTGCTCAGCTCTTTCAACCAGCCGTTCAAGATCGACCCCTTGATCTTCGACTGCTGGATGTCGGTGATGGCGGATGTGCCCGACACGGTGCTTTGGCTCCAGCAGAAGAATGATTCGGTGGTGGCCAATCTGCGCCATGAAGCCCGTGTCCGAGGGATCGATCCCGGCCGGTTGGTTTTTGCCGGACCGCTTCCCAAGGATCAGCACCTGGCACGCCTCGGGCTTGCCGATCTTTGCCTGGACACCCGCATCTACAACGGCCACACCACGACGGTTGACGCCCTGTGGGTGGGGGTGCCCGTGGTGGCCATCCACGGCACCCATTTCGCATCCCGCGTCTCGGCGAGCCTGCTCACCGCCCTGGGGCTGCCCGAACTCATTGCCCGGGATCTGGATGATTACCGCGAATTGGCGCGGGCCTTGGCTGCCGATGACTCGGTCAGGACGGATTTGAGGCAGCGTATCATCGAGAACCGGCACCGCAAGCCGCTGTTCGACTCACCGCGGTTCGTTCGGCACCTTGAGGCGGCGTACCGCGGGATGTGGCGGCGCCACCGCAGCCAGCTGCCGCCGCGACCTTTTGATATCCTGGAGATTACGACGGAATGACAACGCGAACTGAAAAGCACTATCAGGCCATGCGGTACCGGCGGCTCCTCGGCGGTCAACACAAAATCCAGGAGACGATACGAAGGGTGTCTGCGGAACGTATTGCAGCTGTGCTCCTGTCTCACGTGAGGCCGGATTCGGCACTTGATGTGGGATGCGGCAGAGGGTTTTTTCTGGCCGCCCTGGAAAAAGCCGGCGTCTGCGATTTTCAAGGCATCGACGGGCCTTGGCTCGCCGCCGACTTGCTCTGCGTTAAGTCCGACCGGGTTCGGCTATCGGATCTGGAAGTGCCGCTGGATGTGGGACGGCGCTTCGATCTGGTAGTTTCTATGGAAGTGGCCGAGCATCTTCCCCAAGAACGTGCGGACAGCTTCGTGGCTGACCTGGTTCGACACGGGGACATGATCCTTTTTTCAGCAGCGGTGCCGTTTCAGGGCTGAGCAGGGCACTGCAACGAGCGGTGGCCCTCATGGTGGGCGGAAAAATTCATGAGCCACGGCTTCGTTCCACTGGATCTTTTTCGTCCGCGGCTGTGGGACGACACCAAGGTGATGTGGTGGCTGCGCAGAACCTGTTGCTCTACGTCCATCCTCGACAGTTCGCCGTTCACCCTCAGCTGAAAGATCAGTACAGGAATGGACGGGGACGCATGCCTCTGGATATTGTCCACCCGGTGTTGTTGGCGCAGCGCGCATTGCGCGGCGAATTTTCCGGTGCCGACGCCTCTGACGGGGCAATAGACGCGAAGGGAAAGGAATGACCGCCATTTCGGATATCACGGCGCAAGATGCCGGCATCGACCCTGTGTTTCAGAATGCCATGACCTGTCATCAGCGTGGCGAACTGGCCCTTGCCGAGGCCGGCTACCGGCAGGTGCTTGCCATCGCACCGGATCACGGCGACGCCCTGCACTTGCTGGGGCTGGTGTACTTGCATCGCGAAGACCACGAAACTGCCGCGGACCTTGTGGGGCGGGCCATTCATCGCTATCCGGATACGGCCCTTTATCAGAACAGCCTGGGAATGGCCCTCCTGGGAAGGGATAAGCCGGTGCGCGCCCAGAAGTGCTTTGAGGAAGCAGTGGCACTGAAGCCCGACTACCTTGAGGCATGGTTCAACCTGGGGCGATTGTTTCGGTCGGCTGGGGAGACGGGGAAGGCGGCGGCCTGTATGGAGAAAGTCCTCAGCATCGACCCCGGTTCCGCCATGGCGCTCGCCGTGATGGGCGAATTGCGCCTTGCGGCGGGCCATCCAATCGAGGCGATTGGCTTCCTCGCGCAGTCCGTGGCCCGGGATCCGGATCATATCGAGGCGCGTCACCATCTGGGCATCGCCCTCCACGATGCGGGCCGGCTCGAGGAGGCGGCGTCCGTTCTATCGGCGGTGATCGTCCGTGACGCCCAATCGGCCCCGGCATATAACCACCTGGGGATGGTTTTTCACGATCTCGGTCGAACTGCACACGCCAAGGCATGTTATCACCAGGCGCTCGCCATCGACCCCCAACTCAGCGCAGCGCATAACAATCTGGGTAACCTGCTTCAGGACGGCGGAGACATGGCGGCGGCCGCCGACTGTTACCGGCGCGCCATTGCCATCGACCCTGACTTTGCCACGGCCCACAACAATCTGGCCATGGCGTTTCAGGAAACCGGCCAGGCCGAGGAGGCATTGGCACATTTCCAGAAGGCCGTCGCTCTGCGGCCCGACTACGCCGACGCCAGCGCGCACCTGGTGCACCAGCTTCAACGGGTCTGTGACTGGGACCGTCTGCCCGCTGCGGAAAAACGCCTCGATGCTCTGACCGATCGGGCGCTCTCGCTCGGCGAATCCGTGGCCGAGCAGCCTTTTGTGAGCCTGGTTCGGGGTGCCGCCCCGGACCGGCGGCTGCGCATTGCCAGGTCATGGGCCCATCGCGCGGAAAGACGGGTCGCCGGTTCGAAGAAGCCCTTCAGCCAATCCCGCCGCGTCTTGAAAGACCACCCGATCACCATCGGATACCTGTCGGCCAATTTTCGGAACCACCCCATGGCCCACCTCATGGCGAGTCTGTTCGAGTGCCACGACCGCAGTCGATTCCGGATTCACGGCTATTCATTTGGACCCGACGACCAGAGCGACTACCGGCGGCGTATCGCCGCCGGCTGCGACCGGTTCATCGATATTGACCGGCTGGACCATGCGGCGGCCGCAGCCCGGATCCATGGCGACGGCGTCGATATCCTGATCGACCTCATGGGCCATACCAAGGGAAACCGCATGGCCATCTGCGCGCTGCGCCCGGCGCCGATCCAGGTCCGCTACCTGGGGCTGGCCGGCACTACCGGCGCTGCGTTTTTCGATTACCTCATCTGCGACCGGATCGTAGTGCCCAAAACGATGGCGGCGTTCTACAGTGAGCACCCCGTCTACATGCCCCACTGCTACCAGGTCAACGATCACCGTCAGACCGTTTCCAGTCGCCGCTGGACCCGGCGGGAGGCGGGATTGCCCGAAGAAGGCCCGGTGCTGTGCTGTTTCAACCACGCCTACAAGATTGACCCGGTGATATTCAAAGCCTGGATGGCGGTGCTTGAACACGTTCCGGAAGCCGTATTCTGGCTTCTTGACACGACCGCACTGGCCAAAAATAACATCCGCAGCCAAGCCGGGCGCCACGGTATTTCCACCGACCGGCTGGTGTTCGCCGAGAAAGTGGCAAAGCCCGATCATCTATCGCGGTTGAAGCTGGCCGATCTGGCACTCGACACCCGGGTCGTCAGCGGCGCTGCCACCACCAGCGATGCTCTATGGGCCGGTGTCCCGGTCGTCACCATCCGGGGGCGCCAGTTCGCCGAAAACATGTCGGCCAGCATTCTGACGGCCGTGGGGCTGCCCGAACTGGTCGCCGAAGGGGTTGAGGACTTCACCGCGCTGGCCGTTCGGCTAGCCGCAGATGCACCGGCGCTGCGCGCACTGCGTCAACGGCTGGACCAAAATAAAAGTGCGGCGCCCCTGTTCGATACCGGTAGGTTCGCCCGGAACCTGGAGGCGGGTTTTCTCGAGATGTGGCAGCGGTATGTTTCCGGGCAGGCCCCGGGGCCTATTCGTATCGATGAAGCCGCTGCGGACGGCGGATCATGATGCCACTTGCCAAGCACGGATCGTCGGGATCCGGGAACCGGCGCCCGCGGCTGGCCGTTTTTTGTCGCACCGGCGCCAATTTCCTGGGCGACATCATCGATCATTTAAAACGGACCCACGAGATTCGACTTTTCGAGGGTTTCTCCGTGGGGGAGATGGTCGAGTTGATGAAATGGTGCGACATCGCCTGGTTCGAGTGGTGCGATGAGGCCGTGGTCAAGGCTTCTGCACTTGCCAAGCAGTGCCGCATGGTGTGCCGGCTCCACAGCTATGAAGCATTTGGCGACGCACCCTCCCGCGTGGCCTGGGAAAACCTTGATGCCTTGATCTTCGTGGCGCCGCACATTCGAGAGATTGTGGCGGCGCAGGTGCCGGACTTGACACGCCGGGTGCCCGTTCACGTCATTCACAACGGCGTGAACATGGATCGGTTTGCTTTTTACGACCGGCAGCGGGGATACGACTTGGCGGCAGTGGGATACATCAACCACAAAAAGAATCCGTCCCTGCTGCTGCAGTGCCTTCGCGCGCTGGTCGATGCGGAGCCGCGCTTCCGGCTTCACGTGGCCGGAATCCACCAGGAACGACGGTTTCAGTTGTATATGGAATATATGATCGAAGAGATGGCCTTGACCGACCACGTGGTCTTTCATGGCTGGGTGAAAGACATGAACGCCTGGCTGGCGGACAAGCATTACCTGTTGAGCACCAGCGTCTTCGAATCCTTTGGTTACGGCATCGCTGAAGCCATGGCCACCGGCATCCGACCGCTGATACACAATTTCCCCGGCGCGCGCGGGCTTTTCCCGGAAAACCTGCTGTTCAATACCGTGGGGGAGATGGTCCGCATGGCCCTGGACACCGATTATCGGCCCGCTGACTACCGGCGGTTCATTCAAGACAATTACCACCTTGATTTTCAGCTCAAAGGGGTTGAAAGGGTGCTCGCCCGACTTTCACCGTAACCGGATAACAGCCAAGAACACGCAGATATATCAATACGGTTATAGCGGTTGGTCTGTCGATAAGCCTACCTCAGGCCACTGCTGACGACTGTGCCATTTGCGTTGTTGCGGGAGCCGGCTCTGTGGTGCGCAGGCCGGCCGCAATGTTGTTGTTGATGTCGATGAGAATGGCCACTTTTGACGGGTCCGGAAAAGCCATGACCTCGAAGGTGCGCCGGTCGATGAAGGCGCTCAATTGCAGTAGATTGAGACGCAGTTTCCGCGGCAATGGATTTTCCTCATCGGCCAATTCGCCCTGAAAAATTGTCCAGATGCGCTGATTGTATCTCAGCGCATCGTCCAGCGTACGCTGCTGTTCGCGTGTGTTCGACCAGTTTTGAATACTTTTTTTAAGTCTGACAGCCGCCTGGTTGAGGACAGCGGCCTCAGTTTCTTTGCCGGGCATGGTTGTTTTATTGACGGAGTGGTAGGCTTTCAGTGGATTAGAATACAATCGTCCTCTCCTTTTCAGGGTGTTCAGTAAAACAATCCGCATGAAGCGAAACCCGAGGCCGGTGCAACCGACGCAGGCGGAAAGCCCCGCGCCGGGGACGCACCGGGGGGTCATGGTGTTACGATTAGAACAGCCTCAGCACCGACTGGGCAGCCTGGGAAGCCATGCTCAGTGAAGAGGTGCCCAAAGACTGACGCGTCTGGAGCATCAGCATGTTGGCGCCTTCCTCGTTCATGTCGGCGTTG
>CAYUOU010000001.1:0-237560 GCA_964446485.1 uncultured Desulfobacterales bacterium | reverse complement strand
GCGTCCTCTCCGACACCGCCGAGCACTCCGGCGACGGGGAAGCCTGCGACGACGGCAGGGCAGGAAAGTAACGAAACCCCTCGGTCTCGCGCTTCGGCTGCGGCCGGTGGGCGAAACGCCGAGGCGACACCATAACCACCGCGAAGCTTGCCGAAACAGCCCATTGGCGGGTGTTTCGGCAAGCCGCGCAATCCACAGTCAGGAGAACATACCGTGACCGGATTGGAAGCGATCAATGCTGCGAACGGCTGGGCCATGTCCCTTGCCGGCATCACCATCGTCTTGAGCGGCCTTGCCGTGCTCTCGACGATCATTTCTCAGTTACACAAAATCGTGGGCTGGATGGAGAAATCCGAGGATGCCCCTGCTGAAGAAAAGAAAGCCGTGTCCGACATCCAGCGCGCCCTGGCCCTCCCAGAGCACATGCCCGACGATATCGGCGCTGTGGCGGACATCTATAAATCGCTCACTGACGGGCTCGCGCCGCCATTTGAACTTTCACGACTGTTTGCCGTGGTGGCGGAACACAACCTGCCGCATGTGCACCTGAGCGTCCGCGCCCTTCGAGACGCCGGGCATCTGGTTTCCGACGGCGAGGGTCGCTTTTCCTGGAAGCCGTAAATTACGTCATCAAGCGCGTTCACAGTTAAGGAGCAACGTTCCATGGACTTATTGATACAGTTTTTGTCCAATACGGGGTATTACCTGGCGGACTTCCGCAATTTCATCATGATCGGCGTCGGCATTCTATTTGTCTGGCTGTCCATCGCCAAACAGTACGAACCGCTGCTGCTCTTGCCCATCGGGTTCGGCATCCTGATCGGCAACGTCCCCTTTTTCAAAGGGTTCGGCCTGGGTATCTACGAACCCAACAGCGTGCTGCACTACCTGTATTTCGGGGTCACTACAGGGGTCTACCCGTCCATCGTCTTTTTGGGTTTGGGCGCCATGACCGATTTCTCCTCCCTGCTGGCACGGCCCCGGCTCATGCTGCTGGGCGCGGCGGCGCAGTTCGGCATCTTCTTCACCCTGCTCTGCGCCCTGGCCCTTGGGTTCCTGCCCAAAGAGGCCGCCTCCATCGCCATCATCGGCGGTGCCGACGGACCCACGTCCATCTTTTTAACCGCCAAACTGGCCCCCCATCTCATTGGGCCCATTGCCATCGCCGCCTATTCGTACATGGCGCTGATTCCCATCATTCAGCCGCCCATCATGCGCTTGCTTACCACCAAAGAAGAGCGCGTCATCCGCATGAGTGAACCCCGCGTCCCGGGCAAGAAAGAACTCACGATGTTCCCTGTCATCGGCATGCTGCTGTGCTGCTTTCTGGCACCGGCGTCCATCCCGCTGCTGGGGCCCTTCTTTTTCGGCAACCTCATGAAGGTCAGCGGCGTGGTGGAGCGTCTGGCCAATACGGCCCGGACGGCGATCATTGACACGGCGACGATTTTTCTGGGTCTCACCGTGGGCGCCAGCACCCAGGCCGACGTATTTCTTACGCCCAAGGCCATCGGCATCTTCGTTCTCGGCGCCGTGGCTTTCAGCATCGCCACCGCATCGGGCGTCCTGTTCGCCAAGTTCATGAACCTTTTCTTGAAGGAAAAGATCAACCCCCTGCTGGGGGCCGCCGGCGTGTCGGCCGTTCCGGGTTCCGCCCGCGAGGTCCACCTGGTAGGACTCAAGGCGGACCCAACCAACTACCTGCTCATGCATGCCATGGCCTGCAATAGCTCGGGAGTCATCGGTTCGGCCATCGCGGCCGGCATCCTGTGGAGTTTTCTGGCCGCAGGATAGCCATGGACGACCCGCGATAAAGGAAAGCCTTCTGTAGCCCCTCGTAGCAACGACCCGGCGACGTGGCCGTCGGGCACGGCACTCGAATGAAGATCCGACCTGGTGACATCGGGGAATAACCTACGCCCACAGGAGGCCCGATTGACGGGCTCCGCATGACCCATCCATGCGATTTGGCATCACTAAAAAGTTCCTCTTCGCTTTTCTGACCCTTTCCCTACTGCCGCTGGTTGCCTTGAGCATTTACGCCCGGCAGAAAGTGGTCCAGGTGGGCGAAGAGGCCTTCAGCACCACGCGGGAGGAGCTGGTCAAAAATGCCAGCTCGCTGCTGGAAGCGCGAGCACGCAGCATCGCCCAACAGGTGACGCTTTTTTTGCAGGGCAGTGCCGATGATCTGCGCACCCTGTCCCATCTTCCCACGGACGTCGAGGTGTATGCTGGTTTTAATCGTTCCCACCAACGAACCGTCTGGTCGCGGATCTGTCCCCACGGCTCTCCGGCGGCGACACACGCCGTGACAGGTGCAGGTAGTGCCGACAATATAACGGGGGCACGGCGCCAGCACACACACCCTTTTCCCACGGCGGTCTTTTTTCGACGATAATGGTGCGAAAACATCAGTCCTTTCTCGGTTTTCGCTTTAACAGCTTTCCCTTCCTTTTTTTCACCTTTGTTGGATCTAGGGCGGATCCCCTGCCGGAGAGGCTGGGATTGGTCATGAAAAACTCATGGGCGTTGAAGGCGTCGTGCTCGGCATTAAGGCGCTGGTAGGAGCCGTCAGGCATCATGACCCAGCTCTGCTCGTTGTCGCGCAGGTTGGCCACCATGATTTGATCCAGCACCTGCTCGTGCACGGTGGGGTTCGTCATGGGGACGGCCGCCTCGATGCGCCGGTGAAGATTTCGCGGCATCCAGTCTGCCGATGAAATGGTGACCTTGGCATGACGAGACGGCAGGGGGTGGCCATTTCCGAAACAGGCGATCCGGGAGTGTTCCAAAAACCGGCCGACAATGGATTTGACACGAATGTTTTCGGAAAGCCCCGGAATGCCCGGCCTCAGGCAGCAGATACCGCGGATGATCAGTTCAACGGAGACGCCGGCCTGAGAAGCCCGATAGAGCCGATCGATAACAGTGGGATCCACTATGGAGTTCATCTTTACCCAGATGGCGGCCGGCCGGCCGGCGGCGGCGTTCTCGATCTCGGCATCGATGTCTTTCAGGATGCACTCGTTCATCTCGTGCGGGGCGATGAAGAGTTCTTTCAGATGCATCGGCCGGGCATATCCGGTCATGTAGTTGAACACCTGCATGACATCGGAGCAGATATCACTGTTGCAGGTGAAATAGGATAGATCCGTATAGATATTGGCCGTCACTGGATGATAGTTGCCGGTGCCGATATGGGCATAGCTATTGAGGGTGCCCCCTTCTCGGCGGACGATGAGCGACAGTTTTGCATGGGTTTTAAGCTCAATAAAACCGAACACGACCTGCGCCCCGGCACGCTCCAGGCGGCGGGCGATGCCGATGTTGGTTTCTTCGTCAAAACGGGCCTTGAGTTCGATCATGGCGGTGACACTTTTGCCCGCTTCAGCCGCCTCCACCAGGGCTTGGACGATGGGGGACGCGTCCACTGTGCGATAGAGCGTCTGTTTGATGGCGACAACGCTCTTGTCCTGGCTTGCCTGCCGGAGAAACTGCACCACCACGTCGAAACTTTCATAGGGGTGGTGCACCAGGATGTCCTTGGCATGAATGGCGGCGAAACAATCGCCGCCGAAATCGCGTATCCGTTCGGGAAATCGCGCCAGATAGGGGGGAAACAGCAGTTGGGGGCGGTCTTTGATCACGAGCTCTCCGATGCTGGACAGACCGATCATGCCGTTGAATTCGAAAACGTCCTGTTTGGACACCCCCAGCTGATCCCGAATAAAGGCCTGGAGATCCGGCGCCATGCCCGCGTCAATGGTGAGCCGCACCACACTGCCCCGCCGCCGCCGTTTGAGGGCGCTTTCAAAGGTTCGCACCAGGTCCTCCGCTTCTTCGTCGATTTCCATCTCGCTGTCTCGAATCACCCGGAAGGCACCGCTGTTCAGCAGTTTGAAGGATGGGAACAGCATGTTCACGAACATGAGGACCACATTTTCCAGACTGACGAATCGGATCGTCTTTCCAGGGAGCCGAATGAACCGCTGGAGCTGGGAGGGAAGAATGACCAGGGCCACCATGGTTTCCCCATTGTCCCGCTCCAATTCCAAAACCATGGCGAACCCAAGATTGGGGATGAAGGGAAAGGGGTGGGCCGGATCGACGGCGATGGGACTGAGGACTGGAAAAATTTCATTTTCGAAACGCTCATGCAACCAGCGGCGAATGCCGTCCGACAGCTGCTGCGGCTCCATAAGGTGGATATTTTCTTCCTCCAGGCAGACGAGAAGCTCTTCCAGGCACCGGTGCTGGTCGGCCATCAGTTCGGACACCTTGACGCCGATGGCATCCAACTGGTCTGAAGGGCTTGCACGGTCCGGGTTGCTGCCGCGAACGTGGCTGGCCACCTGTGCTTTCAGGCCGGCCACACGAACCATGTAAAATTCGTCAAGATTGCTGGCGGAAATGGAGAGAAAGCGGACCCGTTCCAACAGTGGGTGGTGGGTGTTTTGGGCCTCTTCCAGTACCCGGCGGTTGAATTCCAGCCAGGAGATTTCTCGGTTGATAAAGCGATCGGGTTTGTTGAGCTTCATGGGTGACGGCGCGCTTTCGTCGGTCGATGACGGTGGCTGAAGCGTCTTGCCTTTAGGCATCAACTGATCGGAACGGCAGTCTTGGTTTAGGTTTTCTTGAGCTTTTCCGGTTTGCATACCGTCCCCTTGAGCCGTGTCGCCCGTGCGCATCGGGCGCAGAGGTAGTCGGGTTTGCCCACAATATCGTACATGTCGTCAAAATTGTTTTTCAGCTCTTCTTTTGACCATTTGCACATCGATTTCTTTTTGAGTTTTTTGTCCATGCGAGACCCTTTCAGGCGTGAAAACGTTACTGTTTAAATGCACTATACCATAAATGTTAGAAATTCGTGAATAAGCACTATGGATGGCCTGGTCAATGCGCTACCCCGATGGGGATGATTCTCCGGCTGCGTGACCGGTGCTGCCACGCGAAACTTTCGGCATAAAAGAAATCAACTGTTTTCATTAATGATTACAGGGGGAAATTGACTTTGTCGAGGGGGTGGTTATCGTTGATATGCAATAATTAGACCCAAAAACAGAATTTTTTAGGAGGAGAACATGCGGTTCGATAAGTTAACCGTTAAATCTCAGGAGGTTGTTCAAGAGGCGCAGTCTTTGGCAATCCGAAGCAACAACCAGCAGATTGAACCGGAGCATTTGCTGGCCGCCATGCTCAAGGAAAAGGACGGGGTGGCCGGGGCCATGCTGCGCAAATTGGGCGCATCGCCGGGCGCCGTCGCCGGCGGTGTCACTAGCGCCATCGACCGGTTGCCCAAGGTCAGCGGCGGCGAAACATATCTGTCCAACCGCTCACGGAAAGTGCTCGATGCGGCCTTCAGTGAAGCCGAGCAAATGAAGGATGAATACGTGAGCATCGAGCACCTGCTGTTGGGCATTTCTGACGAAAAAGGCGGTGAGGCGGCAGCTGTACTCGGCCAGTACGGTATCAATCGGGAGACCATTCTCAAAGTACTCATGGAGATTCGCGGCAACCAGCGTATCACCGACCCAAACCCTGAAGAAAAATACCAGGCGCTGGAGAAATTCACCCGTGATCTGACGGCGCTGGCGCGCCGGGGAAAGATCGATCCTGTCATTGGCCGCGACGAAGAGATCCGCCGCGTCGTGCAAGTGCTTTCTCGGCGGACCAAGAACAACCCCGTACTCATCGGCGAACCCGGAGTGGGTAAAACGGCCATCGCCGAAGGGCTTGCCCAGCGAATCGCCGAAGGTGACGTTTCGGAAACACTGAAGAACCGGCGCCTGGTGGCCATGGATCTTGGCGCCATGGTGGCCGGCGCCAAGTACCGCGGGGAGTTCGAAGATCGCCTCAAAGCGCTTTTAAAGGAAGTGGAGGCCGCCGACGGTGAAGTGATTCTGTTTATCGACGAGCTTCACACCCTGGTGGGTGCCGGCGCTGCGGAGGGGGCCATGGATGCATCCAACATGCTCAAGCCGGCGTTGGCCCGCGGCACCCTGCGGTGCATCGGTGCCACGACCCTCAACGAGTATCGAAAATACATCGAAAAGGACACCGCCCTGGAGCGGCGGTTTCAGCCGGTCATGGTCAGAGAGCCCAGCGTTTCAGACACCATTTCCATCCTTCGCGGCCTCAAGGAAAAATATGAGGTGCACCATGGGGTGCGAATCACCGATGGGGCCATCGTTGCAGCCGCAACCCTGAGCGATCGCTACATCACCGATCGTTTTCTACCGGACAAGGCCATCGATCTAGTCGATGAAAGCGCCTCGAAACTTCGAATCGAAATTGACAGTATGCCCACTGAGATTGATGAGATCCAGCGGCGCATCACCCAGGCCGAAATCGAGCGCCAGGCCCTGAAAAAGGAAAGCGACAGCGCTTCGCGCGAACGGCTGAACCGCCTTGAGCGCGAGCTGGCTGCCATGAACGAAGACCTCAGGGGCATGAAAGCCCACTGGCACAATGAGAAGGCTTCGATTCAAACCATTCGTGCCATCAAGGAAGAGATAGAACAGATTGGTATCGAGGCGCAACAGGCCGAGCGTGCCGGTGACTTAGGGCGGGTGGCGGAGCTTCGCTACGGTCGGGGGACCGAGCTCCGGCACCAGTTGGAGGGGGCCAACGCTGCGCTCAACGAACTCCAGGAATCCCAGAAGATGCTCAAGGAAGAGGTGGACGACGAGGATATCGCAGAAGTTGTGTCACGATGGACCGGTGTGCCGGTCAGCAAAATGCTCGAAGGGGAACGAGAAAAGCTCGTAAAAATGGAGGACCGACTTCGACGCCGGGTCATCGGCCAAGATGATGCCATCGTAGCGGTCTCCAATGCCGTGCGGCGGGCCCGATCGGGCATCCAGGACCCCCACCGGCCCATCGGCAGCTTCATATTCATGGGTCCCACCGGGGTGGGAAAAACCGAGATAGCCAAGGCCCTGGCGGCATTCATCTTCGACAGTGAAACGGCAATGGTCCGCATCGACATGAGCGAGTACATGGAAAAGCATTCCGTGGCCCGGCTCATCGGTGCCCCCCCCGGATATGTGGGATACGAGGAGGGGGGCTACCTCACCGAGGCAGTGCGCCGGCGCCCCTATAGCGTGGTGCTATTCGATGAGATCGAAAAAGCCCATCCCGAGGTCTTCAACGTGCTTTTGCAAATACTGGACGACGGACGCATGACCGACGGCAAGGGCCGAACCGTGGATTTCACCAATACCATCATCATCATGACATCCAATGTCGGGAGCCAGTGGATACAGGAACTGGGCGGCAGCGACGAGGAGGAAATGGCGCGGCGGGTGCTGGAGACGCTACGGGCCACGTTCAAACCGGAGTTTCTCAACCGGATCGATGAAACGATCATCTTTCACAGCCTGGCCCCCGATCAGATTGGTGCCATTGTGGATATCCAGATGGCGGCGCTGCGACAGCGGCTCCTGAAACTGCAGATGACCTTGTCCCTTACCGACGCCGCCCGCAGCCTGCTGGCGGAAAAGGGTTATGATCCCGTCTACGGGGCCCGCCCGTTGAAGCGGGCCATTCAGCAGTGCATTGAAAACCCGCTGTCCATAAAAATACTGAAAGGGAATATCGCCCCTGGCGACACTATCCGCGTGGACGCCGAAGAAGGCGCCATGTCATTTACCTCGGTGCCTGGTAAGGCCCCGCAGGACGAATAACGGCAACAGCCCCGTAGGATCGTTTTTCAGGCCGACGGCGGTTTGTCAGGCAAAATTTCTTCGAACATGGCTGCCGGCGCACCGCAGATGGGGCATTTAACCGGCGGGGCGTCACCTTCGTGGATGTAACCGCAGACCACACAACGCCAGCGTTTCATGAGCCCTCCTTCAAGATCATGGCCGGAATGTCCGACCAGGTTTTCACACGGGTCGCCATACTGCCAACGGCGACGACACCGGCTGACGCTGGGTGCACCGCCAGCACCAAAAGCGCCAGCGTCACGGCGGTGGAGATGTTGGTGAAACGCATTGTAGCGCAAGCGTCCCGATAAATCACGTCTTGCCGCGTGGCGAAGCCTCCATAAATCGCTCGGTGAGGACGTTCTGGTTGGCAATTTTTTGACGCAGTTGAATATAAATCTGCAGCGGCGAAGGCCGTGGCGATGACCAAAACAACCGTGAGGCAGGAGGCGATAGCCAGGGCACTTCTGGCAATGACCCATTGCTTCATGGCGCCGCCATAACAGCTGATAATGGAAATAGTATAGGATGCTTTCATTTGCGGACGCCGCGCCACGTTAGGTCTTCACCATCGCGACGATGGTCGCCATGGGAGAAGTGGCCGTGTGATCAAAACGGAGGTCAGTGCGTTGTCGCGTTCGGGGCATCCACCGCCAGTGCGATGAGGTGATGGCCCCTGAAGCGGCCTGTGGTTTCGCAACGGATGCCTTGAATACGCGTTGTCGCCGTCATCGGTGTACTTTCGGATTGCCCAGTAATAAAGCGGGCTTGGATTTCGTCGCCAACGCTGAGATGGTCCAGTACGGCGGAGCCCTCTTTAATGAGAAAGCAGATTTCGCCCTCTGATGTCCGCCACAAACGCGACAGGTAGATGGTCCCCATCGACTGAATGCGAAATTCAATGCAGGAATAATCGCCCAGGTTGAACGCGGGCACGCCATCATTGGGGTTCATGAATACTGCTTCGTTGGCCATGGTTCTTTTCGTCCTTTGCTTATGTTTCATGTTCCGATGTGTGCGGCCCCTTGCGGTTGATCTGCCGGCGGCACCTGCTGTTTTCTTCAGGACATGAAACCTCTGACGATGTGATGTCACCCGATTGCCCACGGGCATCTAAAGCAATTTCCGTGCCTGCCCACAAAGATCCCTGGGGGGGGGGGGCATCTTGGGACGCCATCCATGAACAAAGCGGAATTCGTTCGTGCATTTGGATTTGCATCAGTCCCAAATGGAGCGGGATAGCCCTGCGAATGGGATCGAATGCAGGGGAGGGGCGATCACCGGGTTAGGTGGCCGTCGGGCACGGCCACCATCCCAGCGAACTCTTGATTTCCAGATGCGTCATCGGGCGAACAATGGTTAATGGATTCATCAAGAGTTCATTTTATTGTATTTCAACAGTTGTGCCAACAGCACAAAAAATCTTAATGCCTTGATATTAATACATAAAAAATTGAGTTGATTCTATGCCGTAACAATATTAACCATATATCAACAATTGCGTTTTTATTTAACTATAATGTGGTGAAATAGAGGCACTTCATGCTCAAGTCCGCCGTCGAGCTTTTTGAATCGTTTTCCGGAGAGATCGATCCGAAAGCGTTGCAGCGTCGATTTCTCCTGTCGCTATTGGAACTGCAGAACGTGAGCCGCGGGTCCATCTGGATGCGAAACGCTGACAGCTACCTTTGCATCGAGGCGGTCGGGGTGGAAAGTGAAAACATCCTCGGCGTCGACATCCCGGTTACTCAACCCTCCATCGTGGGGTGGGTCATAGAGAACGGGCGGATGACCGTTTCTGAACCCCGTACGGATAGCCGCCATTATCGGGAAATCGAGAACGGGATGGCGGTGAAAAGCAGCCTGATTCTATGTTTTCCACTGTTCTTGCGCAATCGAGAGGTCTACGGCGCGGTTCAGATCATCGACACCACGCCCGAGATGAACCGACTCAATTTGAGCGAGGCGTATCTCAAGCAATTGCAGGAGCTGGTGGATATCGGCTCCATCGCTCTGGGTAACGCCATCTTTTTCAACGATCAACTCAAGGACGTGGATCTTCTCAAGAAAACCCTAAAACAGATTCGCAGTGAAGGTGTCATTCTGGGGCAAAGCCCCCTATTCTTAGAGATGATGGCGCGTATCCGCAGCTTCGCCGTGACCGATTATCCCGTGCTGATCACCGGAGAAAGCGGAACGGGTAAGGAGCTGGCAGCAAACCGCATTCACGAGTTGTCCTTGCGGCGGGATAAGCCCTTTCTGGTTCAAAACTGCAGCGCAATCCCAGAACCCCTACTTGAAAGTGAACTGTTCGGCCACACCAAAGGCGCATTTTCCGGGGCTGCGAGTGAGAAAATGGGCCTATTTGAGGCCGCCCACGGCGGCACGGTTTTTTTGGATGAAATCGGCGATATGCCGATGAATCTTCAGGCAAAAATTTTAAGGGTTATCCAGAACGGTGAAATCAAACCCCTGGGCCAGGTGCGGGCAAAAACCGTCGATATCCGCATCGTCTCGGCCACCAACCGGGACATCAAGGAAGCGGTGGCAACGGGTGCATTCCGTCAGGACCTTTTTTATCGCCTATCCGTGTTACCCCTTCAGTTGCCCCCATTGCGGAAGCGTCGCGAAGATGTGCCGCTTCTTTTTCGGCATTTCATGAAGCGCGAGGCCCTGAAGATGGGGCTCAGCCCGAAGGACATCAGCCGAGAGGCCATGCTTCAGTTGATCAACTATCGCTGGGTGGGGAACATCAGGGAGTTGGAAAATCTGGTGCGCTATCTTCTTGTGGTCGCCGACGGCAACGTCATCATGCCCGCCGACCTGCCATTTCTCCTGGAAGAGGCGGCCGACACGGTGTCTGCCTTATCCGCCTCAATCGCTTCGCCGCCGCCGCCACCGGCAATCGGCTTCGGGGAGATGACCTGGTCCGAAGTTGAAAGGGCTTACGTACACCATCTCCTCGAAAAAAATGCGGGAAACATCACCCGGGCCGCGGGTGATGCCGGCGTGAACCGTTCAACTTTCGTTTCACGGATGCGGCGTCTCGGCGTGCAGCGCAAAGACCTCCTGCCTGTTGAATCCGCCCAACCCATCAATCCATCGATCATTTAGATAATGCGGGATCATCGGGGAGTCGAAGCGGACCCACCGCCGCTTCCACGGCTTCGAGAATGTCGTTGTTTTGAATGAGGCGTTGCATGGCAATCAAATCGTCGGCCAGAACACGGTCCTCGTCAAGATGGGGGATCGCCTGCCGAATGCGCTGATAGGCGGCCAGCGTGCCAACACCCGGTTTCAGGTTAGTGAAAAGGTCCAACGCCTGGGCTGCACACAGCATTTCAAAGGCCACCACGTCCGTGGCGTTAGCGACGATATCGCGGCATTTTCGCGCAGCAATGGTGCCCATGCTGACGTGGTCTTCCTTGTTAGCGGAGGTGGGGATGGAATCCACGCTGGCCGGATGGGCGAGCACCTTGTTTTCGGAAACCAAGGCGGCAGCGGTATACTGGGCGATCATAAACCCCGAGTTGAGGCCGCCGTCTTTCACAAGGAACGCCGGCAGGCCGCTGAGTTTGGGATTCACCAGTCTTTCGATGCGTCTCTCGGAAATGTTAGCCAATTCGGCTATGGCAATAGCGAGGAAATCCATGGCCAACGCCACCGGCTGGCCGTGGAAATTACCGCCCAGCAAGTAGTCTCCGGTTTCCCCCATAACGAGCGGATTGCCGGTGGAGGAATTGATTTCGGTCTTTATGGCCTGGTGGCAGTAGGCGATGGCATCCTGACTGGCACCATGGACTTGGGGCGAGCAGCGAAGGGTATACGCATCCTGAACCCTTCGGCAGTCTTTGTGGGAACTGATGATTTCGCTGTTTTGGGTGATGCGCAGCATGTTGTTCGCCGAACACGCCTGGCCGGGGTGAGGCCGGAGGCGATGGATCCGGGGGTCGAATTCCATCCGGCTCCCCATCAGGACTTCCAGGCTCATGGCGGCGGCGATATCGATGAGACGCGCGAGGCGGGCCGCGTCGTGGACGGCCAGGGCGCCAATGGCCGTCATGACCTGGGTGCCGTTGACCAGCGCCAGCCCTTCGCCGGCTTCCAGCGTCAACGGCGTTTTCCCAATGGCTTGCAGCGCCGCGGCACCGCTCATGCGCTGACCCGTTACGAAGGCTTCCCCCTTCCCGATGAGGATCAGCGCCATATGAGCCAAAGGGACCAGGTCGCCACTGGCCCCTACCGATCCCTTTTCTGGGACCAGCGGCACGACATTGCCATTGAGCAAGGTGACCAGCAGTTCCAAAGTTTCCGGTCGTATTCCCGTATGGCCCCTGGCCATGTCCTTGATTCTCAGGGCCATGATGGCACGGACGACGTCTTCGGGCATGAGAGCTCCGGTGCCGCAGGAATGGCTCATGAGGATATTTTGTTGGAGTCGGCGGGTATCTCCAGCGGAAATGGAAATGTCGCTCAACGCGCCGAATCCAGTGGTGACCCCGTAAATAATTTCTCCCTCGGCCACCCACCGTTCCACACAGTTTCGGGATTTGAGGATACGGCCGGTGGCGGCCTCCGGGATGCTTACCGGAGCGTGGTCCCGGGCGATGGCCACCACTTCTGGGATGGTCAGGCCCTCCATGTCGAGGACGATGGGTTCCATGGAAACCTCCTACGCGGGTTGCCGATCGATTCGTTTCACGAGATTGACGCCAGCGCCGCATCCCGATCCGAAATGATGTCCGCTGTGGATTCGATTCCCACCGACAGGCGGATCACTCGGTTCGATATTCCCATGGCCAACCGGTCTTCGGGTGACATGCCGGCATGGTTCAGACGGGTGTCGATGTCGTGCTGTTTCGATCGTCTTTTCCTTTTTTTGGCGAGGGCGGGTGCAGTCGCTGGTGATGCGTGTAGATGAAGAGTCCGCCCCCGGAGGCCAGACTGCACAGGCCGATATTCAGATTTTTAGCTACCGTCACGGCGAGGGTGGTGGGACGAGACATGGCGGCTATAATGGGGATTCGAGCCCGGGCAGCCTTCTGGACCAACTCATAGCTGATTCGAGATGACAGTACCAACAGGGCTGCATCCTCCAGTCGGTGTTCCAGAAACAGTTTGCCCACCGCTTTGTCCAAGGCATTGTGGCGCCCGACGTCTTCGGCCGCAGTGAGCAAGCCACCCGAAATATCGTACAATGCGGCGGCGTGGCTGGCACGGGTGAGGGCGCGCAACGGCTGTTGGTTCGGCAGATCGTCTACGCAGCGACGGACCAGATCGGGGGGCAGCCTCACTGACCGCGTTATCGGTGTGATTTCCTGAAAGAGTTCCTCGACAATCTGCTTTCCACACAGGCCGCAACCGGTCTGGCTGACCCATTCCCGCCGGTCCGAAAGTCCGGTCATCCGGGCACGGGCATCCTCGTTCAGGGTGACGGTGACCACGTTGGTGCCGCTACCGTCGCAGACGGCGATGGCGGCCACATCGGCCGGGGTGTCGATAATGCCTTCGGCCAGGCAGAGTCCTGCAGCATGGGCCTTTTCGTCCCCGGGAGTGCGCATGACCACCACATAGGGTTTTCCCTGGACGCGTATGGAAAGCGGCTCTTCCTCGAGGAGCGCCATATCCTCCACCACGGCATCAGACGCCTCCGCCCACCGCGTGGTCGTGCTGGCGGTGACGGGATAACCGTTTGAGGCCGTTGGCATCAGGACGCCTTCGCCGCAGTGATGCGGAAGATGGGATCCTCAACACGGATCCGGCCGCCGGTGAGGACTCTGGCGAAAACGCCCTCTCGCGGCATGATGCAGTCGCCGGCCTGGTAGAAGATGGCGCATTTTTTATGACACTCCTTGCCGATCTGGGTAATTTCCACCACGGCGTCGTCTCCCAAGCGGAAGCGAGTCCCCAGGGGCTCCGATTTCCAGTCGATGCCCGTTGTCGCGATGTTCTCGGCATAGTCCCCGAAAGTGACGTCCAGGCCCCCGTCCCGGGAGCGCTCGATACTCTCGGCCGCCAGAAAGCTCACCTGCCGGTGCCAGTCGCCGGCGTGGGCGTCTCCCTCGAGGCCATGGTTTTCCACCAGCGCGACCTCGTCGACGCAAGTCTTTCGAGTGCCCTTTTTTCGACTGAGAGAAATGGATACGATTTTCATAGATGTAATGTCTTTCTGGCAATTGGCCGGCCGGATCTCCTTGTGCCCGTTCGGTGGGAATGCTTTCCCTGTTAGCAGTGGGCCGGTGACCGGGGCAACCCTTTATTGTGAAACGGTATACCGCTCACCGGCCGGTGCATTCCAGAAGGTGATTCAGGCTCTGGCAGATGAGGTCCCCCACGGGGTCGTCGGCGAGGCGATAAAACACAATTTTGCCTTCCCGCCGATTGGCCACGATGCGCAAATTTCGGAGTACGCGGAGCTGGTGAGAAGCCGCCGATTCCGATAGCTCGCATACCGCCGAAAGGTCGCAGACGCAAAGCTCGCAGGCCTGCAACGCCATGACCATCTTCAGGCGCGTGGGGTCGCCGAGGGCCTTGAAGACTTCCGCCAGTGATTGGATCGTTTCCGGCGTTTCAAGTCGACGGATCGCCTTCTCGACGTGATCTGCATGGATATGATTGATTTCGCAGCGGTCGTTCATGAGCCAGGGTCCTGCAACGTTAACAGGCAACATATATGAACATCTGTTCATATGCCGGCCTTATCGACGTGTCAACCGATTTCCCGCTTGCTTGACCATTTATTTCTCCGCCGCAACAGCAAGTTCGTGAACAGCAGGAGTGCGGCGACAACAGCATGTCGGTGTTTCCCCTGGCTCAGCCCCATCTCCGGTCATGAGCGTATGACAGCAAACCGGATACTGTCATCTTGACTCCCAACTTTATACTTGACAATTTCACAGAATCATTTAAAAGTTCCGAGTTTCAAAACGCGTCAAGGCAGAAGAAAGAGAGAAGGGAGATTGTAAGCATGTATGCCATCGTTAAAACTGGCGGCAAGCAGTACAAGGTCAGCCAGGGAGATATCATGCGGTTCGAAAAGCTCGACGGCGACGTCGGCAGTACGGTGACTTTTGATGAAGTCCTCATGGTTGCCGACGGCGACACTGTTACTCTGGGACAGCCCATGGTGGAGAACGCCGTTGTCAGCGGGCAGATTGTCGAGCAGGGAAAAGCTAAAAAAGTGCTCGTTTTCAAATATAAACGGCGCAAAGGGTATCGCCGCAAACAGGGCCATCGCCAGCTGTTCACCGCGGTGCGGATCGACAATATCGACGCCTGATGCGGAAATCCGCGTTGATTGGTTGAAAATCGACAGAACCCAGGAGTAGGTCACCATGGCTCATAAAAAAGCGGGCGGAAGCTCTAAGAACGGACGAGACAGCAATGCTCAGCGCCGCGGCGTGAAGCGCTTTGGCGGCGAGCAAGTTCGCGCCGGCAATATCCTGGTGCGCCAGGTTGGCACACAATTTCACCCCGGACTCAACGTTGGCCTGGGCAAAGATTACACGCTCTTTGCCAAAATCGACGGCGTTGTGAAGTTCGAGCGATATGGGCGCTCACGCAAAAAAGTGAGTGTCTATGCAGAGTGAAATTCGTTGACGAAGCGACCATCACTGTCCAATCTGGTGACGGGGGACGCGGATGCGTCAGTTTGCGCCGCGAGAAATATGTTCCCAAGGGCGGCCCGGACGGCGGTGACGGTGGCAGGGGCGGCGATGTTGTCATAGCGGCATCCGCCGTCCGGCGAACGCTTTACCAGTTCCGCTTCAAACGCCAGTTTACGGCGGAACGCGGCGGCCACGGCCAAGGGCGTAACAAATCCGGAAAGGCCGGTGCCGATCTCATCATTGAAGTCCCCCCCGGCACACTTCTCTTCGACGCCGAGACCGGCGACCGCCTCCACGATCTCAATCAGCCCGGACAGCGCTACATTGCCGCCAAGGGCGGCAGGGGCGGACAAGGAAACGCGCGGTTTAAATCCGCCACCAATCGGACCCCCCGATTTGCCCAGCCGGGCGAACCCGGTGAATCCGTGGGCCTCCGACTGGAATTGAAACTGCTGGCCGACGTGGGCCTTGTCGGTCTGCCCAATGCCGGCAAGTCAACGCTCATCGCTGCGGTATCATCAGCACGTCCCAAAGTTGCAGACTATCCGTTCACCACGCTCACCCCCAGTCTGGGCGTGGTCAACACCGGTCAGGCGGAGCCCTTCGTGGTAGCGGATATCCCTGGACTCATCGAGGGTGCCCACACCGGCACCGGCTTGGGCACGCAGTTTCTGCGCCACATTGAGCGCACGCGGGTGCTGGTACACCTCATCGACGCCGCTACCATCGATCCCGAGACACCGCTCGCCGCCTACGACACGATCAATCGAGAACTCGCCGGTCACGACCCGGAACTCCTCAAAAAAATACACATCGTTGCGCTCAACAAGATGGACCTTCCAGACGCACGGAACGGTGCCGAAGCATTTGCCGACGCTTTCAAAGATGATCGTCCCGTCATACGCCTGTCTGCCGCCACCGGCGGCGGATGCCGTCGATTAACCAACATGCTGCTCCAATTTCTATACAAGGAATCGGATCATGAAACAGAGTAATCGTTTGGCGTCGATCCGGCGGGTCGTCGTGAAAGTCGGCAGCAACGTCCTGACCCGAAATTCTGAACTCAACCTGACGGCCGTGGCTTCGGTGAGCCGACAGATCTGTCGGCTCATGGAGCGTGGGCTTGAAGTGCTCCTGGTGTCTTCTGGTGCCATGGCCGCGGGTTTGCGAAAAACCGGTCTGGACAAACGGCCGGAATTGATCCGAGAGCGGCAGGCGGTGGCCGCCGTGGGGCAAGCGGGCCTGATGATGGCCTACGAAAAAGCCTTCAACCGCCATGGACGGCAAGTGGCCCAGGTGCTTCTCACCAGCGACGATCTATGCAGCCGGGAGCGCTATCTCAATGGCCGCAACACCCTCAACACGCTTTTGGAATGGCATGTGGTACCCATCATCAACGAAAACGACACGGTGAAAACAGAGGAAATCGCCGTCGGTGACAATGACAACCTGGCGGCCATGATCACACTGCTCATGGATGCCGACATCCTGATCAATCTCACCGATATCGACGGCCTGTTCGACAAAGATCCGCGGCGCCACGATGATGCAGCACTCATTCCGGAAGTGCACAAACTGGCCAAGCGCATCGAGCAAATGGCCAGTGACATCCCCGGCGCGCTGGGCACCGGCGGCATGCTGAGCAAGATCAACGCCGCGCGAAAAGTCACCACGGCAGGCGTTCCCATGATTATCGCCTGTGGTCTCAAGCACAACATATTGCTGAGACTGTTTGACGGACAATCCCATGGCACGTATTTTACTCCCAAGCAAAATCGTCTGGCCAGCCGAAAGAGTTGGATCGCCTTCACCCTAAAGCCCCAGGGCGCGCTGCGTGTCGATGCCGGTGCAGTTGCCGCATTGGTCAGCAATGGCAAAAGTCTGCTGCCCAGCGGTATCACCGCTGTGGAAGGGGAATTTCGCGTCGGCGCTGCGGTATCCGTTAAAAGCCCGAAAGGACAGGTGCTTGGCATCGGCCTGGTAAACTACGACGCGCGTGATGTTCGTCGGATCATGGGGCTGAATACGAGAGATATTCGAAACCGCCTCGGCGCCAAACCGTATGACGAAGTCGTGCATCGGGACAACTTGGTGATCACGGTGGAAGGATAATCGATCCTCCACCGGGCATCTGGTTCAGAGGCGGTTGCGGCGCTTGCCATGCAGGGACATCACCATGACGAAAGGGCGCAGCCATGATGGCCCAGGCCGGTTCACATAAGCCCTTTGGCCTGAAGGTCGGTATATTCGGCGGGACCTTCAACCCGGTTCATGTGGCCCATATTCAGACCGTATTGGAGGTCAAGCGAGCCCTGCGGCTCGACGCCCTGTTACTGGTTCCGGCGGCGACCCCGCCACACAAAGACACCACGCATGTGGCCAGCGCAAAGGACCGCCTGGCCATGCTGCTGCTGGCCATTTCCGAGACACCCGGGGTGGTCGTTTCAGACATGGAACTGCGTCGACAGGGCCCCTCTTACAGTCTTGACACCATCAAGGATATCCGCGGTTTGCTTCCTTCTGAAACCGCGCTGTTTTTCATCGTCGGCCGTGACGCGTTTCTGGAAATCGACTCCTGGCGGGACTATCGGGCCATTTTCGAAGAAACCGCGTTTATCGTCATGCGCCGGCCCTCTGATGCCGCCGATGCCGGAGACGGCAATCTGGGCTCGCTGTTGGCATCCCGCGTATCGAGTGGTTATCAACTTGACCAAAACGCCCGCATGTTCCGTCATAACCGGTTAAAACCGGTCTATCTTTTCGAGAATACGGAGCATCGCGTCTCGGCGACAGCCATCAGGGAGCGCATCCGCAAAGGGATGCCCATCGATGGTCTCGTCCCGGAGGCTGTTGCCGCTTACATCTTTAGAAAGGGACTATATCGATGACCACGGAAGCGGTCGTGGGCCTGGACACATACGTTCAGGCCATACTTGGAAAGCAGGTCATCGGACTGACCGTTTTGGACGTGGGCGCACTCACTTCCGTAACCGATGTATTCATGGTCTGCAGCGGTCGCTCGAACCGGCAGGTCAATGCCATCGCAGAACATATTCAAACTACGCTCAAGCAGCAAGGCATCCGGCCGTTGAGCATCGAAGGCAAGAAGACCGGACACTGGATATTGATGGATTACGGACACGTGGTGATCCATGTGTTTTTTGACGATATCCGCAGCTTCTACGATCTCGAAGGCCTTTGGGCGGACGCCCCGCGCCTGACGCCCCCCGCCCTTGCCCACCACATCCAATCCCAGCAGCAAACGGAGATGGAAGCCCATGACACCGAAACCGACGATATTAATGATTCTTGATGGATGGGGTATCAACCCGGAAACCGAGGGCAACGCCGTCGCCCAGTCCGGGACGCCCTTTCTGAACGGATTACGCGAGACCTATCCGCACACCCGCTTGAAGTGTTCCGGTGAAGACGTGGGGCTGCCCGCGGGCATCATGGGCAACTCGGAAGTCGGCCATCTGAATATCGGCGCCGGGCGCATTGTCTATCAGGATCTGCTGCGCATCGATAAAGCCATCGAAGACGGCAGTTTTTTTAACAACGCGGCGCTCTCAGGGATCATGACAAGGCTGCAGGAGACCGGCGGCGCCCTCCACCTGATGGGGCTGGTTTCAGATGGTGGTGTCCACAGCCAACTCACCCATTTGATTGCGCTCCTTGACATGGCCAGGGAAAAAGGCGTTGCCAGGACCATCGTGCATGCCATTACCGACGGCCGGGATACGCCGCCCCACGGGGGCGCCGGCTATATGCAGCAGGTTCAGGACCACATCACGGCGTCGGAATACGGTGCCATCGGTTCTGTCTGCGGACGCTATTATGCGATGGACCGTGACAAACGCTGGGAACGCACCCAAAAGGCCTATGACCTTTACACCCGCGGCATGGGGCGGCCGGCCGGCGATCCAGTGGCCGCCGTGAACGCAGCCTACAAACAGAAAGAGACGGATGAGTTCATCACACCCGTTGCCATCGGCAGCAATGCCTGCATCACCGACGGAGATGGCATTGTGTTTTTTAACTTTCGAGCGGACAGGGCCCGGCAGATCACGCGTGCCCTCACCGAACCCGGTTTCGACGGGTTTGCCAGAACAGTGATGCCAGAATTGGCCGGGTACGTCACCATGACCCTCTACGACGCGCACTTCGATTTACCCAAGGCCTTTGCACCGGTGCATCTCGAAGACATTCTGGGGGCGGTGGTGAGTCGTCAGGGGCTGAAGCAACTGCGCATTGCCGAAACCGAGAAATACGCTCATGTCACCTATTTTTTCAATGGCGGAGAGGAAACCCCCTTTGATGGCGAAGACCGCTGCCTGATCCCATCACCCCGGGATATTCCAACGTATGACCACAAGCCTGCCATGAGCGCCGAGGCGGTAACCCAAGAATTGCTGGCCCGCCTCGACGCCGACATCTACGATTTTATCGTGCTGAACTTTGCCAATATGGATATGGTGGGGCACACCGGTGTGATGACAGCGGCCGTGGCGGCATGTACCGCTGTTGACGCGTGCGTCTCGCAACTGGTGACGCGGGTTCTGGAAAAAGGCGGCGTGGCCATGGTGACCGCCGACCATGGCAACAGCGAAAAAATGTTCGACGACAATGGCGGCCCCTTCACCGCCCACACCACGAACCCGGTGCCGTTCATCCTTGTCGACCCGTCGCGAAAATCCGCCGGGATGAGAGAAGGTCGGCTGGCGGATATCGCCCCCACCATCCTGGAGGTGATGGGTATCGATCAGCCAGTGGCAATGACCGGGGTTTCTTTGTTATCAACCTGAACTTAGGGGACTTCAATGACGGACATCATAAAACCCTATGAGACGGTTCCCGATTATATCACCGGTCTACCGGTGCCGCTGGTGGGGTCCGAAGAAAACCGACAGATGGTGGAGAAATTTCTTGTCGAAGAAAAGGGGTATGCCCGAGAAAACATCGCCGTTGACGTCCCCATTGCTTTCGAGGTCGCCGGAGAAATGTACCGATCCACCGTGGACCTAGTGGTCAACGCCGCCGGGCGGCCATTGATGGCGGTCAAGTGTGCGGCGGGCTCCTTGGGATCCAGGGAGCGCGAAGCCGTGGCAGCCGCCCGCCTGGTGGGGCAGACGCCACTTCCCATAGCCATGGTCTCTGACGGCAGGACCGCCGTCGTGCTTGACGCAGTTAGCGGCAGGCCCATCGGCGAAGGCCTGGACGCCGTCCATTCTCGGGCAGCGCTGGAAGCCGCCTTCAACACATATGACCCTGAGCCGTTGTCAGCCGCCAAGCTGGAGAAAGAACGGTTGGTGTTTCGCACCTACGACAGCATGAACGTCAACGCTGCCCGTCACTTGAAATGAAGGACGAATGGTGCCATGGACGGTTTCGCCAGGAAAAAACGCCGCGTCACGACGGCCGCATGCCGTCTCGCGCCGCAGCGTTTCTGAGGGGGTCTACTCGTCTGGCAACGTCGGGGTAGAGATGGCGGGGATTTCAACAGCCCGCCACGGTTTGGTTGCAATGCTTGCAGATCTTGGCCCGTTCCTTGATAATTTCTGCGCAGAACGGGCACTCCCGTGTAAAATAGCGTTTGTGAATGGTTGCCACCGATTTGACCAGCTGTTCGTCGACGAGATCGTTGCCGGTTTTGAGGTTTCGCAAGGGCTCGATGGCATCTAGTCCTCCGATATCCCCGATCATTTCAGCCGCCTTCAGCCGAACCCGAGCCGGCTCCGCAGGATCCAGTAGCAGTCGCAGTGTTGTGGGGCCGTCTTTATCCACGTAGCACGAGGCGAGAATGGAAAACCCCTTTTTGGTGGCGGCCTTGAGCGCTTCCTCATGAGCCACGATCTGGTCGTCGATGATCTGTCCCGTGGCGCCTTGAGAACTGAATACCGGCATGACTTCAAATCGGCCATTGCTGGGATAGCTAAAGCACCTGTAAGATGCCTTGTGGGCCATGGTTTTTTCCATATGGTCCCACCCCTGGGAATAACAGCTGCACGCGTCGTTGAAGCACATGAAAAGAAACGGCTCGCCCCACCCAAGACCGTCGCTGAAGTTTACCGGGGGAACCTCCCAGAGGCTCATCTCCTCGTTGCAGTGAGGGCAGCGGGGTTTTTCCATGTGAAGCACCCGCTCAAGTACTTGGTCCCTTGTTTCGAAATCCATTGTCTCTCCAGTTCAGAATTTTAGAATAGCCCTGACATTAAGGGTTTTGAGCGATTAGCGATTCAACCTAAGGCCCAAATGCTTTTTGTCAAACCCGGGTCGGCCGGTGGCGGGGCAGCCGCTGGTGCCGCAGGTAACCACCCAAATTATGAAAGGAGGTTCCGATGACGGAGGTGTCGCCGGTTTTTCAACAGACGCGCGCCGCTTACCTGGCGTTGATCAACGGCGCGGATATCACTGGGACCGCTGAGGCGTTGGGCGTTGCCGCCGTTCCGGAAGGTTTTGAAATACGCCTCTTTCACCGCACCTTTACCGTGACGCCGGATGATATTGTCGATGCGGAACGCCGCCCGGCGGCATTCGATGTCTGCGTTTTGCTGAGCCGCTATCTGATCATGTGCCCCGAGGTACCGGATGAACGCACGGAATGGACCGCCTATCGCGATTTCAAGGACGCCGGCCCGTTGCTGAAATACTATGCCGACAACGTTGAAGGGGCCATCGCGAAGGGCTACGCCGGGCGCCGAAATGATCTGCCGATCGCGGCCGCGGTCATGTCCGGAACGCCTTATGGGGAACCCCTGGCCTACGATGTGGCTTTTCGCTTCGAAGCGCTGCCGAGAATCGGGATGCTGCTGCTGTTCAATGACGCCGATGATGAATTCAGGGCCGAGAGCCGCGTCCTTTTCGAAAGGCGGACGGAGACCTACCTGGACATGGAATGCGTGGCCATTCTGGGTGCGAGGTTGGCCGCCGGCCTGTGTGGCCGTTGGGTCGAGGATTTGCCAGGCTGTTGAAAAACCATTGCGCCTGGCCATACGGCGGTAACGGTCCTTTCAACACCCCGTCAACGGTACCGGTCCAGTATGCCGGCGCATGCTCTGATCAGTTGCAGGATGGTGACGGGTCGGCCGTCATGGCGCGGATCAGATCGTGGTCTTTGCGGCAGCGTTCAGCCATCCGCTGTTCCACGGCCTCACGATCAAGCCCCATGAGGATGGTGTAAACGCTGTACTTGGTCTTGCAGAAATAGATGTCAAAGGGGTCGCTTCGATCCGGTCCGCGGAAGATGCGGATGCCGGGAATGCCATCGCACAGGATGAATTCCGAGTCGGTATTGATCAGCAGGGGCTGGATGTCGTGCTTGTTCTGCCAGGGGATGCAGGCGCCTTCCATGCCGAGCCCCGCGTCCATGATGGAGCGAATTTTTTCTGTTACCCCGCCGACGGCCAATATGATGTCACCGGTAAGGGATCCCGTGAGGCCGAATTTCTGATTAACCGGCTGCTTGATATAATCCGAAATCAGTCCAATATCCATGGCAACGGACGCACTGTCCCCCTCCACGCCGCCATGGGCCTGGATGTATTCCACGTGCATTTCGTAGCCCACATAGGGCGCCCCGATCTTTTTAAACACCTTTTTGATGGATGCCCGGACGTTTTGCGCCGCCGCTTTGGCGATGTCGCCGAGCTTGCCCGGCGCGATCACCACATCGGTGCCGCCAGCATTGATCTGACAATGTATGGGCAGCGGCTGGCCGAACATCTGGCCGCTGGAACGGCTCGTGGTCACGGCCAGGCCAACCACGTAACCGATGCTGTCGGACATGGTGGTGATATATTTTTTCAAGTCCTTCTTGTGGGTGAGCAGCTCTCGCGACATCTCCCCTTCGATGCTGAGGTGTTCGACCAGGGCTTTGTGGACATGGGCGGCTTCCACCAGCGGCGCATTTTCCAGGATGGCCTCGTATTCGGCTGATCGGATGATGCCGTTGACCGGTCGCAGGAGGCAGCTGAGTTTACCGTCCGCCGCACGGCACCGCAGCTCCTTGACGATTTCCATGACGGCGCCGCGAGAAAACTCGCGCTGCTCCAACGTGTAGTCATCGGGCAATGAGCGGCCGAAAATGTGTTCGCTCCGCTTGCGGACGCCGTCGTGGCCTTCCAGATCGATGATTTTCCCCCACACCCGTTGAAACTCTTCCCCGAGTCGATCGATCTCCTGCTTCACATATTGGGTGGTCTGTCGAAGGGTCTCCGGAGTTTCCGGTACGGCGCTGTCCATGAGGATGATCTCCCCCTGGTCTTCGATGCGACTCAAAAAGGCGCCGTCACCTTCCTCTTGAAGGTGGCGCAGGGTGTCATGGTTGCAGCAGGCGATGAATATGTTGTCCGCCCGGATGGGCGTTTCAGCCCGGTCCGCTGATCCGCTGCCCGCATGCCGCCCCCCTTCCAGGGTGTAGTGCTTGTTCTGCATGATTTCGAGCAGGTCCGGCATATATCCCGCTTTGATCAGTGTCTTCAACTCGTCGATGTAAATGATGGGCGCGGTGGCATGGGCACCGAGAAAGGCCCGTTTGTGTGAGGGTGTGTGAAGGGTGCCGGACTGATAGGGGTCGTGGCGAAAACCACCCTTCATGTTGCGGGCGTCGGGTTCGGCGATGCGAACCATCAGCTCCCGGTCTTTGCGGGGGTCGTAGAGGACTTCGGGCACGAGATCCTGCACATGCTTGATGGCATTTTGCCGGCCGCCCTGGTTTTCCCGCTGGATACTTTCCTGGGCGCGGTGATTGTTTTGCTGGATAAACATGAAGATGGCCCCGATGCCGGTGAGCCCTGTCACCAAAAACGCTTGTGGGAGCCAGAATCCGGCGATGCCGCTGGCAAGGGCAGCGGCAATCAGCCAGTTTTTCACGCGGCCCACCGAGCGCACCTGCTCGTCCAGGTTGAATTCGCCCACGTTGCCGGCGGCGGTCTCGACGTCCTCTTTAAGCGTGTCGATGCGACGACCGATTTTTTCTGGGAGCTCATAAGCCACACGGATATGATGGCGGTCTTTACCGGGGTAGGCAACGATGGCCTCTCTGGGGCGGATGTAGTCACCGATGGATTTTTCCAGCACCTCTCTGAACATTTCGGCCAGCAGTGATTTGCCCGTTCCGGGCCGGCCCACCATGAGGATGTGCCCCTTGTTCTGAGCCACTTTCCGTATCGCGGCTTTAGCCCTGTCCTGGAAGACGACCCGCTCGATGGGATCTTCGGGAATGGTAACTTGCCCGGTGTGATCGAATGCTTCGAGCTGTCGGCTGAGTGCCTCGGGGTAGTGCCTCAGCTCCTGGATCCATTGATAGTCCTGCTCTTGGTATTCACTGGGCATGGCGGATCCCGCGAATGGCTTCAAGCAGATAATACTTGCCGGCCTCCGATGCCAGGGAGCGTTTGGTGATTTCCGAGTAGACATTGGGAAGGCGCGCTTTGATGGAATCCAGCGCGCGAATGTCCTGCATGACGGAAATGTCCGTGCACAGTTTCTCTTCACCGGCGCTATGATCCGGGACGTAGTTGAAAGAGATGCCGATCTGCATGTTGTTGAGCGCCCGCTTGACGGCGTCGCGCTGCGCGGCTTCGATTCGGTGGGCGGCAAAGGCTTCCTGAAAGACCCGGGGAAGATCAGCCTGGGAGTAGTCGATTTCGAGATCTGAATTGAACATGAGCTTCATGGGACGCGCCCGGCCGCTCGTACACCGTGCCAGGGCTTCCTCGAACTTGTCGTTGATACGGATCGACTGTTCTGCCAGCTGCAAGTAGCGAATCACCGCAACATCTTTTACCCAGAAATCGGGGCGGCCCTCCGGTGACACGACGCAGGCTTTTATCTTGCTGCCGTAATGGAATTTCACCATCCGGTGGCGAACTTCCGGACGATATTGCGTGAAATCAAAGCCGCTCATTTCAAAAAGGCCATCCGATACCTGAACGTTTTCCATTCGAACCCTGACGGTAGTGCCCACGTGCTGCTGGAGGAAGTCGATTTTTTCCGATAGCGACCCCTGAAGCCCCAGCGGCGACCGGTTGCCGGCGGCGTCTTCACAGATGCCATAAACGTCCTTTACGCCAGTGAGGTCCAGGCCCGTCAGCTCCTGATTGAACGTGTCGTAAGGTCTCAGGGCGGCGTAAATATCCTCGAAATGGCGCTCAAGGTCACCGGTCTGCAGCGGCGGCTTGCGGCTGGAAAAATCGGTGAGCAGCGTGGCGGCAGGAATGTGCGCGTCCCGGAGGGCACCGTGGCAAACGCCGGGCAGCCACCGGCGCAGTCGCCGGCGCCATCGGTTGCCGACGGGCTGGAGGGGGTGAACTTCCGCCCCGACGAGGGGTTTTTGAATATCGATGGGCGAAGGGTCCAGAAGGTAACGGGCGATGTCGGAGATATCATAAGCCTTCACCGGTCCGGTGGGGCTGCCGATATGGCGCAATGGCGTGATGCCGGTGATGAACCGCCCATCCGCGATCATCCAGATAGATGGTGATGTTTGTAGCCCTTTTTTCATACGATCCACCTTGCCAGCCTCAATATACCAACTCCGCGGGTAAGGCAATATCACGGAATCAGCCGAGCAGTTCCCTTTTACGGTCAAGGCTTCGATATTGGATGGCTTCGGCCACATGGGTGGCGCCGACGGTGTCACTATCGGCCAGATCGGCAATGGTTCGGGCAATCTTGAGGATGCGGTGGTAGGCGCGCGCAGAGAGCCCGAGCTTGTCCACAGCGGTTTCCAGCAGTCGGCTGGAGGCCGCATCGATGGAGCAGAACCGGCGTACATGGCGGTTTCCCATCCTGGCGTTGCAGTGGATGCCTCCGCCCGTGAACCGCGCGATCTGGCGCTGGCGGGCGTAGGCCACGCGTTGTTGAATGATTTGGGAGGATTCCGCCGGCCGCACCTCCTGAAGGTCCTTCCACGGCACTGCGGGCACCGGGACATGGATGTCGATGCGGTCAAGCAGCGGTCCCGACACCTTGGCACGGTATCGGTGGATTTGTGTCGGCGTGCAGCGGCAGGCATGCTTGCGGTCGGTGAGATAACCGCACGGGCATGGATTCATGGCGGCCACCAGCATGACTGCCGCCGGATAGGTCAGTGACATGGCGGCGCGGGCGATGGAGACTTGCCGATCCTCCAGGGGTTGCCGCAGCACCTCCAGGACATGCTTTTTATATTCCGGCAGTTCGTCTAAGAACAACACGCCGTTATGGGCAAGACTCACCTCACCGGGCCTGGGTAGATGGCCGCCGCCGATGAGGCCCGCATCGGAGATGGTGTGGTGAGGTGCACGAAAGGGACGACGGGTGATGAGCGCCTGGCCTGGCTTCAGCTGCCCTGTGACGCTGTATATTTTGGTGGTTTCCAGCGCCTCGGTGAAACTGAGCGGCGGGAGGATGCCCGCCAACCGCTTGGCCAGCATGGTCTTTCCTGATCCGGGCGGCCCGATCATGAGCAGATTGTGTCCCCCTGCAGCGGCAATTTCCAGGGCCCGCTTGGCCAGTTCCTGCCCCATGACCTCTGAAAAATTGTGCGCCGGTTTCAGGGAGGGCTGCAGCAGTGCTGCCACCGAGGTACGCTCGGGTTCGATGATGCGTTCCCCACGGACGTATTCCAACGCCTCAAAGAGATAATTCAGCGGAATGACATCAATACCGCCAACCACCGCCGCCTCGGCGGCACTGCCGGCCGGCACCATCACCGTTGACAGCCCGTTTTTCTGGGCGGCAATGGCCGCCGGCAGCGAACCGGTGACGGGTTTCACCCGGCCGTCCAGAGACAGTTCCCCCAAGATCATGCATGTTTTCAGCGGCCCCTGGGAGACCAGGCCCGTCGCTGCCAGCACGCCCATGGCGATGGGAAGATCCAGCCCGGTGCCTTCCTTTTTGAGGTTGGCGGGTGCCAGGTTGACCGTGATGCGATCATCGGGAAAGCGGAATCCGGAGTTTTGGATGGCGGACTTGACGCGCTCGCGGCTCTCTTTGACAGAGGCTTCCGGCAACCCCACAATGGTCAGCGACGGCAGCCCTGACGCAATGTCCACCTCCACTTCGACAATACTGGCATCCACGCCGATAACGGCTGTGCTGAAAACGTTGGCAAGCATAGGGGCTCCTGCAAAAAAGAGGGGGGGGTACGATCGGGCAACAGGTTACACCGCGCTCGGGTCGACATTCCTGCGGTTGCCGCAAGGCTGTCGCCAGGAGCGCTGAACTGCACCAGCATGGATGCGCCGAGGAGGCGCTGGCGGCACCAACAGTGGCATCATGGATGGCCACCGGAAGGAAGGCCTCACAACGGGAGCCACCATAACACGATGTGCCCCGGGTCACAAACATAGGGGCGGAATTCCGGGGCTTGCCACGTCGAGGGGCAGCGCTGCCGTCAATGCCGATAAAACAAAAGAAATCAAGTAATTATGTCTACCCATAGTTGTTTGACACTTCATTATCCCTGTGTTAGGCACGGAAAACGCCGTCGGCGCCGGTTGAATCCGCACGCAGGGCGGATTCCTCGTACCCACAGGCATGGCAAAAAGGCTGATACCGTTCATGCAAAATCCACCCTATCAACGCACCGTCGCGAAAACGGTTTCCTGTAAAGGCATCGGGGTGCATTCCGGCAGGGAAGTTCACCTGTCCATTCACCCGGCGCGAAGTAATCAGGGGATTCAGTTCATGCGATCGGACTTGATGGACTCGCCTCGTGTGACGGCTCACTTCAACAACGTAGTGGACACCAGTCTGGCCACGGTGATCGGCTATAATGGTTTCATCGTCTCGACGATTGAGCACCTCATGGCTGCTTTTGCCGGGCTGGGTATCGACAATGCCACCGTCGAACTGGACGCCCACGAGATGCCGATCATGGACGGCAGCGCGGGCCCCTTCACTGCCCTGATCCGCTCTGCCGGGGTCCGTGTCCAAGAAGGCGCCAGATGCTATTTCGTGATCAACGAACCCATTGAATTTGGCGACCAGGAGCGGTTCGTGGGCATCTACCCGGACGCGACCTTTCGCATCACCTGCACCATCGAATACGACCACCCCCTCATCGGCCGGCAGACGCTTTCCATCGATGTAAACGACACGGTTTTTGAAAGAGAAATCGCCGGCGCCCGCACCTTCGGCTTCCTGCACGATTATGAGTACATGAAGAATTATGGCCTTGCCCAAGGAGGATCGCTGGAAAACGTCGTCGTTGTCGATGAGGACAGCGTCCTCAATCCTGAAGGGCTTCGGTACCCGGATGAATTCGTACGGCATAAAATCCTGGACTGCATCGGTGATTTCTCCCTGCTGGGGATGCCATTGATGGGGCACATCAAGGTTGTCAAATCAGGCCACGCCTTCAATCATGAATTCCTGAAAGCATTTTTTACCAACAAGGACAGGTGGGAAACGGTGACTGTTGCCTGTCCGATCTCCACAGCGCCTCCCGCCCCGAATCGGCTTGCCATTTAAACGGGCTTTCGCTACACAGTGAGGGCACAAATTGATCGATGGAATCGATCCTTTGAGAGGCCTTAATCCCGCCGTATGGCGGTGCATGGCCCGCCACTCAGGACGCCCATGCGGGCAGAAAATCAGTGGCTTTCGTTGGCGACCCGTTGATGGCGCGCAATGCCATGAAACCCGCTTCTAGGATGACCGCTGAAAAAGTGATGCGACAATACGCCTTTATACATACGGTCGCTTATTGGGTGTTTGTTGGATGCCTTTTAGTGCCGACGTTGGCGCCAGCGCAGGAGGCCCAACTTTCCGATGTGGTGGTCACGAACACGCGTGACGACCTGCTGCTGTATCTCACGGTCGAAGGTGCATTCACCGAAGAGATGACCACCGCCATTCAAAGCGGCGTACCGGCGACGTTCTCTTTTATGGCCGATCTCCACCAGGTCAGGAGCCTGTGGCTGAATAAGAAGATCGCTTCTCGAAAGATTACCCACACCGTCAAGTTCGACAAGCTGAAGAAAACCTTTACCGTGCAACGGTCCTGGGAGTCCGAAGCTCAGGTGACCCAGTCACTCTCGGAGGCTCGGAAGCTTATGTCGGAGGTGGACAGCCTGAAAATCGTGGCGCTCGAGCGGCTTCAAAAGGGTACCCAATACCAGCTTCGCGCCAAAGCGGAGCTTAGCAAGCGCACCCTGCCTTTGAATCTGCACTATGTGCTTTTCTTTATGTCTCTTTGGGATTTCGAAACCGATTGGTACACCATCGACTTTATCTATTGATGGGTGGCCGGACATCACAGAATCCCTTCAGGCGCTGGCAATGAACGACACATTGACGACCATTCCCTCAGCACCGCTTTCTTTGGAAGAAAAGCGCCGCCGCAAGCGTGAGAGCATCATGATTGTGGTGATCATTGCCGTCGTTTCGATATTGACGTACGTAGAGACCCGCGTCATTCATTTCGGCACGGATTTTCCCATATCCAATACCATCCTGATGTTCATCCTGATCAACATCAACATGCTGCTGTTGATCCTGCTGATCTTTCTGGTTTTTCGCAACCTCGTCAAACTGATCATCGATCGGCGCAATCGGGTGCTCGGAGCAAAGCTGCGGACCCGGCTGGTGCTTGCGTTCATTGCGTTGACCCTGCTGCCGGCCGGCGTGTTGTTTTTCTTCTCCATCAGTTTCATTACCACCAGCACCGAATTCTGGTTCAATGTCCCCATCGAGCAGGCCCTGGAAAACTCCCTGCGTGTGGGCAGAAGCCTGTACAACCGCGCCGAAGACACGAACCGATTCATTCTCGAGCAGGCCGCCTATCAAGTCCAATCTCGAAAACTGCTTGAAGAAAACCGTTACACCAAGTTAAGCAACTACATACAAATCGTGCAGCGAGCCTTCAATGTCGACTCGGTCGAGATCTACGGCATCAACGCCAGCCGCTTGACGTACGCCACGGCACCGGAACTAGAAGCGGTGCCGTTTACGGTGATCCCCACCGATCGTCTTCGGCGCGAAATGCCGCCGAGCGGTGTTCGCACCGTTACGCAAGCACTGTCCAACGGGGAGCTGGTCAGGACCATCGGCACGGTGCCTTTCGGTGCCGGCCCCGATGGCATCCAGGCGTATATTGCCGTGTCCATCTTAATACCGCCGGCGGTATCAGAAAACCTCAAGTCTATTTCCAACGGGATCGAGGCATATGAGCAGATCAAACTGCTGAAGAAACCGATTCAGATCACCTACTACATCACCCTTTCCATCGTGGCCCTTTTGGTGGTGTTCTGCGCCGTCTGGTTCGGTTTCTACATGGCCAAGACGATCACCATCCCCATCATGGAACTGGCCGAAGCCACGCGCCGTGTCGCCGAGGGAGATCTTGAGTTTTCCATTGAGCAGGTGGCCGACGACGAGGTGGGCAGCCTGGTTCATTCGTTCAACCGGATGACCCGCGATCTGAGAAACAGCCGGGAACAATTGGAGCTTTCGGCCCGCATGTTGCGGGATCAGAATGTAGAGATAGAAGAGAAGCGCCAGTTTCTATCCATCGTACTGAAAAATGTCTCCGCAGGGGTCATTACCCTGGATGCCAGCGGTATTATTTCCACGGTGAACATTTCTGCTGAGCGGATGCTCAACATCAGCGGATCTGAAATTCTCAATCGCAATTATCAGGAGATCCTGTCTGGCACCTACCGCCGGCAAGCAGACGATATCGTCTCAAGGCTGCTGCAGTCCCACGAGAACGCTTTGGCGTTTCCCGTGCGCATCAGCGTGGAAGGCCGTCCGTGCAGCTTCCTGTTTCATGTCGGGGCCCTGCGCGATGAGATCGGCAACCACATGGGCATGGTGACCGTGTTCGATGACCTTACCGAACTGGAAAGGGCCCAGCGTATGGCTGCTTGGCGCGAAGTGGCGCGCCGCATTGCACATGAGGTCAAGAATCCGTTGACGCCGATCTCTCTTTCGGCCCAGCGTCTCAAACGAAAATACAGCAAGCGCATCAAAGATCCGGTGTTTGATGAATGCACGGGCATGATCATCGACCACGTCGAATTGATCCGTAATCTTGTCAACGAGTTTTCGGCCTTCGCCCGTTTTCCGGCCGCCAATCCGGCACCCTGCGACCTGCTGCCCATCATTGAAGAGACCATCGCCCTCTACCGAGAGGGGCATCCGCTGGTGGCGTTTCATTTGTCAGCCGACGAAGGGATGCCGATACTCAATGTGGATCGTCGCCAGATTAAACAGGCCCTCATCAATCTGGTGGACAATGCCGTCGGTGCGATGCATCGACAGGGGCGCATCGATGTTACGGTTCGAAACGATTCGGCACACCACCGGGTGCTTGTCGAGGTGGCCGACAGCGGCCCAGGCATTGAAGACACTGTGAAGGCACGCCTTTTCGAGCCGAATTTTTCAACCAAAACCAGCGGCATGGGGTTGGGCCTAACGATTGTCAACTCCATCATCTCGGATCACCATGGGCGTGTCAGAGTGGAGGACAATGTCCCCACCGGCGCGCGGTTCATCATTGAACTGCCGGTCTGATGGGCTTCAGGCCACCCCCTGATCTGGGGAGCAGCTATAGGAGTATCCATGTTTCCATCGATCTTAATTGTAGACGACGAGCAATCGATCATACGGTCCCTGGGCGGGCTGTTGACTGACGAAGGTTATGAAGTGATCTCGGCATCCAATGGGTATGAGGCCTTGAAGGTCATCGACGCCGAATCGCCGGATCTGGTCTTGCTGGACATCTGGATGCCGGGCATCGACGGGCTCGAGACCTTGAAGGAGATCAAGCGGACCAATCCGTTTGTACAGGTGATCATCATTTCAGGGCACGGCACCATCGAGACAGCGGTGCGGGCCACCAAGCTGGGTGCCTTCGACTTCATTGAAAAACCGCTGTCCATCGACAAGGTTATCGTTACGATCAACAATGCCCTGGAGTTCCGGCGCCTGGAGGAGGAGAATAGATATCTTCGAAAAAAAACCCTCGAAAAGAATTCCATCACCGGCTTCAGCGAAGTCACTCAGGAATTGCGAAAACAGATCGCCATCGCCGCACCGAAAGATGCATGGATTCTCATCACCGGAGAAAACGGAACCGGCAAGGAACTCATTGCCCGATCCATTCATCAGCTCAGCTCTCGATCGGACAAACCGATGATCGATGTCAACTGCGCGGCGATTCCGGATGAATTGATCGAAAGCGAACTCTTCGGCCACGAGAGGGGGGCTTTTCCGGGGGCTGCTGCAAAAAAGCGCGGGAAGTTCGAACTGGCGGCCGGGGGGAGCATTCTGCTCGATGAAATTGCCGATATGAGCATGAAAACCCAGGGCAAAATACTTCGTGTCTTGGAAGAACAGCGGTTTCAAAGGCTCGGCGGCGGGCGCACCATCGGCATCAACGCCCGGATTATCTCTGCAACCAATAAGGACCTGGAGCACGAAATCGCCGAGGGGCGGTTTCGTGAGGAGCTCTACTACAGACTCAACGTGCTTCCCATTCATGTGCCGCCGCTGCGTGAGCGGAAGGAAGATATTCCGCTGATGGTTGAAATCTTTCTGAAGGAGGCGGCCGTAGAAAGCAACAATGAAATAAAGAAAATGAGCAAGCCGGCACTGGATTTGATGATGGAATACGACTGGCCGGGCAATGTGAGAGAACTGAAAAACCTGGTGGAGCGCCTGGCCATCATGGTGGAAAAGAACCTCATCGCAAAGAATGATATCCCCACCTTGACACCGCGCGGCATTGGAGAGGGCAACACCCCGCTGGTTGACAAACTGATGGGCATCGAGCATCTCAAGGCGGCAAAGAAAGCATTCGAAAAGGAGTTTATCCAAAGAAAGATGGCGGCGTGTGACAACAACGTCACCAAGACCGCTGAAGCCATCGGTGTCGCGCGCAGCTACCTGCACCGAAAGCTGAAGGAGTAGCCCCAGTGGCTAAAGCCCGAGGGCTTAGAATCATCAGCGGCAGCCTCAAAGGCCGTCGACTGAATACGCCGCGCGGTATGAATACCCGGCCGACCGCCGACCGGGTTCGCGAATCGATCTTCAATATCCTGCAGGAAACCATCCCCGGGTCATGCGTATTGGATCTATTCTCGGGGTCCGGCGCATTGGCGCTGGAAGCGATCAGCCGCGGTGCAGCCACGGCGCTATCCATAGACAGTGATCCGGCCGCCGTTGCAACCATCCGGCACAATATCGTTCATTGCGGCGTTGCAGCACACATGCAGGCGGCGCAGTGGGACATTCAGACCGGTCTGGGCCTCCTGCGGCGGTACCCGGAGACCTATTCTTTGGTGTTCATGGATCCGCCTTACGGCACCCGGCTAGCTAGTATTGCCATGGCCCATCTGTGCGCTGAGCAGCGCACCGCCCCCGATACCGTTATTATCATCGAGCACGAACAGACAATCCTTCCAGAGGCGGTTGAAGGTTTTTGCGCCCTTACGGACCGCCGGCGTTATGGGAAAACGCTTGTTTCGTTTTTTACAACCATGGTATGAGTCGCCAGCATTGAACGCCGCTTGCGCCCTTTGAGACAGGGCTTGAAATCGACAGAGGATATCGCTGCCAATGGAACGCATCGCCATTTATCCAGGATCTTTCGACCCGGTGACAAACGGTCATCTCGACATTCTCGCTCGGGGGCTGAAGATGTTTGACCGGATCATCGTGGCCATTCTCTACAACCCGAACAAGAAGTCGCTTTTCTCCATGGAAGAAAGAAAAGCGCTGCTCCACAGTTGCCTTGAGAGTTACGCCCCCGTGGAAGTGGATACCTTTGCCGGTCTGCTCGTCGATTACGCCGCAGAGAAGCAAGCGTGCGCCGTTCTGCGCGGCATGCGTGCCGTATCGGATTTCGAGTACGAGTTCCAGATGGCGTTAATGAATCGAAAGCTCAACCGAGACATTCAGACCGTGTTTCTAATGACCGGTCTGAGATGGATATTCACCAGCTCCTCCATCATCAAAGAGGCCGCGCAGTTCGGCGGCGACATTGACGACATGGTCCCACCAACGGTCAGCCAAAAGCTCAAAGAGAAATATGCGCAGCTGTGAAGTTGTTCATAGATGGACCTGCAGCCCCCTCACACTTATTAGATATGTGCTGGGTTTTGCCGTAACGGCTCGGTAGGCGTCTTCAGGTGGTTTTGTTTGGATGGCCGGCGGTCGACGTGCTGCTGCGGGAAATCCGCTCCAGGGCCAGTACGGCCGCCGTACCCAGGAAAAAGAGCAGAAGGGCCGCCGCCACCTCGCCGTTCCACCCTTCAGGGATGACATTGGCCGTCGTGACGATATGCATTTTGCCACGGATGAGCCGACTTTCGACGGCGACTTGCCACGGCCAGAGTTTGGGTAGAGAGCCGGCCATCAGCCCCGTCAGAAATGCGATGGTGGTGTTGTAGCGGGTGTCGAGCAGATGATTCAGCAGGCGGGAAAAGCCCATGAGACCGACGAGGCAGCCAGCTCCGAAGACGGCAATGACCGCCATGTTGTAAGGTAGGAAGGGGTTTTTCAGCGTACCGGTGATAAATGCGTATTTCCCTAAAATGAGAAGAATAAACGCACCGCTGATGCCGGGCAGGATCATGGCGCAGATGGCCACCATGCCTGAGAAGAAGATAAATCCCCACGATTCCGGTGTTGACACCGGCACTCGGCTGACAATGAACCAGGCCACGGTGGTGCCCGCCGCCAACGTGCACACAGTGCCCGTGTGCCAGCGGGAGATTTTTGCCGCGACGACAAAGATGGACGCCACCACCAGCCCCATGAATAGGCTCCACACAAATACCGGCTGGTGAATCAGCAGATAATTCATCAACCGGGCCAGACTGACAATGGCCACACCGATTCCTAAAAACAGTGACAGAAGGAATCTCAGATGCAACCCTGCCAATGCGCCTTTGGCGTCTCCCGCCATCAGGCGGCGCAGGGCGGCCATATCGGCGGATTTGATGGCCATGAGCAACTGCTGGTAAATGCCAGTGATGAGTGCGATGGTGCCGCCGGACACGCCGGGGATGATGTCGGCCGTGCCCATGCACAGCCCCTTGAGGCTCAACATCCCCGCCTCCCTGAGACTGCTGGGGCCGGGGCTCCTAAAGAACGCTTCTTTCCACGTCATGAATTACTTCTTCCAGCCGTCGTCACCGATCAATTTGACGAATCGGCAGCCCCCGAGATGGCTTTTTTGAATGCCCTTTTCATCACGATAGATTTTGATCAGTTCTTGAGAGTAGCTGTCGCCTACCGGTATCACCATGCGGCCCCCCACGGCCAGTTGCTGCACCAGGGCGTTGGGGATGTGGGGCGCACCGGCAGTGACGACGATGGCGTCAAACGGGCTTTGGTCTTTCCAGCCAATGGTCCCGTCGGAGTAACGGGTCACGATATTGTGATAGTGCAATTCGTCGAAAAGACGGCGCGCTTGCAGGAGCAGTGAGTGGATCCGCTCGACCGTGTACACTCGGTAGGCGAGTTCCGCCAGGATGGCTGCCTGGTAGCCCGAGCCGGTGCCGATTTCCAACACCCTGTCTTCGCCGGACAGTTGGAGGGCCTGGGTCATCTCCGCGACAATGAAGGGCTGTGAGATGGTCTGCTGCTCGCCGATGGGAAGCGGGTAGTCGCCGTAGGATTGCTCGGCCAGCGCTTCACTCACAAAGCGATGGCGAGGCACTTTTCTCATGGCCGCCAGGACCCTCGTATCGGTAATGCCACGGGCGGAGATCTGGCGTTTGACCATCTTTTCCCGCTGACGCTGATATGTAAATGCATCGCCGACCATGGCTGATGCCTCTACCAATTCCCCTATAGACCGTCAAGCGACAACGCGGCCAAGGATGTGAAAACAACTTGACAACTTTTGGGTTATCTGGAAAGTGTTTTGTATTATAAATAAGGACCCACCCACGATGACCGTACAAACCATCATGTTGTCCCGACGATATTGGTGGTGGCGCAGATGCCTGACACCGCCTGCCGCCGGGCTTGGATGAGTCGTACGCAAAAAAAGAGTTGAACCCCAAAACCGTGGCAGCCAATGCCACGGTTTTGCTTTTTGGGGGTCGTGGCGAGCGGCCCGCTTTTTACTCCCAGCGGAGGCGAAGTGATTATGAGGATCAGGCATTTTCCGGACAAGGATCAGTTTTCCGCGCTGACGCAGCATCACAACGTCGTTCCGGTATGTATCGAAGTCCTGGCCGATACCGAAACCCCGGTCTCTCTGCTCAAGAAGTTGCAGGACGGCCGCCGGGCGGTGTTTCTCTTCGAAAGCGTGGAAGGCGGCGAGCGATGGGGGCGCTACAGTTTTTTGGGTACCAGCGCCATGAGCCATATCCGTGTTTTCCGAGACGACGTGGTCATCGAAGAAAACGGAGGCACCCAACGGATGCCACACGGCGGTGATCCGCTCTCGGTACTCAAATCGGTGGCGGGACGGTATAAAATGGCGGAGATGACGGGTCTGCCGCGGTTCCTGGGGGGGATGGTGGGCTATATGAGCTACGAGATGGTCTCTTTTTTCGAGGACATCCCCAACCGCTGTCTTCCGGACACCCCGATGGCGCATTTCATCATTCCAGATGAACTGATCATTTTTGACAATATCCAGCACACCCTGACCGCTGCCACGGTCGTATTTATCGACGCCGTGGACGATCCTGGAAGATGCTACGAGGACGCGATGGCACGCACCGAACGCCTGCTGGCCGCCATTGCGGATTCACCCGGGACCAGCGGCGGCGAGATCCAGGAGGCGGCGCTGCAAATGGCACCGGGGACGGACGAAGAGGAATACCGCCAGCGGGTACGGACCGTGAAAGATCACATCTATGCCGGCGACATTATTCAGGCGGTGATTTCGCAACCGTTTGCCTGCGACGCGCCCAAGGATTTGTGGATGCTCTACCGGGCCCAGCGCTTCGTCAATCCTTCCCCGTATCTTTTCTTTCTACAGTTCGACGACCAGGCGCTGGTGGGGTCGTCTCCGGAAACCATGGTGCGCCTTGAAAACCGTGTGGCCACCCTGCGCCCCATCGCCGGCACACGGCCACGCGGGCGGAGCGAGCAGGAGGACCGTGCGCTGGCCAATGCCCTGTTGGCCGACGAGAAAGAGCGCGCCGAGCACCTGATGCTGGTGGACCTGGGACGAAACGACCTGGGGCGTGTTGCCGAGACGGGCACGGTACAAGTGACCGACCTCATGGTGGTGGAGCGCTACTCCCACGTCATGCACTTGGTATCCAACATCTCTTGTGACGTTAAAGAGGGCTTGGACGCCTGGGATTTGATCCGGGCCACCTTTCCAGCCGGCACCCTCACCGGGGCTCCGAAAATCAGGGCCATGGAGATTATCGCCGACCTGGAACACGCGCCTCGCGGCCCCTACGGAGGGGCGGTCGGGTATGTTTCATTCAACGGGAACATGGACATGGCCATCACCATCCGCACAGCTTCGGTCACGGGTGGCAAAATGATCGTTCGGGCCGGAGCGGGGATCGTGGCGGACAGCGATCCTGAAACCGAGCGGCAGGAGACGGTGAACAAGGCCATGGCCATACAAAAGGCGCTTCAGCTCATGACCGGCGGAAACGTGGCATAGGAGACCCCCATTGTGATCATCGTGATCGACAACTACGATTCCTTCACCTACAATCTTGTTCAAGACATCCGCCAGATCGGTTATGCGGTGACTGTCTATCGAAACGACGCCGTATCCGTAGCCGCCCTAACTGAGGCCGGCCCCCATGCGGTGGTGATATCGCCGGGCCCCGGACGCCCCGAAGCTGCCGGCATCTGCCTCGATCTTATCGCGGCCCTGTCGGGACAGACGCCGCTGCTGGGCGTCTGCCTTGGCCACCAGTGCATCGTCCAGGCATTCGGCGGTGTCATTGTGAACGCCGGCCGGCTCATGCATGGCAAGACCTCCATGGTGACGGCGGACGGGAAGACCCTCTTCAAGGGGGTCAAGTCACCTTTTCAGGCCATGCGTTACCACAGTCTGGTGGCCGATCGAGAGCGCATGCCAAAGGACCTGGAGATCAGCGCCGAATCCGAAGACGGGGAAATCATGGGCGTCCGCCACCGGTTCCATATGACCGAGGGGATTCAGTTTCACCCGGAATCCATTATGACCCCTGTGGGAAAACGGCTCCTGCGCAACTTCCTGCGGATGGCAACGGCGGGATCGGATTGCCATCTTTCCGCCAGGGGAGGGGTATTCATGAATAGAGAATAGATAAGTTCTGGGCATTGCGCCTGACCATTAATGCTTTCCAGACAAGGAGTTGACACATGGCCTTCAAGGATCTTTTACAGCAGATCATTCAGCGTAAGGACCTCACCGCCGGCCAGATGGCGGAAATGCTTTCCGAAGTACTTTCCGGGACTGTCACTGATGCCCAGATCGGCGCCATGATGGCTGCCCTGGCAACCAAGGGGGAAACCTACACGGAGTTGGCCGGCGCTGCGCAGGCCATGCGACGGAAGGCGGCGCGAATCCAGGCACCGGGCCAGACCGTGGTCGATACCTGCGGCACCGGCGGCGACGGCGCCAAGACCTTCAACATTTCCACCACCACTGCATTCGTGGTGGCCGGTTGCGATGTGGTGGTGGCTAAGCACGGCAACCGGTCCGTATCCAGCCAGTGCGGCAGCGCCGACCTGCTGGAGGCGCTGGGCGTCAAGCTGGATGTGGATCCGGAGATCGTCGAGGAGGCGCTGCATGAGATCGGCATCGGGTTTCTCTTCGCGCCGGTGTTTCATGGCGCCATGCGCTTTGCCATGCCCGCTAGAAAGGAGATCGGGCTCAGAAGTATTTTCAACATGCTGGGGCCGCTGACCAATCCGGCCGGCGCCAACTGCCAGCTGCTAGGCGTGTATGCGCCGGAGCTTACCGAAATGTTTGCCAAGGCGCTTCTCGAACTGGGTGCCAGGCGCGCACTCGTAGCTCATGGGCATGACGGTTTGGATGAAATCTCCGTATGTGCCGACACCCGTGTGTCGGAGTTGAACAACGGTATGATCAAGACCTACAACATTTCACCCGAAGCCTTTTTCGGAGAGCCCGCCGATCCGTCCACCATGGCCGGCGGTGGCCCCGAAGAGAACGCTGCGATCACCCGAAAGATCTTGACCGGAGAGAAAGGGCCCCGCCGAAACGTGGTGGTCCTGAACGCCGGCGCCGCCCTCATGGCCGCCGGCAAAGCCGAGAGCATCAAAGACGGCATTGCCTTGGCCGAAGCGGCCATCGACGCCGGTGCGGCCATGAAAAAGCTTGAAGCGCTGGTGGCCTATACCCAGGAGAACGGTTGATGGTAGCCGACATCCTCTCCCGGATTGTCGATACCACCCGGGCGTCGGTGGTAGCTGCCGAGCGACGGGTTCCGGTGGCCGAGCTGCAGGCGCGTGTGCGGGACGCCTCACCGGTGAGGCCGTTCCTGCCGCCGGGCGATCCTCGCCCCGTCTCCATCATTGCCGAGATCAAACGCGCATCGCCGTCGAAAGGACCTATCCGCATCGATTTGGACCCCGCCAGAACGGCGGCGGCTTATGAGCGGGGCGGCGCGGCCGCGGTCTCGGTGCTCACCGACGCGCCCTATTTCAAAGGCAGTGCAGCCGACCTTATCGACGCACGAAACGCCGTGTCCCTGCCCGTTCTTCGAAAGGACTTCATCATCGACGAATACCAGGTCTACGAGGCCCGGAGCTGGGGCGCGGATGCGGTGCTACTCATTGCCCGCATCCTCACACCCGGCCGGATGGACGATCTTTGCGGGCGTGTCCAGGAATTGGGCATGGCACCTTTAGTGGAAATCCACACCGAGGCGGATCTGGCATGCATTCCAGAGGGTGCCCGGCTCATCGGCATCAACAACCGTGATCTTAAATCCTTTGACACCAGCCTGGACACGGCCATCGGCCTGGCAGACCGGCTTGCGCCCCACCAAGTGCCGGTGGCGGCCAGCGGCATTTCCGCCCCCGAAGACATCGCCCGGAACCTGCCTCACGGCATCCGGCATTTTCTCATCGGTGAAAGCCTGGTGCGATCCCAGGACCCGGAGGCTTTTCTTCGGCGACTCATGGCAGCCGGGGAGGGAGTTTGATGTCGAGCGTTCCGCCACAAATCAAGATCTGCGGTCTGAGGGATCCGGAGATGGCTGCCGAAGCGGCCGCGATGGGCGCCGATGCCATCGGGTGCATTTTCTTCGAGAAAAGCCCGAGGAATGTTACTCGGGATCAGGCGTTGGCGATCCGCCATGCAGTGCCCGTCGGCACGACGGTTATCGGCGTGTTTGTGGACGTGGACTACGACAGCGTCATGAAAATCGTGAATCACTGCGGCCTGGACGGCGTCCAGCTTCACGGACAGGAGAGGCCGGAGACGGTTTTGCGACTCCGTCGTCAGGGGCTTGTGGTACTGAAAGGCCTTTTCACCACCCGCCCCCCCTTTACGAGCGATGCAGCCGATTATGACCCCACGGCGTTTCTCGTAGAGGCAGGTCGCGGCAAACTGCCCGGCGGCAACGCCGAGACCTGGCAGTGGGCGGATGTGCGGGGGTTTTCAGACCGGTATCCGCTGGTTCTGGCCGGCGGTCTCGACCCGGACACCGTCAAAGATGCCATCTTCGAAGCTACACCTGACGCCGTGGATGTGAGCAGTGGCGTGGAAATTCGACCGGGTTTGAAAAGCCTGAAGAAGATTTCCCGGTTCATTACCGCGGTGCGCCGCTGCGGGCATGCCAATGGCGAAAATCGCGCCTTGCGAAAGATTTTTTAATTTGCATCGCTCAATAGCGCTGAGCAGATGAATGTCATCAGGTCCCGCGGACATTTTTTCTGCATCTTGCCGATACCCGTTCACCCGCCACACACAGGGCGCGCAATGACCCAGCAACGACCGCAGAAGGACCACATCCTCTTCGACATCGCCATGGCGCTGCACCGGCACCGTGAGTTGGACCCCTTGCTGGACACCATCGCCCATGCCGTGCAGAGTGCTGTCGGCGTCGAGGGGGCCTCGGTAATTTTGCTCGACGAAGAACGGCAGGAATTTTTCTTTCGCGTCACCGCGTTCGACGACCGCGCAGCGGGCGATCGGATGAAAGAGATCCGTTACCCGGCGGAAAAAGGCATTGCCGGCCACGTTTACCGGACCGGTCGCCCTCTGGTGGTTCAGGACACCTACGCCAGCCCGTATTTTTTCAAGGATGTGGATGAGAAGGTCGCGTTCAGGACCCGCAGCATGCTGGATGTCCCCATCCAGGCGACCGATCGTACGATCGGGGTGCTCTGCGCCGTGAACAAAAAAAACGGGACCTTCGTTCACGAGGATATCGATCTCATGAGCGCCATTGCCGGCATGGTGGCCATGCCCATCGAGAACGCACGCATCGCTGAGGCATTGCGCTGTTCTTTGCAAGATATCCAGCAGATGAACGCGTCCCGGGACCGGGCCATTCACCGAATCTCCCACGAGATCAAGACCCCCGTGTCTGTGCTTGCCGGCTCCCTGGCGTTGCTTCGACGCCAACTCGGCAGCCAAATGACGCCGGAAGTGGCGCGCATCCTTGAGCGCTCGGACCGTAATCTGAAACGTCTGCTCGAGGTGCAGTATGCCATTGAGGATATTCTATTGAACACGCATGGAAACCAGGAATGAAAAAGTTCGCTGAAGACGATTCCCCCGCCGTCAAACCGGCAGCCACCGACAGCAAGTTCCTCGAAGATATCGATCTGGAGTTTCTCATCCATGAACTCAAGGATCCTGTCTCTGTGGTGGAGACCGGGGTCCGGACCCTGCTGGAGCGGCCCGACAAATACGGCCCTCTCACCGAGCGCCAGGAAAAGACGCTTTCCCGGGTGCTGCGAAACACTCAAAAACTTCGCGGCATGGTGTACGATCTCCTGGAGATCGGGCGATCAGAGGCCGGCTACTGCTCCCTGAGTCGGTTCGAACCGCTGCCGATCCTTTTCCGCACCGTCATCGAGGTGCTGGAAATGACGGTGGGCGGGGTTTCGGACGTGCTGCGTCAGACCACCAACGAAAAGCAGATCGCCCAGCACCTGTCCTCATACGCCATTTACCTGGACATTCAGCCAGCCTGCCGCGGGCAGGTGCTTCAGCAAGACGAAGTCAAGTTTGGCCAAATCCTTGGGAATCTGTTAAAAAACGCCATGCACTACCGCCGCCAGCGGATCGATATCCGTGCCGCCGTGGAGGGCACCCATTTCATCGTAGCCGTCTCCGACGACGGCCCAGGGATTCCCGCTGAACACCAGGACGCTGTGTTTACCCGCTATGTGCGCATGGGCGCCGGTTCTCGGCCGGAGGTGCGGGGTCACGGCATCGGGCTGGCCGGCAGCCTCGCTCTGGCCCGGTGTCTGGGCGGCACCATCGATCTGGATAGCCGGCGGAATAAAGGCACTACCTTCACCATGACGCTGCCCCTTCGAATCACACTCGGAGACGACGATTGACGGGAGAAAACGGAGATCCTGCCATGAATGAGACAACCCCCTGGCTGCAGAAAAAACGCGTGCTTGCCGTCGACGACGAGCCCGACATACTGGAAACCATCGCCGATATCCTGGACATGACCGCACTCGACACGGCCCGCGACTACGACGCGGCCTCGGTGAAGATAAGCAACAATCACTACGATTTGGTGATTCTGGACATCATGGGGGTCAATGGGCTTCAACTGCTGGAAGAATCGGTGGCCCGCGGCATGCCCACCATCATGCTGACCGCCCATGCCATCAATCCCGAAACCCTCATGGCCTCCATTCAGAAGGGGGCGCTTTCCTATCTTCCCAAGGAAACCCTGGCGGAGCTGGATATCTTTCTCAATGACCTGTTTGCTGCCGAATCCCGGGGCATCCCCCCCTGGAAGCTGCTTTTCGATCGTTTGGGCGATTTTTTCGACAAACGCTTCGGTGTCGGATGGCGTGACAATCACCAGGATTTCTGGGCCGATTTCAACCGCACTTACAGCGTCAGCCGGGGCATTCGCGAGCGACTGCTTCGCGACGAAAACCTGCGCGACAAGAGCGTCTGATGCCCCCATCGGCGGGCGTGCCTATCTCAAATCCCGAATGAAGTCTTCCACCGCGCCCACGCCCTGTTCATTGAGCAGTCGGATGGTCTGGGTGCCGATGACGGCGATGTCCACCTTCCCCTTCAGAAAATCCACGTCCGCTTTATCCTTCACGCCGAATCCAAGCGCCAGGGGCAGCGTGGTGGCTTGCCGGCAGCGTAGCAGGTAGTTGCTGAGATCGTCTGAAAACTGGGTGTCCTTGCCGGTCACACCCTTGCGTGCCACGCAGTAGACAAATCCCTCTGCGTGGCGGTCGATTTCCGCCATTCGCGTGTCCGGGGTTGTCGGCGCGTAAATGAAGATGGGCGACAAGGTGTGGCGCTTCATGGCGTCGAGATAGTCACCCCCCTCCTCTGGCGGCAGATCCGGCACGATGGCGCCCCGGATATTGCGCCTGGCCATGGTTTCGGCAAAGGCATCGTAGCCGAATTTATAAAGGATGTTGCAGTAGGTCATGTAGAGAAAGGGGATGTCGTGTGTTTCGGCGGCCTTGCCGGCAAAGTCGATACACTCGGATACAGTAACACCGGCGGCCAGAGCCTCCTGGTTGGCCTTCAGGATGACCGGGCCGTCGGCCATGGGCTCCGAAAAAGGGATTTGCAGTTCCATGAGATCCACCCCGGCGGCCACCATGGCTGCCACGATGTCACGGGAGGCCTCGAAGCTGGGATAGCCCAGCACGATGTGGGTCATCAGCAAAATTTCCCGGGTCTTCAGCCGCTCGCGGATATAATTTTCAAGCATGGTAGCTTTTCGCTTTCTTTTGAATAAACGCCTTCCAGCCGGGATCGCCGAAGGCGTCGGCAATGGTGAAGATGTCTTTGTCTCCGCGGCCGGATTGGTTGATGATGATGCAGTCCTTGGGGGAGAGGGTCGGGGCATCCTTGAATGCCTGGACAAAAGCGTGTGCCGATTCAAGGGCAGGGATAACACCTTCCATCCGCATGGTGAGTTTCATGGCCTCGATGACTTCCGCATCGGTGGCCGCAGTGAACTGGACGCGTCCGCTTTCGTGGAGGGACGAAAGGATTGGCGAGACGCCCACGTAATCCAGGCCGGCGGCCACACTGTGGGTCTCCTTCATTTGGCCGTCGTCATCCTGGAGAAAAAAGGTGCGGTACCCCTGGGCCACGCCGATGCTGCCGTCTGGGGAGGCCAGCCTAGCGGCGTGTTGCCCACTGTCGAGGCCCCTGCCGCCCGCCTCCACGCCCACCAGACCCACCGTGTCATCCATGAATCCGCTGAATATGCCCATGGCGTTGGAGCCGCCACCCACACAGGCGTAGATGCGTGACGGCAGGCGTCCTTCGGCCGCCATGATCTGGCCGCGCGCCTCCTTGCCGATGATGCTCTGAAAGTGCGTCACCATTTCTGGAAACGGGTGGGGGCCGCAGGCGGTGCCAAGCACATAGTGGGTGTCGTCCATATGGGTGACCCAGTCTCGGAAGGCCTCGTTGATGGCATCCTTGAGGATGCGCGTGCCGTCGGTGACCGGCACCACTTCGGCGCCCATCTGCTGCATCCAGAACACGTTGGGGCGCTGGCGCTCGACATCCACTGCCCCCATGTAAATGGTGCAGCGAAACCCGAATTTGGCGGCCATGGTGGCCGTGGCCACGCCGTGCTGGCCGGCGCCGGTTTCGGCAATCACCCGCTGTTTGCCCATGCGCTGCACCAGCAGCCCTTGCCCCATGACGTTGTTGGCCTTGTGGGCGCCCGTGTGGTTGAGATCCTCTCGCTTGATGTAGATCCTGGCGCCCCCGAAATGCCGGGTGAGATTGCCGGCAAACGTCAGCGGTGTGGGTCGGCAGGAATACGTAGACATGAGATCGGCATACTCATTCCAAAATGCCGGATCATCGCGTGCTTCGACGAAGGCGGCTTCGAGTTCATCGAAGGTGGCCATCAGCACTTCAGGTAGAAAGGCCCCACCAAAGCGGCCGAAATGTCCGCGGTTACGCATCGGTAAATCCTCCAATGGTTTGTGAAAAGACGAACTGGTCCGTGCGGCAGTACATTTCGGCATAGACGGCGTTTTCATGGTCTGAAAAGTGAATGTACCGATAAACCAGCAGGATGGGCGAGTCAGCACCCACTTTCAGCGCGGCGGCGCGATCACCATGGACGTAGTCAATGCGAAACTGTTGTTTACCGCCGGTGGGTCGGAGAAAAAACTGCTCTTGGACGATGCGGCTGAGGGGCTGACGCCGCAGGTCCATGCGGTCGATATCTCGAAAGACCGTGCTGTCGAGAAAAATGTCTTCGATAAGCACGGGGCGGGCATCCACCGTCCGCAGGCGTGACAGGAAATAGGCGGGTTTTCCGCTGAAGGGATTGGTGCTTTCCGCGCCGGCAACGGTTTGCAATCGAGGCCCTTCGAGCAATGTGGTCGTGACCGAGATGCCTTCCTGGTGAAAGGCGGAGGTGGTGCCGGCCAACGAGAAGAGATTCACCTCTTTGGCGGAGGGCTGGACATACGTCCCGGAGCCTCGGCGGCGCATAAGGATGCGTTTTCGAACCAGCAGATCGGTGGCCTGGCGGGCTGTTGGGCGGCCGATGCCGTAGGCGGCGGCCAACTGGTGTTCCGACGGGATGCGGGTACCTGGCGGATATTCTCCTGAGCGGATTTTCGCCATCAGTATGTCGGCCAGCTGGTAATACAAGGGTACCGGAGATTGCGGGTTCAGCATGGGGTGCACCACCATTTTAGAATCAGGCGAAGATTACCGTCTTAGGATAAGGGGTAGGTAAAATTGGTCAAGTTGTCAAGACAAATAGTTTGGGGAGGCCGCCGGGCCCCGCAAGTCTCGCTGAACGAGATTCACCCATTTTCGATGCCCGGTAACAGCGGAGCGTCGTGACGAGAAGAAATCGCGGCGCGGGAAGCGTCGTGACGAGTTAAGCAGGGCGCCGGGCTGGCCGGACCGCCCGCAAATAGACCTCGCGGCGATATGCCCTTAAAGGACCTGGAAGGCGGCCGCCGGTGTCATGCCGGGAATGTGTGCTTCGGAAGGGTCACCCCCGGTAAACCCGGTAGTCCACGTCGTATCTTTTGGCCTTGTAGTTGAATTTTCTGACGGTGGTTTTCAGCAGGGCCGCTGCGGCGGTGGCGTTTCCCCGGGTATTTTTCAATGCGTCGATCAGCATTTCCCGTTCCAGTTTGCCCACGGCATCCTCCAAAGACAGATCCGGCACGGTACCCGATTCCTCGCCCGTCTGCAGGGTCGGCGGCAGGTGGTAGCTATGAATGACGCCCTCCTCGCAGAGCAGCACCGCCCGCTCGATGCAGTTCTCAAGCTCTCTGACGTTGCCGGGCCAGTGATACGCCATGAGCATGTCGATGGCCGGTGTTGAGAACCGCTTGATGTCCTTATTGTTTTCCCGGTCATATTTTTCCAGGAAATAATCGGCCAGCAGCAGAATGTCGGTTTTGCGCTCTCGCAGGGGTGGCATGTAGATGGGAAACACGTTGAGCCGGTAGTAGAGATCACCTCGAAAGGAGCCATCTTCCACGGCTTCTTCCAGGTTTTTGTTGGTGGCGGCAACGATGCGCACATCCACCTTGATGACCCGCTGGCCGCCGACCCGTTCCAGTTCTTTTTCCTGCAAGACCCGCAGCAAGTTGGCTTGAACATCAAGACCGATGGAGCCGATTTCATCCAGAAAGAGCGTACCATTATGGGCCAGCTCGAACTTTCCCATTTTCTGCTTGATGGCGCCGGTAAAAGCGCCCCGCTCATGCCCGAACAATTCGCTCTCGATAAGGTTGATGGGGATCGCCGCACAGTTGACCTTGATGAACGGCGCTTTCGCCCGAGGGCTGTTGTAGTGAATGGAATTGGCCGCCAGCTCCTTCCCGGTGCCGCTTTCGCCACGGATGAGGACGGTGGCATTGCTGTTGCAAACCTGGGAGATCATCTGGAAGACTTCGCGCATCTTGTTGCTGTTGCCGATGATGTTGGTGATGCTATACTTGTTTTCCAATTCGTTTCGAAGCCGCTTGTTTTCTTCTCTGAGGAGTTCCTTTTCCCTGCGTATCGTTTCCAGATTGATCACATGCTGGGCGATCATGGTGGCCACCACAGACAGCAGTTTCTGGCTTTCCTTGAGCGGATAGGATTCGCTGAAGGCCTGGTCGACACTGAGGGCGCCGATGACTTGGCTGCCCCGCTTCACGGGCACGCAGATGAAAGAGCGCTCCTGATCCTGTTTGGATTTTCTCGCGGCGGTTCGGTTGAGAAAATCCGGCTCCTCGCTGATTTTGGGAATAGTGACCGGCTTGCCGGTTTCGATGACACGCCCGGTAATGCCCTCCCCGAGTTTGTATTTCGCCCGTTCCATGGCCGATTTTGAGATGCCGTGGGCCACCTCGATGCGAATTTCGTCTCGCAACGGGTCCAGAAGGGTGACGGTACCTCGAGCCATGTTCAACGAATTGGACAAGTGTTCGAGGACTATGTATAGGGATCTTCGAAGGTCCAGACTTTCGTTGAGGGCCTTGCTGATTTCGTACAATAAGGTGACTTCCTCGATTCGTTTCATGGCGCATCGCTTTCATCAGACATTTTTGGAGCCCACCGTTCACTGGCTAACAGTTTTGTAACAAATCGAAGTCTTTTTCAAGGATAACTTTCAGTGTGATCCTCCACGTGGACATGGATGCCTTTTTCGCCTCCGTTGAACAGCGCGATGACCCTTCGTTGCGGGGCAAGTGCGTGATTGTCGGCGGCACGTCCGGGAGAGGGGTCGTTTCGGCGGCCAGCTACGAGGCCCGGCGTTTCGGCGTTCACTCGGCCATGCCGGTGTTCCAGGCCAAGCAGTGCTGTCCCCACGGCGTTTTCATCCATCCGCGCATGCAGCGATACAAAGAGGTCTCCCAAGATGTGATGGCCGTGTTCCGGCGGTTCACCCCCCTGGTGGAAGCGATGTCCGTGGATGAAGCCTTCCTCGACGTTAGCGGCTGCGGCCGATTGTTCGGGACGCCGACGGCCATCGCCGAAACCATCAAGAATACCGTGCAGGTGGAAACCGGCCTCACATGCTCCATCGGCATCGCCCCCTGTAAATTCATTGCCAAAATCGCCTCCGACATGAACAAGCCCAGCGGGCTGACCCACATTGCGCCGGAAGCGGTGCGGGCTTTCATCGATGCGCTGGATATCCGAAAAGTCCCCGGCGTCGGACGCACCACCGAGCCGGTGCTCCGCCAGCTCGGCGTCAACTGCCTGGGGGATGCGCGGAAACTGCCGACGTCGTTGCTGGAGCGTCGGCTGGGAGAATTCGGACGGCGTCTCAAAATGCTGGCCGAAGGGGATGACGACTCGCCGGTGGTTCCCTCTTCGCCGGCCAAATCGGTGAGTTCGGAAAACACCCTGGCAAAAGACACCGCTGAAATCGATCGCCTCAAACGCGTCATGCTCAAGCAATCCGACACCGTGGCGCGACAGCTTCGACGTCTCGGCGTTAAGGCACGCACGGTCCAGATAAAAATGAAGGACACCGCGTTTCGCCAGTGGACCCGGCGGCGCACCCTGCCGGCACCCACCCAGTCCGGCCGGGCCATCTATTCGGCCGCCTGCGCCCTTCTGGACCGCCACCCGCCCCAGGGAAAGCTTCGCCTCATCGGCGTGGGGACGTCGGGATTCGTCGAAGCGGACCTGCCACGGCAGGCCTGCTTGTTTGACGGACCGGCGCGTGCTGAAAACGACTGGGAGAAAGCCGACGCCGTGATGGACCGCATCGACGAAAAATACGGGCGCGGCGCCATAAAGCGGGCGGCATTGGTGGACCGGGAGGAAAATGACGGGTGAGTGGCCGCAGGGCAACGGCGAGAAGAAACCATGCCTCGCGCAAAGACGTCTTTGCGCGAGCGCAGGTGTGGTGTCGGTTCTCGGGGGGTCTCGGCTACCCTTGCGCCAGCGCCTTCAGCACCTGCGCGACGACCTGGTCAGGGGTCAGCGCCGAGCAGTCCACGGTGCACTGGGCCCAGCGGGCGTAGCTCGGGGTGCGCTCCGCATAGAGCCCCGCGATGGTCTGCCCCGGGGCGACCACCACCCCGCGGTCGCCCAGATCGTCGAGCCTTCGGGCGAGCCGGGACAGCTCGATGGCGAGATAGATGATATGGCCCGAGCGGGCCAGGTGGTCCATGGCCAGGTCGCGGTAGACCACCGAGCCGCCCGTGGCGATGACATGGGCGCTGACATCGAGACCCAGCACGTGGCGGGCCTCCACATCGCAGAAACCATCGGGCCCCAGGCGGTGGATGAGCGACGGCAGGGTCTCGCCCTCCTCGGTCTGGATGAGGATGTCGGTGTCGATGAACCCGTACCCCAGCCGTTTGGCCAGCAGCACCCCCACGGTGCTTTTACCCGCGGCGGGCATGCCGATGAGAACGACGTTTTTTTCCAGACTGGTCATGGTAAACGCTTCAAACAGTAAAATGCCAGGGGTGTCAACACCGGCGGATCCCCTGCCACGATGGCTCGGCACCCACGGTTCCATCGCCGCTCAAGGCAGGGCGCCCCAAGCGGTTATGGAAAGCATCCAAGAAGTCGATGACACATTGCAAGAAGCCCTCACGGGTTTTATTAATTAGTCTGGAATCGGCAGTTCGTTGACGGACAAAATAGCCCCCACGCTGATCCGCTTCTCATTTTCGTTTACCCTGACTTTTTGCGGGGCTTAACCCGGGCCGTGGGCGCGGCAGTGAGCGGGTCCTCGGGCCAGTAGTGCTTTGTATATCGGCCTTTTAAATCTTTTTTCACCTCGGGGTATCCGTTTTGCCAGAAACTGGCCAGGTCGCGGGTGATCTGCACGGGGCGCCCCGCCGGAGACAGCAGGTGGACGGTGAGCGGCACCCGGCCGTCGTACACGGTCGGCGTGGTGGTAAGGCCGAACATCTCCTGGAGGCGAACCGCCAGGACGGGGTCTTCGCCCGTGTAATCGATGGGAACCCGCGAACCGCTGGGTACATCCAGGTGGGTGGGGGCAAGCCTGTCCAATCGCCGCAGGCGTTGGTGGGGCACCAATGCGGCCAATGCACCCGACAGGTCCAGCCGGGATAAATCACCCAGGCGGGACATTCCCGTGACAAACCCTCCCAGCCATGATTCCAGTGACGCCAAGAGGTGCGCATCGGAGAGATCCGGCCAGTCCTCCGGCGCCTGGCGGCGTAAAAACATCACCCGTTGCTGCCAGGCGCGGAGCCGTTTGGTCCACGGCAGGCAGGCACTGCCAGCCTGTTTAATGCCGGCCATCAACGCCGCGCGGACCTGCTCCGGATCGGGGTCGGCCAACGGTTCGCTCTGGAGCGTCAAGGCGCCTAGCGTTGCCACGCGTCGGCTGATCACCCCCTGGCGGGCGTCATCCCAGACCACAATATCCTTCCAGCGGATCGCATCGGCAAACTGGTCCAATAAAGTTTTTTTGGGATAAGCGGCAGCACGGAAAATGCGCGACTCGCCGCGGTCCCCATCCAGCGCCACCGCCACCAGAAACGGCTCTACGGCCATGGGATCATCGGGATGCAAAAAGGCGCCCCGGCCGCTGGCAAGGAGATACCGTCCCCGTTGACCGGGCCGGGCCTGGGCGATGCGGTCTGGATAGGCCCAGGCCAACAGCCTGAAGATGGCAACGGTTGTTTTCTCGCTTGCCCCAATTTTCAAATGGTGGCGCAACTGCGCGGCCACGCGTCGGACCCGCTTCAACGCCGCCGCATCGACGGTGCCGCCCGACAAGCCCCCGCCGGTGGAACCGAAAGCCACGTCATGGCGGATAGCCATATCGACATCCCCCTGACCGCAATCCCAGCGAACCAAGTCCCGCTCGCCGAGCAGAGCCGCCAGATTACAAGCCCTGGCCCCGTCACCTTGCCCCGCGGCCGCCACCATCATGTGTGCCAACCGGGGGTGGGCAGGCAGGGCCGCCATTTTCCGGCCATGTGGCGTGATCTTGCCTGGATTGTCTATGGCGCCCAGAGACCGCAATAATTCGATCGCAGCGGTGAAAGCCCCTGTCGGGGGCAGATCCAGCCATCTGAGACGCGATGGATCGGCCACCCCCCAGAGCGCCAATTCCAGCGCCATGCCTGACAGGTCCGCCTCCAGAATCTCCGGGCGAAGCGCGTATGGCAGCGCATGGTGCAGGCCTTTCGACCACAGGCGCAGGCAGACACCAGGGCCGGTCCGGCCGGCACGGCCCCGCCGCTGATCCGCAGCGGCCCGGGACACCGGGATCGTCACCAGCCGGCTCAGGCCGGCGCCCGGATCGAACCGGGGCACGCGCTGAAGCCCGCCGTCAATCACCACCCGGATACCCTCAATGGTGAGACTGGTCTCGGCGATGGACGTGGCCAGAACGATTTTTCTGCGGCCCGGCGGCGGGGGAGAAATGGCAAGGTCCTGCGCGCGACGGGTCAAATTCCCGAACAACGGGGCAACGATCCATTCGGCGCCCAGCCGGGCCGCTGCCAATCGCCCCGCCAACCGGCGGATCTCAGCTGCACCAGGAAGAAACACGAGAATATTACCGTCTTCTTCTTGCGCAGCGGAAACTACGGCTTCAACAATCCCGGGCATTTCTACAGTGGGCGTGTGCTTGCCGACATAGCGGGTTTCCACGGGATGGGCCTTGCCAGGGCAAGAGATCTCCGGCGCATTGCCCATCAGTGCGGCAATGGGCCCTGTCTCCAGTGTCGCCGACATGACCAGAAGGCGAAGATCCGTGTTGAGTACGCCCTGGATGTCCAGGCAAAGCGCCAGTCCCAGGTCGGCATCCAGGCGGCGCTCGTGAAATTCGTCGAAAACGACCAGGCCCACCCCCCCAAGGCCGGGATCTCGCTGGAGCATACGGGTGAGAACGCCCTCGGTGACCACCACGATGCGCGTGGCGGCACTCACCCGGCTGTCCAAGCGGATCCGATAGCCCACGGTCTGGCCAACGGCTTCCCCCATCATGTCGGCCATTCGCATGGCTGCGGCCCGGGCGGCAAGCCGGCGCGGTGCCATCAGTATGATGCGTCGGCCGGCCAGCCAGCGCTCGTTCAGCAGGGCCGGCGGAATGCCCGTGGTCTTGCCGGCGCCCGGCGGCGCCTGAAGCACCGCGCTGCCGTGATCGGCGAGGGCGTTGCGCAGACCGCCCAACGCGGCCATGACGGGCAGCAGTGGTTTAGCTATGAAACCCATAAGCGTGAGGATATTTCTTTTTGGCGTTCTGGGAAATCATGGAAAACGCCACCGTTTTCAATGTGGCGTTCATCATCGGCAAAGGTCTTGCTCGACAGATCTCCAGACATTCTTTTATGATACATTCATCTTTTAATCCAACCCAGCGAAGGCCGCGATGGATCCACTTGCCAAGATTCTCAAAGACTACCCCATAGTGATCCTCGACGGGGCTCTGGCCACGGAGCTGGAACGGCGCGGATGCGATCTCGACCACCATCCGCAGGTAGCCGCCGTAGGCGTGAACTGCACACCGCCGCGGTACGTTCCCGACCTGATCCGGGCCATCGGAAAAAGGACAGATAAACCCATTGTCGTCTATCCCAATTCCGGGGAACGTTATGATGTCGCTTCCCGCCAATGGCACGGCGCATCCACCAGAACGGCTTTTTCCAAAATGGCCAACGCATGGTATCGCACCGGGGCCCGAATCATCGGGGGCTGCTGCCGCACCGGCCCGGCGGATATTCGTGCGATCGCCGCCTGGGCAAGAACGCAACTATAGCGAAAATCCACTGGGTGCCAGGCAGTGGGGGTCACAAACCCCGCGGCTGTCCTGCCTGGGTGATCGATGGCCTGCGTCGGGTTGGCCGGCGACGGCTGTCAGCCATTTCCGGCAATTGACATTTTTGGCGCCCTGAAACAGAATCGACTCGTTTCCATTGGCTAACCGTATTGGACCATCGGGCGAACGATGACTGCCACGGCACGAACCCTCATACTATTTTTGCTCTTTCTCCCGGTGCTTGCCGGCTGCAGCACCCGCCAGCTGGCGGTGCGCGAAATGGCCGGCATTCTCGACACCGGCATGTCGGCGTTTGAAAACGACGACGATCTGGAAATGCTGGCCCAAGCCTTTCCGGCAAACATCAAGCTGGCGGCGGCCCTGCTGGCAAACGACCCCGACAATGCGGATTTAAAGATCATGCTGGCCCGGCTCTACGCCAGCTATGCATTTGCCTTTTTGGAGCCGCTGCTGGAGATCGACACCTTCGGCCTCGATGGCGCAACACTGGCCCATTTCGGTGACGCCGGCCAGAATCCCGACCGTGTGAGGAAACGGGCGTTGGCCTATTATGCAACCGGGGCGCGCTACGGCCTCGATGCGCTCACGTTGCGTTTCCCTGACGCCCCCGAACTGTTGGAGACGCCTGACGGCCGATCGGTGTTTTTCACCCGGTTGGCCGCCAAGGATGCACCCGCGGTATTCTGGTGGGCATTCAACCTGGGGGCCCGCATCAACCTGGAGCGCTCCTCCGTTGCGCTTCTGGCCAAAGCCCATGTGGTGGAAACCGCCATGCGCACCGTGGTGGCATTGGATCCGGCATATCAGAATGGCGGCGCCCATCTGTTTCTATTGGCCTATTACGGCGCACGGCCGCCGATGATGGGCGGCAACCCCCAGGCTGCAAAAGATCACTACACGGCGCTGATGCGCATTGCCGGCGAAGACTTCCTTCTCGGGGAAGTCTATTATGGCAGATACGTGCTGCAGCCGGCTCAGGATCGCAATGAATTCACCGCCGTGATGAATCGGGTGGCCACGGCCCCGGCGACCGACCGATATCGACTTTACAATGCCATCGCCGCCGCACGCGCGCGCATTTATCTGCGCGCTGTGGACGACCTGTTCACCGAAGAGGACCCCCCATGAAAAACAAATCGATCATCGCTCTGTCGCTCCTGTCATTTTTGTGCTGCATCTCATTCTCTGCGCCGGCCTGGGCCGGCAGGACGACCATCAAGGTGGCGCTGGTGACGCCGGATGGAAGTACCTGGACGGAGACATTGCGAGACATGTCACGGAACGTGAAGCAGCAAACCAGCGGAGACGTCGATTTCAAGATCTACGCGGGTGGCGTCAGCGGTGACGAGTTGGACGTGCTCCGGAAAATGCGGGCCAACCGGGTCCACGCCGCAGGATTTTCCGGCGTGGGGTTGGGCGTGGTGCTGCCGGAAATCCGAATCCTCGAAGCGCCATTGCTGTTCAATACCTACCAGGAAGTCGATCACGTCAAGGAATCGCTCTTTGACGAATTCAGCGCCGCCTTCGAAAAAAAAGGCTTCATCTTGCTGGGGTTCGCCGAAGCCGGGTTCGTTTACTTTTTCTCCAGCCAGCCGCTCAACCAGCCGGATGCCATGCATTCGATAAAAATGTGGACCTGGAAAGGGGATCCGGTGGCAGAGACCTTTCTCAAAACCTTCGGCATCACCACCTACCCCCTGCACCTGGCCGACGTAAACACCGGCCTGGAAACAGGAATGATCGACAGCTTCTACGCCCCTCCGCTGGCGGCCATCGCCTTTCAATGGCATACGCGGGTCAAGTACATGCTGGATTATCCCATGGTGAACTCCACCGGCGCCCTGCTTATGAACCGGCGCATTTTCGAGCGGCTGACGCCCGACCAACAGCGGGTCCTGCGCACCACCGTGAAGGCCTACGCCAAGAAGCTGGTGGACCTGACACGCAAGGAAAACGCAGAGGCCCTTGGGGTGCTGGCCGCCTCGGGCATCCAGGCGGTTGCCCCGGGCGAAGACCTAATTACTGCGTTTAGATCCAACGCCCAGAAGACCTATCAGAAGAACATTCCCGATTTGTATTCTCTGGACCTTTTCGACCGCGTGAGCGGTATCCTGAAGACCTACCGGTCGACACACGCCGCCGCCAAATGACATCCCGCCATCCAACGGCCCGTCGCGCGGCCACCGGGTAGAAAAGGACGATTCCCTACATGCTCCTGATGCTAAAGATTGACAACGCATTGTCCATGCTGGAGCGCGTCCTGGTCATCGTCCTCTTCAGCGCGCTGGTGGCGGCCATCGGCATCAATGTCATCTCACGAAACCTCTTTCAACACTCATTCCAGGCACTGCTGGAATACGCCCCCACGCTGGTGCTATGGCTGGCGCTCATGGGCTCCACGGTGGGGTTGCGCAGCAACCGGCACATCCGCCTGGAACTGGTCCTGCGTCTCGCTTCCCCCGGTGTCCGTCGCATGGCCGGCCGCGTCAGCGCACTCTTTGGCATGGCCGTCATGGGCGTTTTGGCGGTGGCGGCCCTCTCTTTCGTAAAAAACGAGGTCGCCATCTTCGGCCCCAGCGGTTATGCGGCGGTGGTGTTTCCGCTGTTTTTCTTCCTGGCGATGTTCCGCTTTTTCCTCAACGTCCTCTCCCCGCCGGCCAGCCGGACCACCGGGCTTGACGCTGCGGACGGTGAGGCACCGAGCCAAGACCCAGCTGGCGGCGCATTGTGAGCCTCCTTTCTTATGCCATCTTCGCAGTGCTGCTCTTCGCCCTGCTGGAAGCGCCGCTGTTTACCGTCATCGGCGGCCTGGCCATGGTCTGCCTTTATGCCGCCGATCCGGATCCCCTGTCCCTGCAGGTGGTGATCATCGAAATGAACCGCCTGGCATCCATGCCGGTGCTCATGGCACTGCCGCTGTTTACCTTCGTGGGGACCCTTCTCACCGAATCGGGGGCGCCCCGGCGCATCATGAACTTCATGAACGCAGCCGCCGGCTGGCTCCCGGGTGGGCTGGCCATTGCCGCCCTTGGCGCCTGCACGTTTTTCACAGCCCTTACCGGCGCCAGCGGGGTCACCATCGTGGCCCTGGGCAGCGTGCTTTACCCCATACTTCGCCAGCAGCAGTACGGGGAGCGCTTCACCCTGGGGCTCCTCACCGCCGGCGGCAGCCTGGGGCTCCTTTTTCCGCCCAGCCTGCCGATCATTCTATACGGCGTCGTGGCCCAGGTGGACATCGGCCGGGTATTCAAGGCGGCACTGGTACCAGGGATGATGGTGGTGGTGATTCTCTCGATCTACGCCGGGGTGCGTCAGTGGCAGCGCATCCGCAACGGAAACGTTGAACCGGTGGCGGGTCCGGATGGCCCGGCGACCGTTGAACTGAAACGCACTTTCTTGGACGGCAAGTGGGACTGGCCCATCGTGGCGATTATTCTGGTGGGGGTTTACGGCGGATTCGTCACCATCGCCGAGGTCTCGGCGCTGGTGGTGGTCTACGTGCTGGTGGTGGAATGTTTTATCCTGAAGGAAATCTCCTTCTCCCGGCAGCTTCCCAAGATCATTGTGGACAGCGCCGTCCTCTCCGGAGCCATCATCATCATCCTGGCGATGTCCCTGGCCCTTACCGGCTACCTGGTGGACGCCCAGATCCCCGACCGCATCATGGAAACCCTCACGGCTTTCACCGACAGCCGCATCACCTTTCTGATGGGCCTCAACCTGTTTCTGCTGGCGGTTGGGTGCATGATGGACATTTTCTCCGCCATCGTCATCGTGGTGCCCATCATGATTCCGGTGGCGATGCAGTACGGCATCGACCCCATTCATCTATGCGTTATTTTCCTGGTCAATCTGGAGATCGGCTATTCCACGCCGCCGGTGGGCATCAACCTGTTTATCGCCAGCATGAAATTCCAAAAGCCGGTCACCCTGCTCTACAGCGCCGCCATTCCCTTCCTCGTTCTACGACTGCTATTTCTCCTGTTGATTACCTACGTGCCGGTGATCAGTCTTTTTTGGATCCAGTAGCAGCAAATGCATCGTGGTGTGTCGTAGGGTGAATACATCGTGTTGGCGCCAACATCCCCGCGGCGTGGGAAACCGATGTGCCGAACCATGCCGACACCGCCCGCATCACGCCGGATCGTCGAATCGGCAGCTCAAGAGCAGTTCATCTTCCAGAACCGAATTGACCTTGTATGGCAGCGTCTTGAAGAGATTGATCATGGCTTTGTTGCCCGGCGAGGTGATGGCATAAAGGCCAAGAATGCCGTTTTCCCGGGCGGCCTTGGCCAGCTTCCGCATTAAAATGCGGCCCATCCCCTTACCCTGAAAATCCCGGCTGACTGAAAAGGCCACCTCGGCCATGTTTTTGCGCGGCTCCAGGTAATACTCGCCGATGCCCACGACCCGATCGAAGCCGAACTCCCCCACAACGGCAATAATGCTCAGGTTGCGCACGTAGTCGATCTGGCTCAAGGATTCGACGTCTCCACGGGCAAACCGCGTCTTTTCGTGAAAGAAGCGGGAGAGGACGTCTTTTCTGTCCAGGTGGTAGAAATGTTCCTGAATGCGCCGCTCGTCCACCGGCTTGGTGGGGCGCACCGTGACCGTCTGCCCATCCATGACGAGGGTCTCCTCCAGGCGCACCGGGTAAATACCGCGCACATAATCGCCCAGGCGCCGGCCACGACCGATCATGCCCATTTCCTTGGCCTGCCCCAGGAGTTCGTCGCGAAAATCCGGATGGGCGATGCTGATCATGGCCAGGGCGCGCTCCTGGGTGCTCTTTCCAAACAAGTTGACGGCCCCGAACTCGGTGACCACCCACCGCACATCCTCTCTGGGGACGGTGACGATGGTGTTGTTGAGCAGCGGTACGATCCGGCTGGTGTGACCCTCGTCGTCCGTGGCGGTGAGCATGATGATGGAGCGCCCCCCGGCCGAGCGGTTGGAGCCGCGGACAAAGTCCGGAATGCCAGACACCCCGGCAAAAAGGGTGGAGGCCACCGCGTCCGAGGAGACCTGGCCGGCAAGATCGATGCGCTGGGCCACGTTCATTGAGACCATTTTGTGGTGGCGGGCGATGATCTCCACGTCATTCACATAGTCCGAGGGATGAAACTCCACGGCGGGGTTGAGGTGCAAAAATTCGTACATGGCCTGAGTGCCCACGGCGCAACTGGCCACCAGTTTGCCGTTGTTAAAGCCCTTGCGACGGTTGGTAACGACGCCCCGGGCGTAAAGATGCATGATGTCGTCGGTGAAGAACATGGAGTGGATGCCCAGGTCGTTCTTCTCGGCCAGGGCCAGGCTGGTTGCCTGGGAGGCCGCATCCAGGCCGATCTGCAGTGTGGCGCCGTCGTCGACCAACCGCGCGATGTTCTGGCCGATCATCAGGGCCTGTTCGCTTTTAGACACCGGAGAAATGGTCAGCAGTTCCTCGTCGTGGTCCACAAACAAATCCACATCGTTGACATGGATAAAACTTTGACCCAGCACCATGGGCATGTTGGCGTTGATTTGGGCGATGACCAGGTCGGCGGCAAGGGCCGCCGCCTGATTGACGTCCACCGACACGCCAAAGCTCATCCAGCCGAAGTCGTCCGGCGGCGAAACCTGGATCAGGGCGACGTCGATGGGGATGCGTCGCCGGGCGAAGAGGCGGGGAACCTCGGCCATGTTCACGGGGGTGTAAAATCGCATGTTGCCGGCCAGCGGCGCACTCTTGGCCGACCCAAGGTAAATGGAGCGGATGTTGATGTTCTGGTCGCTGGTACGATCGGCGAGTTGCATCAGGGGAGTGGTCTCTAAAGACATCAGGCGGATGATTTCGATGTCGCTCAAGTGCGCTGCCACGTCGGCCAGCCCCTTGACCAGGTGCTGAGGCTCTCCGCAATAGGAGCCGATGAAGACCCGCTGACCCGAGCGGATTCGGCCGACAGCCTCGGCCAGCGAACGTTTCTTATTGACGTAGTCGTCGGCCCAGTAGCCGGTGGTTTTCATGAGGCTCTCCGATAGGGTTGGTAATGCGGGTGTGCCGGCCGCTGTTGACGGCTCATGTGATGCCATTGTTCAGCGCAGTGTCTTCAACGGCGCGGCGGCATCATCACCCAGGCTCCCGAAGGTGCCGTCAGTTGCGTCGGAACCCGCGGATGAGGCCCTGAATGATATGACACAAAGCCATGCCCATGGCAACCGCTTCAGTGTCAGGGTGCTGGATTTCTTAATAAAATCGATTTTTTTCAAATTCGTCGAATTGCGGCAGCCCATTGCGACGATGCGTTTTGGCGCAACCTATCGACACTTGCCTTTTGAGATATCTTGGCCGATAACGAGAACCTCGAGTGCGCGCCACTACCGGTTACGAAGGAGGCAAAGATGACCGAACAACACCCGTCCCCCGGACAGCTTTTGGAGATATCAGGGAGTTTTTGGAAAACCTGTACGCTGCATGCCGCCGTCAAGCTGGATATTTTTACGGCCATCGGTGACGGCGCCCTGCCCGCGGCGGCAGTGGCCGATGGCACCGGGTTTTCCGAAGACGCCACCGAACGGCTCTTGAATGCCCTCGTTGCCATGGGGCTGTTGGAAAAGTCCGGAGACCTGTTCTCCAACACCGAATCGGCCCGCCGGTTTCTGGTGAAAAGCGCCGACACTTACATCGGCTTTATGATCATGCACCACCATTATCTCATGCCTTCCTGGAATCGCCTGGCCGAGGCGGTTCGCACCGGACGCCCGGTGCGCGAACGGGCCATTTCCGGTGATGACGACCGCCGGGAAGCCTTTTTGATGGGGATGTTCAACATCGCCTCGGCCATTGCCCCAGCCGTGGCAGAACTCATCGACTTAGGCGGATGCCGCCGACTCTTGGATCTGGGGGGCGGACCCGGCACCTTCGCCATCCATTTTTGCCTGAAACACCCGGAGCTAACGGCGGCTATCTACGATCTGGCCACGACGCGCCCCTTTGCCCAGAAGACCATCAAAAAATTCGGGATGGAGGACCGCATCCGATTTATCCCCGGGGACTATACCGCCGAGGAAGTGGAAGGTGCATTCGACGCCGTATGGCTGTCCCACATCCTGCACGGCGAAGACCCGGCCACCTGCCAAGAAATGATCAGAAAAGCCGTGGGCACCCTCACCGGCAAAGGCCGGATATTCATCCACGAATTCATCCTGGAAGACAGCGCGGATGGCCCGCTGTTTCCCGCCCTGTTCTCCCTGAACATGCTGGTTGGCACCGACGGCGGCCGCGCCTACACCCAGGCGGAACTCGTGGACATGCTCACCGCTGTGGGCGTGCGAGATATTCAACGCCTACCGTTCGTCGGCCCAACGGAATCCGGCATTCTGGCCGGGCGGGTGTGATGCGCCCGTGACCGATTTTGCCGCTTCGCTCACGAACTGGTACCGCCGCCATCGCCGCCGCCTGCCGTGGCGCGAAACCACCGTCCCATATGACATCTGGATCTCTGAAGTCATGCTCCAGCAGACCCAGGTGGCCACCGTGGTACCCTATTACCAGCGGTTCATGGCCACATTCCCCCAGATTGCCGCCCTCGCCGCAGCAGATCCGCAACAGGTGCTCAAACATTGGGAGGGCCTCGGCTATTATTCCCGGGCGCGTAATCTTCAAAAGGCAGCCCAGCGCATCATGTCGGTTCATGGGGGGCGCTTTCCTGAAACTTTCGATGAGGTGCGTGCATTGCCGGGGATTGGGGACTACATCGCTTCCGCCGTGACGAGCATCGCCTTTGGCCAGCCCCACGCCGTCGTGGATGGCAACGTCAAACGGGTGCTGGCAAGGCTTTTTGAGATCAGCCATCCGGTGAATCGCAGTGATGCCCACCGGGTGTTCAAAGCACGGGCAGAAAGCCTGCTGGACCGCAAGGACCCGGCCACTTTCAATCAGGCCATCATGGAGCTGGGGGCGCTGGCCTGCCGGCCGGGTCAGCCCCGTTGCCGCCGGTGCCCGGTCAGCGACCACTGCGAAGCGTTCAAAAACGGCACCACCGCCGATTTTCCCAAACGGCAGCGGAAAGCGCCCACGCCAAAGATCGATGTTGCCGTGGGCGTGGTGTTCAAAAAGAATCGGATTCTCATCGTGCAGCGGCCGGGCGAGGCCCTGCTCGGCGGATTGTGGGAGTTTCCCGGCGGGCGTATTGCCAACGGTGAACCCCCCGAGGCGGCCTGTCGGCGTCACTTGATGAAAAAAACGGGCATCCGGGTCGATCAGGCGGTGCCCCTCACCGAGGCCCGTCACGCTTATACCCATTTCAAAATTCTGATGGCCGTTTTTACCTGCCGTTGGGATGGGGGGCGGGTACGGCGGAGCGGTCCGTCGGCCCATGCCTGGGTGAGGCTGTCGGAACTGGACCGGTATCCGTTTCACAAGGCGAATTTGAAATTGTTCGACGCGGTGCGGCGTGTCCAGTCATAGAAGGCATTTAATTTGACGGAAGGACGCAGATGGCAACCGAAATCGATACCGTTGCATTTGGAAAATCGGACATCCGGGTCTCCCGGGTGGGGCTGGGCGGAGAGGGGATCCTCCGTACCACGGGCAAGGCCGATGCGGCCCGCCAGATGATAGAAGCCGCTCTGGATGAAGGGATCACTTATTTCGACCCGGCCATCCTTTCCCGTGCGGTGACTCGGTGGCCGGTGGATGCCGTGATGATGCCGGTGAATCCTGTGGAGGGAGTGCTGGGCGGGTTTCTTGACGACACATTGCCCAAGGCCCAGGAAAAGGGGCTGGCCGTCATCGGCATGAAAATTCTCGGCGCCGGCCACTACGTCCAGCCCAGGGTTGGTGTGACGGCAACAATGTTGATCCGCTATGCCATGTCCAAGGGGATCACGGTGGCCATCGTGGGCTGCAGTGCTGCATCTGAAGTGGCCACCCTGGCTGCAACCGGGCGCCGATTCAAACCGCTGAGCCGCGCTCACGCCGGCCAGCTGGAAATTTTATTCGAACCGCTTGCCACGAAGTATGCGTTTTATCGCGGGGTGATCTAACAGCAGGGGGCTGGGATTGCGCCGATACGGCTTAACAGCGACAAGGGGCCAAGGGGTTGGGATGAACCGTAAAAGAAGCATAAACGGTAGGCCTATTGGGATCGCCCAAGCATCTTTTGCCACTGTCTCTTCCAAATGGACCAGCGGTACTTCAGCTTCCGCCAGAAGGTCTTGCCGGGTTCGCTGGCGTTGGTGATGACTGTATCGTTTTCATTTTGTTCCAGTATCTTTTCCATGGGGCTTCGATAAACAACCATGATCCACCTCCTGTTTCTGTGATCTTGCTGCCGAGTTGCCCGCGGTACTGTCTCATGCAGCAATGCGGCTGTCGGCGGCGAAACTTTTTTACGACAACGCTGCCGCCGCTTTTGGCCGGTGTTCCATCGCCAGCGATTCGAGGGCCTGTTTGATGGTGTGGCGGATTTCCTTCAGCTTGAACGGTTTGGCAATAAAGTCGAAGGCGCCCTTGGTCATGGACTCACGCGCCAGCTCCATCGTGGCATAACCGGTGATCATGATCACCTTGATGGGAAGGCGTTTTTCCAGCACCTGTTCCATGATCTGGATGCCGTCGATGTCCCCCATGCGGATATCGCTGATGAGAATGTCGAAATGCTTGTCATCCAGACGCGCCAACGCCGCAGTGGGGTCTGTAAAAGATTCTACCTGATGGCCGTCCCGGGTGAGAAAGCTCTTCAACCGATCTCCCACGATGGGTTCGTCGTCAACGATGAGGATTTCGCAGCGCTCGTTCATGGTTTTCTCCTTGATGTCAGATGTGTTTTCAAGCGGATCCGGTTCGGATTACCGGCATCACGCGGCCTTGACGGATTGTGCCGTCTCCCATTCGGGCGTTCTCACCACGAGCAGGGTCTTCTGAATTTTTCTTCGCTGCCGATATGCCTTGACGACCTGCGCGAGAATGAACAGGACGCCTGAGATACCGCTGACAAAAAGAAAGAACTTGCTGCCACCGTTGAGGTAAGCATCGATACCGGCCGGGTAGTCGACAAGGCCCATCTGCCTGAGGTAGACGGGGATGGCGATGATGCGGCTGAAGACGCACAGCAGGATGATCAGGCTGGTGGCCATGCGGATGTATTTTTCCTTGACTACCTTGACCCCATAAACCCCTAAGTGAATGCCGGCCAGCGAACCAAGGTACAGCAGCATGGTGAGGCGAAGGTCCACAAACCCCTGGTAGGCATAGCTCAGGAGGCCAAAGGCACCCATGAAGACGGCCAGAAAAAGCTCCGTGCCGGTGGCCACCGCGGTGGGGATACCAAACACATAGATCATTGCCGGCACACCAATAAAACCGCCGACACCGATGGTGCCTGCAAGGTATCCGGTGGCGATGCCAACGGCCATGATGACCCACAGGCTCACCTTTGTGTCGGCCACGCCGAAGGTGATGACAGGGGGCAGCTTCAAGCGGGCCAGGGCTTCTGCGATTTTCTGAGAGGGGCCGCCGTCCTCCCCGTCCGCACCACTGGATTTCAGGGTGTCTCTCAGCATGGAGATGGCCACCGCGGACAAAATGAAGGCAAACACCAGGCTGATATAGAGGTTGGCGCCGGGGCTATCCCCCGCACCGTGGCCACCCCCGCTTTTGAAAAGAAAGCTATTGATGGCCACGGCGATCTGGATGCCGATGATTGCGGTAGCGAGCATATAAGCCGCCAGTTTTTTGTCCACGTTACCGGCGGCGGCATGTTTTTTGGACCCAACCAGGGCCTTTCCGAATTTGTGAGTGATGTTGCTGGCCACCGCCACCACGCCGTTGACGCCTAAATTCATCATGCCGGGGGTCATGAAAAACGCCCCGCCGCTGCCGATAAATCCGCTGAGCACACCGCCGATAAACCCCAGTAATACGGCTTGCAGGGCTGTCGCCAAATTGATGTCGATATAGTGCATGGTCATCAGTTCGTGCATGCGTTCCTCCTGGCTGTTGGATGAGTGAATTAGTCAATATTGATGATTTTCAGCGCCAATCCTGCAACTTCCCCGTAAATGAAGGCCAGTAGCGGAACGAAACCGACCAGCACCAGAGGGGACAGCCATTTTAGCCGCTGGTGAAGGGGACCGCTTAAAAAGGCCAACACGGCGTCCTGGTGGGTGAACACCGCGCCGTAGACCACAAAAACCACCGCCAGTAAGCCGACCAGGGAGAAGGCCTGCCGCTTGCCGAACAAGAAACGCGTTTTCAGCTCATCTTCGGTGATGACCGGCGCCTTGAGTCGGTCCCGGATGCTCATGGCCAGCTCCCGCGTGCACCGCGTCCGGGTCGATTGCCCCTTGGACAGAAACATGTTGCCGATGACGACCAGTGCGTAGCGCCGATCGCCGCGGGCGGTTTCGAGGATCCGTTCATAGCCGCCGCGCACCGAGCGCCGTCCGCCCGAGCGCCCCAGCGCCACCAGCGCCGCCTGGGTCCGGTCCAGGCCGCCGTCGTCGCCAGGTCTGTCCGGATCGTCTTCTTCCACGCCGCCGTCGACGTCCATGGTGCAGACCGGACTGGCGAAGTTGTCGTTTCCGCTGAGGATCGCCTCGTCGGGTAGCTCGCCCGGTGGGATCAGGCGGAGCATTTCAACGGCCGCCCCCCACCGCTGGGCCAGCTGAATGATCTGCCGGAAGTTGTCCGATTCGGGTTCGAAGCGTTCCTGAACCCACAGGATGCTGGTTTCGGCCATGGTGCACCGGATTTCACGGCATCCTTCAAGGTCTTCCAGAATGACCGGAATGTGCGCACGAACCCCTTCTTGCTGGGGCGGATAGTTGACGGTGAGCGCGCCGTTGTCGGCCTGGATCTGCAGATCGGCCTGGGCGGTCCGCTCGTCCATGGCCAGTCGCAGCTTCGCGCGGGATGAGAGCAAGGTGTCTTTCAGCAGCCGTTTTGAGGCCTGTGTCGGTTGGAACTCGGGTAAATTTTTCATGCCGTCGAGAATGTCGGCGGCATTGGCCAGCCCCATGACCTCCAGGTTGAACATGGCGTCGAAATTGTCCGGCTTGTGGTCCTCAACGCGGTGGATGAACTTGATCCAGTGGGCGACGTCGTCATCCAGGCTTTTCAGATACGAGATCGCCCGCTCAGGCGTGACGTTGAGCGCCGCCGCCGCACGGTTGAGGCGCACACCGAACGGTGCCGTCAGCCCCACCCGCAACCGGTGGGTGACGCCTTGCAGCATGAGGTGGCCGGCCAGCCCATGATAGATGAGGTTCCCCTCGAGGGCTTTTTCGGCCAGGGTTTCCGTTACCAGGGCCAGGTAGAGGTCCCTGTCCCGTGAAAATTTTTCGGGAAGTCCCGGTGCCTTGACGACGGCCGTTTCAAGGCGGCCGATCCGGATGCCCATATTGCGTGCTTTTTCAAGGATCGATATTCTGTCAAGCACCGGCCATTGGGTCTTTCGGGCCAGGGCCTGCGCCAATTCCTCGCTTCCGCTCTGGTAGAGACTTGAAATCATTACGATGGTCATCGACAGTCGTCCTCCTTTGCAAGATAGCTGTTGTGGTGCTTCGGCTTGACGTGGATGATGTGCGGCGGAATCAACGGTTCGAGTTGAACGAGAAGTCCCTGCCACGCATCGTCTTCGCCACCGAACACCACCAAGTCAATCCCCTCTGCCGTCACCAGCCCGACGATGTCTTCCTTCCATTCACCGGTGCCGACGTGATGGGATATGTTAAGTCCGGCCCGGCGCGCGCTGTCGATGAGATCCGAAAGCGCCGCGTCCAGCCAGGACGTTTGCGACACTGGGCGGGCTTTGCCGATGCGGTGCTGAAGGATGTACACGTGCGCCTGCAGCCGTTCGGCCAGTGCCAGTGCGTAGTGAAGGCTCGTGAGGCTTTTCTCAGAGGCTTCCAATGGAACGAGGATGCGCTTTTCCGACATCGATACCGGCCTCCCGTCAGAGGTGTCCGCCTAACAGAGACGTAACCAATAACCGTGCCAATCTCGATTGCTCATTAATTTCAATATGTTACCGAAATTTGTCCGCGGCGGGCGGGTCGGGGCCGTTTCACATTGAAACGGCCGGGGCTTGAACGATGGAAGGTGCTTGGAATTTAAAACTATGATATCGGATAGATAGACCGCTTGTTTCAATACGGAACGGCCTGGTTCGGTGGGCTAATCGAGACCGTAACGCTTCATTTTACGCCAGAGCGTGGTCCGGGGGATGGCGAGGATGTCGGCGGCAAGTTGCTTTTTGTGGCCGGTTTTGATGAGCACTTCACGGATATGTTTTTTCTCCACCGCTTCCAATGTGGGCAGGTTTTGGGGGTGGAGATGACTCATGGAAAGCTCCCGGAGATCGAAGGGAAGGTCGCGTTGACCAATCTCATCACCGTCACACAATGCCACTGCCCGCTCGATGATGTTTTCGAGTTCCCGCACGTTGCCCGGGAAAGGGTATTCGATGAGTGTTTCGAGCACCTCTTCGTTGATGCCGGGAATGATTTTCCCGAAAGCCCGTCCGTATTTTTCTAGAAAATGACGAATGAACAGGGGAATGTCGTCTTTTCGCTCACGCAGGGGCGGCAATGAAATGCGCACGACATTGAGCCGATAAAACAAGTCCTCACGGAAGACGCCGGTTTTGACGAGTTCTTTAAGATCCTGATTGGCCGCTGCGATCATTCTGACGTCAACAGCCATCGGTGTGATGCCGCCGACCCGCAAAACGGTGCGCTCCTCGACGAATCGGAGCAGCTTGACCTGCATGCTGAGCGGCATCTGCCCGATTTCGTCCAGAAACAACGTGCCTTTGTCTGCCGCCTCCAGCAGGCCGATTTTGGTCTCGGCGGCCCCGGTGAACGCACCCTTTTCGTGGCCGAAAAGCTCGTTGGCGATCAGTTCTTCGGTGAAGCCCCCACAGTTAAAGGAGACAAAAGGCTCCTCTTGGCGTTGGCTTCGTTGATGCAACGCACGGGCGACCATTTCTTTTCCGGTCCCGCTTTCGCCCTGAATGATGATGTTGCAATCCAGCGGCGCCACTTTCGCGATCACCCCGAAAATATCGCGCATGGCCTTGCTGTTGCCGATCATTTCAGTGGGGCGGCACTGGGAAAAAAGGGCCTGTTTGAGGGCATTCTTTTCTCGGACCAACTGGACCTTGTCCAGTGCGCGCCGGACCAGCATCCGCAATTCAGCCATTTTGATGGGTTTAAGAATGTAATGAAACGCGCCGGCCTGGATGGCCGCAATGGCAGTGTCCACGGTGCTGTGTGCCGTAATGATGATGACTTCGGTGCTTGGATACCGCTCGCGGACCTGGGTCAGCACCTCGAGACCGCCCAGTCCGGGGAGACGAAGATCGCACACCACCAAGTCGGCGGGTTGGATGTCAAACCGGTCGAGCGCGGTCTCAGCATCCAGGAAAGCGTCAACGGTGTATCCGTCGCGGGCAAGGCCCCGCTTGATTTCCCGCCCGACGATGGGCTCGTCATCGATGACGGCGATGCGGAATCGATTCATGGATCAGGTCTCCGTGATCTCCCGAAATGGAAGGAAGATGGAAAAGCAGGCGCCCTTTCCCGGAGGACTTTTCACTTCCATGCGACCACCGTTTTTCTTGACAATGTTGTAGCTGACCGAAAGCCCAAGCCCGGTGCCGATGCCCTCCTTTTTAGTCGTAAAGAAGGGGTCGAAAATCTGCTCGATGTGCTCCGGCGCGATCCCGGGACCGTTGTCGATGACATCGATGCGGATGTCGTGCTGGTTTTCATCGACATCGATGACGACATTGAGCGCGCCACCGCGACCCATGGCCTGGATGGCGTTAAGAAACAAGTTGAGCAGCACCTGCTGGAGCCCCCCCTTGTCCATCCGAACCAATGGCAGGTCGGGGGCCACCTGTTTGATAAATGAAATGGCATTCAGGTTCATTTCGTTGCTGATCAATCGAGCGGTTTTGTCGACGAGGGCCTCGATGTCGACCATCTCCACCCGAGGATGGCTGGCGCGAGAGAATTCCAGCAGATTCTTGACGATTTCACTGGTTCGATCGGCCTGGTCCATCGCCTCCTGATAGAGTTTGGCCCGCTCCTCGGGGGTGATATCTTCATCCGCCTCGATGAGCGATTCCAGGATCAGTGAAAGATTGTTGATGGGGTTGTTAATTTCATGGGCGATGCCGGCGGTCAGCGTGCCGATGGAGGCGATCTTGCGGGACTGCACGAGTTGATCCTGGCGTTTTTCCAATTCGATCATCATCCGATTGACGGCCGAAACGAGATTGTGGATTTCGTTCTTGGAAGCGCCGTAAGGGGTAATGCGATTGAAAGCACCCTGCGCCACAGCCTCCGATTCCCGGGTGATCCGTGCCAGCGGCCGGACCACCTTTTCGCCGATATAAAAAACAACCCATCCCAGCAGCGCAACGAGGGCCAGCAGGCTGATCAGCGGCAACGGCACCACCTGCTGCAACAATCTGGAAATGGTCTTTCGTTCGGTGGATACCAGCTGATCGGCCAGCGTGAGCAGATTTTGGCCGACGCCTCGGATCTGGGCTTCCAACTCGGAGCAGGCGTTTTCGGCACAGATCTTTTTGTGAAGTTCTGCCATCAGGGCCGAATATTCATTCACGTATTCGAGGAATCGTTGGTAGTTGTCCCGCCCCATGGCCCCGATCAGGTTTTCGCTGTCCCGGTGCAGCATCAACTGCAGTTTGTTGGTATAGGTGATGTTTTCTTCGAAGCTGAAGGCCTGGCGGTAGAGAAAATAGTTTTTCTCGTAGCGACGCATCTCCAAAATGGTGCTGTTGAATTCTTCGGCCAAATCGAAAAACTGCATTGATCGGGACAATCGGCGGAAGCTGCTGTAGTTGGCACCGATCATGGTGCCCATCAGGACGAAGCAAACCAAAAACGCCATGACGATCTGGCCGCGAATGGTGATGGGTGTGAGTCTCATGTCCCCTCCTTAACACCATTTGTGAAATTTCGAAACGAGGGGCAGTTAATCGAAAAGGTCCGCTGTCGGTTCTGGGAATTCGGCCTTTTCTCCGGATAGAAACGCTGTGATGCCATGGATGCACTCACCGGTCATGATGAGATCCACCGCACGCTGGGATTCCACTTCAAGTGCCGCCGGTTCGGAAAGATCCGGCGTGTCACGGATAATTGACAGCGCCTTTCGAACGGCGAGAGGTCCGTTGGCAGCGATGCGCCGCGCCAGAGCAAGGGCTTCGGCCACCACCTGATCCGGCGGACAGACCCGATTGACCAGGCCCATGGACAATGCATCGCCTGAGGACACCGGCTCGGCGGATAAAATCAGTTCCGCCGACCGTGCCCTCCCCAGCAATCGAACCAAAGCCACGCCACCGCCCCAGTCGGGCATCAACCCCAGCGTCACCTCTGAAAAACATATCCTGGCATCGGCCGCCATGAGCCGCATGTCGCACCGGATGGCCAGTTCGGCGCCACCGCCATAGGCGTCGCCGGTGATCGCGGCAATGACCGGAATCGGCAGCCCGGCAAGGCGATCCACAGCCGTGCGCATCCGGGCGATAAGGCTTTTGACCGTCCTGTGATCGCCGCCGTCCAGGGCCTGCATGAATTGGACGACCATGGGGTTGTCCGGGTTGACGTCGAAACCGGCACTGAACCCGCCGGAAGGGTTTCCGGACACGACCAGGACCCGTGGCGGATCTTCGCTGAGTTCGTCGATTCGCCGTTCCAATGCAGTCCACATGGACGCATTGAAAGTGTTTTTGCGCTCCGGTCGGTTCAAGACAAGGTGAGCGACGTGATCGCTGCGTTCCAAAACAATGATGTCCATCTAAAAGTCTCCTAATCGCAATGCGTGCTTTCCAGCCGACACGCTTTCACTTTTCCCAACCCTTCCAGCCGGGCCTTTCTCCGAGCCGCCACCGTGGACATTTCCGGCCGGGTTGGCATCCTGGGGAAGCATTAGTGTGAGATAACGATGTCGCAGGTGTGTGCCAAGGTGTTATCCTTTCGAGACGGCGGCGCGGGATGAAAAGCGGCGCCTTATCGAATATGGGGGCAAAGGACTGTCGGCCGCAACTGCTTTTTTTGTTGCCCCAGTTAATGCGTCGGCGATAGGGTCGGTGAACACCGCAACCATGGCGGCGAATCGTTTAAAGCGCAGGATTCCGCATGAAGCTGACCCCCAGTGCATTCGACAAGGCCGTTGAGCGGGCTGTGGCCCGCATTCCCGAGGAAATCCGGCGACACCTCCACAATCTGGCCATCATCGTCGAACCGCGACCATCGGCCGTGTTGCTCGAGGAGATGGGGGTGCCTGAAGGGGAAACCCTCTTTGGCCTCTATACCGGGGTACCGCTGCCGGACCGATCGGTCACCGACCCGCCCCTCTATCCGGACGAAATTCTCATTTTCAGACAACCCCTGGAGCACTATTGCCGGAGCCTGACCGAATTGGAAGCAGAAATCGAAATCACGGTCGTCCACGAGGTGGCGCACTACCTCGGATTCGACGAGGATCAACTCGCCGACCTCGGGTATGACTGATGAAACGGTAAAAAGTGGCAAAAAGGACGATTTCGTAACATGTTCGAGATACGACTTGCGAATCCTGAAAAATGCGGCGTACTTACAGTACGCCGTAATGACAAAGGATGACGCGTAACGCAGATATCGGACTTTTTACGGAACCGTCATGACTGACTTGCCCGGGTGTGCTCGTTGTGAAGCGCTTACCGCATTGACTTTCCAGACGGAATCTGAGTGGGTAACCCATCCATTGAGCGCTGGCGGTGATGCCGTTGCCGCCGCAATCCATAGAAGGCTGCTACGACTGCATGATGCCATCCGCCGCCCACGGTAACCCGTCGATCAATCCTACGCTCGAAGCACCGCGCGTCTATCTGTGCCAGGTTGGCGACACAATCTCGTGCGGCGCCTGCTGCGGACTCTACAATCTGCCCGGTCTGTCCAGGGATTCACTCACGGCGATGCTTCGGCACCGCACGGAGGCCTTTTCCAAGATCCCGCGAACCGTTGACGACATCGACGGGTTTGCCGAAGGATTCAAAGGGTTCACCCCGCCGAAACGCCCGTTTCCGGATTTTCACCACTGCCCCTTCGTGGGGTTCATCGACGGTGGCCGGCGGGTGGGCTGCCTACTGCACCCCCTGACCGAAGGCAATGCCGGCATCGACTGGCGCGGGCTGAGCTACTACGGCGGCCTGGCGTGTGCTTCCTATTTTTGCCCCTCGTCCCGCCGGATCCCCCCGGAATATCTCAGCATCGTCAAATCAGCCTTCGACCACTGGTACGACTATGGCCTCATGGTGACCGAGCGGCGGCTCATCGTCGCCGTATTGGAAGCGGTGGAAAATCGCATGGGCACGTCTCTGGCGGATGCCGATCCGCCAGCGATCGCCGCGGCGGCCACCCTCATTAAGGACCTGTCCGCCATTCACGCGCAGTGGCCGTTTCGGCGGCCGGATGCCCCCGGCCCCCTCAATTATTTTTTCGAGAATGGCGAATACGAGCGGCCGCTGGTGCGCCGTCAATATAACAGCCTTCGCGCGTCTCGCTACGAAACCATATTTCGTGAACTGGAATCGGGTTTTGTGTCCGACGCCCATGAGAAGCTGGCGGAGCAACTCCTGGATGGGCTTTTCCAACGCATCACCCCGATTCATGGAGGCGATCATGACATTGGATGATTTTCTGGACAGCATCGAAAACAGCCCCCGACCGCCCGTCGATCCCCCTGGAAGCGGAGCGGCGAATGCTGGCGAAGGAAATGCTTGGATTACTTAAGTGAGCGCGTTGGCCTCAGAACCGGCTGGTGCCGTCCCAACAGTGGGTGCAGAGCCTTTCTTTGGGAAGGCCGATGGCCTGCACCAGGTCGCCCATGGTCTGGTATTTCAGTGTGGTGAGGTGAAGCCGATTTCGGATGCTTTCCACCATGGCCTGGTGGCGATCGGTGCCGGCATCGGCATAATCGGCAAGGACATCCGGGGAAGGCTCCGGTGCCCCCTCGATTTCGGTGATGGCCAGACGCCCGGCCAGATCCGACGTGGAGCGGGAGGTGGAAAAGCTCAGAAATTCACAGGGAAAGATCAATGTCGGGCAAGCGATGCGCATGTGGACCTCGGCGGCGCCCGCCTCGAAGAGGGCCTGGACGTTGTCTTTGAGCTGGGTGCCCCTGACGATGCTGTCGTCGCAAAAAAGGATACGTTTACCCCTCACCAGGCTCTTTACCGGGATGAGCTTCATGCTGGCAACCAGATCGCGCATGTGCTGGTTTTGCGGCATGAAACTTCGCGGCCAGGTGGGGGTGTATTTCACATAGGGTCGCATATAGGGCACCTGGCGGCAGTGCGCATAACCCAATGCATGCCCAATTCCCGAGTCGGGGATGCCCGCCACACAGTCGGGACTCACCCCATCGTTTGCTGCCAGAGCGCAACCACAGCGGTACCGCACCGCCTCCACATTGATGCCTTCGTAGTCCGAAGCGGGATAGCCGTAGTATACCCATAGAAACGAACACACCTGCATCTCATCACCGGGGGGGCGTTGCTGATCGATCCCCTCCGGCGTCAACAAAACGATTTCACCGGGCCCCAGGTCCTTTACGGGTTCAAACCCCAAGTTGGGAAATGCGCAGCTTTCCGATGCCACCGCAAAGCCGCCGGCTTTTCTGGCGACGACAAGGGGGGTGCGCCCCAACCGGTCCCTCGCTGCCCAGAGGCCCGCATTGGTGAGCACCAGCATGGTGCAGGATCCCTGGATCTTTTCCTGGGCCAGGCGGATGCCGTCCTGCAGCGTGTCGGCGCTGCAGATTAGCGCCGCCGCCAACTCCGTGGGGTTGGTGACCCCGCTGGCCGATTCGGAGAAATGTTCCCTCCTGAGGCAGGCCGCATCGGTTAGTTCGGCCATGTTGATGATCCGGCCGACGGTGGCAATGGCAAAGGTGCCCAAGTGGCTGGCGATGATAAGCGGCTGGGAGTCGTTGTCGCTGATGACCCCGATGCCCATGCATCCGCTGAACTTGTTGAGATCGGGTTCGAATTTGCTCCGAAAATAGTCGCTTTCAATGCTGTGAATGGTGCGAACGAAGCGCGTGCCGTTCCAAACGGCCATCCCACCGCGCTTGGTGCCGAGGTGAAAATGATAGTCGACACCGTAGAATAAGTCCCTGACACAGTCTTCTTTTGAAACCGTACCGAACAGGCCGCCCATGCCGTGCGCTCCTTTCCGCCGATGATGTTTACCCCATCTCGGCGCCTTGACTACGAAGCCCTCCGGCTTTTGCAACGTTGGAGTTTAGCTGAACTAATCATCGTGGTTGCCGTTGCCGCCGGTGAGGGGGCCATCAAAGCAGGTGTGCCTTTTGCTGTCAATCGATGAGACGGCGGCGCGATCGGCAGACATAAAGCCCTTTACACGGGATGCCGTTGAATATTAAGTGGAACTGATACGAACGCCCGGCCAGCCAGGCCGCCTCCCGCCGCATTCAACCAAACACGACAAAAGGAGCGCCCATGCCAAGACGCGAAGACATCCACAAAGTCTTGATCATCGGTTCAGGACCCATCGTCATCGGTCAAGCCTGCGAATTCGACTACTCCGGCACCCAGGCCTGCAAGGCCTTGAGATCCCTTGGCTACGAAATTGTGTTGGTCAATTCCAACCCGGCCACCATCATGACGGATCCCGGCATGGCGGACGCCACCTACATCGAACCGCTAAACGCCAAGGTCCTCACGGAAATCATCGCCAAGGAGAGGCCTGACGCACTGTTGCCCAACCTTGGCGGCCAACAGGGCCTGAACCTCTCATCGGAGCTTTCCCAGCTGGGCGTACTGGATGCATACGGAGTCCGCATCATCGGCGTCAACGTGGACGCCATCAAGCGAGGAGAAGACCGGCTGGCCTTCAAGGAAACCATGAATCGCCTGGAAATCGAGATGCCCAAGAGCCAGACCGTTGAAACGGTGGCGGACGCCGAAACCGTTGCCGAATCGCTGGGGTTTCCAGTGGTGATCCGGCCCGCCTACACTATGGGCGGCACCGGCGGCGGGTTGGTTTACAATCTGGAGGAACTGCGGACGGTCGCGGCACGGGGACTCGCCGCCAGCATGGTGCATCAGGTACTGGTGGAAGAATCGGTCCTGGGCTGGGAGGAGCTCGAACTGGAGGTGGTACGCGATGCCAAGAACCACATGATTACCGTCTGTTTCATCGAAAATGTGGACGCCATGGGGGTGCACACCGGTGACAGCTTCTGTACGGCACCCATGCTCACCATTGCACCGGACCTTCAGGATCGACTTCAGCGGTATTCCTACGCCATTGTGGAAGCCATCGAAGTCATCGGCGGCACCAACATCCAATTTGCCCACGACCCCAAATCCGGGCGGGTGGTGGTTATCGAAATCAACCCGCGCACCTCACGATCATCGGCGCTCGCCTCCAAGGCGACGGGTTTTCCCATCGCTCGGATGTCGGCGCTGTTGGCCGGAGGGCTGACGCTGGATGAAATCCCCTACTGGCGCGATGGTACGCTGGAGAAATACACGCCGTCCGGCGAGTATGTGGTGGTGAAGTTTGCCCGGTGGGCCTTCGAGAAGTTCAAGGGCGTCAAAGACGAGCTGGGTACCCAGATGCGCGCCGTGGGCGAGGTGATGAGTCTGGGGCGCACCTACAAAGAGGCGCTGCAAAAAGCCATCCGGAGCCTTGAAACCGGTCGCTACGGCCTGGGTTTCGCCAAGGAGTTTCATTCGATGCCCCTGGATGCGCTGATGCAGCGGTTGGGAACACCCAGCAGCGAGCGACAGTTCATCATGTACGAGGCGCTTCGAAAAGGTGCGTCGGTGGAGGTCCTCAGCGAAATCACCCACATCAAAGCATGGTTCATCGAACAGATGAAGGAGCTCGTGGAACTCGAAGCGGAGATCCTTTCCAAAAAGGGCGCCGCACTGCCCGACGACCTACTGGCGCGTGCCAAGCAGGATGGTTTCGCCGATCGCTATCTGGCCGGGCTCCTGGACGTCGAAGAGGTGGAGATCCGTGAACAGCGCCTTCGTCTGGGGGTGGTCGAAGGATGGGAACCGGTGCCGGTAAGCGGCGTGGAAGATGCCGCCTATTACTATTCCACCTACAATGCGCCTGACCGGGTGCCGGTGAGCGATCGAAAGAAGATCATGGTGCTGGGGGGCGGCCCCAACCGCATCGGGCAGGGTATTGAATTCGACTACTGCTGCGTCCATGCCGCGTTGGCCATCCGGGCCGCTGGATATGAGTCGATCATGATCAACTGCAATCCTGAAACGGTGTCCACGGACTACGATACTTCAGACAAACTATACTTCGAGCCCCTCACGCTCGAGGATGTCCTGAGCATCTACGAGAAGGAAAAACCCGAAGGCGTGGTGGTGCAGTTCGGGGGGCAAACCCCGCTGAATATCGCCTCCGAGCTGGCAGCGGCCGGTGTGCCGATTCTCGGCACGTCCCCGGACACCATCGACCTTGCCGAAGACCGAGACCGGTTTCGCGGGATCATGCGAAAACTCGGCATCCCCCAACCCGCCTCCGGCATGGCCAGCAGTTTGGAAGAAGCCCTCAATATCGCGGCCGATATCGGATATCCGCTGATGGTGCGCCCGTCTTACGTCCTGGGCGGACGCGGCATGGAAGTCGTGCGCGACGAGGGCATGCTGGAAGAATATGTTCGCGCAGCGGTGGTCCTCTCGCCCCAGCGCCCCATTCTCATCGACAAGTTTCTGGACAATGCCGTGGAAGCCGAAGCCGACGCCATCGCCGACGGCACGGATGCCTTCGTGCCATCGGTCATGGAGCACATCGAGCTGGCGGGAATCCACTCCGGCGACTCGGCGTGCGTCATCCCTCCGGTGAGCATCGCCCCCAAGCATGTCGAAACCATCAGCGAATACACCCGTAAGATCGCCGTGGCGATGAATGTTGTGGGGCTCATGAATATCCAGTACGCCATTTTCGAAAACACGGTTTACGTGCTGGAAGCCAATCCGCGTGCCTCACGTACCGTTCCTCTGGTATCCAAGGTCTGCAATGTAGCCATGGCCACCCTGGCCACAGAGATTATGCTGGGCCGACGCCTCTCGGGCATGGGCTTGACCCATCGATATGTGCCCCACTACGGGGTAAAGGAGGCGGTGTTCCCATTCAACATGTTTCCGGAAGTAGATCCCCTGCTGGGCCCGGAGATGCGATCCACCGGCGAGGTTCTGGGCATTTCCGAGTCATACGGAAGGGCGTTCTTCAAGGCCCAGGAGGCCACCCAGACCGCCCTCCCACTGGAAGGGACGGTGCTGTTCACCATCGCCGATCGCGACAAGGCCGCCGCGCTAGAACCGGTCCGGCTGTTCAGGGAGCTGGGCTTCAACATCATGACGACCCAGGGCACGCACCGCTTTCTCGAAACCAACGGTATTGAAACGGTGGCGGTCCGCAAGCTCGGTTTGGGTCGCCCCAATCTCGTTGACGCCATCAAAAGCGGCCAAGTGCACCTGCTGGTCAATACGCCCAGCGGTCGCCGCAGCGCTGAGGACAACTCCGAGGTGAGAAAGGCCGCCATCAAGTACAAAGTCCCCTATATCACCACGACGGCGGCGGCCATCGCCGCCGCTAAAGGCATTGCCGCAAGAAGACAGGGGGCGCCGCAGGTGAAATCCATTCAGGCCTACCACAAAGGTATCGGATGATACCCGGCGCGGGAGGGTCAGGCGCGCCGGGTAATGACATCGCCCGAACAAGGGTGTCCCCATTAACTCTGGGACACCCTTGTTTCTTTCCATTATTTTTAGTAAGCGAAAACTACAAAGCAGTGGTGCTTCGACGCAGGCCCAACGACACTTCGCCCTCCCCTTTCCGCAACCCCTTCTTGAACCGGCGGCCCACTGCAACCGCTTTCCACCACATTGAAAGGTGGCAGCCATGGATGTAAAAAAACTGTTCCATTCGCTGATTCATAAAACCGCGGCTACCGGTGATCCGGATCAGGAGCCTCTGCCGCCGGAAGATCGTTTGGTCCTGGCACGCCGGGCCGCAGCGGCGCGACTCACGGGCGAGGCCGGCAGCGTGCCGATGCTCGGTCAGATTCTCAGCGATATGGGGACGGTGACCGACGGCCAGCTCCAGGCCGCCCTGAGCCGGCAGCAGACGATGCTGAAACGCTACTGTGCGTTAAAGAAACAGGCCGAGGACACGTTGTGGGACCTCATCGGTTCAGTAACCGGCACGCTTGATTTGGAACAGGTGCTCATGCTGACCATGGAAAACGCCGCCAGGGTGACCGGTGCCGCTGCCAGCACGCTGTTTCTTCACGATCCTGAAACCGGAGATCTGTTGTTCAGCGTACCCACGGGACCCGCAGCCGAGGAATTGAAGGACGTCCGCCTGCCCCATGGGCAAGGCATTGCCGGGTGGGTGGCTGTTCACAAGACGAGCCTTATCGTGCCGGATGTGCAAAAGGATTCCCGATTTTTTTCAGCCATTGACGAAGGCACCGGATTCGTTACGCACTCGGTGCTGGCCGTGCCGCTGATAAACGGCGGCGAACTGCTGGGGGTTTTGGAGACGATCAACAAAAAAGACGGGGCGTCGTTCACCGAAGAGGACGCCCTGCTGCTGACCATTTTTTCCGAGCAGGCGACCACTGCGCTGGTCAACGCCCGCGTGCATGCGGCCCTGAAACACCAGCTGGAAGAAATTCGCCAATCCAGAGACCGCATTATCGAAGCCGAAAAATACCATGCACTGCAAACCCTTGCCTCCGGGCTGAGCCATGATTTCAACAACCTGCTGAACGCCATCATCGGTTTCGCCGAACTGGTCGCCATGGATGTCACCGATGAGGCGGTAAAAAAGGATGTTGCGCAGATCACCAAGGCCGGCCGGCGGGCCATGGAATTGGTAGAGCACATACATGGGCTCGGGGGTCCCCATAAGCGCGATAACATATTGCTGGATTGCAACAGCCTGGTGTCTCGGGTGGTCAAGCAATTCCGCCGGTCCTTGCCGGAGTCGATTCAGATCAAGCTCTCCCTCGCCGAGACCGACGGCCACATTTCCGGCGATCCGGCACTGCTTCAATTAGCGCTGGAAAAAATACTGACCAACGCCATGGAAGCCATCGGAGACCAGCCGGGTGTCATTGCCGTCGATGCCAATCTGATTTCAGTATCTCCGGGCAATCAGGACGTTTATGCGCGGATGGCGCACGAGCGCTATTTTCGTATCAGCATCACCGACGACGGTGCCGGCATTGCCGAGGACGTCCTACGGATGGTTTTCGATCCATACTTCACAACGAAGCGGGGCGGCATCGGCAAGGGGCTTGGGCTGCATGCGGCGCACGGCATCATACAAGGTCACGACGGCGATATCACCCTGACGAGCACCGAGGGAGAGGGCACCTGCGTCCGGATCATCCTGCCCACTGCCGTCGACGCAACCGATGCCGCATATCCCAGCGTCGACCGGCTTCCGAGAGGCCATGAACGGGTGCTCATCGTCGATGACGAATCCTTTGTTTCCATCACCCTCGAGAAGATGCTGACCTACCTGGGGTACCAGGTCACACGGGTGGACTGCTCCCAAAAAGCCCTCGACCACTTTGAAAATGAGCTGACGCGCCCGGATGCGGTTATCACCGACTGGGCCCTTCCGGACATCCCCGGCGATGCACTGGCGGAAAAACTGGTATCCAAATACACCGGCGCCCGGATCATTCTCATGACGGCCTTCAGCGGGGATTTCGACGAAGCGGTGTTGCGCTCCCGGGGAATCAAGGCATTGCTTCCAAAGCCCGTGGAAATTCAGGTGCTGTCCGAAGCATTGCGGCGGGTGCTTGAGAAATGAACCGTGAGCATATCGCAATCCTGCGCGTGAATGCGGCATCGAAGAGGTGGTGGTGGGGTTGATACCCTGGCGGCACCGTATGTCTATTGATCAGCAGCAGCCTGACTCACAATCACCTCCACTCCCACACCCCACAGGCGTCTAGCCGGCGCGGGGTTGATTCCAACAACTTCGATCTCGAAGATCAGTCTTTATGAAGCCGTCGGCGAAGGGTCGTCCACTGGTGGCAGCAAATCAGTCGACGTCGATTTTTCGAAGGGATATACCGGACTTGGTTTTTCTGATGGAAAACGTATCGCCCACAGCAAAACCCATTTCTTCAACGAGAGCTTTTGAAATCACCAGGCTGCCGCGTTTGCCGACGGTGGCCGTTTTGCTGTTTTTGGCGACAGCGGCCTTGCGCCCCTTGATAATTTCAGGAACCGTGCCCGCAGCCATTAGCGCGTTGGCGTAAGCCACCGTCAATTGTGTCGGCGTCTTGAGTCCAAGCTTTTCCATGATTTCCTTTTGAGCAACGCCGTCCTTGACCATGTCAATCAGTGCGCTTTCGTCAATTTGAATTTTTTTGGGCATCGTTTTTGACTCCTTTTTTCTATTGAAATTATCTGTTTGTTACCCGGACCATGCAAAAGTGGGCTCCCATAAATGTGCCCGCAGGCGCCATTATAAACCATGGATGGCGTCAAATAAAAGAGGAATCTCAATATATCGAGATCTATAAGGGTTTCTGATTAACCCACCGCATTTTCATCAACCGACAGGTTTCCATTCCACTAAGCTGATCGCCGCTGCGGCGCGCTGACCACGAGAGCGGCACCCCGGCGCAGTCTTTCCAGGCGGCGGCGGTCCACCCGCACGCCCACCCCCGCACCGCGCAATGGGCCGACCTCGCCACCGTGACCGAAATCGTTGATTTGATGGGTTACGCCCTGACAGGGTCGGTGTGCGTAGTGAGCCCCGTCACGGTATCTGGCATCGCCGCAGATGAGGTTCAACGCCCTTCCTGCCGCCGACAGGATGCCTTTTTCGAGATGATGATGGCTGATCCGGTAACCGATACCGTGGGTTCTAAGCATATCGATGATTTTCAGCGTGCGATAGAATCCTCCATTCCTCGACAATTCAACATCCACCAAACGATACGGGGTCGCCGTGATCAGGTGCCGCACCTCGTTTAGGGTTGCCCCCGAACGACCGGCCATCAGGTGAACCCCCAGTTTCGCCAGAGCAGTTGCAAAATCATTGAACCCGTCGTGCCCGTACGGCATAGGCTCTTCCACGACATGCACCGGTGCATGCCGGATCATCGGCAGATGGGCCATGGCAAGATCCCGGGTCCATTTCCCACCGGGATCAAGGCACACTTCACAGCGCTTGCAGAAAATCTTTTCAACGGCCTCCATGCGTCGCAAGTTCCCGCTCACATCATTGCTCATCTGTATCCGGATATGGTGGATTCCCATGCGGCTCAGTCTTTGGCAGATGTTCATGATATCGCGGTCGTCACTCACCGAGAGGGTTGCGCCGTAGCGGACCGTTCCGGTGCCGTGGTGAATGGGGAAAAAAGCCGTCAGCGGCTTTTCCTGAGCATGCCCCAATGCATCCAGCAATGCCATCTCGATGGCACAGACCACCGGGTTGTCGCTCTGCGATTCGGGGAGTTCAGCAACATATGCCCAAACATGGTCGCTCGAGGTCAAATTCCATGGGAAGCTTGCCAACCGAAGAAACTCGAAAAGGCGCTCCAGTGAGAAAGATAACGACCCGTTGGCGCCGCTTGATCCCACAACGCCCTCGCCCCAGCCGCGTGTTGCACCGCGGCGGTTGCATACCTCCACAAGAAAATTCCCGGGTCCGCCACACCGGGCCGCCATCGGCGATAAGGCGTGAATTTTCACACATCCGATCCGCATACCTGATGGCTCCTATCCCCCGTGAGACAAAATGCCTGGGTTGCCCATCAAACGGTCAATCAGAATTACAAGGACCAGGATGCGCTCCAAAGCGGGCAGGTACTCAAACAAATTGTATGCCAACTAGAAGATGATGTGGATGGGCAGAGCATTCCCGGGCAAAAGCTTTATGCGATCACTCCACAAACACGATTTTTGTGCTCACGCCCTCCGACGGCGGATCAGCAGAAGGCGCCTTCAAAGCGCTTCGCTAACCGGTGTAATGGATATCGATAATGCATCGTAAATAGTGCATCATGCACATGTTTTTGTGCATTTGCTATGGCATTGGCAAGGCACCCAATTTTAGCCTTTACTTTTTCCGTGAATGATATAAATTGGAAATGCCTTGTCAGCGAAACCCCTGTTTGCAGGAAAGCCTTTCAAACGGCGGCTGCCGCGCAAGGCACCGCACGAAAACGACGGCAAGATCAGCCACCCGCCGCCGACAGGGACAGCGGTCCTTACTTAGGTGCGATCCTTCGTTTCGATGAAACCCCTATGGTTTCTCAATTTGTGAGATACGCCGCAACAGTCCACAAACGCCGGTCATCAATGGTGCCGCCATGATGGATAGATACAGTGGACGCTGATTGAAAGAACGCCGCAGCTTCGTCAGTCAGTGTGCGTTGCCCCTGCAGGCGGCGCGTTATGCGTTGCTGAGGGGGCGCCGCACAGATTGTGATGCCTACCGAATGAATATTGTGCAAACGACGATAAATCATGTAACCGCATTGGTCGTCGACACCAGCGACGACACGCAACAGACCGTCTCGTTGGCACTGAAGGACCGTATACGGTTGTTGCGCGCCAAGAACCGCGCGCAAGCCATCGCGCTCTTTCAGCGCCATTACGTCGATCTCGTATTTCTCAGCGTGTTGCTCCCCGATGGTAACGGCCTTGAATTGCTACGACACTTTAAGTCCACCGATCCAGAGGTGGACGTGGTGATGCTGACTTCAGTGAAAGACATGGAAATTGCCGAGGCGGCGCTCAAATGGGGTGCCAGTGACTATGTGACCACACCCGTCGAAGATGCCCACCTGGTGGCCTGTGCCAACGAATTGTTGAACAAGCCTTGCGCAATAAACAATTCGACGCGCCTGCTGCCCTCGCCCCTGGCAAAACCCTTTGAGCGGATGATGGGGCAAAGCCGGGCCATGAAAAACGTGTTCAATCTCATTGAAAGGATATCAACAGCCCCCGGTGCGGTGCTGATCCAGGGAGAAAGCGGTACCGGAAAGGAGCTGGTGGCCAGGGCGCTCCACAACCGCAGCACCCGTTCGGCGATGCCTTTTGTCGTAGTGAATGCGGCGACGCCGGAATTGCTGGTTGAAAGCGAATTGTTTGGCCACTCTCGAGGGGCTTTTACCGGTGCGACCGAGGCGCGCACCGGTAAACTGGAGTTCGCTGATGGGGGGACCGTATTCCTGGACGATATTGATTCCCTTCACTTGAGCACCCAAACGAAATTGCTTCGTGTCATTCAAGAAAAGGAGTTCAGCCCGGTCGGGAGCAATCGCACGAGAACCGTGGACGTGCGATTCGTCGCGGCCTCCAACAAAAACTTATTAAAGCTGATCAAAGGCCACCGATTTCGAGAAGACCTTTACTACCGACTGAACGTCTATCCGCTCCATGTTCCCCCACTGCGGGAAAGGAGGAAAGACGTTCCCCTGTTGCTCACGCATTTTATGAGAATGAATGCCGAGGCCTCCGGGAGCCCTGAAAAGCATTTCACATCGAGGGCATGTGAAACGCTACTGTCCTATTCCTGGCCTGGAAATGTACGGGAGCTTCAAAACTTAGTCGAGCGCCTGTTCACCATAACACCGGGTAGACTGATCCATCGCACCGATGTGACCAATTGTGAATTGATGCCGGAGAAACACCATAAAGCGGATCTCAAAACGAGCCTGCGGGATCATGAGATGCGGTTAATCCAGAAAGCGTTGGTCAGTGAGAATGGCAACCGGACGGCCGCTGCAAGACGGCTTGGGATCCACCGCAACACGCTGCGGGCCAAAATCAACGGCTTTACCGAAACGACACCCAAGGCGTCAAAAAGGCGCCCACCGCGCTTAGAGGGCGCCCGATAACCGGTCGATGCGTGCATTAGGCCTGGCAGGACGGCCCGGACGGTATTCATGGAAAGATTACATTGTGCTCGCCGATCAACTCCCCGCCATCTCCCTCAGTACGAAATTCAAAATCCCGCCGTGCGTGTAGTAGGTGACTTCCACCGGTGAGTCGAGGCGGGCCTTGACGGCAAAGGTGGTCACCTTGCCGCCGCCGTCTGCGGTGGCTGTCACCGTCAAGTCCTTTCCCGGGGCGATATCAGCGATGCCGCTGATGGCATAGGTTTCCCTGCCGGTGAGCCCCAGGCTTCCGTGGCTTTCGCCGTTTTTGAACTCCAGGGGCAGCACCCCCATGCACACAAGATTGCTGCGGTGGATCCGCTCGAAGCTTTCAGCGATGACAGCCTTCACACCCAAGAGTAACGTCCCCTTTGCCGCCCAGTCGCGGCTGCTACCCGTGCCGTACTCATTGCCGGCCAAGACCACCAGTGGCGTGCCCTCCTGCTTATACGCCATCGCGGCGGCGTAGATGCTCATCTGTGCATCACCCGGCAGCAGCACCGTGTAGCCGCCGCTGACACCGCCCACCAGCTGGTTGCTCAAGCGGATGTTGCCGAAGGTGCCCCGCATCATCACTTCATGGTTGCCCCGGCGGCTGCCGAAGCTGTTGAAGTCGGCCTCGGCCACGCCCTGACTGCGGAGATAGTCTGCAGCAGGACTGTCCAGGGGGATGGCGCCGGCCGGTGAGATGTGGTCAGTGGTCACGGAGTTGCCCAGCAGCGCCAGTACGCGGGCGCCGGCAAGGTCCGTCAGCGGCGGTATGCCCGGGCCGGTTTCCTCGAAAAAGGGCGGATTCTTGATATAAGTGGAATCGTTCGACCATTGGTAGAGGCTGCCCTTGGGAACGGGCAGGGCGCGCCATCGATCGGTGCCGTCGAAAACGACGGCATAGTCTTCGCGATACATGTCCGCCTTCACGTGGGCCTTCACGAGAGCCGCGATTTCTTCTTCCGAGGGCCAGATATCCTTTAGAAAAACCGGGTGGCCGTCGGCGTCCATTCCAAGAGCGTCGGATTCAAAATCAAACAGTACCGTTCCGGCAAGCGCATATGCCACGACGAGCGGCGGGGAGGCGAGATAGTTGCCCTTGGTGAGGGGATTAATGCGGCCTTCAAAATTGCGGTTGCCGCTCAACACCGATGCCACCACAAGATCGCTTTCCTCGATCACATCCGCAATAGGCTTGGGCAGGGGGCCGCTGTTGCCGATACAGGTGGTGCACCCATAAGCCACATGGTGAAAGTTAAGCTTTTCGAAATATGGCATCAGGCCGGCCGACTGAAGGTAATCGATGACGACCTTGGAGCCGGGGGCGAGACTGGTCTTCACCCATGGTTGGATCCGGAGCCCCTTTTGCACAGCCTTTTTGGCCAACAGGCCCGCGCCGATAAGTACCGATGGATTGGATGTATTGGTGCAGCTGGTAATGGCGGCGATGACCACGGAGCCATGGCAAATCTGCCGGGCGGCTGCCGCCATCACTTCCGGGTCGGTGACGTCCGCGCCCGGGGCCTCTTCGGGACAGGCGCCGCCCTCGGATTCCCAGCGCGATTCCCTGTTGCCGGGGTGCTGCGGGAAATCCTTGATTTCTGAAAATGAGGCTTCAAACGCGCTTTTCATGTGCTTCAGCGGCACTCGGTCCTGGGGCCGCTTAGGGCCGGCCAGCGACGGTACCACCGTTGACATGTCCAGCTCCACCGTGTCGGTGAAGACCGGATCGGGCAGATCGTTGGTGCGAAACAGCCCCTGAGCCTTGCAATAGGCCTCCACCAGCCCGACAACGGCGTCCGTTCTGCCGGTGAGTCTGAGATATTCCAGCGTTTTATCATCCACGGGAAAAAACCCCATGGTGGCCCCGTATTCCGGCGACATATTGGAGATGGTGGCCTTGTCTTCCAAACTCAGCGATGACAGCCCCGGTCCGAAGAATTCAACGAATTTTCCCACCACCCCCTTTTTTCGAAGGATCTCCGTGACGGTGAGCACCAGATCGGTGGCGGTGACGCCCGGGCGGCAGTGGCCGGTGAGCCGGAATCCCACCACTTCGGGTGTGAGCAGATAATAGGGTCGGCCCAGCATCACCGCCTCCGCCTCGATACCGCCCACCCCCCACCCCATGACGCCGATGCCGTTAATCATGGTGGTGTGGGAATCCAGGCCCACCACGGTGTCGGGGTAGGCCAGGCGCTCGCCGCCATCCTCGGCCGAAAAAACGACGCGGGCCAGGTATTCCAGGTTCACCTGGTGGCAGATGCCGGTGGCGGGCGGCACCACTTTAAAATTTTCGAAACTCCCTTGCCCCCATCTCAAAAAGGCATACCGCTCGCCGTTTCTGCGGTAATCCATGTCCTCGTTGCGCTCGAAGGCGCTGCTGCTGCCGTAAGCGTCCACCTGCACCGAGTGATCGATGACCAGCTCCGCGGGTATGCGCGGGTTGATTTTTTCCGGCATTCCATAAAGACGATTGGCCGCATCCCGCATGGCCGCAAGATCCACCACCGATGGTACACCGGTAAAATCCTGAAGCAGCACCCGGGCCGGCATAAACGGGACTTCTTTGCGCTCGGACTGCATGGGCGACCAGGATGCCAATCGAGCGATGTCATCCCGGGTGACCAGGCTGCCGTCTTCGTTGCGAAGGAGATTCTCCAGTAGAATGCGGATACTGAAAGGCATGCGTTCGATGCTGCCGAAGCCGGCATCGGCCAGCCGGCTGATCTTAAAGCAAGTGACCGGCCCAGCCGGGGTTTCCAGAAGGGTGAGGGAATCGAAGCTGTTGGGATGTGCCGTCATAGTGAGCCCCCGATCGTAGGTTGGTTGATTTCCTGCGTTAAGAAGAACCGCTTCAAGACGACCGGCGAGGGGTCGCCAAGGTCGATCCGCAAGAGGCACCCGTGCTTCAAAGCACTATACCCGCCGAACCGAAATGTGCAAGTTTTTCATACGCCCAAGCAGGCTGCGGCATGCCGGCCTTTTTTTCAATAGCTATTGACAGTTATCGGCGATTCGATTATAGGAAATCCCTTGATTCAGGGCAGGGCTATCAGCTGAAAATGCAGTAAAGCCGGGAAGTTAGGCCGGCGCTCCAAAGCGTCGACATCGATCCGGGAGTTAAGGAGCCTTAGTGGAAGAACGTTTGCTTACTTTATTGGCTGACCACAAGCCGTCTCTTTTGCGCAAATGGTTCGACCTTGTCGCCAATACCTATCCCCCAGACACCGCATCCCTACTCAAAAACAAAAAAGACGATTTCGCCAACCCCGTAGGGCAAACGACCCGAAAAGGCCTCAGCGGGCTTTTCGACGTCATGGTCGGGGACTGGGACGCGGACGCCATGTCGACACATCTGGACCCTATTTTGCGGATCCGGGCCGTTCAGGATTTCACCCCGTCGCGCGCCATCGCCTTTCTGCTGGATTTAAAAAACATCGTCAGAAACCACTTTTCCGGCGAATTGAAGGACCTGGATCGCCTGACAGAATTGAATGAATTCGAACGTAGGGTGGATCGGATGGCCCTTGCCGGTTTCGATATTTACGTAAGGTGCCGAGAGCAGATCTACAAGCTCAAGGTAACCACGGAAAAAGACAAAATATACAAGGCCTTTCGTCGTGCAGGGTTGATTGTAGATGATCCGGAAACTGAACCGGATCCGAGTGCCATATAACCCAAATTCATTCAAAGGCGCTCCGATGGTGCCAGCTGGCAGTCCCGCCGACTGGCATGGTCCGGGCCATGGAGTGAGGTATCGGTAAATGAATTCCAAGTACATGTTTTCCCTCATCGCCGTATTCGTACTCTTCCTGGTGGCTTACCTGGGAGTCGAAGTCGCTGGCCTGAGCGTACTGTTCGGGGTGGTGCTACCCTACGTGGCCGTGCTGGTGTTCATCGCAGGGTTTGCGGCCCGAGTGATGAACTGGGCGCGCTCTGCCGTGCCGTTTCGCATCACCACGACCTGCGGGCAGCAGCCCTCAATGCCTTGGATCAAACAGGCCAAAATCGACAACCCCTCAACCAACTGGGCCGTTGTGGTGCGCATGTTTTTCGAAATCGTGACATTTCGCTCACTGTTTCGAAACACCCGGATGAAAGTGAAATCCGATGGCCGCATCACTTACAACCTGGAGATATTCCTATGGATTACGGCCTTGGCCTTTCACTACGCATTTTTGACGGTGCTGGTCCGCCACCTGCGATTCTTCCTTGAGCCCGTTCCCGTTTATCTCCAGTGGCTGGAAAGCCTGGACAGCTTTTTCCAGGTGGGTCTGCCGGTGGTATACCTGTCTGGGATTGTCCTGCTGGCGGCTGTGATTTACCTCTTTGTCCGCCGGCTTTACATCCCCCAGGTCAGGCTTATCAGCCAGGCCGGTGACTTCTTCCCGCTGTTTCTCATCGGCGGTATCGCGCTGACCGGCATTATGATGCGATATTTCACCAAAGTGGACATCGTCGGCGTCAAGGAGCTCTCCATGGGGCTGATCACCTTTCACCCCACGGTGCCCGACGGAATCAGCGGCATCTTTTTCGTCCACATGTTTTTCGTCAGTATCCTGCTGGCATACTTTCCCTTCAGCAAACTCATGCACCTGGGGGGCATTTTTCTCAGCCCCACGAGGAACATGCCCGGCGACACCCGCGCTCGGCGCCACGTAAACCCGTGGAACTACCCCGTAAAGGTGCATTCCTACGAACACTACGAAGATGATTTCAGGGAAAAGATGGTCGAGGCCGGATTGCCGGTGGTCAAGATGCCGGAACCAGAGCCCGAGCCTGAACCCGAAGCCCCTGCTGAAGCAGCAGCTGCGCCGGCACCGGAGGGAGAGGAGAAGGAGTAACCGATGAGCAAACTACCCAAGTCCGACGAATACTATTCCAACATCGACAGTACCCCGCCCAAGGGTGTGGACTGGATGGACATCCCTGTGGAAATCCGGCAGGGCATCTACTGCTACGCGGCCAACCCCAAAAGTGTCGAGGCCCTGGATCTTCCCAACGCCAGGCCGTGGAATCCCATCGAAGACGATTGGAAACTGCCGGATAACTGGCAGCAGATCGTCCACGAGGCCTTTAAAGAACGCCTCGAGAAGTTTCGCTCGTTCAAAGTCTTCATGGACATCTGCGTGCGATGCGGCGCCTGCGCCGACAAATGCCACTACTACATCGGCACCGGCGATCCCAAGAACATGCCGGTGCTCCGGGCGGAATTGCTGAGAAGCGTCTACCGCAACGATTTCACCAAACTGGGTAAAATCCTTGGCAAACTCAACGGCGCACGCCCCATGACCATGGATGTCCTCAAGGAGTGGTGGTACTACCTCTATCAGTGCTCAGAATGTCGCCGGTGCTCGGTGTTCTGCCCCTACGGCATCGACACGGCCGAAATCACGATCATGGGCCGGGAGATCATGAACCTCCTCGGGCTCAACATCGACTGGATCGCCACACCGGTGGCCAACTGCAACCGCACCGGCAACCACCTGGGCATCCAGCCCCATGCCTTCAAAGACATGCTCGACTTCTTCGTGGAGGACCTTGAGGAAGTCACCGGCGTGCAAGTGAAGCCCCGCTATATGGACCCGGAGGCCGACATCCTCTTCATCACCCCCTCTGGCGACGTCTTCGCCGACCCGGGCACCTACACCTGCATGGGTTATCTATTGCTGTTCCACTATCTCGAGGAAAGATACGGGCTCAAGGTGACCTGGTCGACCTACGCCTCGGAAGGCGGCAATTTTGGGTTCTTCACCTCCCACGAAGTGATGAAGCGCCTCAATGCCAAGATGTATCGGGAGGCCAAGCGTCTTGGGGTCAAATGGATCCTTGGCGGGGAATGCGGTCACATGTGGCGCGTCATCAGCCAGTACATGGACACCATGAACGGGCCTGCCGACTTTCTCGAAGAACCGGTGAACCCCATCACGGGAACCAAATTTGAAAACGCCCGTTCCACCAAGATGGTTCACATCGCCGAATTCACCGCAGATCTGATCAAGCATGGCAAGCTGGACCTCACCCCGAGCCGCAATGACCACCTCAAGGTGACCTACCACGACTCGTGCAACCCCGCTCGCGGCATGGGGATGTTCGACGAACCCCGATACGTCATCAAGAATGTGTGCAACACCTTCTACGAAATGCCGGCTAATACCATCCGCGAGCAGACTTTTTGCTGCGGCTCCGGTTCCGGCCTGAACGCCGGCGAAGACATGGAACTCAGGATGGCCGGCGGTCTGCCGCGGGCCAACGCGGTCAAATTCGTTCACGAAAAGCACGGCGTTAACACCCTGGCCACCATCTGCGCCATCGACCGAGCGGCCCTGCCCGATCTGATGAACTACTGGGTGCCGGGTGTCGAAGTCACCGGGCTTCATGAAATGGTGGCCAACGCCTTGAACGTGCCGGGGCAAAACGACCGTGAAACCAACCTGCGCGGGGACGAACTGGCGGACCTGCTGGAGGAGGCATCCGATGAATGATAAAGGGAAAATACTAACCGGACTCATCGTCTTTCTGGCGGTGTTCACCTTCCCCTTCTGGTACAATATGGGAAAGGCCGCACCGGTGCCAAAGCCGGAGCTTTCGGAAACAGCCAAGAAGGCCGGAGAGTGCGTTCGTTCCAAGGAATATATGAAGGCCGAACACATGCAGCTCTTGGACGTGTGGCGCGACACGGTGGTACGCACGGGCGAGCGGATCTACACCAACAAGAAGGGGCACACCTACAACATGAGCCTCTCAAACACCTGCCTGGACTGCCACGACAACAAGGAGCAGTTCTGCGATCAATGTCACAATTACGCATCGGTCAGGCCCTACTGCTATGACTGCCACATCGACAACCCGAAGGAGAAGCAATGATGGAAAGCAAGAGACGAGATTTTCTCAAGATCGCCGGACTCTCTGCTCTGGGCCTGACCACCGTGCCGGTTCTCGATGCCCTGGGAGCGGGCGGTGGCGCCGTGCCGGAATACACCATCGGCAAGGGACCGGATGCGCTGACCGCCAAGCACTGGGGAATGGTGATCGACCTGACCAAGCTGGAGGACGTAGAAGCGATCACAGAAGCCTGTCACAAGGTCCACAATGTTCCGCATTTCGAGAATAAACGCCACGAGATCAAGTGGATCTGGGAGACCGAGTACAAGCACGCCTTCACCAGCAAGGAGAACCCGTTTCTGGCGGAGGCCCTGGCACATGCACCGGTGCTGGTGCTCTGCAACCACTGCGAGGAGCCTTCTTGCGTGCGCGCCTGCCCCACCCAGGCCACTTTCAAACGGGAATCCGACGGAGTTGTCCTCATGGACTTTCACCGCTGCATCGGCTGCCGCTTCTGTATGGCGGCCTGCCCCTTCGGTGCACGTAGCTTCAACTTTCGCGATCCGCGGCCCTTCATCGAGGAGACCAACCTGAAGTTCCCCACCCGCGCCAAAGGTGTGGTGGAAAAATGCAACTTCTGCGCGGAACGCCTGGCCGTAGGTCAGATGCCGGCCTGCGTGGAAGTCTCCAACGGCGCCATCACTTTCGGTGACCTGAGCGACCCCGAGTCCGAGATCCGCGAACTGCTCCGAACCAACTTCACCATCCGGCGGAAACCTGAGGCGGGCACCAGCCCGTCAGTCTACTACATCGTGGGAACCCCTGAACACGGATAAACCCAAGGACGAATAAGGCGAGGTACCAATGCTAGAATATGCAATCAAGGGAGACAAGAAATACTGGGGACTACTGGCCGTCCTGGGCGGTATCGCCGGTATCGGTTTTCTGTTTTACCTCTGGCAGTTTAAATTCGGTCTGGGCATCACCGGTATGACCCGTGACGTGTCCTGGGGATTTTACATTGCCCAGTTCACCTTTCTGGTGGGTGTGGCGGCCGGAGGCGTCATGGTGGTGCTGCCCTACTATCTCCATGACTACAAGGCGTTCGGCCGCATTACCATCCTTGGCGAGTTTTTGGCCATCGCCGCCATCAGCATGTGCCTGCTGTTTATCATGGTGGACCTTGGACAACCCATGCGGATGCTCAACGTGATCCTGTATCCCACGCCCCACTCCATGCTCTTCTGGGACATGATCGTGTTGAACGGCTACCTGTTTCTGAACATCGTCATCGGGTGGAACGTGCTGGAAGCCGAGCGAAACGGCACCCACTACCCGCCGTGGGTCAAACCGCTCATCTATCTTTCCATCCCCTGGGCCGTTGGCATCCACACCGTAACGGCATACCTGTACTGCGGCCTGCCGGGGCGGCACTTCTGGCTCACCGCCATCCTGGCCCCGCGGTTTCTGGCATCGGCTTTCGCCGCCGGTCCGTCCCTGCTGATCCTGTTGTGTCTCATCGTTCGACGATTCACCAAATTTGACCCGGGCCGTGAGCAGATCCAGTCACTGGCCAAGATCGTCACCTATGCCCTCATCCTCAACGTGTTCTTTTTCCTCTGCGAGGTTTTTGTCGCCTTCTACAGCAACATTCCGGCGCACATGGACCATATCAAGTACCTCTTCTTCGGCCTCCATGGCCACGGGGGATACGTCATTTGGATGTGGACGGCCATGGCCCTCATGGTGGGCGCCATCACCCTGCTGCTCTTTCCCATGGTGCGCCGCAACGAAGGCACCTTGGCCATCACCTGCGCCATGGTTTTTGCGGGCACCTGGATCGACAAGGGAATGGGCATGATCGCCGGCGGGTTCACACCGAACCCGCTGCACGAAGTCAACGAGTATTTTCCCACCTTCCCGGAGATCATGATCACCCTGGGCGTGTGGGCTACTGGCTTCATCGTCCTGACCATCCTTTTCAAGATCGCCGTGGGCGTCAAAGAAGAAGCGGCCGGCGTCTAGCCGAATCGCAGCCAGAAAAAACCTCATCCCCAGGGGACTCCTTCTAATGTCATGCATCATTTTTCCTGGGGGAGGGGGCCATGACCGCAATGCAGTCCACCGAATATGATTTCATCATTGTCGGATCCGGTTTCGGCGGCAGTGTATCTGCCCTGAGGCTGGCCGAAAAAGGCTACCGGGTTGCTGTCCTGGAGAAGGGCAAACGCTACCGAACCGAAGATTTTCCTCGAACGAGTTGGAATCTACGGAAGAACATCTGGCTGCCCCAACTCGGGCTTTACGGGATCCAGATGCTCACCCTGTTCAAGCATGTGCTGGTGCTCCACGGCGGCGGGGTGGGCGGGGGCAGCCTGGTATACGCCAACCAGTTGCTCATTCCCCCAGACGAGGTGTTTGAAAAGTCCGGGTGGGGCTTCACCCAACCCAAAACCACGCTGGCGCCCCATTACCAGGAGGCCCGGCGCATGCTGGGCGCCAACCCCAGCCCTCAGGTAGGGGTTGCCGATCGCCACCTTCGGCGGGTAGGCATCGAACTCCGGGGCGAAGATACCTTTCACAAAAATGATGTCGGCGTTTTCTTCGGAACGCCTGACCGGACGGTCAGCGATCCTTATTTCGACGGCAGGGGACCAACGCGAACCGGATGCACCTTCTGCGGGGCCTGCATGATCGGGTGCCCGGTGGGGGCGAAAAACACCCTGGACAAAAACTATCTTTATCTGGCCGAATCCCACTATGGGGCCGACATCATCCCGGAAACCGAGGTGCTGGGAATTCGACCTGATTCATCCGGCTACCAACTGCTCACCCGACGATCCACCGGGGTGCAACACCCGAGAAAAGTATACCGCGCCGGCGGCGTGGTGCTGAGCGGCGGCGTGATGGGCACCGTCCCCCTGCTGATGAAATGCCGCCAGAAAGGCTGGCTGCCCAATATTTCGAACCAGCTGGGCAATTATGTCAGAACCAATTCCGAGGCCTTGCTGACGGTGCGCTCCAGGGACCGGAAAACCAATTGGAACGATCAGATCGCCATCACTTCCGGCATCTATCCGGACGAAGAAACCCACATTGAAATGGTGCGCCTGAACAAGGGGTCCGATGTACTCTTTGGCCTGCTCAATATGCTCACCGACGGCGACACGGGGCGCCCGCGACAGATCGAGTTCCTCAGAAACGTCGCCCACAAACCCATGGAGTTTTTACGCCAGATTTGGATTCCCGGCGCCGCATCGCGAACGAGTGTGCTGTTGGTCATGCAGACCGCTGAAAACTATCTGCGGCTGAACTACCGACGTCGGTGGTGGCGACTTGGCGGGTGGAGCGTGAACTCCGAGGTGCCTTCGGGTCAGGAGCGCATTCCAAGCTACATCCCCATTGCCAATGAGGTCGCCAGACGGATGGCGGCGCGAATGGATGGTGAGCCTCAAGGCTCCTGGTTTGAGGTTTTCCTGGATGCCCCCAGCACGGCGCACATCCTTGGTGGGTGCGCCATGGCCGATGCTCCGGAGCGGGGGGTGGTGGGTATTGACGGCGAGGTCTTCGGCTACCCAAATCTTTACGTGACAGATGGGTCGGTGGTGCCGGTAAACCTTGGGGTAAATCCCAGTCTGACGATCACCGCCCTCTCGGAATACATCATGTCTCAAATGAAAAAGAAGGCACCGCCCCGGTCAGGTATGGGAGGGTAATTTCATCAGGGCAGATTGATGGCCATCTGAGCCGCCGTATAGGCCAACACATTTTGCAGCGTGACGGTTTTTTCCGCCACCGCTTCCTCAGACCAGTTCAACTCCTGGATGCCCTCCCATACGATACCGCCGGTGGTGGCATCCCAGATCTGAAAAAACAGTCTTAGATTGGCATACTTGGTTTCGATCAGCCGCAAACCAAAGACGCTGAACCGGCCCATGCTGCCCTGCTGAAAGGCGGCCAGTTTGAGCTGGCCAAGGTATCGGGTGCCGGTGGCCTCACCGATCCGGCGGAGGGTGCCGCCGTCAAATATGCCGGTGTCCTTGTAGTTGGCGTACATCCGGCGGTAATCATCTGCCAGCCCGGCGGCGTTGATGGCGCTGAGGGTCTCCGACAGGTGAACGATGTTGAGATCCGGCAAAACCTTTGACAATTCGTCTGCGAAGATGAAGGCCACGGCCTGTTTTTCTTCTTCCTGCCCGGTCACCGAAGAAGGCGTGATGAAGGCGATGCCTGAATCATAGAGGGGCCCCCGGGTCAGCCCCGACAATTTATGGTCCAACGAGTTGAAGCGCTGGGGAGCTTTGCTGCATCCGGACAATGTCGGCGCGAGTATGAGGGCGGCGGCGATCACGATTTTCATGCAGTGGCTGCGAGCGCCGGCCGATATTGGATTCCTGAATATCATTTGCGTCTCCGATTCGAAAAGCGACATCGTGTGCCTAACATAAAAAATGGGAACGCCACGCTAACCGGATACACAAAGGAAATCAAGGCAATGAAATACGCGCACATCCTTAGGATGGCGGGCAAAGTTTAGCCGCTGCACCATCGGACTGATGCTGTCTTTGATTCGGATTTTTTGGCGTATTTTTTTCACCTCTTTTTTTCACCTCATAGATGAATGAGGTTGCGCACCGGATTGTCAGTTAAAGCGTTTTTCACCGCCCGGCCGATTGCCTCCAACGTATACGGCTTGCGAATGTACTCGCGCGCGCCGAGTCGCTGCGCCTCCTTGACGCGGTCGGTTTCCGAGAAACCGCTGGTGATGATGGCCCGCTGACCGGGACGATGGTAGAGAATTGACCGGTATGTATCAAGACCGTCCATGCCAGGGTCCATAATCATGTCAAGTACCACAAGGTCGACGGGCGTTGCCGCGACGAAAGCGGCCGCAGCCTCACCGCTGGCAACGGTATCTACGCTGTAGCCCAGGCGGCTCAACATTTCACTGGCGATTTCGCGCTGTTCAGCGATGTCGTCCACCACAAGTACATGCTCCCCGCTTCCCTTGAGTGCGTCCAGAGAGGTTTTTTCCCGAGGGCCTTCGCAGCGGCAGCGCGTGACGGGGAAGTAAAGCTCAAACGTCGTGCCAATATGGGTTTCACTAGTGACGTTGATATATCCCCGGTGGTCCTTCACCGTGCCCCATACCACGGCCATACCTAAACCGGTGCCGCTACGCCCCATGACTTTTTTGCTATAAAAGGGCTCGAAGATCCGGGGAAGATCCTCCGGGGATATTCCAATGCCCTCATCGGCGACGGTGACCATCACATAATCACCCTCGTCGACCTTATCATAGCCGCTGACGGGGCAATCAATATAACGGTTTCGAGTTTTCACCGTAATACAGCCGCCACTTTCCGTGGAAGCTTCTGCAGCATTGGACATCAGGTTCATAATTGTCTTCGAGAGATGGATAGGAGAGCCCAATATATTCAACAAATCCGGTGTCAAGTCGAAGGTGAAGCTGATTTTTGGATGGAGGTCTTTAATGGTGACGAATTCGGGAGAGCCACGATAGGTGTCGATAATGCTGTTGAGATTGACGACCTCGGAGACGGAAACACCCCGGCGGGCCAGTGTCAGCAAATCCTGGACGATTGCTGCGGCTCTTGTTCCGGATCTTTCGATGGTCTGCAGGGGTTTTCTGAGGGGGCTGTCTTCCGGCAAATCCGAGAGAAGCAGTTCCGGGTAACTCACAAGGCCGCTCAGAATGTTGTTCAGATCATGGGCGACCCCGCCGGCAAGTAGGCCAATGGCCTCCATCTTCTCTGCTCGCAGAAGACGGGTTTCCAACTCGCGTTTTTCGGCAACCGACCGAACCTGCTCGGTGACGTCGGTAAAGTAGCTCAGATAATGAACCGCGCCGTCCATGACGATACGGGTCACCTTGATGTCCGCCTGGATGACACCTCCATCGCTGCGGATGCATGAAATTCCAGCCAGTTGCGTGAAATTGCTGTTTTCGGTCAACGATGTGAGCCTGGATAGCACTCGCCCCACCTGATCTTCGGGGTGAACGTCCGATGCCCGCATTTTAGTGAGTGTAGACTCCGAATATCCCAGCATCCTGCAGATAGCCGGGTTGGCAAAAACGAGATCCAATGTTTCCGCATTGGCCACGAGGATGCCCTCCCTCGCCCCTTCGAAGAGATCGCGATATCGACCTTCCGAGTCTCTCAATGCGCCGATCAGATCGGTGAGTTCACGAGTCTGCTGATCCAGCTGATCAACCATGAAATTGAACGTATCGACCACTCTGCCAATTTCGTCATTGCGTTTCAGCGGCAACGGGGAAAACCGGCCGCCCGCCACATCTTCAGCCGCGCTCACCAGTTGCTTGAGAGGGCTGCTGATGGATTGGCGCACCACTATGAGCAGGACGATCCAAACGACTGCCAGCACACCAAAGGTGCCCAGATAGACCACCCGCCGGGCCATTCGGATCGGGGCCAAATAGTCGCTTTCAAGCGTATAGCTCACAATGGTCCAGTCCCAAAATGGAAATACCTGCAAATGGGCCTTCACTGGATGTCCCCAAAAATCGTATTCTTCGATACGGGAGACATTGGGGTCCAACACCGGAAAACCCTGTGTCGTCGAAATCAGTTGCTGGGAGTGTCCAATGATGCTGTTGCGCCCCTCGATGACAATCATCTGAATCTGGTGGAATTGACGGCTGATGGCCTTGATTTCTTCCACGGCCTCCGTCTTCAGCGCAGCGTTGAACTCGGGGTTGCCCTCGAGGCGCAATTCCAAAAGGTAGTTGAAGTGATTGTCACAAATGGCAATGCCCAACCGGGTGGCAAGTCGCAGCTCCGCGGTAATTCGGTCCTCGATAAATTTAAGGAGTGGTGGCGTCAGGAATTGAACCGCCAGGATGGCGCAAAGCCCCCCCACCACGAGCACCGGCAGCAGAATGGCCTGGAGCAGCTTGCGACGGTAAGCACGTGGCTCTGGGAAGGCTTTGGTCATGTACGGTTCGGTTGCTTATTTTAAGCGTCGTTATTGGCTAAAAGAAAACACCGCCGGTGCGGTTTGCATTTTCAGGGGGTAGACGATTTGTTTTTTTCCATTCTGCCACTGGATCAGCATCGGATTGTGGCCTATTTGCTTGCCGGTGTGATCCACCTTGAACCGACCGATGATGGTAACGGTGTCCAGTGCGACGATCACTTCACGCAATTGTTCGTGGTCAATCGCGCCTGTGGCGTTGACAGCGTCCTCTAGAATACCGCACGCCGCATAAGCGGAGCCGGCATGATAGGAGGGCAGGTTTCCGGAAAAAGCTCGGAAATCGGTGATGAACTTGCGCGTTCCGGGAAATGGGATACGTTCATCCGGCTCCCATTGGGATGGGCTAAAGACGCCTTCGCCGATAGGGCCCGCCCGCTTTATGAAGTCCGGATGAATCGGAGCTATGGTCATCCCCACGGCCGCCGGTCGCCGCCCCCCGGATTGCATCAACTTCAAAAACCTGTAGACGTCGGGGGGGTATGCGGAAAAGATAAGTCCGTGGTCCGTAGATTCCGGCATATTGGCCATGAGCCCCGGCAACTCCTTGGAACCGTCGACGAAAGCCACAGACTTAATAACACGAACCCCGAAACGTTCGGCCCATTCGGCTGCGCCAGCCGCCGCATCCCGATTGAAAGGGCTGTCTTCGTAGAAGATATAAACCGACTTCAGGCCATGACGGGCCATAAGATCCAATTGACCGATGAAATAGCGGTCGGCCAGCGCATAGACACCGAACACATATCGATGCCGCCGCTCCCAGATGGATCGGCCCGCGGCCGCCGCCGCCATCATCACCTTTTCATGTCGCTCCGTCACTTCCGTCGCCCTGAGTGTCAATGGCGTGCCATATGGCGAGAGCACCAAATCGACCCCGTCCTGAGTAATAAGCCTTTCATATAGCATCGCCACTCGGTCCGGGTCACTTTGATCGTCATAAATTATCAGCCGAACCGGCCGCCCCAGCAGGCCGCCTCTGGCATTGACCTGTCGGGCCCACAAACGGCTGGCATTCTGCATCATCTTCGCGGGGTCCTGGTATTTGCCGGTCAGCGACAGCGTAGCGCCGATGAGGATCGGGGGCTCGGCTGCATGGATCGATGGGCCGGGTGCACCAAATGGTATCAGCCAAACCAACGTGGTCACCACACGCAACCATTGCAAATTCATAGAAGCGTCCCCTTTCCGGCTACTGCCCGAGTTGATAGACCGCAACCGCACTGCCCTGTAATATCGTCCGGGCCCCGTTTAGTGGCGCGGTCCAGCATACCGATTAAATCGGCATTTTGGAAGGAGACTAAAATATTGGAGCACTGTCCGCTTTGGGATAAGCGGGGCGCCGGGCTGGCCGGACCCGCCTGAAAAAGGCCTCCTCGTCTCCCGTCCGAATATTCCGCCCTTCACAGTAACGTGATCATGTCCTCACGGCCCGGCTGGGCCAAGTGGGGCAGCGTGTTGAAGGACTGAAGTTCCAGCCGCACCCCGTCATGAATGAACGTGGAGAACGCCGTGTTGAAAATCTGCCACGGCAGCCGAATCGTTTCGGCAATATGGATGTTCAAGGCGATTTGCATGAAGGCCGCCATAGTTCCGCCCGAAGTAAACACGCCGATGGTGCCGCCTTCCGGCAGATCGCCGACAAGCTTGGAAATACCGGCGCCGGCTCGTTGGATGAACCGGTCCAGTCGGTGCTCGGGGGCCAGGCATTCCGGCGTGGCAAGGGCTCTGGCGAGGGCGGTCTCCATGGCCGATTTGAATGACGGCAGTGAAGGCGGCGCGGCGCCGGAGAAACCGATGCGGCCGGTTTTGTCACTCACCAGGGAAAGGATGGCGTCGGTATCAAATTCATCGAATTCGGGCATGACCGTCGGGGTGGGCATTCCCGGCATGCGTCGGGCGACATGCGCCGCTGTTTCACGTTGCCGGCGATGTCGCCCGGTAACCACCATGTCGAAATGGATTCCCACGGCATTGAGGTAGTCCCCAAGCAATTCCGACTGGCGAATGCCCGGTGAAGACAGACGATCGTAGTCGCTGGCGCCGAAGCTGGCCTTTCCGTGACGTATGGCGTAAATGGTGATCATCCGGGCATCTCTCTACCGGGCATACCCGTTTTTTGTCAAGATTTATCGAACAAGCGTTCGATATTTGACGTTGACAGGATGGCACCGTGCCGATATGCCTTACCGGTCTTTCTGCCGCCAATCAAACGCCTTGAAGTCGTTGACATCGGCTTCCGACGTAGATCGGCGCGGGGGGCTGACAAGACAAGAGAGGATCCATGGAAACCACCAGACATCGGGTGGCCATCGCTCGGTACACCTTACCCCATGCATCCGTTGAATCCGTGGTGGCCGGCTGCGACGGCCTGGCCGCCATGCCCGGTGGGGCGAAGGTGTTCATCAAGCCCAATATCGTTTTTTGGACCCGTGCCGTAAACTTTCCCAAATGGGGCGTGGTGACCACCTCACGGGTCATTGCCGACATGGTGGCACTGCTGAAGGCGCACGGCGCCGGTGCCATCACCATCGGAGAGGGCATCGTCACGGCGGACCCCAGGGACGTGAGGACCCCTCAGCACGCATTTGAAAGCCTGGGCTACGGTGCGTTGAAACAGCGCTACGGCGTTGAAATCGTCAATGTGATGGTGCGGCCCTTCGAAACCGTGGATCTCGGGGACGGCATTCGCCTGGCAATCAACACCGACATTCTGAACGCCGATTTCGTGGTGAATGTGCCGGTCATGAAGGCACACAATCAGACCATGGTGAGCCTTGGCATTAAAAACCTTAAAGGCTGCATCGACATCCCCTCCCGAAAGCGGTGCCACAGCGCCGACCCGGATAGAGATCTTCACTTCATGATCTCCCGCCTCGCCGATCCCATGCCGCCCATGCTGGTGGTCTACGACGGCATTTACACCAACGAGCGGGGTCCCGGATTTGACGGCAAGCTCCGGCGCAGCGATATTCTCATGGCAGCGACGGATGTCCTGGCCGGAGACATGGTGGGCGCCCGCGTCCTGGGGTACGACCCGGCCACCGTACCGCACCTGGTGCACGCCGCCCGCCATCAGGGCCGCCCCCTCGACCTTTCCGATGTGGCGGTAGTGGGTGAACCCATCGATGCAGTGGCCCACCCCCACGCCTGGGATTTCGAGTACACCCGTGAAAACGGTGACAGCCTGCCGCGTCCCTTCCACAAGCGAGGCATCCGCGGTATTTCCTACCGAAAATACGATACGTCCATGTGCACCTATTGTTCCGGGATGAACGGCGTGGTGCTCTCGGCCATTCGCCTCGCCTGGAAGGGGGCGCCGTTTGGCGATGTGGAAGTGCTTACCGGAAAGATGATGGACCCCACGCCCGGAAAGAAAATGACCCTGCTGTTGGGCAAATGCATGTATCAGCGGCACAAGGAGAATCCAGCCATCAACAAGATGATCGCTGTCAAGGGATGCCCGCCGAAACCCAATGAGGTGCTCGAGGCCCTCCACCGGGCAGGCATCGACGCCGATCCCGGCCTGTTCGAGCATATCGATCAACTGCCGGGCCTGTTCATGGCCCGATACGTCGACGATCCGGCGTTCGACGAATCCTTTTTCAAGGTATCACCGGCACTATGACCCATCCTCTCGTCTATTACGCCGGTTCGGAAGCCATTTCCCTGATTCGTGACGGTGGGCTTCGGCCGGACATGGTGGACGTGGTCGCCGGGGCGGCCGGCGGCCCCAAATGGCTGGTGTTGAGCCACCTGGATCGTTTCCTCTTCTCCCGATGGTTTCGGGGGCGCCGGCGGCCACTGTTTTTACTGGGCGCCTCCATCGGCGCCTGGCGCTTTGCCGCCGCATGCCGTCGCGACCCCGCCGATGCCCTGGCCGCTTTCGAGCGGGCGTATGTCTACCAGTTCTATCCTCGTCGCCCCACGCCTAAGATGGTTTCAAAGGAAAGTCGCCGGATTATGGCGGCCTACCTGGGCACCGGCGGCGTCGATGACATGCTGAACCACCCGTTTCTGAGGCCGTCTTTTTTGGCGGTTCGCTGCCGCCATCTCTGTGCCGTGGAAAACCGGCTCTTTCAGGCAGTTGGGTTGTCTGCAGCGGTGGCCGCCAACACCGTTGACAGATCACTGCTGAGATTCTTCTTCAGCCGCGCGCTTTTCCACCACCCGGCCGATGATCCCCCCTGCTGGCCGATAGCGGGTTTCTCCCCCCAGCGGATTCCACTGTCCCGAGACAACACGCTGGACGCCCTCATGGCAACAGGAAGCATTCCCATGGTCATGGCCGGTGTGCGTGGGATCGCCGGAGCACCATGCGGCACCTACCGCGACGGCGGCGCCCTGGACTACCATCTGGACATTCCGCACCACATCGCTCCGGAAAGAATCACGTTGTTTCCCCATTACAGCGAGCGGATCATACCCGGTTGGCTGGACAAGTCGCTGCCCTGGCGAAAACCGTCGCCGTCATCACTGGCCACCCTGCTGCTGGCAGCCCCGTCGCCGTCATTCGTGGCTGCACTGCCTTTGGGGAAAATATCCGATCGAAAGGACTTCTACCGATTTGCCGGGGACGACAACGGCCGGATCGACTACTGGCACGCCGTGGTGAAGGGTGGCCGGCGACTGGCCGAGACGTTTGCTGAAGACGTGGCCAGTGAGCGGATCCGTCACCGGGTACGCCCTTTCCGGGCAAACTAAACGGAATAAGCGGTCAGCAGGAATGCGTTGTGCAGATGCCGGTATGGCGATGGTCGGGGTGTCAGTGGGTGTGTGCTGGCCCAAATGGCGGACAGTTGGGAGCGCATTCAGTCTGGTGGGACGCTTTTTGCCGCTCCCGGCGAACGAAGTCCCGCACGTAGTGTGGCATGCGCCCTTCAGTGACAAAGACATTGAAATCCGTTTCGGCACGATGTCCAGAGATGTTCCAGGTATCGGCGGCCTGGTGAAAGAGACGGTATTCACTGGTGCCTTGCATGAGCGCCATACGGGCGAGAAAGGTTTCATCGGTTTCCGGAGCGACGGCATGCTCCCGTTGGGCGACATATCGCATGAGCTTGATGTAGAAAACCACACCCAAGGCAAGCACCGCCATGTGCAGCAGGTTAAGCACTGTGATGATCCAAGTCGGCTCCATAGAAGTTAACATAAGGCCGGCGCCGGCGCGGTGCAAGAGCTGGCAACGTGCAGCGGTGCGCAACAAGCGATTTCTTGGCTCGGAAAAGTGCGCGATGGCCCCGGCGCAACAATGCCCCAAGCCTTTCCTAGCGCCGAGCGTTTGTGTGTTCAGAGGGTGATCCCCATGTCGGCCAATTCGGATTCCACCACAGCCGCCCAGCCCCGATTGGCTTTGGGGTTGGCCGGACTGGGGTGGATGATCCGATCAATGCGGACATCCATGCCGTTGAGCGCCTGACGCGCCCGAGATTCAGCAAACGCCCCAACGCCGATGACATACCGCGGCGCCATGATCTCCACAGAGCGGCGCAGAGCACGGTCGCAGGCGGCTAACAGCGGCGTCCGCTCGGCGGCGGGCAGCTGGTTGGGCGTTCGGTTTTTCCCCCCGGCCTCCATGAACACCAATGGACAGTAGTTCAGCACGAAAAACCGCGCGAAAAAAGCCTCGGGGGTTTTCCACCGCTCCTTGGCCCACCCCCAGAGCCGTCTTCCGCTGACTTCGCTGCGCGGGCAGTCAAGCCCCAGGATCGGCCGTTTGGGGTGTTCGTTGTCGGGAGGAGACACCGGCGCCGTGATCCCCAACCAATCCCTTACAAAGGAGACCTCTCCGAACGGGACACCGGTCTGCGCCATGCCCCAAGGGCCTGGATTCATGCCCAGCAGCAGGATCTCCCGTGGTGGACTGCCATAGCGGGAGAGATACCGCTCACTGGATCCACGGGCGTAGATCAGTGGGTTGTACACATGACTGACCGGCGGTGAGAAAGACAGGGGCGCCAGGTCCTGGAGAAGCGTTTCTATGACAGGGGTCAGTGGGTGGATCACGGGATGACGTCTCCTTTCGGCGGGCTCACCGTTACGGGCCGGCGGCACACGGGGCAATCGAAGGTCAAGGCCATTAATGCTGATTGTATAGATGGTGTCTAGTTATAAATACCCCTCCCCCCCAACCCTCTCCCATAATGGAAGAAGGCGCTTGAGCCCTCCCTTGGATGGTCTAGCCAAGCCGATGGCAAAATGCAACCATCAAAACCTGCCGTGAATCGGATTGATGGGGAGGCGAAGCATTCCTTTTGGGACTGTGGAATGGAAACGCTCCGCGTCCCGTCGTCTGATACCCTTTGGCCTGAAGAGGGAGTTGTGGTAAAATCGCGGCATATTTTTTATCGGAAGAAAGGCTCAATCGATCCATGAAAACATTCGACGTACAGGGCGCCACGGGGCATTCCCGACTGCTGGTGGGCGAGCGTTTGGAAAACGTCTCCCAATACGTGCCGGGCGGCCGCACCATCATCATCACCGACACCATCGTTGGAAAACTCTACGCGGATCAGTTCCCGGATGCCCCCGTCATCGCCATGGGGGTCGGTGAGAGCGCAAAGACCCTGGACACGGCCGCAGCGCTCTACGGCGACCTCATCGCCAGGGAAGCCGACCGTTCCGCTTTCGTCCTGGGTGTCGGCGGCGGCATCGTCTGCGATGTCACCGGGTTCGTTGCGTCGACGTACCTGCGTGGCATCCGGTTCGGTTTCGTGGCCTCCACCCTGCTGGCGCAGGTCGATGCCAGCGTGGGGGGCAAAAACGGCGTCAACTACGGCGGGTACAAGAACATGGTGGGGGTCTTCAACCAGCCCGAATTCGTGGTCTGCGACCTGGAAATGCTCAAGACGCTGCCCCGGGCGGAGCGGCACAGCGGCTTCGCCGAAATTATCAAGCACGCGGCCATCGGCAACGCGCCCCTGTTCGACTTCATGGAGAACAACATCGACGGTGCCCGCAATCTGGACACCGCCGTCATCGAACGGTTCGTCTATGACTCGGTGGCCCTCAAGGCCGACATTGTCAACCGCGATGAGAAAGAGGCGGGCGAGCGCCGCAAACTGAACTTCGGCCACACGCTGGGGCATGCCATCGAAAAAACCACCGGGGTCAGCCACGGCGAGGCCGTCGCGGCGGGGATGGCATTCGCCGCCGACCTGTCGGTGGCCCGCGGCCTGCTCTCTTCCACCGAATCCGAGCGCCTGAAAATCCTGATCGCCGACTATGGACTGCCCCTTGACATTCCGGCCGACGGGGCGGCGCTCATCGACGCGCTGCGCCGTGACAAAAAACGGGCTGGAGAAAGCATACATTTCGTACTCTTGACGGGTCTGGGCAGTGCGGTGGTTCAAGAGATCCCCATCGCCGAGCTGGAACCGGCGATCATGGAAAGAAAGTGATCCCATGTGGAAACTCATCGACAGCATCCCCGCGCCGATATTGGCCATTTTTGCAGTGTTCATGCGGATAGGATCTCCAGCACCAGCACCGGCACTTGACTTTTTCCAATGATTGCATCAAGGACGGCACTCGGCGAGTGACCACCACCGGAAGGAATCGGCTCTTGAAGCGGCATTAGCAGCACACCGGCCAACCACACGCCTCTCAGAGCCGCACTCAGGGTTTTGAGAGGTTTTTTTGCTCTGGGGGAAGCGCTTTTCAAAATCGTAGACAAGGGGGAGAAAATGGCAAGGCAAGTGGGATTCGTCGGGTGGCGGGGAATGGTGGGATCGGTGCTTATGGAGCGAATGCGGGCTGAAAACGATTTCACCGGATTCGATCCCTTTTTCTTTTCCACCTCACAGGCCGGCCAGCCGGGACCAGGCATCGGCGGTCATGCCAAACGGGTGGAAGATGCCCACGATGTGAAGCGCTTGTCGGACATGGACATCATCGTCTCGTGTCAAGGCGGTGCCTACACCGAGCAATGCCACCCGCAACTACGTCGGGACGGCTGGCAAGGATACTGGATCGATGCGGCGTCCACGCTCCGCATGGCCAAGGACAGCGTTATCATTCTCGATCCGGTAAACCGCAAGGTCATCGACGAGGCGATGGCAGTGGGTGTTAAGAACTTCATCGGCGGCAACTGTACGGTGTCGTTGATGCTAATGGCTTTGGGCGGGCTCTTTGAGAAGAACCTGGTGTCATGGATGACCTCCATGACCTACCAGGCGGCCTCCGGCGCCGGTGCCAACAACATGCGTGAACTGGTGCTGCAAATGAAGACCATCGGCGATGCGGCGGCAGACCTGCTGTCCACCCCGGCATCAGCCATTCAGGCTCTCGATCGCCGGGTGATCGGCACGATGCGTACCGGTGATTTCCCCACGGAATACTTCGGCGCCCCGCTGGCGGCCAGCCTCATCCCCTGGATCGATCGGGCCATGGAAAACGGCCAGACCAAAGAGGAATGGAAGGGCTCCGCAGAAACCAACAAAATCCTCGGCCGCCAGGATGCGCCGATCCCCATCGACGGGCAGTGTGTGCGTGTCGGGTCTATGCGTTGCCACGCCCAGGCTTTCACCATCAAACTATCCAAGGCCGTACCGCTGGACGAGATCGAGGCAATCATTGCCGCCCACAACGACTGGGTGCAGGTCGTCCCCAACCAGAAGGCGGAGACCCTGAGGGAGCTGACGCCGGCCAGGGTCACCGGCACCCTGGCGGTGCCCGTGGGCCGACTGAGGAAACTGAACCTGGGCAACGATTACCTGACGGCGTTTTCGGTTGGCGACCAGCTCTTGTGGGGGGCAGCCGAACCCCTGCGCCGGATGCTGAGGATTGTGCTCGAGGACATGGCGGCCTAGTGCCACGACGCCATCTATCGGGTCAGCTCGGATAGACGCTCTGCATTCACGATGCCGTCTTCATTCACCACCACGTCGATGAGGTCCATATCAACCAGGTCGTGGGAGTGGCTGGTTAGATGGTAACTCGACCGAGACGAGGCCACACTGGTTTCTTCCTGGCGAATTCGCTGAGAGCCGCCCAGACCATGGGAGAAGTGAAAGGAGTTGGCAAAAAGATAGCTTTTGATGTTGTTGAAGCGGCACAGGCTGAGGGTCGAGCTGGTACCCACCGGCGCCACGACTTTCAAATCCCTCGAGATGCTCACCGCCCCCAACAGAATCTTGTTGGCCTGGGTCAGGTAATGGCACAGATTGAATGCCGGAATCACCTGGTAGGGAATATCGGCCTTATGAAGGGAGTGGGCCACCTGAGGGGTACGAACCGGATCGAGCTGGAGCACGATCACCGAAAATTCCCGCATCAGCACCTGTTTGGCCTGGACCAGGATGTTGGTCACGATGGAGCTGGCGGAATGCACGATAATGCCGTCGCCGTCTTCCATGAACTGGATACCGCGGCGCACCACCCTTTCCACCCGCGACTCGTATAGGGCGATTTTCTTCCTTAGTATTTTCACGGCACTGTCCCGAAGCACTTCCACATCGGCCTCGAGGTAGGGTCGAATCTCGGTTTCGAACTGCTCCAGCATATGGATCAGGGGTATGATCCGTGGCTCGGTGGTTCGCACCGCCTCGGAGAGTTCCTGGTAACACTCCAAAATACCTTCCTTTTCACAGTCCAGTTGAATGATGGCACTGATCAGTGCATTGAGGGCCATCACCGTGGTGCGGGCGGCGCCGAGGACATTGCCGTGGTATAGAAACAGCCGGTCCAGGTTTTCCTTTTCGAGGGGGTTCATAACGTCAACCACAGGTAAAGGGTCAAATAGCAAGAGGCCACCACCAGTGTGATAACGGTAATGAACCCGCTGGTCTTCATGAATTCCAGAAAGCTGATGTTCACCCCGGACTGCTTGGCCATGCCCACGGACACAATGTTGGCCGAAGCACCGATCATGGTTAGGTTGCCGCCAAAGCAGGCGCCAAGCGCCAGCGCCCACCAGAGAATGTTGTGGGGCACCGGAGTGGTTTCCATCATAAGACGCACCACCGGTATCATGGTGATGGTGAAAGGAATGTTGTCCAGGAATCCGGAGGCGATCCCCGACACCCAGAGTACGGTCAGCACGATGACATAAGGATTGTCACCAATCCGTAGAAACACATTGTGGGCGATCCACTCGATGACGCCCTTTTCCTCCAGAATGCCCACCAGAATAAAGAGCCCCGCGAAAAACAGCAGGGTGCTCCATTCGATTTCCTCCAGCATGTGCTCGACATCCACCCGAGAGATGCTGAACAGCAGCATGGCCACCAGCATGGCCGCCACCCCTGGCGAGAGCTTGGTGATGGTTTGGGTGACAAACAGCCCGATGGCCAGCACCAGGCAGACGGCGCTTTTTACCAGCAAAACCGGGTTGATGGGTGTGTTGAGAAAATCCAGGCGAATTTTCTCCAGGAGCAGCTGAATGGAAAACAACTTGGTCAGGTTGGCATTGACGGGGCGAAAGTGCTCCCGATTCGTCGCCCAAATAAACAGCAGGGCCAGAATCAGCGAAACCGACACCGGTAAAAATAGGTTGAAGGCAAACTGGTTGAAGGTCAGGCCCACCTTTGAACCGATGATGATATTCGGCGGATCGCCAATGAGGGTAGCGGTGCCGCCGATATTGGAGATTACCGCCTGACTGATCACGAAAAGCCGGGGATTGAGCCCCATTCCGGAGGTAAGCTCCACGATGATTGGGATGATGATGAGCACCGTGGTGACATTGTCCAAAAAGGCGGACATGACGGCGGTCACCACCGAAAACAATATCAGAATCTTCAACGGGCTGCCCTGGGTGAGCTCGGCAATCTTGACGCTCAACAGGGTAAATATGCCGGATTTTCTGAGAATCACGACAATGCACATCATGCCCAGCAACAGCATGATCGTTTCCGAATCAATGAGGCTCACCGCATGATGCTCGTCCACGACATGGAGTGCCATGAGGATCATGACACCCAACATGGCAGCCACCGCTTTGTTAATAATCTCAACGGTGATAGCGATATAAACGAAAAGAAACACGGTAATGGGAAGGATGGCACCTTCCATAATTCACGCTCCTGCGCTATGAGTTGGCAACCTGACGCGTCAGATTATGTATTTGCGGTGTAACGAGTTCCCCAAATTTCGTCAATAATCAATAACCAATAAATATTATTTAGTTTTTAACCCGTTCGCGCCACTCTTGACGAAGCCCTTCCGCACATCGATGCAAGTGTTGGCGGCGTATCGGTCTCAACGGTTGATCACACGCCGGGTAATCTGGTAGTTGATGTTTGATGAAACGGTAAAAAGTAGCAAAAAGGACGATTTCGTAACATGTTCGAGATACGGCTTGCGAATCCTGAGGAATGCGGCGTACTTACACAGTACGCCGCAGTGACGAAGGATGACGCGTAACGCAGATATCGGACTTTTTACGGAACCGTCATGTTTTAGGGTTATCACGCTTGTCAACAGCGACACTGTGAGGGACATGATTATTTCGGCAAAAGAACGATTGAAAACGTTTTACGACCAGTTCTCGAGTGAGGACCAGGTGCTGGTCCTCATCAATGCCGACCCGGACGCCATCGCCAGTGCCATGGCTGCCAAGCGCATTCTGTGGCGGCGTGTGGCCGGTGTCACCATCGCCCATGTCAACGTGATCGAGCGCCCGGACAACCTTGCCATGGTTCGGCTCACCGGCGTAAAACTGGTACACATCACCACGGTGGACATGACCCGGTTTTCCCGATTCATATTGGTGGACTCCCAGCCCAATCACCATGATCGCTTTGCCGGCATTGCCTTTGACGTCATCATCGATCACCACCCGGACACACAACCCAAGGCACGGTTTGCCGATATCCGCCCCAAATACGGCGCCACCGCCAGCATGATGACCGAATATTTGCTGGCGGCGCGAATCAAACCATCGGTGAAGCTGGCCACCGCCATCATCTATGCCATCAAAACCGACACCAGTAATTTTGAGCGAGAAGCCCTGGTTGAAGATATCCGCGCATTTCAATTCAACTTTCGCCGCGCCAACACCCATATGGTGCGCAAGATCGAGCAGTCTGAACTCAAGCTGGAATTCCTCAAATATTTCAAAACGGCTTTGGAGCGCATGCGGCGCCGCAAAAACAAGGTTTTCGCTTATTTGGGCAACGTACCCAACCCGGACGTGTTGGTCCTCATTGCCGACTTTTTTATGCGCCTTGACACGGTCAGCTGGACCGTGGTGTCTGGCCGCTATGACCGAAAACTCGTCATCGTCTTTCGAAACGACGGTATCCGGAAAAATGCCGGCAAACTGGCTCAGGACAGTTTCGGCCAGTTAGGTTCGGCGGGGGGACACAAAAGCATGGCCCGCGCCGAAATTCCCATGAGCGAAATCCGCCAGCGCATCGACTGCCAGGACACCAACAAGTTAGGCCTCTGGATCATGCGCCAGATCAATCGCAGCAGCGCACGCCGGCGTCCCAAAGATGTCAAGGAAACAAACGGATGACGCCGACGGCCCCGGCCATACAGATCGTCATCCTGGGCTCGGGCACCTGCGTTCCATCCCTAACCCGCAGTGCCTGTGCCATCCTCGTCGTCACGCCCGCTCAGCACATCCTTCTCGATGTTGGGCCCGGCACCCTGCGGCGGCTTCTGGAAGCCGGCCACCACATGGCGCTCGTTGACCACATTTTTCTCAGCCATTTTCATCCCGATCATACCGGCGAACTCGCCACGTTTTTATTTGCCAGCAAATATCCTGCGGACCGCCGCCGAGCAACGCCCCTTCACCTTGCCGGCGGCCCAGGCATGGCCGAATTTTTTAAGCGCCTTGAATCGCTTTACGGTCATTGGATTCGTCTCGACGACGGCGGCTTCAAGCTCACGGAGTGGCCCCCAGAACCCAGCGATCCCCTAACGGAAGGCGATATTGTCATCCAGACAGCGCCGGTGGCACACAACCCGGAAAGCGTTGCCATACGCCTGAGCCGACCCAATGGCCCGGCAATGGTCTACTCGGGGGATACTGCCCCCTGCCAGGCGCTGGTCAGCCTGGCCCAGGGAGCGGACCTGCTGATCTGTGAAGCCGCCGCACCGGCCGGTCAAACCGTACCGGGGCACATGTCACCGGCGGAAGCCGGTGAGATCGCCACCCGGGCGAGGGTGGGCCACCTGATGCTGACCCACTTTTATCCGGAATGCGACCGCGCGGACCCTGTCTCAGACGCACGCCGGTCATGGAAGGGGCCGCTGACACTGGCAACCGATCTGCTGCAACTCACCGTTTCGCGGTGACACCCCCGCCAGTCAGGTGGTCCCTCGCCACCAGCCTCGACGGCTCATGCCGGCATCCGCCTGCAGCGGGTTGAAAACACCGACTTTTTAGACTATTCGCAATATCCGCGGCGCGCGTTGGGGGGCCGGCCAGTACAACCGATGCATGCTTGGTGGATATTCAGGAGATTTATGACAATCCGATACTACCCCATCAATTTGGACATCCGGAACCGATCCTGCCTGGTGGTGGGTGGCGGCGCCGTGGGCACACGAAAAGTGCTTGGGCTGATAGACTGTGGCGGCAGGGTCACCCTGATCAGCCCGGAAGCCTCGGAAACCCTCCAGAAACTTTCCAAAGACGGTGCCATCACCTGGCACCGCCGCCCGTTCTCGGAAGGGGATGTGGTCGGACATTTTCTCATCATCGGCGCCACCGATGATGAACCCCTCAATCGCCGGGTCCATGCCGATGCTGAAGCGCACGGACTGCTTTGCAACATCGCCGATCGACCCGAGATCTGCAATTTCATTCTCCCGGCGGTGATCCGACGGGGGGACCTGTCCCTGGCCATTTCCACCTCTGGCAGGAGCCCGGCATTTGCCAAGCATTTGCGAAAGACGCTTTCAAAACAGTTCGGTCCCGAGGTCCAGACCTTTCTCGACCTCATGGGCGCCATCCGTCAGCGCCTCTTGGCCGAAGAGCATGCCCCGGAAGCCCACAAGCCGCTGTTCGAGGCCCTCATCGACGGCGGCCTGCTGGAACGCATCCGTGATGATGACATCCATGGCGTGGATGCCCTGCTGCTTGACATCCTCGGTGACGGCTATCACTATCGCAGCCTTGTCAATATTGATGAATAACCCCATGCGGCGGACACCATGGAATCTCTGATCATTCTGACGATCCTGTGTTACCTGACCAGCACGGTCATCTATTTCGCCTATTTGTTCTCCCAACGAAAAGGATTGTATCGCTTCGGACTGTATTTGCTGGTGGCCGGGTTTGCCTGTCACAGCCTCTGGGTGGCTGGCGGTTTTTATCGTTACGGCACCATTCCGGCCTCAAACCTCTTTGAGACCCTGTCCATTGCCTCATGGGCGCTGGCCGGGGTCTTCATTTTTTTTCATGCCCGCTATCGGCTTGAAGTGCTCGGTGTCTATGCCGCGCCGTTGAACGCCATGATCATGGTGGTGGCCTTTCAGCTGCCCCGAGAACCCCTTCAGGTGAAAAACCTGTTCAACAGTGCCTGGCTGGTGTTCCACATCATCGCTATCTTCATCGCTGAGGCGGCCCTGGCGCTGGCCTGCGGGGTGGGCATCCTGTACCTCCTTCAAGAAAATGCCATCAAACGCAAGCAACGGGGTTTCTTTTTTAAACGCCTGCCATCACTGGATCTTCTGGACACCACGGGATACGGCTGCATCGTGGTGGGGTTTACCATGCTGACAGTGGGGCTCGTCACCGGGTTCATCTACGCCCAAAACATCTGGGGGCGCTTTTGGAGCTGGGACCCCAAGGAAGTGTGGTCGGGAATCACCTGGCTGATCTATGCGGCACTGCTCCACCAACGGCTCACCGTTGGATGGCGGGGTCGACGGGCGGCGGTCATGGCCATTATCGGTTTCGCCGTCATTTTGTTCACTTTTTTCGGTGTGAACTTCCTGCTGGAAGGCCACCACGGAGCGTTCACACGGCGCTGAGTGCCGTTGAATTTCAATGATGCGGGAAATCTTACTGATCGGTCTTAACCACAAAACCGCACCGGTGGCGTTGCGGGAGTGCGTCGCGTTCACCGACGACGAAAGCCGGGACGCCCTCAAGCGACTTCACGGCCATCCGGACATCATCGAGGCGGTGTTGCTGTCGACCTGCAACCGGGTGGAAGTTCTCGTCACCACCGACCGATTGCAGGCCGCAGAAGACGCGGTGAAGACTTTTCTCACCGAGACCAAAGGTATTGCCGCCAATCACATCCCGGAGGTCACGTATACCCATGTGGGCGACGCAGCCGTTCGGCATGTTTTCCGCGTTGCCGCCAGTCTGGACTCGATGGTGGTCGGAGAACCCCAAATTCTTGGTCAAGTCAAAGCAGCCTACCTGCTGTCCACCCGCCAGCGCACATCCGGCGTCGTCCTCAACCGGCTCATGCACCGGGCGTTCTTCGTGGCCAAACGGGTTCGGACTGAAACCGGTATCGGCGACCGGGCCGTATCCATCAGCTATGCGGCCATCGAACTTGCAAGAAAAATTTTCGGTGATCTCGATGGTAAAGGCGTCCTGCTCATCGGCGCCGGGGAAATGGCCGAACTCGCCGTGGAGCACCTCATTCGCCACCGGGTGGGCGCCATCGCCGTGGCCAACCGCACGTTCTCCCGCGGCGTGGCGCTGGCGCAAAAATACAATGGCACCCCCATCCGATTCGAGGAAATCATTGATGCGCTCCCGTCGATGGATATCGTCATCAGTTCCACCGGATCTCCCGGCCATGTGGTTTCCAGGGCTGACATGAAAGCCGGCATGCGCAGCCGCCGCAATCGGCCGGTTTTTTTCATCGATATCGCCGTTCCGCGAGACATCGATCCGGACATCAACCGGCTCCACAACGCCTATGTCTACGACATCGACGATCTTAACGACATCGTGGATGACAACAAGGAGGACCGCCTGCGGGAAGCCGTCAAGGGGGAGCGGATCATCGACGAGGCCGTCATCAAGTTCCGCAACTGGATGGAGGTTCTCGACGTGGTGCCAACGATCAAGGAACTGCGCCGGCAAGTCACGGACATCGTCGACTCAGAGATCCGACGAACCCTTCAGGGGCTCGGGCTTGATGCCCACCAGCGCCAGGCCGTAGAGCGCATGATTCCTTCCATCGTCAACAAGATTCTGCACAATCCCACCACCCTGCTGAAAGGTGAGGGGTGCCACGGCGATCCGTCGGTGGTCCTCGACATGACACGAAAGCTATTTAGACTGGATGGATAAGGAATCGTTACCGTGAAAAACATCGCCTTTTTATTTCCGGGTCAGGGCTCTCAGAAAGTGGGCATGGGCAAAGATCTGTTCCAGCGATACGAGAGCGCCAAACGCATCTTCAGCATGGCTGACGACATGGCCGGCCTGCCGGTCACCCGGCTATGCTTCGAAGGGCCCATGGAACGACTCACCGATACCGTGAACCTGCAGCCCGCCATCACGGCGATGAACCTGGCCCTGTTTACGATTTTGGAGGAGCATGGCGTGGCACCGGTGGTCACCGCCGGCCACAGCCTTGGTGAATACAGCGCCCTATGCGCCGCGGGAGTGCTCTCGCCAGAGGACACTGTTCGACTGGTGACCCGGCGCGGGCAGCTCATGCATCGCGATGCCGTCGCCTGCAACGGCGCCATGCAGGCCATCATCGGCCTCGAAATGGACCAGGTCGCCGATATCGCCGGCAGCGTCGGCAACAGCGGTGTCGTATCCGTGGCCAACCACAACACCCCCACCCAGATCATCATTACCGGAGAAACGGCCGCCGTAACCGAGGCCGCCGCACGCGCCAAAACGGCCGGCGCCCGTGCCATTCCCCTAAAAGTCAGCGGCCCGTGGCACAGCCGGCTCATGACCACGGCCCAGAAGGACTTCGCCAGGGTCATCGAACAGGTGCCCTTTTCCGATGCGCGGTGCCCGGTGGCCATGAATGTGACGGCAACCTTGGAGACCGACGGTGCGACCATTCGATCCATCATGACGCGCCAACTGTGCAGCCCGGTTCGCTGGACCGATGCCATGGCGACGGTTCTGGCCACCGATGTGAAGGCATTTGCCGAAATCGGACCCGGCAATGTGTTATCCAACCTCCTGAAAAAAGGTATATTTTCTGAAGAAACCGTTCGACCGGTGACCCGCGTCAACGCCGCCGATACCCTGGAAGCCTTTCTCTCAACCGTGGCTGGCTGATCTCTTTTTGATGGCAAAGCCCCCCATCGCCAGCGGCGGGGCGATATCCGAGCCGATAACTTCACCCGGCCCGGAGATGACGGGGCGTTGCCATGGCACCGGGATGTCTTATTTTATACTTTACTCAGTCAGGGGATTGTGTTACGAGACCTTCTTTTACGAAGGGAGAAATAGAAAAGAAGCGAGCGTGCCATGGAAAAAAAAGACTTGGACTACTTTAAAAACTTGCTCACCGACCAGCTGGAGGAATTGTTGGATCATGCCGACAGCACGGTATCGGGAATGACCTCGCAAAAGGAAAATTTTCCGGACCCCACGGATCGTGCATCCCTCGAGGCCGATCGAAATTTTATGTTGCGAATTCGCGACAGGGAGCACAAGCTCATCAAAAAAATCAAAAAAACCCTGGATCGGGTCGAAAGCGGCACGTTCGGAATTTGCGAATCCTGTGGAGAGGATATCGGGATCGAACGGTTGAAGGCCAGGCCGGTGACCACCCAGTGTATTGAGTGTAAAACAAAAGAAGAGGCGATGGAAAAGGCCCTTGGACTGTAGCCAATCGCCGGGTATCGATCTCCACATTCACTCAACGGCTTCAGACGGCACACTCTCTCCCCTGGAAATCCTGAACCGCGCTCACCGCACTGGCCTGGCGGCCATCTCCATCACCGATCATGACACTGTTGACGGTTGCCGGGTGGCGCTGGATGCCGTGCTCCCCGGCGGAATGGCATTTCTCACAGGGGTTGAAATCAGTGCCGCCCCGCCGGTTTTTTTCCCTCTTTCCGGTAGTGTTCATCTGCTGGCCTACGGCATCGATCTGAACAACGCCTATCTCAACGGCATTCTTAAAACACTCAAAGATTCCAGATTGAATCGCAACCCCCGAATCATCAGCCGTCTTCGTGCGCTCGGCCTGCCGGTCACCATGGAAGCGGTGCTCAGGGAAAGCGCTAATCCCAATCAGGTGGGACGCCCGCACATCGCGCGAATGCTCGTGAAAAAAGGCTATGTACCGACTTTTGAGGCCGCCTTCGACATCTATCTGGGCAACAACCGAAGCGCTTATGTGGACAAGTACCGAGTCCCTTTTGAGGAGGCCACCGCCGCCATCACAGCGGCCGGGGGTATATCGGTCATCGCCCACCCCGGTCTCTACGCAAGGGACAACGGCCTCATCACCGATGCCGCCATGGCGTCATTTAAAGCAGCCGGCATCGGAGGCATCGAGGTGTACTACCCAGAGCACTCACCCAAACAGACGGCCCACTACGCGGCGTTGGCGAATCGGCATGGCCTGCTGAAAACCGGCGGCACCGATTTCCACGGCGACATGAAGCCTGGGGTGGCGCTGGGCACCGGATATGGGACCCTGCACGTTCCCGCAGACCTTTACACCCAGCTGATGGACGCCTTGGCGACCTGAAATGATTTTCCCCATCGCCCGCCGGCCCTTTAGCTGCAATGCCTTTCACCGTAGGCAATGTTCCGGTACCACCATAGACCGAACGACATGGCTTCTCGACCCATTAAAGACCTGCTGGCGCACCTTGGATACCGCTTCAGCAATACGGCGCTGTTAAACGAGGCGCTGTCGCACAGCTCGTATGTGAACGAGCAGTCCGATTCGCCGCGCAGCAACGAACGGCTGGAATTTTTGGGCGATGCAGTGCTCAATCTAGCTGTCAGCCGGTTGCTCATGGAGACGTTTCCCTCGGTGTCTGAAGGCCATCTTTCCCGGATGCGGGCCGAGGTGGTTAATGAGGGGCAGCTGGCCGATATTGCCGAATCGATGGCCCTGGGATCCCATCTGAAACTGGGCAAAGGGGAAGCTCAGACCGGTGGCGCCCAAAAACCGTCCATTCTTGCCGATGCCATGGAGGCCCTCATCGCCGCCGTCTATCTGGACGGCGGATTCGATGCCGCCTTCCGGGTGGTCCAGCGCCGGCTGGCCCATATCATTGATAACGACCTTGAACCTGGCCGCATCGCAGACGACAAATCCCGGCTTCAGGAACAGCTGCAGCAAGCCGGCATGGCGCCGCCGACGTATTCGCTGACCGGCGTTTCAGGTCCTGACCATGATCGCCGCTTCACTGTGCTGGTATCCACCGGCGGTTCCAGCGCCGAAGGCCGGGGTAAAAGCAAGAAGTCGGCCGAACAGGAAGCCGCCAGGCGCGCACTGATCCTCATCACGGGCGCCCCTGGCGATGACTCAAATGGCCCCTGACGCTCACAGCCGGCCCCTCATTATCCCCATCTTCATTCCCCACGCCGGATGCCCTCATCGGTGCGCCTTTTGCGATCAGAACGCCATCACCGGATCGCGGGGTCTGCCAACCGCCGATGAAATACAAAACACCATCCGGCAGTGGCGATCCCACAGCCGCCATCGGGACAGACCCCTGCAAATTGCCTTCTATGGTGGCAACTTTCTGGGGCTTCCCCGAGAGGACGTCGTCTCGATGCTGGACGCCGCCACCGATGGGGCCGAAGCGAAGGCCATGTCTGGGATCCGGTTTTCGACGCGGCCGGACACCCTCTCGGCACAACACCTCTCCGTGCTGGCCGGATATCCCATCCGGATGATTGAGGTGGGGGTTCAATCCCTGAATGACCCAGTATTGTCAGCGTCCCGCCGCGGCCATGATGCCCGATCAGCCGAAGCGGCCATTCAATGCCTCAAGGCCGCCGGATATGATTTCGGTATCCAGCTCATGGTCGGGCTTCCTGAAGACACCCAAGCGACGGCGATGGCCACTGCGCAGCAAGCAGCGGCATTGCGGCCCGGAGCAGTGCGCATCTATCCAACGCTCGTGTTGCGGCACAGTGCACTGGCGGACTGGACCGCGCGCGGGAGCTACCGGCCCTGGTCTCTTGAGGCAGCCGTGGAAACGGTGGCCGCCATGGTTCGCATTTTCGAAAAAGAGAACATCCCCGTCATTCGGATGGGGCTTCAAGACGATGACGGTCTGCGGGTCGCGGGTGCCGTTCTGGCCGGTCCTTACCATCCCGCATTCGGTCACCTGGTCCACAGCCGCCTGTTTCGCGATGCACTGGGTGAGGAACTGATACGCCGAAAACCCTTGCCAGATATCGTCGAGGTCGGAGTGCACCCCCGAAATCGATCCCGGGTCGGCGGGTGGCGAAACGCCAATTTGAAGGAACTGGAGCACCGCTTCGGCGTCAGACTCCATATCATCTCCGACCGCGGCATCGGCACCGAACAACTATGGGTTGATCATTACCCGGCGGTTTCGGTATTCTCCGATTGAACCAGCCCCCCACTGCCCGGCTACCGGGTACAGCGGGGCGGCACAAATCCGCCCTGGGAAAACGCACCATGCGGCTTCGCCACATCTTACTGATTTTATCCCTTCTGGCATTCGGTGCAGCGGCCATTGGCGGATACCTCTTTCACGCCTCCCTGAAAGACATCGCTTTCCGGGAGGCCGAACGACATGCACTGGTTCGACTGGCGGTGATCAACAACTCCCTGTCCACCCTGCTCACCCAAAATGTCCGCCCGGTGAGAACCTTGGCAGGCACTCCAGAGATCGCGGCAGCCCTGATCCAAAGAACATCCGCTGCCATGTCGAATGCCGACCGGGTACTGGACCTTTTCCGCGAAACCCTCAATGCAGACGTGTGTTACCTCCTCGACCCCGACGGTACCACCGTGGCCAGCAGCAACCGCAACGACCCGGACAGCTTCGTGGGTCAAAACTTCAGTTTCCGCCCCTACTACCAAAAAGCCATCCAGGGATTGCCGAGCACCTACCTGGCGTTGGGAACCACCTCGGGCAAGCGGGGCGCCTATGCCAGCTACCCGGTTTATGGCCGCGGTGAAGACACCCCCGCAGGCATCGCCGTCATTAAATCCTCAATCTTTTTTATCGAAAAAGAATTGGGGCCCAGCCTTGATGAAATCGTTTTGGTCACCGATCCCAAAGGGGTGGTTTTTATCTCGAATAAGGCCGAATGGCGTTACAAACTGCTCAAACGACTCTCCGACAAGGACCTTAAAAACCTCAGCGACAGCCGGCAGTTCGGAGCCGGCCCGTGGCAGTGGACGGGGATCCGAATGGGTGAAGGGGAAGCCCATGACCAAGAGGGCGCCCCATATGTGGTGCATCGGACGGAGCTGTCCGATTACCCGGGGTGGTGGGTGATTCACATGCGCAGCCGCGCCGCCATTTCCCGCACCATGTCGGCGCCGCTGATCCGATTATCCGGCATCATCATCGTCTCCCTGACGGCATTTCTCGGGGCCGTGGTGTTTTTTCTGTACCGCATGGCCAGCCGTGAAATCTCGCAACGCCAGTCTGCCGAAAAGGCCCTTCGCGAAAGTGAGGCGCGGTATCGATCACTTTATCACAACACCCCGGCCATGCTTCATTCCATCGACACCCGGGGCCGCATTGTCAGCGTGAGCGACTATTGGAGTGAATCCATGGGTTACCGTGCTGAAGCGGTGGTGGGCCGCCCCCTGGCTGATTTTTTTACCGCACCCTCCCGCCGGTACTACAAGGAAACCGTATTCCCTCAATTCATTAAAAACGGTTACTGTAAAGATATCCCCTACCAGTTCAAAAGAAAGAACGGCTCGATCATCGACGTGCTGCTTTCTGCCATTATCGAATACGATGCCGACGGCCAGATGCGCCGAACGCTGGCGGTCTCCATCGACGTGACCGAACGCCTCAAAGCGGAAGCCGCCCTGCGGCAGGCCAAAGAAACTCTGGACCGTTATTCCCAGAACCTGGAGCGGCAGGTACGCAAGCGGACCCGAGAGATCGGCAACATCCTCAAATACACGCCGGACATGGTCTACATGAAAGATTTCGACGGTCGCTATGTACTCATCAATACGCGGTTCGAGACCCTTCTTGGCATGTCCAACGAGACTGTCCGAGGAAAAACCGATGACGAAATTCTTCCAGAAGCGGTGGCACGGCAGTTCCGTGAGAACGAGGCCCGGGTGCTGGCCACAGGCCGACCCGTTCAGGTGGAGGAGCGCATTGTCCACGGCAGCGCGGACCACACCTATCTCTCGGTGAAGTTTCCCATCTTTGACGACGGTGGCGGCGTTAGCGGAATCTGCAACATCTCCACCGACATCACCGCCGAGAAAAAGGCCCAGGCACGACTGCGGAAATTATCTGGCAGCATTCTGCAAAGCCAGGAAGCGGAACGCTCCGCCATGGCCAGGGAGCTGCACGATGAGCTGGGCCAGGTGCTGACGGCGCTGCGAATGGATGCGGTGTGGATGAGCGAGCGTTTGAAAACCGCCGATTCAGCCGCCGCCAAGCGCGCCGCGACCATGGTCCACCTTATCGACAAAAACATCGAAGACGTGCGAGGCATGGCGATTCGATTGCGCCCCGGTGTCCTGGACGACCTGGGGTTGTCGGAGGCCTTGGAATGGATCGCCAACGATTTTGAACGGCGGACCCAAACCCCCTGTGTGTTTGACCACCAGCATATCCCCTCATTGGACAATCCGGTCGCCACCGTGGCCTACCGGATCGCTCAGGAAACCCTGACGAATGTGGCCCGGCATGCAGGGGCCAATCACGTGGAAATGACACTGGCGGTGACCGGCAAAACACTGGTACTGACCGTCACCGACAATGGAGGCGGATTCGACCCAGCCGCATTGACGGAGAACGAAGGTCTGGGCCTGGCCGGCATGCGCGAGCGGGCCGCGCTGGTGGGCGGCACGCTGGATGTGTCGTCAGCCCGTGGACAGGGAACCCGCATCCGGCTGCAGATTCCACTGAGAAAGGAAATGGCGCAATGATCCGTGTGATGCTGGCCGATGACCACAGTATCGTCCGAGATGGACTTCGACGCATCGTCGAAGACAGCGATGAGATGACCGTGGTGGCCGAAGCCGCCGACGGCGCCGACGCCATCACTCAGGTTCGTCGCGATTGCCCGGACGTGGCCGTCGTCGACATATCCATGCCCGGATTGGATGGTCTGGAAGTGACCAGCCGACTCCAGGCCGAGTTTCCCAAACTGCCGGTCATCATTCTCACCATGCACGAGGAAGATCAGTATGTGGTCCGCGCCATCGAGGCCGGCGCGATGGGCTACATCACGAAAAAATCCGCGCCCGAACAGCTCGTCAATGCCATCCGCACGGTGCACGGCGGGGGTCGATACCTCTCAGCCGAAGCCTCGGATGCGCTGGCACTCAGCATTGCCCGGGGGGCGCGGGGCCAAAGCCCTCTGGACCTGCTCTCCACCCGGGAGCTCCAGGTCTTGCGTCGCCTCGCCATGGGGCACACCAACCGTGAAATCGCAGCCGCCTATAACATCAGCATCAAGACGGTGGACACCTACCGCTTTCGGCTCCTGAAGAAACTCAGCCTCCGAAACAACGCCGACTTGTCGCGGTTCGCCATCCAGAACAACCTCATCACCCCGTGATTCGCCACGGCGGGTCGTCCCCTCACCAACGGACACCCAGCGCCAAACTGACGATTCCGGTGGGGGGCTTAAGAATCCTCATGCGAGGCCGAGGCCGCCTCGATATGCCGCACTGTGTAAGAAAAATTCTGACATGGAAATCAGTAATCGTCTAATTGACGCCCGTCTGGGGTATTGGTAGGCTTGCTACCGTTACGAAAGTCGCGCCTCCCGGCCAGGTATTATCCCGGCGGGGGTGATATTTCGGCAACGGGAGCGGAACCCGCCCGACAGCATTACCGATCGGGCCATTCACTACCGGCCACGCGCCGGATTGCCAACCATCCATGAGGAGGACGTCCAATGAAACGCATCTTGTTTACCATCACCATCGCGGTTTGTTCCGTATTGATGGTCACCCTGGCGGTTACGCCGGGCGCCATGGCCAAACCCATCTACAAGTTCGGCGGCGGCCCGGCCGGCGGCACCTTTCAGTTCATGGCCGGCGGCATCGCCACCTATCCCGGTGTCAAAGCCATCAAGGACTTTCGCGTACTGGCCGGCGCATCCGGCGGCTCCGTCGAGAACATGAGAAAGGTCGACTCCGGCGCCTACTCCTTCGGCGTCTCCTACTCCGGGCACGTCTTCCAGGGCCGCAACGGCCTCATGAAAAACGACACCAAGAAATACACCGACGTCCTGGCGGTGTCCTACTTCTACGGTGCACCGGCACAGCTGGTAGTGAAAAAGGGCTCCGGCATCGAGAGTGTCAAAGACCTGGTGGGCAAAAAAGTGGGCGTGGGCAATGCCGGCTCCGGCGCCTTCGCCAACTGCGAGTTGTTCTTTACGCACCTGGGCGTATGGGACAAGATCGAAAGAAACGCCATGGGCTACAATGACGCCGCGGCCGCCTTCGGCAACAACCAGCTCGATGCCTTCTGGCTCTTCGTGGGTTACCCCTCCGGCGCGGTGATCATGGCTGCCCAGACCAACGATATCGACATGGTCAACCTTTACAAGGACGCCGAGGACTCTGGCTTTCTGAAAAAATACCCCTACTTCGGCAAGCTCACCATCCCTGCCGGGACGTACAAAGGCGTGGACGTCGACGTGCCCAGCTTTCAGGACTCCGCCCTGTGGGTGGCCAACAGCAAGGTGCCCGCCGACGTGGTTTACAAGCTTTTGGCTCAGATCTACACCCCCGAGGGTTTGGCCCACATGGTCAACGTGAAGAAGACCGCCAAATCCATGAGCATCGACAGCGGCATCATGGGCATCGTGACCCCGCTGCACCCGGGCGCCGAAAAGTTCTGGAAGGAAAAGGGCGTTCTCAAATAATAAACGGATGACGGCCTCTTGATGGGCCATCACCCAACATCGCCAGGCGGCACGGCTGACGTCGTGCCGCCGCACCTGTTTTTCAGGTGGATCACCGCAAGGGGCTACATCGGGCGGTGAAAGGGACGAGGTGACATCGTGTACGACAAACTCAACAAGTTTGAAAAAATCATCTTCGACGTCTGCTCAGTGGTCCTGGTGGTGTTTTACTCCTGGGCGGCGGTCCTGCAGCCCGCCTCGACCCAGTATCACCGGGGCGTTTACGTCATCATCACCTATGTCCTCGTGTTTTTGCTCTACAAGTCCAAAAACCCCATCCTAAGGGTGGTGGACTATCTCTTGATCACGGCCTCCATCGTCACCATCGGCTACTGGATCCTTAACTTCGAGGCCATCAACTACCGCACCGGCGCCGAAAACGCCCTGGACAAGGGTATGGCCGTGGTGGGGGTTCTGATCGGCATCGAACTGGCACGCCGCGTGGTGGGCATGGCCTTCGTGATCATCGGCACGGTGATGCTCATCTACGGGGTCTACGGACCCTATGCCCCGGATCTCTTCCAGCACCCGGGCGCCCCCTTCATCGATATGTGCGCCACCATCTACTACATGAGCGACGGGGTCTTCGGCATCATGGCCAACGTGCTGGCCACCTACGTCATCTTGTTCGTCCTCTTCGGGGCATTCCTCGAAAAGTCCGGCGCCCAGGCCTTTTTCATCGACTTTCCCCTGGCCGCCGTGGGCCACAGGGTGGGCGGACCGGCCAAGGTGAGTGTCATCGCCTCCGGGCTCTTCGGATCCATCTCCGGGTCGGCCATCGCCAACACGGTCTCCACCGGCGCTTTCACCATCCCCATGATGAAAAAGGCCGGATTCAGGCCCCACATCGCCGGCGGCATCGAGCCGGCCGCATCCATCGGCGGCATGTTCATGCCACCCATCATGGGCGCGGGCGGCTTCATCATGGCCGAGCTCACCGGCCTGCCCTACTCACGCATCATGCTGGTCGGGCTCTTTCCCGCCATCATGTACTTTTTCTCCGTTTTCGTCATGGTCCACTACGAGGCCAAGATGCACAACATCGTGGGGGAAAAGTCCGACAAGAGCGCCATGGAAATCTTGAAAAAGCAGTGGTACTACACCCTGCCGCTCATCGTCATCACCATCCTCATGCTCTACGGCTATTCGCCCGGCTACTCGGCCATCATCGGCATCGTCATCTGCATCGTGGTCAGCTGGTTCAAAAAAGACACCCGCATCGATCTGAAGGGCTTTGTGGTGGCCTCGCGGGCCGGCACCGAGAATTCCCTCAAGATCGGCGCCACCCTCGGCGTCATCGGCATCATCATCGGGGTCTTGACCTTCACCGGGCTGGTGCTCACCTTCGCCGATATCATGATCGAAATGGCCGGCGGCTCCCTGGTTTTGACCATTTTCCTCGTCGCCCTGGCCTCCCTCATCCTGGGCATGGGGGTGCCCGTCACCGCGGCCTACCTCATCACCGCCGTGGTGGCCGTCCCCGCACTCACCCATCTGGGCGTCAACCCCCTGGCCAGCCACATGATCGTCTACTGGCTCAGCCAGGACTCCAACATCACCCCGCCGGTGTGCATCGCCGCCTTTGCCGGCGCCACCATCGCCAAGGCCAACATGTGGCGAACCGCCTTTGCCGCCTTCAAGTTCGCAAAATTCCTCTACCTGGGGCCATTCCTCTTTGGCTACGTGCCCGGATTCTCAATGCAGGGCACCGCCATGGACATCTTCAAGGCCTACGTGCTCATTAGCATCGGTACCTGGCTCTACGCGTACCTCTTGAGCGGCATCTGGATTAAAAACATCTACCGGTTCTTCAAAAAACCCGAAGAAGCATAAACTCGCAGCAAGCGTTATCTGGAAAGACGAAATCAAAAAGGGGGCGATCATCGATCGCCCCCTTTTGGGTTTCCACATAATGCCAGCGGGGAAAATGGGAGTTCCCATCTCCCCCGCTGGCATTCTTACATGTCGAGTTTGAAGAAATCCTCTCGTTGGGTAATGGTGTCTTTCGGTGGAGTGTGCTCGGTGGGAACAGTGCCCTCCTTGAAACAAACAAAGATCGTCTCGGTGGACGCCGGAATGGGCAGTAAGCCGGTTTCGGCATCGATTTTCGCAAACACGACCCCCTCTGGCACCTGAAAGGCACGCACCGGCTTTCCCTCCAGGATACGCTTCATGAATCCCAGCCAAATGGGGCTGGCGGCCCTGGAACCGGTTTCAGAAGCCCCCAGTGAGCGTTCCTCGTCAAAACCCACCCACACGCCGGTGATATAGCGTGGGGTGAAGCCCACAAACCAGGCATCGAAAAGGTCGTTGGTGGTGCCGGTCTTTCCGGCCACAGGGCGGCCCAGGGCCTTCACCCGTTGACCGGTGCCGCTCTGGACAACGCTCTCCAGCAGGGTGGTCATGATATAGGCGGTCTCGCTGCTGATGACGCGCTCCCGTCGGGGAGGGGTGGTCTCGAGGACGCGGCCGTCCCGGTCCTCGATACGGGTGATAAAAAGCGGTTCGACGAAATAGCCTTGATTGGCAAACACCGAATAGGCGTTGACGATCTCAAGAAGAGACACGCCGGAGGAACCCAACGCGATGGATAGGTCGTTGGCGATATCGGCAGTTATCCCCAGCTTCCTGGCATAGTCGATAACGGCGTCAACACCGATGTCCTGGAGAATTTTGATCGTTACGACATTCCGGGATTTGGCCAGCGCTTTAAGCAGCAGGGTCGGCCCGTAAAACTTCTTCCCGTAGTTTTTGGGCTTCCACGTGAAATCGGTAAGCGTGTCCTCATAGATGATAGGGGAATCGATGATGACGGTGGCCGGGGTGTACCCGTTGTCCAGGGCGGCGGCGTAAACGATGGGTTTGAAGGCCGAACCCGGCTGACGGCGGGACTGGATGGCCCGATTGAACTGGCTGTTGGTAAAATCGCGCCCCCCCACCATCACCTTGACATATCCGGTTTCCGCTTCGATGCACAGCAGGGCTGACTGGGCTGCCGGTGTCTGTTCCAATGCCAGTGACCAGATGCCGTCATCACCCAGGGTTCTCAATTTCACTGAAATGACATCCCCGACGCCCAGGGCCTGGCTCGGCCGACTGATTTTAGCCACGTAGAAGGGGACCTCAGGATTGGGCTTTCGAGCCCATTGCATCTGCTCCAAGTCGATGGTTCCGTGAACGTCGCCCATGCGTACCGAGACCTTCCCGGCATCGTCGTCTACGGCGATGACCACCCCGGTAAGCAAGCGGCCGTCTGCGAAGCTGTCGGGCCCCTGCTCCTGGCGCAGCGAGAGGGAGAAAGTTTCGATCTCCTCGGAAGGCAGGTGGTCGATGGGCCCACGGAATCCCTGGCGCTTGTCCAGGTCAAGCAGCCCGGCATTCACCGCCTCACGCGCCACCCGCTGCATTTCGATGTTCACGGCTGTATGAATTTTCAGTCCTTCATTGTAGAGCATGTCCTTGCCGTATGCGGCCTCAACGTAACGGCGCACATGCTCGGTGTACGTGGGGACCTGCTCGATGTACCAGTTTCGCCGCGGTTTGATGTCGAGGGGGGTGTCGATGGACTCGGTGGCCTGGATATTGGTGATGTAGCCTTCGGCCACCATCCGGTTCAGAACATAGATCTGGCGCTGTTTGGCCCGGTCCGGATGGCGAAAGGGGGAGTAGCGGCTGGGCGCCTGTGGCAGCCCTGCCAGCATTGCGCACTCGGCAAGATTCATGTCTTCGGCCGACTTGCCAAAGTAATTCTCCGCTGCCGCCTGCACCCCATAGGCACCGTGCCCGAGGTAGATTTGATTGAGATAAAGGTAGAGGATCTCCTGCTTGGTGAAGGCTTTCTCGATCCGATAAGCCAAAATCGCTTCTCGAATCTTTCGGCGGTAGCTGCGTTCCGGTGTCAAAAGAAAACTCTTGGTCACCTGTTGCGTAATGGTGCTGCCGCCCTGGACGATCTTTCCGGCCTCGAGGTTTTTGAAAAACGCCCTGACAATGCTGATGATGTCCACGCCGCGGTGCTGGAAAAAACGGTCATCTTCGGCGGCCACAAAGGCTTCCAGCAACTGTTTCGGCATTTTTTCCAATGGGACGACGATGCGCCGCTCGTTATAGAATTCACCGATCTTGCGATTGTCATCCGAGTAGACCGAAGTAATGACCGGCGGACGGTAGTCGGCCAGGGAAGAAATTTTGGGCAGGTCTCGCCCGAGGTAGATAAAGGTGGCCACCACGGCAGCGACGCCCACCCCGACGACCAGCAGCGTGGTGAGCGCCACCCAGGTGATCAGCCGGCGCAGCAGCGAACGGCGGGCCCTTCTTTCAGGCACGGTGTCTTTTTTTTCCGCGGTTCCCATCGGCGTTAGCAATTGAAGTGGGCATTCAACCGGGCAACCGCCCGGCCCCAAAAGAAGACGCGATGCTAACAGATATGGCGTCGCTGAGCAAGTTGAGACCGCAAAAAAGCAATTGACTTTACGAGGTTATGCCGTTAACCGGTTTGGTTTCGATGCTTTGTGGATAACACCGAGGAGTTGTCATGATTGAACTGGCATTTGAAAAATGCGGTGGCCTGATACCGGCCATTGTTCAGGACCATGCCAGCGGCGAGGTCCTGATGATGGCCTACATGAATCGCGACGCCTGGGAAGCGACCCTTTCCAACGGCAAGGCCACGTTCTGGAGTCGAAGCCGTAACCAGCTGTGGGTCAAAGGGGAGCACTCCGGCCACACCCAGTTGGTACAGGAAATCCGAGTGGACTGCGACGCGGATACGGTCCTGCTCCGCGTGATTCAGCAGGGTGGGGCCGCCTGCCACACCGGACATCCGTCGTGTTTTTACCGTCAGGTGACCGGTGATACGCTGGTCACCATCAGCGCACCGGTATTCGACCCCAAGGAGGTATACAAGCAGTGAATTCACAGCTGAACCTGGGCATTCCCAAGGGAAGCCTTCAGAACGCCACCATCGCCCTATTCAAACGGTCCGGATGGACCATTGACATCAATGGGCGCAGTTATTTTCCGGAAATCAACGACCGGGACATCAACTGCGCCATCTGCCGGGCCCAGGAAATGTCGCGATATGTGGAAAACGGCACCCTCGACGCCGGCCTCACCGGAAAAGACTGGATTGCCGAGAATCACTCGGATGTCCATGTGGTCAGCGACCTGGTCTACTCCAAGGTGAGCTCTCGCCCCGCCAGATGGGTGTTGGCCGTTCCCTATGACTCCCAGATCCGATCGCTCGCCGATCTGAACGGCAAAAAAATCGCAACGGAGCTGGTGGCATTTGCCCAGCGCTATTTTACAGAAAAGCGCATCGATGTTGAGATTGAGTTTTCCTGGGGAGCGACCGAGGCCAAGGTGGTGAGCGGTCTTGCCGACGCTGTGGTGGAAGTGACCGAAACCGAAAGCACCATCAAGGCCCATGGCCTTCGGATCATTCATGTGCTCATGGAGACCAACACCCAGCTCATCGCCAACCATCAAGCCTGGGAGCAGCCGGTGAAGCGGGAGAAGATCGAACAGATTGCCCTGCTGCTTCAAGGCGCCCTGAAAGGCGAAAAAATGGTGGGGCTCAAAATGAACGTCTCCGAGGAACATCTAAAGGTGGTGGTGGACATGCTGCCCAGCCTCAACGCCCCAACAGTGGCGCCCCTATACGACACCCGCTGGTTTTCCGTTGAAACCGTGGTGTCCTCGGAGCAGGTGCGTGAATTGATACCGCGGTTGATGAAAACCGGTGCCGAGGGTATCATCGAGTATCCGCTGAACAAAGTCATTTAGCCCGGCCGGGTGGAAGACGGTGACCCGCACGCCATTGTCACTCGTAAGGTTCGCCGATGATTTAAAGGTGCTGACCATGAACGACTGCCGCATAACGGACACAGCCGCCGAGGGTCACCCCGATGTGGCTTCGCGCACCCGCGATATCACCTCTTTCATCGTCATGGATGTCCTCGAAAAAGCGTGTGAAATGGAGCGACAGGGCATCAACGTCGTCCATCTGGAGGTGGGCGAGCCCGATTTCGATACACCCGCCTGCGTCAAGGAAGCCATCTCCAAAGCCCTTAACGACGGGCACACCCACTACACCCACAGCCTCGGTACGGCGGAGCTGCGTGAGGCCATCAGCGCCTATCACTATGATACGTACGGCGTTACCGTGGACCCGAACTGCATCGTGGTCACCTCGGGCACGTCACCGGCCATATTCATGACGTTTGCCGTCCTGCTGGAGGCCGGCGAAGAAGTGATCATCTCGGACCCCCATTATGCCTGCTACCCCAACTTCATCAAATTCTTGGGCGGGGTACCCGTCACCGTCAGAGTTTACGAAGAAGACGGGTTCCAGTTTCGACCCGAAGCCATCGCCGAGGCCATCACCCCACGCACCAAGGCCATCTTCATCAATTCGCCGTCAAACCCCACCGGAAACCTGCTGTCGCCGGAGCGCATGGCTGCCATTGCCGAAATGACCCCCTGGGTGGTTTCGGATGAAATCTATCACGGACTCGTCTACGAGGGAAAAGAACGCTCCATCCTGGAATTCACCGATCATGCTTTCGTCCTCAACGGGTTTTCCAAACTTTTCGCCATGACCGGTCTGCGGCTGGGCTACCTCATCGCGCCCCGCGCGTTCATGCGGCCCCTTCAGAAAATCCACCAGAATTTTTTCATTTCAGCCAATGCCGTGGTTCAAAAAGCTGGCGTAGCGGCGCTTCAGAACGCCGGAGCGGACACGCAACGCATGCGAGGCGTGTATAACGAGCGACGGCAATACATGATTCAGAGATTGCGAGCCATGGGGCTGGGAATTACCGTGGAACCCACCGGTGCTTTCTACGTGTTTGCAAACGCCCGCCACCTTTCGGAGAATTCCTATCGACTTGCCTTCGACATTCTATATAAGGCCCATGTGGGGGTCACACCCGGGATCGACTTCGGGCAGCATGGCGAAGGCTACCTGCGCTTTTCATACGCAAACTCGCTGGAAAACATCGCAGAAGGCATGGACCGCCTGGAAGCGTATATCCAAAACCGAAAGGGACATTGATCCTGCCGCGGACCCGGTCGGAGGGGGCCGACACATCGGTCGGTACCCCGGGTTTCTCGGGCATGACCTGCACCTACGATCTGTCTTCCCATCGTCCGACGGCGGCACTGACATGTCGGCTGTTATAGGCCAGTCACCATGATCATCAAATCAGCCATATTCATCAAAAGCGCCGTCAAGTCGGATCAATATCCACCGCCGGAATTTCCTGAGATCGCCTTTGCCGGCCGATCCAACGTGGGCAAATCCTCCTTGATCAACACCTTGGTAAACCGCCGGCATCTGGTGAAAACCAGCGGGCGGCCCGGCCGCACCCAGCTCATCAACTTCTTTGTCATCAACCAGCGGGTTTATTTGGTCGATTTGCCGGGTTACGGCTACGCCAAGGTGCCTGAAGCCATCCGGCGCCAGTGGGGCCCCATGGTGGAAACCTATTTACGAGGACGGCCGAACCTCCACGCGGTGGTCCTTATCGTGGATATCCGGCGCGTGCCCGGCATCGAGGAACTCAATTTCATGGACTGGCTTGCAGCCAACGGGGTGTCATGCATCCCCGTGGTGACTAAATGCGATAAACTGTCAAAAACGAAGCAAAAACGAAGTGTTGTCCGCATCTCGGAGGCGCTTGGCGTCCCTGAGCCCCAACTGGTAAGTTTTTCGGCCAAGACAGGGCAGGGGCGAGATGCCGTATGGCACGCCATCGAGCAGCATATTGACGAAGGATCGTCCGCCGATGAGTGATCTGCTTTCGCCGCCACCGGAAGGCTTTCGCTCCGGGTTCGTCACCCTCGTGGGGCCACCCAACGCCGGCAAATCCACCTTGCTGAACACGCTTCTAGGCGAAAAAATCAGCATTACCTCAAAAAAACCCCAAACCACCCGGAACCGAATTCTGGGCATTCTTCACCGACCCGCGTCGCAGATGGTTTTTATGGATACCCCGGGTGTGCACCATTCCACCAAAACCATGAACCAGCGCATTGTCAATGCCGCCATCGCCACCCTAGCCGAGGCCGACCTGGTGGTGCTCTTGGGTGATATGATGACAAGGAATCCCGATGCCGAAGGGCTGCTGATGAAGCACTTGGGCGATGTGCGGCGCCCCGTCATTCTGGCACTCAATAAATCCGACCAGTGCCATCGCCATGCGATATTGGCTGCCATCGACGAATGGTCGACGCGCTTCGATTTCTCTGCAATCATCCCCATATCAGCCCTGAAAGGAACGCAAATCGACGATTTGTTGGGAGCCATGGAGCAACAGTTGCCGCCCGGGCCGCCTTTTTTCCCCGAGGACAGCATCACCGACCAGCCCGTTCGGTTTATCGCCGCAGAGTTGATTCGCGAAAAAGCCTTTCGGCTCACCGGCGAGGAAATCCCCTACGCGGTGGCGGTGACGGTGGACGAGTTTAAAGCGGCGGATGCCCAAAAAAGGGTCTCCATCCATGCCACCATTCATGTTGAGCGGGATTCTCAAAAAGGGATCGTCATCGGCAACGGTGGGGCAAAACTCAAGGAAATCGGCACCGCCGCACGGGGTGACATCGAGCGGCTGCTTGGGATGCGGGTGTTCCTGAAGCTCTTTGTCAGAGTTCAAAAGAACTGGACCCGAGACCCCAAAGCCCTGCGGCGGTTCGGCTACTGATGATTCTGTCCTACCATCCTTATATCGTGGCGGACCGCAATCTTCGTTGCGCCGGCAGACAACCGGATGCGGCGGACGCCGCCGCCATGGCCGCCGCAGACGCGGTCATCCTCAACCAGGGATGCTATGAATCGCTCTATCGCATGGCCGCAACGCAGTGCTCGCTGGTGTTTCCCAACTACGACGCACGCTTTGGCTTTCCCGGAAAAATAGGTCAAATTCACCTTTTTCAACATCACGGGGTGTTGCATCCACCGACGGAAACCTATGCGGGGCTCGACGCATATCAGTCCCGTACGGTGACAGAGCAGTCATACCCCGCGGTATTCAAGTTCGACTGGGGAGGTGAAGGCGAAACCGTTTTTTTTGTTGAAAACGACGCGGACATGGCGCAGTGCCTCACCCGTGCACAGGCGTTCGAGGGTTCGGGGCAGCACGGGTTTCTGGTGCAAGACTACATCTCTCACGGCGGCCGCACCCTCAGAGTGGTGGTCATTCACCAGCGGTTGATCGCCTATTGGCGGATTCAGGACAATAAAGATCGTTTTGGAACATCGGTGGCAACGGGTGCGCGCATCGACCGGGAGGCCGATCCCGAGCGACGAGAGAAGGCCATTCACCGCGTGAAAGACGTGTGCAAAGACACGGGCATCAATTTGGCCGGAGTTGACCTCCTCTATAGCGAGGAAGACGCTCATGCCGAGCCGTATTTTCTTGAGATCAACTATTTTTTCGGACGCCGCGGTCTTGGCGGCTCCGAAAGTTACTACCAGATGCTGGGTACCGCCGTCACCGAATGGCTGGCTTCCAACGGATTGGCTGTCCGCAATGACTGATCCTTATGGCTTCTATCCCGATGAGGACGACCTTCGCCGCGAACGACAAAAGGCCCGTGATCTCCGGTCGTCACAGTGGTGGAAACGCCGCTGCGCCCGGGGGGTGTGTCATTATTGCAGCGCCAGGGTAGCGCCGCGGGAACTCACCATGGACCACATCGTTCCCATTTCGCGGGGCGGAAAGACCACCAAAGGCAATGTGGTGGCTTGCTGCAAGGACTGCAACACACGGAAAAAACAATTGCTGCCCATGGAGTGGGAGGCCTATCTCAAGCAACGCAATCCGGATCCATAAAACGGTCGCGCGGAAACGCCCTATCCCCGTCTGAACCCGCGCCGGTTCGTGTTGACAGGGTATAGCGTGTGCGCTAAATCCACCTTATTTCCAAACGGGCCCCCGGATAGGGTCCACCCACGAAAAAACAACCCCATTTGAGGAGAAAACCATGAAGAAAACCGCATTACTGTTGGCCGTCGGACTAATGATGACACTGGGTGCCGGCGGCGCCGGCGCCAAGGACCTGAAAGTGGGATTCATCTACGTATCGCCGGTCGGCGATGCCGGATGGTCGTACGCTCATGACCAAGGTCGCCTGGCATTGGACCAGTTGTCCGGAGTGAGCACGTCTTATGTGGAATCCGTCCCCGAGGGGCCGGATTCCGAGCGGGTCATGACCAATATGGCACGAAAAGGGTTCGATGTGATCTTTGCCACCAGCTACGGTTACATGGACCCCATGCTCAAAGTGGCCGGCCAGTTCCCCAAGACCGTGTTCATGCACTGCTCCGGGTACAAGACCGCCCCCAACATGGGCAACTACTTCGGGCGGATGTATGAAGCCCGCTATCTTTCCGGGCTGGTCGCCGGCGCCATGACCCAAAACAACATCCTGGGATACGTGGCGGCCTTTCCCATTCCCGAAGTCATCCGCGGCATCAACGCGTTTACCCTCGGCGCCCGCGCCGTCAACCCCAAGGCCGAAGTGCGGGTGGTATGGACCAAGACCTGGTACGACCCGGCCACCGAAAAGGAAGCCGCCAAAAGCTTGCTGGATGTGGGCGCCGACGTCATCGCCCAGCATCAGGACAGCCCGGGCCCCCAGGAGGCTGCCCAGGAACGCGGCGTCTACTCGGTGGGGTACAACTCCGACATGTCCGCCTTTGCCCCCAGGGCGCACCTGACCGCCCCGATCTGGAACTGGGCCCCCTTCTACGAAGCCACGGTGAAAAGCGTCAACAACGGAACCTGGAAAGCATCGGCTTCCTGGCCGGGCATCAAGGAGGGCATCGTCGACCTGGCACCCTTTGGCCCCATGGTGCCTGCCAGTGTTCAGAAAAATGTATTGAGCCAAAAAGCGGCCTTGGTATCGGGCAGCATGAAGGTGTTCACCGGTCCGGTTAAAGACCAGTCCGGAAAGGTACGCATCGCCGCCGGGCAGTTACCCTCCGATGGCGAGCTGCTGGGGATGAGCTGGTTTGTCGAGGGTGTTATCGGCACCACGCAGTAAACGCCTGACCGGCGGCGTCGGAGTCATTGATCACCATGGCCCATTTACGGATCTCTCCAAGACAGGGGCAGCCATTTTGGCGCTCCTGTCTTGTTTTGTTCATGGCAGTGGGGGCGTCCCTGCTGCTTGGCGCGATCATGCTGGGCCTCCAGGGGAAGCCGCCGCTGACGGGCATGCAACTGCTTTTTGCCGGGGCTTTCGGCTCATTATGGGCCATCGAAGACTGCCTCATCAAATCGGTGCCAATCTTTCTGTGCTCCCTAGGCGTTGGCTTCGCCTTTCGGCTGCAAATCTGGAATATCGGCGCCGAAGGGCAGTTCGCGCTGGGCGCCATCGGCGCCAGTGCGGTGGCGCTGGCCGCACCGACGGCGCCGTGGTGGGTGGTGATTCCGGCCATGATGCTCAGCGCCCTGATCTGCGGCGGCCTGTGGGGCCTCATCCCGGCGGTCCTCAGAAACCGCATGGGGGCCAACGAGATCATCGTGACCCTGATGATGAACTATCTGGCCATCCTGTTGCTGGACTACCTCGTCTACGGCCCCTGGAAGGACCCTGCCAGTTTCGGGTTTCCCATGACCGCCGGATTTTCCAAGGCGGCGATTGTGGGGAACATCGGCCCCACCCGTCTGAATTGGGGGCTGGCTCTGTGCGTGGTCCTCGCCGTCGCCGTGTGGGTTTTTTTCCGGTTCACGCGACTGGGGTTCGAACTGAAAGCCAGCGGCGAGAATATCCGCACCGCCGGTTACGCCCGGCTGCCCTACCACGGGCTGGTGGTACTGGTGATGGTGCTCAGCGGCGCCTTGGCCGGCTGCGCCGGGTTCCTGGAAGCCTCGGCCAACCTGAACCGGCTGCAACCCAGCATCATGGTGGGCTATGGCTACACCGCCATCGTGGTGGCGTGGCTGGCAGGGCTCAACCCGGTATTCACCGCGGTGGCCGCATTCATGCTGGCGGGTCTCCGGGTGGGGGTGGAAAACCTTCAGCTGGATCTCCAGGTCCCGGCCGCCTTCGGTGAAATCCTGGAAGGGCTGATTCTGCTGAGCGTGCTGGCCAGCGGCTTTTTTACCCGCTACCGTATTCGGTTTCAGGGGCCATCATGAATCTGGAATTCATCATCGCCCTGATGGCGGCCGCCGTTCAGTCGGGAACCCCCATCCTCTATGCCACCCTGGGTGAAATCATTACCGAAAAAGGGGGCATCCTCAACCTGGGTGTAGAAGGAATGATGATGGTGGGCGCCCTGGCCGGTTTTCTCATGGCCAAGGCCACCGGCAATCCCATGGCCGCATTTGTGATGGGCGGCATGGCCGGGGCCGCACTGGGGGCACTTCACGGGCTGGTCTGCATCGGTTTCCAGGGAAACCAGGTGGTCAGCGGACTGGCCCTCACCATCCTGGGCACCGGTATGGCCGACTACATCGGCACGCCCTATATCGGTCAGTCGGTTCCCGGCTTTCACGCCATCGCGCTGCCCGGACTCTCGGCGGTGCCTGTTATCGGACCGATCTTTTTCCAGCAGGACCTGCTGGTCTACATCTCCTATCTGGTACCCGTTCTGCTGCTGGTCTTTTTCCGTTACACGCGGTGGGGTCTTCAGCTCAGGGCCATCGGCGAGTATCCGCCGGCGGCCATGGCCGCTGGCGTCCCGGTCCAGCGGCTTCGGTGGCTGGCGGTACTGGCGGGGGGGTTTCTCGCGGGGTGCGGGGGCGCCTACCTGAGCCTGGCCTACACCCACCTGTGGACCAACGGGCTGTCCGCCGGGAGGGGATGGATCGCCGTTGCCCTGGTGATCTTCGCATTTTGGCAGCCCCTGCGGGCGTTGGTGGGTGCCTATCTTTTCGGCGGCGTAATGGCCTTTCAACTTCGACTTCAGGCCATGGGCACCCACGTTCCGTCATCCCTGCTGCTCATGCTGCCGTACGCCTTGACGGTTTTCGTGCTGGTAGTATCATCTTACCGCATGAAGAGATCCAGTGCGCCCGGTGCATTGGGTGTAAATATCGAGCCGGCAGAATGACACGCAACTGCGGCAACCCACATATCTATATAACCAATTGAAATATAAGTAAAATAATTACTGGAGGACGGTATGACTGCCGACAGAGCCCGCCACAAGAAAACATATCCCATTTCCTGGGATCAGTTGCACCGCGACAGCAAAGCGCTGGCCTGGCGCCTTTTGGATATGGACTACTTCAAGGGGATTGTGGCCGTCACTCGAGGAGGCTTGGTGCCGGCGGCCATTGTGGCCAGGGAACTCGACATCCGAATGGTGGATACCGTTTGCATCTCAAGCTACCAGTGGCAGGATCAGCAAGGAGAGGTCGAAGTCCTCAAGTCGGTCAAAATGGACGGTGACGGTTGGCTGATCATTGACGATCTCGTGGATACCGGCCGTACGGCGATCAGCGTTCGGGAAATGCTGCCAAAAGCCCATTTTGCAACGGTTTATGCAAAGCCGGCCGGCCGGCCGTTGGTGGATACGTTCATTACAGAAGTCAGCCAAGACACGTGGATTCTATTCCCCTGGGATTCAGAGGTTCAGTTCGTTCAACCCATTGTGGGGCAACGACAATTGCCATGACCGAGCCCCCTCCCTGCATACGACTTGCTGGCATTAGCAAGTCCTTCGGCAAGGTCGAAGCCAACCGTGATATTACTATCGACATCGCGGCGGGGGAAATCCATGCCCTGTTGGGTGAAAACGGGGCCGGCAAAAGCACTCTTATGAGCATCCTGGCCGGGAGGCTCAAACCGGACCGCGGTCGGATCATCATCGACGGCAGCCCGGTGTCCTTCGATACCACCAAAGAAGCCATCGCCGCCGGCATCGGCATGGTCTACCAGCATTTCATGTTGGTTGAGGCACTGACCGTGGCCGAAAACATCTTCCTGGGCCAGGAGCCCGGTTGGCGGCTCAATGCGGCCGCCATGAACGACCAAATCCGTGCCCTCGGAAGCCGATTCGGCCTCGATGTAAATCCGGAAGCCCGCGTGTCGAGTCTGTCCATGGGAGAAAAACAGCGGGTTGAAATTCTCAAGCTGCTGCTGAGAGACAGCCGGGTGCTGGTCTTTGACGAGCCCACCACCGTCCTCACGCCGGTTGAAATCGATCAGCTGTTTACGGCCCTGAAACAGATGGCGGCAATGGGAAAAGCCATTGTATTCATCACGCACAAACTTGCCGAGGTCATGTCCATCGCCCACCAGATCACCATTATCCGGAAGGGATGCGTAGTGGATCGACTGGCCGCCTCGGCGGTCAGTTCCAAGGCCGATCTGGCCGAGCGGATGGTTGGCCGGGAAGTGCTGCTTCAGGTGGACCGCACTCCCATGGAACCCTTGCAGCGCGTGCTCCGCATCCAAGGACTGTGCGACGAGACGCTCCAGGACATTCATCTTGACTTGCGGCAGGGTGAAATCCTTGCGGTGGTGGGTGTCGCCGGCAACGGCCAAAAGGCGCTGGTCGAAACCGTTTGCGGTCTTAAACCGCCAAAAACCGGTACGGTCAGCATTCTCGGCGATCCTTGGAATCGGTTTTTCAAAGAGCGCCCCATGGCCGGAAAGCTCAGCTACATTCCCGAAGACCGCTTGGGCCTGGCGACCTGCCCCGGCCTTGATCTGGTTGACAATTTTCTATTGACCACCCGATACGATTTTGCCAATGGTCCTTGGCTGCGGCGCCAACCCGCTGATGAGAAAATGGTCCATCTCATAGAGACTTTTGGGATTTATCCGCCCAACCGATATGCACTGGCGCGGCAGTTATCGGGCGGCAATCTCCAGAAGCTCGTCTTGGCGCGCGAGTTCTACCGTGCACCGCGGCTCATCGTCGCCGAGCAACCGACGCAGGGACTCGATATCGGTGCCACCGAAGAAGTCTGGCACCAATTGCTCAAGGCGCGGGACAGCGCCGGAATATTGCTGATTACCGGCGACCTGAATGAGGCGATCAGTCTTTCCGACCGGATCACGGTGATGTACCGCGGACGCATTATGGGCGAATTCGGCACAGGACTTCCAAATATTGTGGAAACCGTCGGACCGCTGATGGCCGGCCTCACAGCAGCGGACGACGCGCCGCCCCTGACCCAGTAAGCGCCCATGCCATGATGCTGGAGCTTCACGACCTTATCTGTTATGACACGCTATCTTCAGCGCCGCCGCTTTACGCACAAGCACCCAGCCTTGCCGCGTGGCGCCCTTCATTCTGCCCGCTCATATGGAGCGCATGCCGTCGGACGACGCGTTGTTTACTTTGCGGGCGAGCATATCAAACGACCGCTGGAAAGGATAATCGGAAATGTATTGGAAATGTACCGTCTGCAATTACATTCACACGGGTGAGGCTCCGCCGGAAAAATGTCCCGTCTGCGGTGCCGATCGATCCAAGTTTGTAGAAGTCGATGCTGATGGCGAACCGCTCACCGAGGACAGTCGGCCTCAGGAAAAAGAAGAGACGTTTGTGAACGCAGTTACCTCCGACAACGCGGACAGCGGACTGCAGCGCTGGAAATGCACCGTCTGCGGGTACATCCATACCGGGCCCGAACCCCCCGAAAAATGCCCGGTCTGCGGGGCGGACCGCAGTCTCTTTGTCCCGGAAGCCCCGGAAGCGACCGTCATCACCGAGCCGACTGTGGAGACAACGGCCACGACGACGCCCCGCACCAGACCAACCTTATACGACCAGGTTACCGATTTGATGACGCGGCAGCACGCGCACCCGATTTCAGTTCACATCCCCAACGGGGTGGCACCCGTCGGTGTCCTGTTTCTTTTTTTGGCCGTTTTATTTCAATCCAGCGCTTTGGAAATTTCCGCGTTTTGCAATTTGGTGGTCGTCTTGCTGTCCATGCCCTTTGTGATTTTTTCCGGCGTCAATGACTGGAAAAAACGCTTCGGCGGCAACATGACCTACGTGTTCCGCACCAAGTTCATCTGTGCCGGCGTGATCAGCGTCCTTCTGCTCGTCTTGGTTTTCTGGCGCGCCGTGGACCCATCCATTGCCGGTGCGCCTGGCGGCCCCAGAACGCTCTACCTGCTTCTGCACGCGGTTCTCATCGTTGCCGCGGCGGTAGCCGGATACATGGGCGGCAAACTCGTCTTTCCCCACCGCTAGCAAAAAAATACCCGGGGGCCGACGGTATCGCCGTCGGCCCCCGGGCCGTTTGATCTACTATAGCGGGAAAGACCATGTTAAACATCACATATTGTGGCTTTTTGCTATTTTTACACCGCATATAGTGGTTAGTGTCCTCGCAAATCCTTTATTTTAGCGGGTTTAGAAGATGGCTTCGCCATTTTCGCCAGAACGTTCGATTCACACCCACCCCATACCAACAGCCACACCCAAATTTAAGGCCGATATACGGCACATGAGGGCTTCGTCGCCCGACAAGTGCTATCAATCCGCTTCGTCGGCAGGAATATGCCCCTCTCGAAGCAACAAATCCCGGTACCACAATGAAAATTCAAACATGCCGCGATATCGGTCATCGTCATTGACAATCCCGTGACAGATGTCGAACACGCCTTGCCCGTAGTTGTTTGAGTAATCCGCCGCATCGCAGGATTGTAAAAATTCCCTCACCAGCATTTGGGTGGTGCGTTTGGTGCGATCGGTGCGAATATCTATGGGATCCTTGGGCTCTTGAAATGGGTCCCATCGATCAAATCCGATGCGGTTCAATATGTGCCGCCGACGCCGATCGGACATCGCGTCAAAAATGGCCTTCTTTCGCTGAGCCTCTTCCTCTGGAGATATGTTACTCATCGCCGTCTCCTTTTTGCTCACCCCGGTCCGCTTCAGCTGTCAAGCCAAAAAAGTCGTTGTTCATGGTCGTGAGTATCGCCATTGACAATGGCATAAGGATATCCCCCATTCTAATGTGCTTGGACTTCATGTCCTTCACCAGCGCTTCGCTCAGAGCAAAGAGATGGTTTTGGATTTCCTCGACATTCACCGTTGGGTAGGGCTCTCCGGGAATAAACTTTGAAAGACTGCAGGTGCGGCCCCTTCCCCCGATGGCCGTTGGAATCCCATACAACCGGCAGGTAATGGGGCGGTGATCGTAGAGGTCGCACAAGTCCTGATCGTTCAGCATAGGGCAGCGGACCCGCTTGGAAGCCAGCATCTCAAGCGCCTCAGCCTCGGACTGCCCGCTTTGCACATCCTTGACCGCCTGTCGCTTGAGTTTGTAGACAGCGCGATCGGCTTTGTTGGCCTTTTCAAGTACGGCCTCACGCGCCGCCCCGGTGAACCGCTGGTTAAAGCGATCGTTCAGGTAAAGCGCCTCAATTAAAGTTAGGTCAAAGAGCGCATGGCAGCAGTCCGAGCAGGCACTATGGCAGGTCACACAGTCGGGATGCTCCTTGCGAACCCGTTCAAACACCTGGTCCATCTGATGCGAAAGCTGCTCATACTTCTCGAAATAAGGTGTCAAATCAAATTCCATATCTAACCTCTCAAGGGGTCTCAATTGTTCACAACCGCCGCACTGAGTGGCGCCAATGCACAGGTACGGGCCATTGTTTCACGTGAAACACTATTTTCCGACACAAAATCTATCAAAAACGGCGTCCAAAATATCTTCCGGTGCCGCAATGCCAAGGATCCGATTGACACTTTCAAGGGCCGTTTCCATTTCGATGGCCACCAGCTCATCTTCTCCGCGGCGCTCTAAAATGTCGATGGCACGCCGAATGGACTCGCACGCCGCAACAAGAAGGCCGGCCTGGCGCTGGTTGGGCATGATATCGTCGCGATCACCCTCTCCATGTCCATGGGTCAGCATATCGACGATCTCTCGTTTCAGTGCCGGGATATTATCCCCATATTTGGCGGACACGCTCACGGCGACCCACTTTCCCGGCTGGGGCCGGATCGAGGGCAGAGCGAGGGCAGTCGTCAGATCCAATTTGTTGCGCACCAAGATAGTCGGCACGGGGCCAAGGCTGGCGAATATCTTCTCGTCCGCTCCAGTCATGGGGGCGCCGGCTTCCACAAGAAAGAGCACAAGATGGGCAGAAGCCAGGGCTTCACGCGTTTTTTGGATGCCGATGACCTCGATGGGGTCGTTGGTGTCCCGGAGTCCGGCAGTATCGACGAAGACAATGGGTATGCCTTCAATACTGGTGATATCGGCAACGGCGTCACGGGTGGTCCCAGGGGCATCTGAGACGATCACGCGGTCTTTATCCAAGAGCCGATTCATGAGGCTGGACTTGCCCACGTTTGGGCGCCCCACCACGGCGATCCGCACACCTTCCCGGATAACTTGCCCAATATGTTGATTCTCAATACATTCTTCGATGGGCGCGAGTACATCCTCCCTCAGCTGAGTGACCACCGCGTCTATTGCCAGGTCCGCATCCGCAGTGTCTTCGGGAAAGTCTATCCTGGCGGCCACTTCGGCGTAAACATCGCGAATGGTGCTGCCCATCGCCAAGATCCGTTTACTCAACGCCCCGGTCAGATGCCGGCTGGCGTTCTGTGCCGCGCGGTTCGTCTTGGCGGTGATCAGGTCGATGACGGCTTCGGCTTGAGTGAGATCGATCCTTCCATTCAGATAGGCCCGCTTGGTAAATTCGCCAGGGTCGGCAAGTCTGGCCCCGGCGCTCAGCACAAGCCCAAGAATCCGATGCAATACGATCCTGCCGCCATGGCAGTTAATTTCAACGATGTCTTCGCCGGTGTAGGTGTTCGGCGCAGCCATCCAGGAGACAAGCACCTCATCGACGGTCTGTTCACCGTCGGGGTCTACAATGATGCCATGGTAGAGATGGCGGGATGCGGGCGTCTCGCCCGGCCGAGAGGCACGAAACAATTGGGCGCGGATCTGCTGCGCCGCCGGCCCTGAAATCTTGACGATGCCGATGCCGCCGGTTCCGGGAGGTGTGGATATGGCAGCGATGGTGTCTTTATTAAAGCCCGCGAAGATCACTTTTTCTTTATTTTTCAATAAGTTAAAACTTATTTGCGTGCCTGCGCAGATGAAGGGCTGCGCTTTTTTCGGTGCGGGGCGTTTTTCGGATAAATCACGAGCTTCCGGTAATGTCCTTCTCCGACACTTTGCGTTCGAACGCTGTTGTCATTCTTCAAGGCAAGGTGAATGATTCGCCGGTCATGAGCGTTCATTTGCCCGACGGTGGTTGGGTGCCCTTTTTTCCGTGCCTTTTCAGCCATGCGTACGGCAAGTTCCTTTAGGTTGGCACGGCGGGTCTCAAGATATCCCTCCACGTCCACCATGAGACGCACCCGGTCATCTCGCCCCTTGTTGATGATTTTTTCCACCAGGTACTGGATCGCTTCAAGAGTCTGGCCTCGCTTGCCGATGAGTGCACCGGAATTGCCGCCAACCATATTGAGATTGAGCCGCCCTCTTCGGGATTCGTCGTTGATGGTGATGTCGTCTGAAATCTCACCGGCGATGCGCGCCAGGGCTTCCCGACTGCACTGAACGATTTCGGGGGTAATCTCGGCGCTGGGAATTCGCTGCCACCGGTCCCCGTGCTCCGATCGCTTCGGGACCTCTGGCGCATCTTCGGTCATTGTCTCCGTCATGGGATTTGGCGTTGGGTCATCCAGGGTCCTCAGGATATCTCTTTTCATCTCTTTGGTGCTGCGCTTTCGCGGCGACACCGGTGAGTCGTTACCCTGCACGCCGATTACCCGAATGCGAGCTTTTTTAGCACCAACCAAACCAAAAATCCCTGTGGACCCATAAGTGAGAATATCGTATCGAATATTGTCTACAGACCGTTCCAATGCCTCACCAGCACACTTAAGTGCATCTTTGACGGTTTTTCCTTCGAATTCCACGTCATCAGTCATGGTGACCTCCATCGCTAGGCGTATTTCTTCTGAACATGGTACTGCTGGGCGATGGACAGCACGTTGTTCACAAGCCAGTAAAGAACCAGTCCGGACGAAAAGTTGATGAAAATGAAAGTGAAAACGATCGGCATGAACATCATCATTTTTGCCTGGGTGGGATCCCCGGGCGGTGGTGACATTTTTTGCTGGAGAAACATGGTGCCCCCCATGACGAGAGTCAAAACGGGGATGCCGTAGGGAGGTTCCATAAAGGGGATGCTGAACCCGAAATTGAACAGCCGGTCAGGCGCAGACAGGTCGGTAATCCAACCGAAGAACGGCGCATGCCGCAACTCGATGGCTTCGTAAAGCATCCGATAGAGGGCGAAAAAAACGGGAATCTGAAGAATCATTGGCAGGCACCCGCCCATGGGATTGATCTTGTATACCCGGTACAGATTCATGAGTTCTTCGTTCATCTTCTTCTTGTCGCCCTTGTGCTTTTCGCGAATTTCGGCCATGAGCGGCTGCATGCGCTTCATCTGGCTCATGGACTTGTAGCTTTTGTTTCCCAAAGGCCACAAAACGATTTTGATGAGAATGGTCAGCACAATAATAGCCAGGCCGTAGTTGGGAACAAGACCGTAAAAATACCTCATCAAAGAGAGACAGGGTTTGGCGATGAAATCGAACATACCGAAATTGACGGCAAGCTCGAGGCTGTCACCGACGCCGCCGAGCACCTCGGTGCTCTTAGGACCGAAAAAGATGTGGTGGTTGAAGGTGGCCTTTTGCCCACTGGAAATGGCCTTTCGGGGGTGAAAAAACTGGGTGGTGGCAACCCCGTCCTCGGTCATGCTGAGGCGCATTTGGCCGTTTTGGCCGCTTTCTGGAATAACGGCGGACATGAAGTACTGGCCTTGCAAGGCAACCCAACCGATATCGCCGTCTCGAACCGCATTGTCGGCAATTTCTTTGAATTCAATGGTCTCGAAATTACCGCCGATGAGAAGACACGGCCCTTGAAACCCATAGGTGGTCTTTTCGGGTTTCCGGGTATTAATGGCCAGACCCATGCGCCCGTCCACCGTTTCATCAGACTGATTGGTCACCGCCACTTCCAAGCCGAAAAAATACTGATCGGGATCAAATTGGTACCGCTTTTCGACAACGACGCCGGAAGGACTGACCCAGACAAAGGGGAGGGTCGTGGGAGCCGTGACCGTCACCGTGTCTCTTGCAGTCTGCGCCTTAAACTCCGCACCAGACAGTGCCGAAGCGTCGATGCCGCTGCCGTCGTAAACCAGAACCAGGGTCCCCTCCTCCGCCACCGATTTGACCACGTCCAGAAGCGGCGCGTGATCATCGGTACTTTCCCGGTATTGTGACAGACGGAACTGCCGAATCCTGGCGCCCCGTTCATCGAGCGTGACGGTGTATTTATTTGTTTTTACAACGATTTTTCTGCTTTTCAACGATGGCGATACCGGCAAGGGGACGGCTGCCGGCGCCGATGTTTTTTCGGCCACCGTAGCCGGCGGGGCCTTCTCTGATTCCTCAACGACAGGGGCCGTCTGGGGCGCCGGCTTCATGACCGCTTTGTCAACAAAAAACATCTCCCAAAGAAAAAAGACCAAAAATGAGAGCGCGATGGCGATGAACACGCGGGCTTGTTCCATTTTCATCTCCTACAATCAGTCTACACAGGTCGTTGCGTGACACGGTCGCTGGAACCGATGTCGCGGGTCAGGGGCGCCGGGTGTGGTACACCGCGGAGGGGACCGGACCGCGACCATTTAATTGAAGATTCCCTTCAGCCCCGTTTGTGGAATTTGCGCTTCGCACCAACAAGCTGTGGGGTTAACGCTAATCGCTTGCTTCAGGGGACGGGGTCAACGCCACCCGGATGAAAAGGGTGACACCGGCAGATGCGTTTCAGGGCCAGCGCCCCCCCTTTGAGCACGCCATATTGCGCGATGGCCAAATACCCGTATTCTGAACAGCTGGGATAAAACCGGCATGACGGCCCTAACACAGGCGACAGGGTCACTTGGTAAACGCTAATTAAGAATAGTGTCGCTCGCTTTAAGATACCTCACCTCGTATCTTGCTAAAGAGCTGATCCAAAGAAGCCGCCACGCTGGACCCAGTGAGGGTCGCCGCTTCCCGTTTCGCGATGATGCTGATGTCCACCGAAAGTTCAAAACGGATGGCATGATGTCGAAACGCCTCACGGCAATGCCGTTTGATTCGGTTTCGGATCACCGCATTGCCGACACGCTTGCTCGCGGTAATGCCGATACGGCTGCCGTTTTCATCGCGAAGTGCATATAGTGCGATGAAATGACGATTCTGGATTTTCTTTCCCTGCCTGGACAGCTCGAGGAAGGCGGATCGTTTGAGCAATCGTTGGCGTTTGGTCAGTCGAGATCCTGCGCTCACCACGGCACCCCGCATCCGGCGATCGGTGGGTAGCAGACCGTCGCAGGCCCGCCGGGCAAAGACAGCAATCACCCCGGTACGCGGTGACGGCACCCCAGGTAAGGCGTGGTCAAGCTGACAGCCGCACGCGCCCTCTTGCTCGCCGACGAGAAATCACCCGGCGACCGCCTTTAGTAGACATGCGTTTGAGGAATCCATGAGTTCTAGCCCGCTTGATTTTGCTGGGCTGGTAGGTCCGTTTCATAATTTACCCCTCTTTTCTTTCGAGCTTTTGATGATTACCCCGGCCTGACCAGAACGTACTGGCGAAAGTAGCGGCCGATTCTTACGGCTTTTTTACAGTCGGGCACACTAACCACATGCCGTCAATGATGTCAACTAGTTATCAGGTTTTCAGTCGCTCGAAGATATCGAATTCTTCGAGGTGATATTGCTCATCGGGATAGATCTCAACCTTTTTGCTCGTGCGGTTTTCAATGTTTCGAATCAATCTATTTTCTTCCCCATGAAGCAGTTCAGCAATCACCGGATTGGCACGCAAAGTGAGATAATCCCCCGTCATATCGTAGGTTTCACGCATGATAGCCCTATAAATAGCATGGCATACGGTGCGGCGTGAAATAAGATACCCTTCTCCTTCACAATAGAAACAGGGTTCTCGCAGGATGCTTGCCATGGATTGCTTGACCCGTTTTCGGGTCATTTGAACCAAACCGAGTTCCGAAATGGGCACCACATGGGTTTTGCTCCGATCGCGCTCAAGGGCCTCTTTGAAGGCATTGTAGGTTTTTTCCTGATTGGTGCTCTTTTCCATATCAATGAAATCGACAATGATGAGACCGCCGATATCCCTCAGGCGAATCTGGTAGGCGATCTCTTTGACCGCCTCCAGGTTTGTCTTGAGTATGGTCTCCTCCAAGTTGTGCTTGCCCACATAGCGCCCGGTATTCACGTCGATGGCGACCAGTGCTTCCGTCTCTTCAATGACGATGTATCCTCCAGACTTGAGCCAGACTTTCCGTTTGAGCGCCCGGCTGATGTCCCCCTCAAGATTGCACGCGTCGAATATCGGCTCGCTGCCGGTGTACAGCTCGACACACTGTTTTAAACTGGGCATGAAGGTGTTCAGGAAGCTCAGCACCCGTTGATAGCCATCCTTTGAATCAATGACGAGGGTCTCCACCTCGTGGGTCAATAAATCTCTCACCGCTCTGAGGCTTACATCCAGTTCTTGGTGAAGTAGGGCAGGCGCGGGCGTGGTGGCGTATCGCTTCTGAATGGCGTCCCACAGGCTCTTTAAAAACTCCATTTCCTTAATCAGTTTGTCGTGGGAGATACCCTCGCTGGCGGTTCGAACGATGTACCCATAGTCATCGTTCTTGAATGTCTGCACAATGGATTTGAGCCGATGCCGCTCTTCTTCAGAGTCAATGCGGCGCGACACCCCCACGTGATCCGAGGTGGGCATCAGGACGAGAAACCGCCCGGGCAACGATACATGGGTGGTGACCCGGGCACCTTTGGTGCCAATGGGGGATTTGGATACGTGAACCAGAAGGTCCTGGCCCTCCACGAGCAGTTCCTCGATCGGGCGGTGGACGTGTCCACCAAAAGATCTTGAAATATTTTCGATAATCGGTTCCGGCGCTTCATCGCCGTAGTCCGATTCGCTTTCCAAAAACTTCGCCTCAATGTCCTGGTACTGGTTGTCCACCACGTCGCTGACATAAATGAAGGCCGCCTGGTCGAGCCCGACGTCAACAAAAGCCGCCTGCATACCTGGAAGCACCCGCTGAACACGGCCCTTGTATATGTTCCCGGCGATGACCGCATCGTCTTTCCGGTTGATGAACAATTCAGCAATGGTGCCGTCTTCGACCAGGGCCACTCGCGTTTCATGGTCAGCCACGTTGATGACAAGTTTCTTATACAATGGTCTTTTCCTTCATGATACGGGCCGATTGAACATCGTCGTCGTTCATATTGAAAACTGATCGGAGAATGTCGCCGGGTCTAATGGCCGGCCCAGGCGGGGTGTGCAGTGTGAGCTCAAGTTCTTGATTGCCGACCCGGTGCATTGTATCAACCCGGGACTTTAAATCCAGGGTTTTTTCTTTTCCTGAGCGCGCGGTTTTGGTGAATTCCCAATTGGCGGCGGCGGTGAAACGTGAAATTGCCGACGCTTCAAAGCCCGTCGATGTTCGTATCCGGTAAGTGATGGCCGTGGAAATTGGCAGCCTTCGGGCCGAATCGGCTGCCACGACGCGAAGCCCCAAGGGCAATTGTTGATTCATGGCGTCGACGATACCCTCACGGTGTCGGGCGGACCCCACCCAAATCAGCATCTGTTCCTCTCTGCTTTCGATGCCAACGGGCAACGGATCCCCAAAGGACATTTTAGGTTTGGGATGAAACCCTTCTGTATATCGAATGGGAATCCCGGTGCGGCGAAGGGCGCGTGTCATGATGCTGATCAACTCTAAATGGCCGAAATATCGAGCCTGTTCCACCTTCTCGAAGATAAGTCGCATGGGCTGAAAATCGCCGGCAACCTGCTCGAGCGAGTTGTTGGCAACTGCAGTCGGCGAAGTATCGGTATCCACGGCAAGCCGGGGGGCAATGGTGGTGAAATCGCAAACACCGCATTGTTGGCAGGCACCGGCGCGACAATCTTCGGTGAGAATGGCCTGACGGGCGTTCTCCCATTCGGACGCGAGATAGCCGCGGGTTACCCCCATGTCCGCCACATCCCATGGAAGCGGGGCATTCACGTCACGGATACGATGGGCGATGGCGCCGGGATCAATACCAGCATCTGAAATCGATTCCCGCCACCGATGGATGTCGAAGTGGTCGGTCCACCCGTCAAACCGGCAGCCTTTTTCGAAGGCTGTCACCAACAAGCGGCTCAGCCGCCGGTCGCCCCGACTGAAAATCCCCTCCACCAAACTGACATCCGGATTCTGCCACTTCATTTGAACCCCGGGCATTTTGAATTGATGATGCAGTCGGCGCAATACTTCTCGAGCGGCGTCGGGCGTCATCGGTTCGCACCACTGGAACGGGGTGTGGGGTTTGGGAACGAAAATCCCCACGCTGACATTAAACTTTCCCTGCTTGCCGGAGTCGGTACGAATGGCCTGCAGCGACCGCACCATGTCCACCATGGCCTCATGATCCAGGGACGTCTCCGTTGGCAGGCCAATCATGAAATACAATTTAATGAGCTGCCAGCCGAGACCGAAGGCATCAGAGACCGTACAACGCAGATCATCCTCGGTGATGTTTTTGTTGATCACATTCCGAAGTCTCTGGCTGCCGGCCTCAGGTGCGAGGGTGAACCCGGTCTTTCGAACCTTTTTGATGAGTTTCATCAGGGCCGGCGTGAGGGTGCCGACCCTGAGTGAGGGCAGACTCACCGAGATGCGTCCGGCTTCGCACCGGGACATCAACCGTTCCATCAACGGAGTAATGCCGGAATAATCCCCCGTGCTGAGAGACAGTAAAGAAATATCTTCGTACCCGGTAGCCGCCAGACTGCTCTCGGATAAATTCAGAAGTCTTGCGACGGAACGCTCTCGAACCGGCCGATAGATCATTCCGGCTTGGCAGAAACGGCAACCGCGGGTGCAACCACGGGCCAGTTCCAGTCTCAAACGATCATGTACCGGTCGGCCGTATGGCAGCACCGGTCTTTCAGGGAAGGGCGCACCATCGAGATCCGGAACCGTGGCCCGCCGCACCCGCTCGGGGGCGTTGCCGAGAGGGGTCAGGCGTTGATGACCCGCTGCGTCGTAATTGACGGCATAACGGCTGGGTATATAGACACCCCTCAATTGAAGCCAGGCGTCGAGCAGCGCTTTTCTCTCTTTGCGCACATTGCCGGCGGCCAGCGCCACGGCCATCATATCATCGATGACGGCCTCACCGTCTCCGATTACCATGGCATCGAAAAAGTCTGCAACCGGTTCAGGGTTGCAGGTGCACGGGCCGCCGGCGATGACCAAAGGATCCTTCTGTTCACGCGATGCTGCAAACAGCGGAACCCCCCCGAGATCGAGGATGTTCAGCATATTTGTATAGTTGAGTTCATACAGTAGACTGACCCCGATGATATCGAACCGATGCAAGGGGGTTTGTGTTTCAAGGGAAACCAATGGGGCTTTTTGATCTCTGAGACGGTGTTCCATGTCCAGCCCCGGTGCAAAAACCCGTTCTGCGACAATGTCGGGGTGGCGATTGAGTTGGTGGTAGAGGATCTGTAGGCCGAAATGGCTGGTGCCGATTTCGTACAAATCCGGGAACACCAAAGCGATCGTTAGTTTAACCGAGCGGTGGTCCTTGACAACGACATTGATTTCGGTGCCCAGGTATTGGCTCGGCTGCTGAATACCCCATAGACGATCGGTTGACGATTCGCGTTTCATAGAAAGAAAATCCTTGATTGTGGTGGAAACATGGCGTTAGGCGTAGGGTCCCGACCATAAACCGTCGTTGCTGGCGCCATGATGGCAAACGCGTCAGGCGTCATGGTGAACCGCTGCTCAACCAACCAAACGGAAAATGAGTCAAATGCCAAAAATGAACATGGTCCTCAAAGGATTACTGGTATTGGGATGCTTCATGGCCAGCTGGTGGGTCACCTCACCAACGCTTGCCGGGAAACATAACCGGGAAACCCCGGTTGTCAAAGCAGTGCAGCAAGTGGGGCCTGCGGTGGTCAATGTGAGCACGGAAACCGTTGACCATCAGGGCGGCCATCCATTCTCAGGTTTTGGCAACGATCCTTTTTTTGATCATTTTTTCAAAGACTTCTTCGAATCATGGCCTCAGCGGGAATACCGCCGAACGAGCCTGGGTTCGGGCGTCATCATCGACGGCGGCAAGGGTCATGTGCTCACCAACGCCCACGTCATCAGCCGGGCCACCACCATCACCGTTACCCTTCAGGACGAAAGAGAGTTCGCGGCGACGGTTGTCGGCATGGATCCCGACGCCGATCTGGCGGTCTTGCGCATCTCCGCCGACGCCCCCTTGCCTTCGGTTTCAATGGGTGCCAGCGACGATCTCATGATCGGTGAAACGGTCATCGCCATCGGCAATCCCTTCGGGTTTTCCCACACGGTCACCACCGGCGTCATCAGTGCCGTCAATCGCAGCATCCGCGCTGAAGAGCAGGTATTCCGAAATTTTATCCAAATCGATGCATCCATCAATCCAGGAAACAGCGGCGGGCCACTGCTCAATATCAATGGTGAACTCATCGGCATCAACACCGCCATTTACGCCAAGGCACAGGGCATCGGATTCGCCATCCCCATCGACACCGCCAAACGTATCGTCAGTGATTTGATCACGTTCGGTGAAGTGGTGCAGGCGTGGACAGGCGTCCTCGTCCAGGAACTGGACCCAAACCTAGCCGCCTATTTGAAAGTTCCCCGCGCAAATGGAGTGGTGGTGAGAAAAGTCATGGTCGACAGCCCGGCCGAAATCGCAGGGATCAGAGACGGGGACATCCTCCTTTCACTGAACCGAATACCTGTCGGTGGCGTGGAAAACTATCTCGGGGTGTTAGCCAATATCGGTGTCGGTGAATTGTTGACAGTTTCGGTCTGGCGCGATGGAAAAGCGTTGACGCTATCCATCAAAACAACCGTTTTTCCGGAAGCGCTGGCAGGGTCGCTGGCCGAAGAATTACTGGGCATTGTGGTGGCCGACATCGACAAGGACCTGCGGAGCCGGTATCGCATCGTTGCTGATGATGGCGTTGTCATCACCGACATCCGTCCCCACACGGAGATGGACCGCATCGGCATTTTGCCGGGTGATGTCATCCGGCGGATCGAAGAGTTGGATATTGCTGCCATCGTTGACTACAAGAAAGCCATCGTCAAGCTTCGGCGGAAAAAATCCATAGAGATGTTGGTTCAACGGGGTCGTCGTGGATACGCCGTCACCATTAAATTGCAGTAAAAGATCATTGGCTGGGTCGGCGGTCGCTGCCACCGATGGCGATTTGGGTCCACTTGCCATTGATTAGGGCGGGTGTTAAATGATGCCACTCGAGGAAGGGCCTTTGCAATACGCCGTTGATCAAGGAGCTACAAGGCAATGAATCGCTATAAAATACGAAAACTGCTCACAGCCAAAGGGCCCATCGATGCCGTCACCATCAAGGGCTGGGTGAGAACCAAGCGCGATGCCAAGGGGTTTTCATTTATCGAGGTCAATGATGGGTCTTCACTAGCCAACCTCCAAGTCATCGCCGACAGCGCTGTGGCCAACTACGAAGACATCCGCAAGCTCACCACCGGATCGGCGGTGGCCGTCACCGGCGACTTGTCCGCCTCCCAGGGCAAAGGCCAGAAATGGGAAATCAGGGCCCAGACCGTCGACATCATCCATGTGGCGCCGGAAACCTATCCGCTCCAAAAAAAACGCCACACAGACGAGTACCTTCGCACCATCGCCCACCTGAGACCGCGCACCAACAAGTACGGGGCGGCCTTTCGCATCCGCAGTGAACTGTCCTGGGCCATCCACCGGTTTTTCAAGGAGCGCGGATTCTACTACATTCACACCCCCATCATCACCGGCAGTGACTGTGAGGGGGCCGGCGAACTGTTTCGGGTCACCACACTGCCGACGGTGATCGGTTCAAGGGGCACCGGTCCGGCGGACGTCCGTGAAGATTTCTTCGGTCAGGAGGCCAATTTAACCGTTTCAGGACAATTGTCTGCAGAGATGCTCGCCCTGTCTCTCGGGGATGTGTACACGTTCGGCCCCACGTTTCGTGCCGAAAACTCAAACACCAGCCGTCACGTCGCCGAGTTCTGGATGGTGGAACCAGAGATGGCCTTCTGCGACATCCATGGCAATATGGATCTTGCCGAGGCCCTGATCAAAGAGACCGCTCAGCACGTGCTGAGCCACTGCGCCGAAGATATCAACCTCTTTGCCCGCTTTGTGGACAAGCAGCTCTTGGCCACTCTTCAAACCATAGTATCCGGCGTTTTCCTGCGGCTCACCTACCGCGAAGCGGTAGAAACCCTGTTGAGGTCGAAAAAGACCTTCCAATTTCCGGTCGTCCATGGCGACGATCTGCAATCCGAACACGAGCGGTTTCTGACCGAAACTCACTTCAAAAAGCCCGTCATCGTTTACGATTATCCCAAAACCATCAAACCGTTTTACATGCGGCTCAATGACGACGGCGACACCGTGGCCGCCATGGATGTTCTGGTGCCGAGAATCGGTGAAATCGTCGGGGGCAGCCAGCGCGAGGAGCGGTTGTCCGTTCTGGAGTCCCGTATGGTCGAGGCCGGACTGGATACCGCACCCTACTGGTGGTACCTGGATTCCCGACGCTACGGCAGCGTCCCCCACAGCGGCTTCGGTCTGGGATTTGAGAGAATGCTTATGCTCCTCACCGGTATCACCAACATCCGAGACGTGATCGCATTTCCCAGAACTCCCGGCGCCATCGAATTCTAACAAAAACCCCAGGAGAGCCCTCTCCCGGGGTTAAAAACATCAACCGTGTGCCGCCTTCAGAGGGGTGGTTCGGCCGACCGCCGGGGCACCCCTTTTATGAACACTCCCTCATACACCGAAGCTTGGCCAGGTCTTCGGCATAGCCGTACAGATGGAGCCCCTTGCTCTCGACAATCAGTTCGCCGTCGCTGACGCCGATTTCGCTCGCCATGTACTCTTTGAGATTCTGAATACCGGCAAGGTTGGCCGGCAGACCGCCCCATAAATCCCAAGATCTGAAATAAACCACGAAATGAAGCGCCCCGTCTTGGATGCGGGTGTCGATGCTGCGCAGACATGGCGGGTCCAGAAGGGCGAGATCCGTGGGGTGCGCCACTTGAAGCACCATCTGGTTGTTGCGCTCGCCGAATTGCTTGTATGTCTGAATGATCCACTCGATCTGATTGAGATACAGCACACCGTCTTCCTCAAACACGGCATGGCCGTCCACATCCCGGTGATCAATGATCTCCTTGTTGGCACTTTCCCACCAGGCCAGTTTGTTCCCGTCTATAGGGCTTCGGGCCAACCGTTCACCATAGGTGTAGGACTCTCCCTCCTGCTTGGCACCGGTCATCAGGTATTCGATATACGAGCGTTCGTACCCATCCCCGCCATAGATGTAGTTTTCCTCCACGGGATTGGGAATGCCGCAGGCGGGAGGAATATCGGGGATCAGCGGTTGGGTGCCGGGATATCGCACGTGCCCGATGAAGTAATCGTATTCAAGCCTTGTCTGACCGGCGTAGGATCCCCGATCGATGGTAAACCGCCGCCCCTTGTCCAAAATATCGTGAACCGCCTGAAACCAAAGGTCCGGCAGGTCTCTGGCGGCGACAGAATGTATTTTCATAGTGACCTCATATAGTTTAGCAACCCCGCGCCGTGATGGTATATCGGGTTAAACAACTATGAGTCGGTGAATATTCTGGGTGAATTTCCGACAGCCAGAATGTTAAGTAGCCATCGGTTATAGCTCAAGGCTTCAAATATTTGTGACGATGATCGTCACTATATGTCGAGCATACTGACTTCTAATGCATTACTCTGAATAAACTCACGACGCGGTTCCACCTCCTCGCCCATGAGGATGGTGAAAATTTGATCGGTATCCACCACATCCTCAACACGTACTTTCAGCAGCGTTCGGGTTTCGGGATTCATGGTGGTTTCCCACAGCTGATCGGGATTCATCTCGCCCAACCCCTTATATCGCTGAACCTGAAGACCTTTTTTCCCCTCTTCAAGGAGCGCTTCCAGCAGCTGCCGTTTATCCCCAAGATCACCGATCAGATTGTCATTTTCGCCCGCTTGGATGCGAAAAGGGGGGTAGTCGAAAGCCCGGAGCCGTTGCCACATGAGCTTGGCCCTTTGATAGGCGTTGGAAAGCACAAGGCCTTTGCCGACGATGACCGGTTGGTCAAAATCACTCAGCGCGGCAAAACGCTCCGCCACCAACGCTTCTTCAACAACCGGGGCCACCGTGAATTCAAAGGCCTGTCGATCGCTGTCCCAGGCCACCGCACTGGCTTCGAAACCGGCGGACACAATTCGCTGCCGGAGTTCATTCATCTTGACCCGATCGAGCAGATCGTTTTGACCGTCCACCCCTGAAGACGCGAGAATTTCCCCCAGAACCGGCTGTATGTGACGGTTCCTCAAGCCGTTGATGGTGGTGATATATTCGGAAAGGTTACAAACGAATAGATAGAGTTCATGACCTTCGAGTACAGCATTCGCGTCACTGTTTCTAACCCGTTTTTCCTGACAGGCCCGTTTAAGAATGTAATCGTTGAAAGACAGGTCGTCTTTCATGTAGGTGGGGTTTTTTCCTTTACCCACCCGAAACAGCGGTGGCTGGGCAATATATAGATAACCGTTCTCGATCAACTCCGGCATCTGTCTATAAAAAAACGTCAGCAGCAGGGTGCGGATATGAGACCCGTCCACATCGGCATCGGTCATGATGATGATCTTGTGGTACCGGATGTTGTCGACATTGTATTCTTCTTTGCCGACGCCGGTGCCGAGGGCAGTGATGATGTTCTTTATTTCCTCGCTGCGAAGGATCTTGTCGAAACGCGCCTTCTCAACGTTGAGAATCTTTCCCTTGAGGGGAAGAATAGCCTGAAATTCTCTGTTTCGCCCCTGTTTGGCGCTGCCGCCGGCCGAATCGCCCTCCACAAGAAACAACTCGCGAAGGGCCGGGTCGGCGACCTGACAATCGGCCAATTTCCCGGGTAGGGTGGCGTCCACCAGGGCGCCCTGTTTTCGAGCCAGATCGCGGGCGCGCCGGGCGGCGTCCCTCGCCCGGGCGGCGTCCACCGCCTTGGACATAATGCGCTTGGCGACAGCCGGGTTTTCTTCAAGGTAGTTCCCCAGCTTTTCGTTGATCAGTGACTCCACCAACCCCTTGACTTCGCTGTTGCCGAGTTTGGTTTTTGTCTGTCCCTCGAACTGCGGTGATTTGATCCGCACACTGATCACCGCGGTGAGCCCCTCGCGGATGTCATCGCCGCTGATCTTGGCTTGAAGGTTTTTGGGGAGGTTGCCGTTGAGACCATATGTATTGATGGTCCGAGTCAGTGCGGCTTTGAATCCGATTAGGTGGAATCCACCCTCTACAGTATTGATATTATTAGCAAAAGAGAAAATATTCTCTTTATAGGTATCATTGTACTGAATGGCCACTTCCATCTGCACATCGGCGCGCTCACCGACGATGAAAATAGGATCATGCATGGCGGTATGGTGTTTGTTGATAAATTCAACAAAAGAAACAATGCCGCCTTCATAGTGAAAGGATTCGGTTCGATCCGTGCGCTCGTCTTTGAGCAGGATGTGGATGCCTTTGTTGAGAAACGCCAATTCCCGAAGGCGCCTGACCAAAATATCGAAATTGAAATCAACGGTGTTGAAGATGGTGTTGTCCGGTATAAAGTGAATCTTTGTGCCGCGTTTGTCCGTTTCACCGGTCACCGTCAATTCACTGGTCTTCAATCCCCGTTCGTAAGTCTGATAGTATATCTTTCCGTCTTTGTAGATTTCTACCTCGAGAAAGCGGGACAATGCATTGACGACGCTCACACCGACGCCGTGAAGACCGCCGGAAACCTTATAGCTGTCGTTGTCAAACTTGCCGCCGGCATGAAGTTTGGTCAGCACCACTTCAACGGCGGGCACCAGTTCGGTCTGATGGATGCCCACCGGAATACCCCGCCCGTTGTCTTCGACGCTGACGCTTCCGTCGCTGTGCACAACAACGACCACCTCATCGCAATATCCGGCCATGGCTTCGTCGATGCTGTTGTCCACAACTTCGTAAACCAAATGGTGCAGACCGGCCACGTCCACATTCCCGATATACATGGAGGGTCTAAGCCGAACGGGCTCTAGCCCCTCAAGAACATCGATACTGCTGGCATCATAAATAGGTTCCATAATTTCCTAAATCCGCATGGGCATAATGACGCAAACATAACTTTTGTCGGCATCACTGCGCACCATACACGGTTTTTCCGCTTCGATAATGTTCAGGGTAACGCTGTCGTCCTCAAGCACACTGATGGCATCAATGAAATACCTTGGGTTGAAGGCCATCTCCATGGATTTCCCGCTGTAAGTGATCGCCATATCCTCCTTGGATTCACCGATATCAGGATTGGTTGAACTTACCACCAGCTTGTCCTCGGTAAATTTAAAAATGACGCCTTTATAATTTTCAGAACCCAGGATGGACATGCGCTTTAACATCATTTGAAGCGCATACTTGTCGATCACGATGAACTCGCCGCCGCTCATGGATACGAGATCATGGTATTTGGGAAACTCACCTTCAAGAAGACGAATTATGATGATTTCTTTGTCTTTTTTTGCGACAAAGTGATTTTCCTTGAATCCGACGGAAACGGTTCCTTCGTTGTCCAGAAACTTGTTTACCTCTTGAAGCCCTTTTTTCGGAATGATGGCCCCGCCTTCAAGATCCAGTTGAACGTCAGTTTCCAAGATATAATCCACCTTGGAAAGACGACTGCCATCGGTGGATACCATGCGCACGAAACTGCCGTTGTCGTCGACAATCTGTTCAAAATACACCCCGCTGATATGCGCCCGCTTGTCGTCGGTGGGGCTGATAACAAGGGATTTTTCAATCATGCGTTTGAATTGCAGGCTTTCTATGGATAGAAAGGACGCTTCTTCCAGGAGGGGTATCGTCGGAAAATCCTCGGGATCCATTCCCACGATGTGATACTCCACACTGCTGCCGCCACCGATCTCGATCCAGTGATTTTCTATTTCATTGATAAGAATGTTCTCACTTGGAAAATCTCTCACAATTTCGAAAAATTTCCGCGCGTTGATGGCCACCGATCCTTCTTTTTCCACACTGGCGCCATAGCTTCCCTCAAAACCGGTCTCGAGATCAGTCACCTGAAACACCACACCTTCTGCGATGGCCGTCATCAAAACACAGGAGGTAATGGCAAGATTGCTCTTTCTCCCGGTGATCCCCTGGATTTTGGACAACACGTCCAGAACATCATTTTTGTTAACGGTGATTTTCATTGGTCCCACCCCTTGTCGTTTCTGATTACCCAGCGATTTTCGACGGCTTTCCCGACGCAGTTTCAGCGATGATCCAGTCTCTCATCCGTGGAACTGTCTGTACCTGCCAGTCATTTGACAATCGAAGTTGGATAAACTGCTGGTAGAGAATTCTAATTACCCCTATGAGACACTCATAAAGGTATGTTTTTTCAAGCAAAGCGCCCTCGACGGATTCGCCTGAGGTGACGCGATCCGTTTTTGGTATCTTCACTGACGCAAGATGAAGGCTTTCCCCTTTGAGAGTGAACTGCCACTCGTGGTCGGCTTCCCGGTAAAGCAAGTTTATTTCGGAGACGAGTGCGCCTTTGCGAAGGGCCAAAAGCGCCTCCTCAAGGCCGGCATCATCCCCCTTGATTGTAATGGTTTCCAAAGCGTCTTCACCCATTCTGTTTTCAATAACAATACGATTGCCCACATCGATTGCGACCGGTTTATCCGGATTGGACGCCAAGGAACGAGGCTCCTCTTCAATCATGAACCACAGCCAGGTTAAAAATTCATACCCGAGAAAAGAAAAGCGGTTATAGCTTGCACTGATATCCAACATGTTGCTCTATTCCTACTCGACGAATCCCATTGGTGAGAGGGAGAGGAGAATATCCTTTTGCTCATCCGACAACCGGCATCCCCATTCGGCCAAGGTGTAGGGAAACAGACGGATCAGGGTGAGATTAAAAGACTTGATGAATAAGGTCTCAATGGCCTCGTTGGCGGCTTTGAGGGTTGAAAAAAAATTCACCTCTCCTTTTTCATAATGCCACAAAACATCATAAATATTTGGATTAGCAGGAATTCTAATTAGGAGTTGATGGATAACCCGATCACGTAACTCCTGTTTTTCTGTTTTTGAGAGAAACTCCCGCTGATTGTTTTTCAACTGCCGGGCCATTTCCTTGTGCAGCATCTTCTTGAAAATCTTAGTGGGGATGGTCTTCTTGTCCATGCGCAGGGAAAAAAAGACGTATTCTCCGATCACGAAGGGTGTCTGAGAAAAATCGGGTTCGTAGGGATGGTCGATAGGAGTCCATCCAACCGATTTTTCGATGGATTCATTATCTATATCCTGGATGCAGTGCTGTTGGAGACCCTTGTGGAGGTTTTTCAACAGGGGTTCGGTCATCTTCCCTTCGACCCGATACTGCGTTATTGAAGCAGAGTTGGTGAGCAGTCCCATTTTTCCCTTAGTAAACAACATCTTGTGGTAATAGTATCAAAAAGTCCATATATATAGCGCGATTAGCCGGTAGATACAATCATTATGTATCGATGTATGAAGAGGATTTGGGCGTCGTGATGAATCTCGAGGAAAGCCGGCGACGAGGTGACTGATATTGTCTTCCATCAATAGTCTTATTGTTGTTAAATGATAATTTAAAAAAGACAAACATAAGCATTGTCAATAATTTCAATAACTCAACAACCTATTGAATTTATATTGAATAATAAATTATTTATTGTTTAATCCATTGATAATTGCCTTCCTATAAAAGGTGTGTTGTTGTCCGGATTGATTGCCTTGTTGAAAAACGAATGGTTTTCAACAGGTGTTAAACAGGTTTTCGTCATGTTCCTCAATGATGTCACCTCCTATCTCGGCTGGCCCACCGTTCCTGGAAGATTGACCCTCAAGGCGTTCCGAGATCTGAAAGCAATCCCGCAAGCGGCCCCCGCCTGAGAAGCAGTGTCGTTGTTGCGGCCAATATCTCCATGCAATCCCCGAATAGAGTCGCATATTCAAGACCTATCACCGATTGTTTAGGCTCAGAATTGCGACCCACCTATTGGCCTTTCTTTCTTTGTTGGCGTTATCAATTTGAAAATAAACAATTTATTTGAATCTCACCTTTTTTTAATCGGGCATGTTTTATGCTTTTGGCAGTGGGGTTGCGCATCGGGCGCAGCACTTTTTAAAATGAATTGCGTACTGTCGTTCAAGTTTTCTCTAATGGCGCTAGGAACAACCTACTCAGAACAGGAGGCGGAATCGATGAATGATGATGTCATTCAGGTGGGCGGTAAAAAGAGAAGCATATTTATGGACAAGGTCAGGGAAATTCTGCCGGAAGGCGGAAACTTGAATCTGTGCCTCACCTGTGGTGCATGTTCTTCCGGATGCCCGGCAACAGGCCTTGATGCCATGGACCCGCGAAAGTTTCTACGCATGGCCGCGTTGGGTTTGGATGAAGAGATCGCCAAATCCAACTGGCCGTGGATGTGCACCATGTGCCAACGATGCATTTATGTCTGCCCGATGAAGATTGATATCCCGCAACTGGTTTACAACGCGCGCGCCCTGCGTCCCAGGGAAGAGCGTCCCAAGGGTATTTTGGGCTCTTGCGACATGGCGCTGAGAAACGAGAGCACCAGTGCCATGGGAACCGCACCCGACGACTTTGTCTTTGTGGTTGAGGATGTTCTGGAAGAGTATCGAGAGGCGCAACCCGAATTCGCCGAAATGAAGGCACCCATTGACAAGGAAGGGGCTGAATTCTTTTTGAACCAGAATTCTCGGGAGCCGGTCACCGAACCGGATGAATTGGTACCGTTATGGAAGATCCTTCACCTTGCTGGTGTGGATTGGACCTATGGAAGCCATGGCTGGGCCGGAGAAAACTACTGCATGTTTTTGGCGGATAACGACTCCTGGGAGAAAATCACCCGAACAACCGTCAATCAGGCCAACAAATTAAAAGTAAAAACGTTTCTAAACACCGAGTGAGGGCACGTAACATTCTCAGTCCGGGCCGGACTGAAAAAATTCAATCTTGAACACAATTTTGAAGTTAAAAATATTTATGAGTACTACGCCAAGTGGATTCGTGAGGGCAGACTCAAGGTCAATTCGGACTGGAACAAAGACTTAAAAATAAAGTTCACCGTTCAGGACCCCTGCCAGATCGTTCGAAAAAGTTACGGAGACCCCATCGCCGAGGATTTGCGATTTGTTGTAAAATCCGTTGTGGGTGAGGAAAATTTCATCGACATGCAGCCCAACCGCTCGAACAACTATTGCTGCGGCGGCGGCGGCGGGTTTCTACAGTCCGGGTTTAAAGATGAGCGCCTCAAATACGGCCAACTCAAGGATCAGCAAATCAAGGCAACCGGTGCGGACTATTGTATTGCCGGCTGCCACAACTGCCATGCGCAGATTCACGAACTCAGCGAGCACTATGGAGGCCACTATCCGGTGGTGCACCTGTGGACGCTGATTTGTCTTTCATTGGGCATATTGGGCCCAAATGAAAGGGAATACCTCGGTGAGGACCTGAAGGAAGTGAACGTGTTTCATCCGGAAACGGCCCTTTAGATTTTCACCAATGGTCGTCAATGGGTTTATCATCGGCATGATCGCATCATTCCTCCAACGGCCTGCCACCGGAAATCGTGTCCCATTTTACAATCCGGCGGCAGGCCGTTTTCCTTGGACGAAATAATGAACCCACGATTGACCTTGAGGGACCTCGAGGTGCGCTGGGAAAAGATGCTAACGGTGACCCGCAAAGCGGCGGCGAAGCACCCCCGCATCTACCGGGAATTGAAATCCCAGGCAACCGATATCGTTGAGCAACCCGTTGATATCTCTGACTATTTCACGGCCGTGAATAGCTTGGTAAGCCTCCTGGAAACCCTCGATCCGGGCGGTAAGGGGAGTGTTTTCAGCGTTTTCCGTGCCCGCATCTCACCGACGAGCATCTGGCATGTGAAGATGCTCAGGATGGAATGCAAGGACCTGTTATCCTACCTCAATGCCTTTGATGAATGGCGTCGAAACAAACACAATCTGCGTATGGTGAAATAACGCGCGGAGACCGATTTTTCCTTCCCACCACGCCGCCTATTGATCACCGCCTTTTTTGGATGACGCCCCCCCATTCCCGGACTGGCAACCCACCTGCAAATAGCGTATGATCATCGCCATCCTAAAGCCGAGTGTGACGGCCATTCATCTTCGTTGAACACGAGAACGGGCGAGCGACGTTATTAAACAGCGAAAAACCAGTCGAATACCGGACGATGTCACGGACATCATTTTGGAAAGTATTTCTGATGGTGTGTTCACCGTCGATCATACATGGCGCATTATGTCCTTTAATCACGCCGCCGAAGAAATTACCGGAATTCCGCGGGAAGAGGCCATCGGCCGTCACTGCTGGGAAGTGTTCCGCGCCAACATGTGCGAAGATGATTGTGCCCTCAAGCGGACCATGAAAGAGGGCACCGCGATCACGAATACGAACACCTACATCGTCAACAGTGACAAAAAGCGGATCTCCATTTCGGTTTCCACCGCCCCATTGAAGAGCAAGACCGGAGAGGTGCTTGGCGGCGTCGAGACCTTTCGCGATTACAGTTTGGTGGAGACGTTGCGAAAACACCTGGACGGCCGCTTTCAAGTGGGTGACATCATCAGCCGCAGCGATGCCATGCATGAGATGCTTGCCATTTTACCCCTGGTCGCGGAAAGCGGCAGTACGGTGTTGCTGGAAGGGGAGACCGGTACGGGAAAGGAGTTGGTGGCCCGGGCCATACATTCATCAAGTCCCAGAAAAGAAAGTCCTTTCGTTGCGGTCAACTGTAGCGCCCTACCGGACACATTACTCGAATCCGAACTGTTCGGATACAAGGCCGGTGCCTTTACCAATGCTGTGAAAGACAAGCCCGGCTACTTTTCCGTCACCGAAGGCGGCACCATTCTGCTGGATGAAATCGGGGATACCAGTTCGGCCTTCCAGGTGAAACTGCTGAGGGTTTTAGAAGAACAGGCCTTTGTTCCACTCGGTGGTGTAAAAAAGATCAAATCAAACGTACGGGTAATCGCCGCCAGCAACAAGAACCTTTCCGATCTGGTGGCCGGCGGCAGATTTCGCCAAGATCTTTTCTACCGGATCAATGTGATTCGGCTGTGTCTTCCCCCCCTTCGCGAGCGTAAAGAAGACATCCCCTTGTTGATTGATCATTTCATCAAAAAAATGAATATGATACGCGGTAAAACGATTGCAGGCGTTGATGTTGAAACCCTTCAAATTCTGATGTGCCACGACTACCCGGGAAATATCCGTGAACTCGAAAATATCATCGAGCATGCTTTCGTTTTATGCAATACCGGTCCGATCCAGCCACGGCACCTGCCCAGCGGTTTTGCCTTGCAGCACCCGGCCGCCAATGAACAAGACACCCTGAACCGCACCCTTAACGCTACCGAAGCCAATGCCATCATGAATACCCTCAAGCAGCACCACTTTAACCGGTTGGCTGCGGCCAAAGCGCTGGGCATGCATAAAAGTACACTGTTCCGAAAAATAAAAAAATTGGGCATCACGCTCCCCCAGATAGACGGGCGATGCAAAAAATGAGATATCATACCGACGCACCATCTGAAGTACCAGCCGAAACCATCGCCTCAGGCAGTATCGCATTAATAGCCTTCATTGCCGGAGAGGTGGATCGCGTTCTTGATGTTTATGCGAGTGGTCATTCACCGGTGCCGACCTTTGTAATGCCGGGTTGCCGCGACAAATCGGAACACGCGTGATGAAATCGTTTATCTACCGGATACTGGGCTTCAATCGAAGGAAAGCGGAACGTTACCGCGTTCAGGATTTGGAATTGAGCCTTTTGGGCAAGAACGCGAGGGAGAACGTCCAGGTGGATGACCTGAGCGTCGAGGGCATTTCCTTCACCTACATCGATAGCGATGAGCCTCTCGATACGGTCATCGACATGGATTTAAAGGCGGGGCGTGAATTCAAGCTCGGTCGCGTTAAAGCCAAATTGGTCGTCGATGCACTTGTCGCCGATGATCTCACCAAAATGACCAGCATTCGTCGTTTCAGCGGGCGGTTCATCAACCTCTCGGCAACGCAACACTTCGATCTTCGCGAATTTCTAAAAACCCACGGCATTGACTGATCACCATCTGCGTCTTTCAACACCAGATGGGCCGAAGATCTGAAAACACGGCCCACGAGCCGGTGTCCCGGCACAACGGGTATATTCGACGGCGGCGTCGGTAAATCGAAGTGCTTCAGTGGCAACGGGTTTTATTCCGGGGGGCGATGCGGTGGAGGACCTGTGCCCTCATTGAGCCGCCGCCTCTCCGGCGGCCGGCGTGCGCATGTCGTCTCCGATCATGGCCAGCACAGATGCGATGATGAGCGCACTGCCAAGATATCCTGTGATTCCCATGACCTCACCCCACCAGAAGAAAGCCACCACGGCTGCCACCACCGGCTCCAGGGTGGCCGAGACGGATGCTCTGGACGGCTCGAGGTATTTGAGGCTGTTGTAGTAGCAGAAATAAGCACCATAAGTGGAGATCACCGCCACAGCGGACAGTGACGCCCACGCAACCGGGGTTTTCGGAGTGAAGGAGACCCATGGCAACAGGCACAATGCACCCAGTGGCAGCATGTATAGAAATAGATTGGGTGAGGTGTAGCGCCCTGAAAAGTGTTTGCCGAAAATGTAGTAAACCGAGTAGCAGAAGCCGGCCAGCAGGCCGTAACCCATGGCGGCCGGTCCAACGCTGCCGATGCCGTCGCTCATCCGCCCGCCGTCCATGCTCACGGCGGCCACGCCGGCGACGGTCATTGCCACGGCGGCGATTTTGAGCGGTGTAATGTGTTCTTTGAAAAATATCCGGCTCATGAGTGTCACCCACACCGGGGCGGTGTAAAGAAGCACCGAGGCCAGCGCCGCGCCGCCGCTTCGGATGGCCAATTGGTAGGATCCGTAGAACATGGCCACACCTGAAACGGAAAAAGCCGCTACCGGAATCATATCGCGATAGGCCAGCCGGATTTGGCGGGTCGCGGCGGCGTGGGCCCCGAAACACACCCAGGCGAGAAGCGCCCTCCAGAAAGCAACCTCCATGGGAGCGATACCCTGGTCGAAGGCGGCCCGGGAAACCGGTCCCAGAATTCCCCACAACAGGGCCGCCGCCCAGATCCAGAAATAGCCGATCAATCGATTCATTCCCGCCCATCCTTGCCCGGAGAGGGGGTCACCGTATCAAGCGGGCTGGGAAATGAAAACGATAATTTAGCCGATGGTCGTGGGTTTGCAGAGCAGTTCCTTGTCCATGGCCACGCGGCCGCAGCCGTCACAGACGTATTTCATGGCGCTGAGTTTTCCTGAGCACATGTGGGCGTGGGGGGCTTCCGGCGTGCCACAGAAACTGCATTTTTGCCGGTCGCCGCAGGGATCGCACAGGTGCCCCGGATCATTGGCCACGGCACCGCAATTTTTGCATGTATGAGTCATTGGGCGTCTCCTTTTAGGGGGTATTTCTTTCATCGTAAATCGTACCAACGAATAAATGGGACCGTTCGGGGGTTTCGTCAAGCGAGCCGTTGATGGCGAGAAAACCATTCCACGCTTTATCGGCGGCGGCGTTTGGGATATGATTCGGCCGTAGTCACCCTCACCCACTTTTTTTGGAGGCACTTATGAACACACCTGTTGACACCTACTGGCAAATTCGTCTTGAGGCCCTGAAGGGCGCCCTGGCCGCCAACAACTTCGACGCGATGATCGCCCCCACCGTTGCGGAAGCCTGTCGGTTGGTGCTCGAAGAAATCGTGCCCGCCACCAAGCCGGAAAGCATCTCCTGGGGCGGATCGCTGACGCACATCCAAAGCGGTGTTTACGAAGCGTTGAAGGCTCTGCCGGGCGTTGACATCCTGGATACCTACGACAAGGCGTTACAACCCAAAGAGATGATCGAGCGTCGACGGCGGGCACTGCTGGTGGATCTATTTATCACTGGCACCAACGCCATCACCGAAGACGGCTGCCTGGTCAATCTGGATATGATCGGCAACCGGGTCGCCGCACTCACCTTTGGCCCCCGCCGTGTGGTGGTGCTCGTGGGGCGAAACAAGATCGTCCCATCCTTTGAAGATGCCGTGGCGCGTATTAAAAACTACGCAGCGCCGGTCAACACCATGCGGCTTGAAAAGAAAACGCCCTGCAGGAAGACCGGCACCTGCCACGATTGCAGCAGTCCGGATCGGATCTGCAACACCTGGACCATTACCGAAAAATCATTTCCAAAGGGCCGGGTTAGCGTAATCCTCATCAACGCGGATCTGGGGTTCTAGGGCGGCTTGCAGTTTTCATCAAACGGGGTACGACCCAAGACATTTCGAGCGATTGGAGGAAACCATGATAGGTAAATCGTCTTTGAAACGGCAGCTTTTTATAGTTATATCAATTGTTTCTTGATCATCCGCATTTTTTGGCGGTATAAAACACCCTATGAAATCAGGAATCCGCCGGCGTTGGAGTGGGGTTCTTTTTTTGTTGTGCGCAGGTGCTGTGTGCTGTGTACCTGCGATTCACGCGGACATCTACATGTTTATCGACAGCGCCGGCGTGCTGCATTTTTCCAACGTTCCCACCAATTCCCAGTACCGGCTTTACATCAAGGAGCGACCCCATGAGGATGCCCGAGGAAATTCCCCGGCGCGCTACGACCGGCTGATTCGGGAAGCCGCCGTCTCACACGGCCTCTCGCCGGCGTTGATCAAGGCAGTCATCAAAGCCGAGAGCAACTTCAACCCCACCGCCGTTTCCAAAAAGGGGGCCAAAGGGCTGATGCAAATCATGCCTGAAAATTTCGAAGGCCTCGATATTGCCGACCCTTTCGATCCCCGGCAGAACATCATGGGCGGCGTGCGTTATGTCAAACGCCTTCACCAGAGATACGATGGCAAGCTGCCGCTGGTCCTGGCCGCCTACAACGCTGGCCCCACCGTTGTCGATCAATATAACGACATTCCGCCCTATCCGGAAACGCTGGCCTATGTTGAAAAGGTGATGAAGTACTATTACGCCTTTGGCCGATAGGTCGTGCCCGTCGAGGCGCCTCGATGTTTTACCAGCCAATAACGAGGTGGGTGTGTGGGCGATCGCCTAATTCTGCCGCGCTAATATCAGGTTCTCGCCGGGATTGTTCAGGATGGCAGTATATTGGGTGACCGATGCCGCAAAGGGTTTTATTTGTTCTGCGTTTAGCTGTCGGGATGAGGGCATGGGGGTGCTGAGGTTCTCGCTCCGTTTAACTTTGCGGGTCACCAACTGGCAGTCACCAATGTCGATGCCGTAAGCGCGTCGCCCGGGGGCCGGGGCGAAGGTTTCAGGGGCGGGCCGTGGTTCGGGAGGGGGCGTCACCGCCGCTGTCGACGGATTCGCCGCGTGGGTCGTATATGACGCGTTATCGGGCATCAACAACCCGAAGACTGCACCGGCGAGGATCACAACCAAAACGGTCGCCGCCGCGATCCATCGTGGCAGGCACCGGTGCGCGGCCGATATCGGTTCGGTTTCGGGGTATGGCTGTGGAAACCGATCAAGCGGGCTCTCCATCCACTTCCTGGAGGCTTGATCTCATAAATTCCGTGAGACGATCGCGAATGTCCGGATATTCCAACGCGTAGGCGATGTTCGCCATCTGGAAGCCGGCTTTACTACCGCAATCGAAGCGGTGCCCATCGAAAACATATCCATAGATCGGCTGGATGCCGAGCAGTTTTGCCATCGCATCGGTGATCTGAATTTCCCCGCCGGCGCCGGTTTCTTTTTTCTCCAGCATTTCGAATATTTCAGGTGTGAGAATATAGCGCCCGATGATGGCCCAGTTTGAGGGCGCCTCTGCCGGATCGGGTTTTTCCACCATGCCGCGGATGGGCATGACCCCGTTGCTCGGCGAATCCACATCGAGGATGCCGTATTTGTTGGTTTCCGTTGGTTCAACTGCTTCCACGGCGACGATGGAAGACTGCAAATGATCAAACTGTTCCAGCATTTGCCGAAGAACCGGGTTATGGGTCTTGACGAGGTCATCGGCCAGCAGGACGGCGAAAGGCTCGTTTCCCACGATGTGTCTGGCACACCAGATGGCGTGTCCAAGCCCGAGGGGTTCGTTCTGACGGGTGTAAATCATGGATCCGGATTCCGGTACCAGGGACGTAATCTCGTGGAAAATGGCATCCTTGCCTCGCGCCATGAGCGTATGTTCCAATTCGCAGGAGCGATCGAAATGGTCCTCAAGGGCTTCTTTGTGTCGGCCGGTGACGAAGATCAGCTGTTCGATCCCTGCTGCCAGGGCCTCTTCCACGGCATACTGAATCAGGGGCTTGTCCACGATGGGGAGCATTTCCTTGGGCATGGCCTTGGTGGCCGGTAAGAACCTCGTGCCCAGGCCCGCCACCGGAAATACCGCTTTTCGAACGATGTGTTTTTCAGGCATCAGTGCAATCCCTCCGGGGGGTTTCAATTGGTTCGTGTCCATCCATAAATACCCCTCCCCGGGCGGGGGGAGGGGGGAGGGGGCGCATGAGCCCTCCCATGGATGGACACTGATAGGGTGCAACCGCCGCGGCGCGGGTTGTTGCGGCGTCGTTTAAGAGACCGGGACCACCCATCCCATGGGGTCTTTCGCCCGGCCGTATTGGATATCCGTCAGCTCGTCGTAGAGACGTTGTGCGATGGGGCCCACTTGGCCGTCCGACACAACGATATCTTTGTCATTGTACCTGATTTCACCCACCGGCGAAACCACCGCCGCCGTTCCGGATCCGAAAATCTCTCTAAGCTGCCCGCTTCCGTGGGCATCGAGGATTTCATCGATGGTGATTTTTCGCTCAGAGACCGCCATGCCCCAGGATGCCGCCAGTTTAATCACGGAGTCCCGGGTAACGCCGGGTAGAATGCTGCCGGACAGCGCCGGTGTAACGATCTCATCACCCATGACGAAAAAGATGTTCATGGAGCCCACCTCCTCAACGTATTTCTGCTCGACGCCGTCCAGCCACATGACCTGGGTGAACCCCTGATCGTGCGCCACATTGCCGGCCAGCAGGCTGGCGGCATAGTTGCCTGGTGTTTTGGCCTCCCCTACACCGCCACGCACGGCGCGGACAAAATCCTTGGTGACAAAAATTTTGATGGGATTGAATCCTTCCGGGTAGTAGGCCCCCACCGGAGAAAGAATGATGAAGTAACGGTAGGTGTGCGATGCCCGCACGCCGAGAAAGGGGTCGGTGGCGACAATCGTGGGTCGGATATATAGAGAGGTGCCCGCATTCGATGGTACCCATTCATTTTCAATGCTGATGAGCTGTTTGAGCGTGTTCAGCGCCAGACCCTCGTCGACTTCGGGAATGCACATGCGCCGGCAGGAGCGATTCATGCGGCGGATGTTGTCCGTAGGCCGAAAGAGCTGAACCCCCCCGGATGGGGTGCGATAGGCTTTCAAACCCTCAAAAACGCCCTGACCGTAATGCAGCACCATGGTGGCAGGGTCCATGATCAATGGGGCATAGGGTTCGATGCGGGGGGCGTGCCAGCCGTTTTCTGGATCATAGTCCATGTTGAACATGTGATCCGTAAAAAGGGTTCCGAATCCAAGGTTGCCTCCATCGGGCTTTTTTTTCGGGCTTTCCGTGCGGGTGATTGTCAGTGCCATCTGTTGTCTCCTAGAATAAAGAAGGTATGTCGGCTGTACCGTTCGCGCACCGGCACACGACAGCCAAGCCGGTATCCGGATCCGTCCGCCGATGGATACTGGGGCCGAGCCATTCCTGTAGGAAAATTTCCGCGCCCAGGACCAGGGTTTCCGTAAAGAGCTTGCCGCCGATGACGTTTCCGGCGTCGTCGGCGATGGCAATTCGTGCCGACACCTCCGGCACCGCCGGACTGCCGGTGATCCACCCAGCGCAGTGGACGATTTCTCCGGTAAAGGATTCTACAGCGGTGATGTACACCTGCTGTAAGGGGTCAAAAACGCCGATGGTGGCCTGTACGACATTGCCGTGCACCGAGAATGCCGCCAACGCGATGTCGTGTTGGCGGCAAAGGGCCGAGATTGTGTCTACCAGATCATGGTTTTCCGGTAAAGTGCCCATAAGGGTGCGGCCGGCGGAAATCGCCCGCAGGTTCGGCATTTCCTTGAGTGTCTGACGCGTTTCCATGGCAAGCGGCCCTCCCGACGGTTGTGCGGCGCAATGGCCATCTCCGGTTGGTTTATGGTGTCGGCACATATTTTAAAAAGGTGATGAACAAAATGGCCACTGAGAAAAAGCACGCCACCACCGGGGTTAAACACCACGCCAGCAGAATGTTTTTCAGGGTCTGGGCATTCACGGTGTTGGCCCCTCTCAGGATGCCAATTCCCAGCACACCGCCGATGATCGCCTGACTAGTGGAGACGGGCACCCCGACAAGGGTGTAAATGTGAACCGTTATGCCCAGCGACAAGACCACCACGAGAGCTGAAAAAGGATCCAGCCGGACGAGTTTTTTCCCCACGGTCTCCATGACCGGACGACTGAAGGTCAGGATGCCGGCGGCGATGCTGCAGCCGCCAACCAGCGCAGCCTGGGTTACGTCAATCACCCCGGCGCCGACAAAGACGGCGGTGACGTTGGCCACGTTGTTGGCGCCCAATCCGTAAGCGCCATAGCAACCGGCGGCGATCAGGGCCGCACGAAGGATGATGTCGGAGTGGAACAAGTTCAAATTCAGGCGATTGTACCCTGCGGCCATCACCCCGTAGAGCAGCAGCACGATCACCGCTGCACCGATGGGTGTACCCACCCAACACGCCATGACTTTGATCAGCCCGGCAAGATCCAATTGTCGGTTCATCAGACCGATGCCGAGGATGGCGCCCACCACCGACTGGGAGGTCGACACCGGCTGTCTAAGGACGGTCATCAAGGTGACGGTGAGTGCCGCGGCGACGGAACTGACAACGGCGCTTTTCAACCCCATGGTGGTCAGTCCCGCCAGTGTCCGGATGCCGGCCTGACCGGAAACCAGCGCCCCGATGATGACGAATAAGGAACACAGCAGCGCGGCGCTCCAGAAGCGTACCATCCGGGAGGAAACGGCGGTGCCGAATACATTGGACGCATCGTTGGCACCCAGCGACCACCCGAGGAAAATGCCGCCCAGCAAGGAGATCATCAGACGCGCCTCGTCATTCTCATGATGTTCACCTTTCGGGAGACCCACAGCGTGCGGTCCGAAATCTCTCCCATCTGCTCGAAAAGTTCCTTGAGCTGAAGCTTGTCATACGGTGGTAGATCCGAGTCGAAGAGCTTGATGGTCAAACGCCGTTCGATGTGATCGCAGTGGCTTTCATTGGTGTCGATGCTGCTGAGCAGTGAGCGGATGCCCTCCTGCCGTTCCAGAAGCGCCCTGATCTGTTTTCCCATGAGCGTGCAGCTCTCCAGGCTGATGCGAATCAGCTCCTTGACGTCCATGACTAAAAAATCCGGCAGGACCAGTCGCTGTGTCTGAATGACGTAAAGGATTCTTTCAAAGCGCCGGGGAATCGTTTCAACGGCGTCGAGAAGGCCCATGATGTCAGCCCGGGACTCTGGAATCAGCGCCTTGCCGTACATGAGGTCATTGATTTCGTCAAAAATATCATCGGCCTTGGATTCAAACTTGTGCGTCCGGTCGATGAGAAAATCAAAATCTTCGCAGTAAGGGGCGCTCAGGCAGATGGTCAGCGCTTCGGCGAAAACTTCCTGGGTTTGTCCAAGCGTTTCCAGGTAATCGAAAATCAGGTTTTTGAGTCGGTCTTCCCTTTTGAAAAGAAACGAAAACATGGTTGGATCCCCCGGGGCAGCGAATAGCTGTTGGAAATGTCATAGCACCGGTAAGGTCTCAGTACAAGGCCGATCTATCTGACATAAATAGGATTTTTAAGATATCCGGCCCGTCGTTGCGGGTGGGCGGATAAGTCTCTGGAGGCCATCGGCGGCGGCCCAGGGCCTTGATGCGGCATTGTGGGTCGCATCCCCCCCCGGCCACGGCCGTGATGGACCCTTCAGTCGTTTGACTTTGCTCGGACCCTTGGATATGGTCTGCGGGCATTTTTTATGAAAGGAGCGTTACCCGCCAATGACCGACAACACACCACAGGCCCGCATTCAACCCGAACGTCTCGGATTGAATAACCGTTTTGTCTTCAAATGTCACAAAGACGTTAAATGCTTCACCAAATGCTGCCGGGGCATCAACATCATCCTGACCCCCTATGACATCCTTCGGCTCAAGAACCATCTTCAGATGACCTCCGAAGCGTTTCTCGCCGTTTATACGAAGCCGGAACTACTGGAAAAAACAGACATCCCCATCGTCACCCTCAAGCTTCTGGACGACGAGCGGGAATCCTGCCCCTTTGTCCAGGACGAGGGATGCATAGTCTACGCCGATCGACCCTCCACATGTCGCTACTACCCCCTGGGAATGGCCTCGCTTCAGCACAAAGAAGGCGCCGATGATGAGGGGTTTTTCTTTTTTGTCCACGAACCCCACTGCTTTGGGTTCGAAGAAGATGCAGAATGGACCGTTGCCGAATGGCGCCGGGACCAGGGGGTGGACATCCACGACGAGATCAACGCCGCCTGGACCGACCTCATCGTCCACAAACGCTCCTTTCCCCCCAACATCAAGTGGACCGAGCAGACCAAGCAGATGTTTTTCATGGTGAGTTACAACATCGACAGGTTCAGGGAATTCGTTTTCAACAGTTCATTTTTAAAGCGGTACATCGTAGACGAAGAAACCCTGGGAAAAATCAAAAACGACGAAGTCGAACTCCTTCAGTTCGGGATTCGCTGGCTCAAGTGGCTGCTGTTCAAGCAAGGCGACTTTGAGCTGGCCCCGGATGCGGTGAAAAAGCCTCAAAGCTGAACCGACCGCTGCAATCGGGGCCGAGCCCGTGCGCCGATCCCGCCCCGGCCTCAACTGCTGGGCTCACAAGCAAAGGCCGCCGCCACCGTTCGTTAAGAGCGGCGGCGGCGGCCTTTTTTTCGGGGAGCGTTACGACACGGACGCACCGTAATAAAGCGGTGCGATGTTTGTTTCGATCCGGAGGGTTCTCCGCTGCGCCGTACCACCCTGGTAAAAACGGCAAAATGTGGAATGCCTGAGCAGGTAAATAGCTCCAATTGTCAGGTTGGCTTGCAAATAGTAGCGCTATGTGCAAGTGTGCTTTACATGAAGACGCGAAGTTTTTGGATCGAGCGCATCGAGTCTGCCTGGCAACGCCCTATACTTTGGTTGTCAGGCGTCCGCCGGGTGGGAAAAACCTGCCTTTGCCGAATGTTGGCAGACACCGTCTATTTCGACTGCGAGCGGCCGCGGGACCGACAGGCAATGGCCGATCCGGAGGGGTTTTTGGAAGCCCATCGTGGCCGTAGGCTGGTGTTGGATGAGATCCACCGGCTGGACAACCCTTCTGAACTGATGAAAATATCCGCCGACCATTACTCCGATATCCGCATCATCGCCACAGGGTCATCGCAACTCTGGCTTTCCAGCAGATTCAGGGACACACTCACCGGCAGGAAAACCGATTTTCTCCTGACACCAATGATTTCCCGGGACTTGGATGACTTTGAGGTCGGCGACCTCAGGCACCGACTACTGAACGGTGGGCTTCCGGAATTCTTTCTTGCCGACGGGGCCCCGGAAAGAGATTTTCAGGAGTGGATGGATTCCTTTTGGGCCAAAGACATCCTTGAACTGTTTCGCCTGGAAAAGCGGCATTCATTTTTCAAATTCATGGAGTTAATACTTGCCGGCAGTGGCGGCATTTTTGAGGCCACCCGGTTCTCCCGCGCCTGCGAAGTCAGCCGTCCCACAATTAGCAATTATCTTTCAATTCTTTCGGACACGTTGGTCGTCAGTGTCATCAGGCCCTTCAGCACCTACCGATCCACCGAAATCGTAGCCGCCCCGAAGGTGTACGGGTTTGACACCGGTTTCGTGAGCTACGCAAAGGGGTGGCGGTCGCTGCGCCTCGAGGACTGTGGGCTGCTTTGGGAGCATGTGGTGCTCAACGAAATTCAGGCCCATTTGCAAAAAAGGACGATCGCCTATTGGCGCAGCAAGCGGGGGCACGAAGTCGATTTTATCCTAAACTGGAAAAACCAGCCGCCGACCGCTATCGAGTGCAAATGGTCTGTCGACGGTTTCGATGCAGCCGGGCTCAAGGCCTTTCGGAGACAATACCCCGACGGCGACAATTGGATTGTCTGCAGCGATGTTAGCCGGCCTTTTTTTCGTTCATTGGGCGACATGAAGGTCAATGTGGTTGGCATCCACGATTTGGAAGGCCTGCTGGCGACCCCATCTTCCATCGCATCCTGACGCTAAAAAAAATCACGCCCATTGCCTGGCTGGTATCAAATGTATTGATCGTACACCAGGTGTTTCCAGTTGGCCGGATCCTCCAGGCGACGGGCGATGTCGACCCCAAAAAAGTCAGCAACAGGCTGAAATATTTCCGGGTTTTGGGTCTGCACGGTGCGTGCCGCGGCCAGTACCACGTCGATGCCCTTCTGGGTCATTTTTCCCAGAGGGCGCCGGCACCCCCCCGCGGGCATGCCGAGAATCGCCATGAGCGCCTTGAGGGCCGAGGGGTTTCGTGCGCGGCAGCTCGCCTCGCCATAAGGGGTCGTCTCCCGGGTGGTGACCGTCACCAGGCTAAAGAGGGGCATCAGTGCCGTCTCCAGCGCTTTGGCCGTTTCGAGATCGCCCGCTGACAGGCTGCTCACCATCCGAGTCACCGCGTCGGGGGCCACATTGGAGAGCACTGAAACCACGCCGGCGGCGCCGATGGACGGATCGGTCATCATCGTTACGGTCATGCCGTCGTCGCCGGAAAGAATGGTGAAATCCGTTCCGCAGCAGGACCGGGTGCGTTTCATGTTGTCCAGATTGCCCGTGGCTTCCTTGACGGTGTTCACGTTGGGGCATTTTTCATTGAGAATGGCCAGATCCTCGGGAAGCAGTTGAGCGCCGGTGCGACCGGGGATCACGTAGGGGATGATTTCCGTGTCAGGGCAGGCTGCCGCCACCGGTTCCACATATTCCCGGCGGATCTCGAGGCTGCTGGGACCGTTATAGTAGGGATCCACCAGTAAAATAGCATCCACGCCCGAGGATTGGGCGTGCGCTGCGGCTTGAAGGGCTTCATGGGTGTTGTTGCTGCCGGCGCCGGCGACGGAAAGGCATTTACCCTTGGTATTTTTCGCCACGATTTCGACCACCTTGTTGTGTTCTTGCCACGTCAATGTGGGGCTTTCCCCGGTGGTGCCCACGGCCAAAATGCCGGTGATGCCGTTGGCGATCTGAAACGCCACGAGCTTTTCGAGTCCGGGCGTGTCGATGCTGTTCTCGGTAAATGGTGTCGCCAAAGCGGTGTAACATCCGGTTTTCATGGCACGCTCCTTTGTCCTGGAGAATAAGCGACCCGGGCAGGAGCCCCGCGGTGTGCGGGCTCACCCAAAAAAATGCATGAAAACGGTAGATTAAGGCTCTTATCCCTGTCAAGGGAAAAAGCCCCCCGCCGGCACGATTCCACTGCAGGCGGTCAATTTTTCTTGACAAGCCCGGAGGGGCATAATAGCGGACACGTCTTTACAGTTAATCTTGACGGAGGAACGTCATGAGTGATTTGCCCAAAGACGTGGACGAATATATCGCCAAATACCAGAGTGCCGTGCAGATGAACGAGGAGTGCGGCACCTCCCACTACAACCTGGCTGTTGGATATTTGGGAAAACGGATGTTCAACGAGGCCGAAAAGGAATTGCTGGCGGCCATTGACTGCAGTCCCTCCCTGGCCGAAGCTTATGTCCAGATGGGCGGTATCTGCCTGCACCGTGGCGATCTTGACGGGTGCCTGGACTGGAACAAACGCGCCACTCAGGCGCGGGCAGGATTCGCCGAAGCCTACGGCAATCTCGGTTTTGTCTATCTTCAAAAGGGTGAACTTGAAGAGAGCCTGAAATTCTTGGAAAAAGCCATCGCTTTCAATTCCCAGTTTATCCAGGCCTACGTTACGCTGGGCAGCGCCTACCTTATGTCCGGGGCGGTCGACGAAAGCATCGCTGCCAGCGAAAAAGCGCTCTCCATCGACCCCGATTTTCCCGTGGCTCACAACAATCTGTCATTGGCCCACATTGAAAAAGGCGATTGGGAAAAGGCCATCAGCCATGCCGACAAGGCGGAGGCGTTGGGGTACACCATCGCTCCCGAGGTGAAGAAAGCGCTGGACGCGCATCGATAGGCCAACGCCGGCAGATTCTGCGGTGACCATACCATTGACCCCTGAGTTTTTCTTCTTTCTGGAGGACGGCGACACCCCCGTTTGTCCCGGCGACGACGTGTGGCGCCGTCGCCTGCCCCTCGATCGCGCGATCTCCCCGGAGCGCGCTCCCCAAACCGACGTCCCCAGCACCGGGGATTACTTCAGCACCCTCTCTGCTTTTCTCGCCCAAGACCGCGGTCGATATCTTGTCGAGGCCCTTCCCGGCGACGTTTTGGCCACTTGCCCTCAATCTGTGCCTGTGCACATCCATCTCGTCAAGCATGGCGCTTTCTACCACCCGGCCTTGGTGCGGATCCAGATTGGCGGGCGGTGTGTTTACCGGGTCGCTAACGTGGCGGTTTCCGCCCAAGGGAGAACCGTCATTGCCGAAGAGGTGGCGGCGCTCAGACATTTGCAGGCGCTTGGCGAGGACATTTTGCCCCAGGTTTACGGCGTGGCGGAGAACATCGGCCCCCACAAGATGGCCGTGTTTCTGGCCGACTGGCTCGACGGTTTTTGCGAATGGCATCTCACGGGCGACGGTGCCGATCAGCTGTGTCGCCGTGTGGTGGTTTGGGATCCGGTGCTCGGGCAATACGATTTATCGCCGGCGCAGACGGCGGATTTGTTTCGTCGGACGGCCGCCGCGCACACCCGGTTGTATGACGTGACCACTTCGGCACACGTCTCTCGGTGGCACCACGGCGCCGGCGATTTCATCGTCCGTCCATCCGGAGACGCCGGCGTGGATGTACGCCTCATCAGTGTGCGCCGCCATGCCCCACTGATGGACCCGGCGAGGCTCCTGCCGGAAGACCTCATCGATACCCTTCTCTTGTTTATGGTGGACCTGACCCTGAAAAATCGGGTGGACCGGATGGACGGTGTGGGAAGCATGGCGCTCTACGAGACCCCCGCGGTGGCATGGACCGTGGAGGGATTTTTCGATGGTCTGGCCCATCAGGTCCGGTCCGGGCGCCTCCCGGCGGATTTTGCCCAGGGGTTTCACGCGGTCATAGCGGCTCTCAAAGAGGATGACATCCGCCAGCTTACGGCCGCCCTTGTGGAACGGCTTCCGGCCGGATCCGAGGCGCGCCTCCTTTACGACCGCCATGGCCGCGCCCACGCGACGGCGCTGAGTACCGCCATCGCCTCGATACGGTTGAGTCTTTTATAAAAACCACAATATAGAGGGTTTACGAAGATCTAAACCACAAAATCCAGTATTTATTTGACCGGTTGGGCTATCCTTCCCCACAAGTCCACGTAAAGCCCCGTTTTTTATTGACAAGAATAGGGAGAAATTTTATACCTGCCCCCTGTAGTTTCGTTCTTGGGGACCGTGAATCCACACCATCCTGATGGTTAGACATACCAATGAAATTTGTGCGAGAGGAGGTGACCTGTCAAATCCTTTTGAAGCTATCGACCCGCAGTATCGCAGCCAATTATCAATCTAAATGGAGGTAAGAAATGGCGAAGCATAAAACCCCGATGTTGGACGAGCTTGAAAGCGGACCGTGGCCGAGCTTTGTTTCCGACATCAAGCAGGAAGCTGCCAACAGGGCCAACAAGGCGGACCAGATCGAGTTTCAGGTTCCGGTCGATGTGTGTGACGACCTTCTGGGCGTGATGGAACTGTCTTTTGAGCATGGCCGAACCCACTGGAAGCACGGCGGCATCGTCGGCGTTTTCGGTTACGGCGGCGGCGTCATCGGCCGCTACTGCGACCAGCCCGAAATGTTCCCCGGCGTGGCGCATTTTCACACCATGCGCGTCGCCCAGCCCGGCGGCAAATTCTACACCACCAAATTCCTGAACGAGCTTTGCGACCTTTGGGAATTCCGCGGCAGCGGCATCACCAACATGCATGGCTCCACGGGAGACATCATTCTTCTGGGCACCCAGACCAAACAGCTCGAAGAAATCTTCTGGACCCTGACCCATGACATGAATCAGGATCTCGGTGGCTCCGGCTCCAACCTCCGGACACCTGCGGACTGCATCGGTTCGGCCCGCTGTGAGTGGTCCTGCTATGACACCCAGGGCCTGTGCTACGATCTGACCCAGGAATACCAGGACGAGTTGCACCGCCCGGCCTTCCCTTACAAATTCAAGTTCAAGTTCGACGGCTGCCCCAACTGCTGCGTGGCCTCCCTGGCCCGTTCCGACATGGCTTTCATCGGCACCTGGAAAGACGATATCAAGATCGACCAGGAAGCCGTTCAGGCTTACATCGGCGGTGAGATCGCTCCCAACGGTGGCGCTCATGCCGGCCGCGACTGGGGTGCTTTCGATCTCGAGAAGGAAGTCATCGGCCGTTGCCCCACCGAATGCATGTGGATGGAAGACAACAAGCTGATGATCGACAACAAGGAATGCACGCGCTGCATGCACTGCATCAACGTCATGCCCCGCGCCCTGAGAATCGGTGACGACAGAGGATGCTCCATCCTCGTTGGTGCCAAGGCCCCCATTCTCGACGGTGCCCAGATGGGTTCCCTGCTGGTGCCTTTTGTCAAGGTCGAAGAGCCCTACGATGAGATCAAGGAAGTCATCGAAGGCATCTGGGACTGGTGGATGGAAGAAGGCAAGAACCGTGAGCGCCTCGGCGAGCTGATCAAGCGCCAGGGATTCCAGAAAATGCTGGACGTCCTCGGTATGGATCCGGTTCCCCAGCACGTTCAGGAACCGCGCCACAATCCCTACATCTTCTGGAAGGAAGAAGAAGTCGAAGGCGGTTGGCAAGGCGACATCAACGAATTCCGCAAACACCATCTCAGATAGGAGGGGCGACTCATGGCATTTGTATCAACAGGTTACAATCCCGACAAACCGATGGAAAACCGCATTTCCGACATCGGTCCGCGGAAATACGACGAGTTTTACCCGCCGGTCATCGCCGCCAACAAGGGCAAATGGCTCTATCACGAGATCCTCCGCCCCGGCGTGCTGGTCCACGTGTCTGAAACCGGCGACAAGGTCTTCACCGTTCGCGTCGGCGGCGCCCGCCTCATGAGCGTCACCCACATCCGCGAAGTCTGCGAAATTGCCGACAAGCACTGCGACGGCTACCTTCGGTTCACCACCCGCAACAACATCGAGTACATGGTGGACGACGAATCCAAGGTTCAGCCGCTCATCGACGACCTGGAAAGCCGCAAGTTCGACGGCGGTTCCTTCAAGTTCCCTGTCGGCGGCACCGGCGCGGGTGTGACCAACATCGTTCACACCCAAGGCTGGATCCACTGCCACACCCCGGCCACCGACGCATCCGGCCCGGTGAAGGCGACCATGGATGTGCTTTTCGAGGAATTTCAGAAAATGCGCCTGCCGGCTCAGGTCCGCGTTTCTTTGGCCTGCTGCCTCAACATGTGCGGCGCCGTGCACTGCTCCGACATCGCCATCCTCGGCTACCATCGCAAACCGCCGCTGCTGGACCACGAGTATCTGGACAAGATGTGCGAAATTCCGCTGGCCATCGCCGCCTGCCCCACCGCCGCCATCAAACCGGCCAAGGTGGAGTTCAACGGCCAGACCCTCAAGTCCGTGGCTGTGAACAACGAGCGCTGCATGTTCTGCGGCAACTGCTACACCATGTGCCCGTCCATGCCGCTGGCTGACACCGAAGGTGACGGCATCGTCATCATGGTGGGCGGAAAAGTCTCCAACCGCATCAGCAATCCCAAGTTCTCCAAGGTTGCCGTTGCATTCCTCCCCAATGAAGCACCGCGCTGGCCCCAGACCACTGACGTGATCAAGAAGATCATCGATGTCTACTCCAGCGACGCCCGCAAGTACGAGCGCGTGGGTGACTGGGCCGAGCGGATCGGCTGGGAGCGTTTCTTCAGCAAATGCGAGCTGGATTTCACCCATCATCTCATCGATGATTTCCGGGATGCGGCTTACTACACCTGGCGGCAGACCACGAACTTCAAGTTCTAGTCCCCCCACATCCAAGACCAGGGGGCATCCACACCGGGTGCCCCCTGTTTCCCTTCATGAGAGAGGCACACCAAATGGAATACGAAGAGGCAAAACAGAAAATCGTCGAAGGTCTGACCAAAAAGCTCAAGACCAAGAGCAAGTTCTACTTCAACGACCTTTCCAAGATCCTCGAGTTGAAGCCCCGCGAGGCCAAGAAGCTCGTGAACAAACTCGTGGAAGAGGGCGTCCTGGAGTACTGGTCATCCGGCTCCACTTCTATGTACGGTATGCCGGGCACCGGCAAGCAGGCTGGCGCCGAGCACGAAGACTAAACCGGATCCGGCGGCGTTTCATCGTGTTTCAGCAGGCGCCCAGCCAAAAGTCAGCGAGCGTGTCATGAATTGCCCGGGTATCGTCATATCCGCCCTGCGCGGCGGTTCCGGGAAGACCATCCTGACCATCGGCCTCATCGCGGCGCTGCTGCGGCGCGGCCATGTGGTGACGCCGTTTAAAAAGGGCCCGGACTACATCGATGCCGGCTGGCTGAGTCTTGCGGCCGGCCGGCCCTGCTACAATCTGGACACTTTCCTGTTAGACGCCGGCCTCGTCCGGCGTTCTTTTGTTTCCCACACCACATCCAGCGCAATGGCCGTCGTCGAAGGCAACCGAGGGCTCTACGACGCCATCGACACCGAGGGTTCCACCAGCACGGCGGAGCTGGCCAAACTCCTCAAACTCCCTGTAGTGATGATCATCGACTGCACCAAGACCACCCGCACCATGGCGGCGGTGGTTTCCGGCTGCCACCTTTTTGATCCCGAGGTAAACATCCGGGGCGTCGTGCTCAACCGAGTCGCCGGGACGCGACACGAGTCCATCCTGCGCCGCAGTATAGAGACCCACTGCGGTATTCCGGTGCTCGGCGCCATACCCAAGTTGAAAAAAGACCGTTTTCCCGAGCGTCACATGGGCTTGGTACCCAGCCAGGAACACGGCTGGGCCCTGGATGCCGTGGCCGCCGCCGCCGACATGGCCCAGGCCCATATCGATCTGGATGCCATAGAAACAATGGCCAAAAACGACGCCCAGTGTCCGTCCGAGGAGTTCACTACCGAGACATTACCCCTGGTGGCCAGCGCCATTGCCGGTTCGGTGCGGATCGGCATCATCCGGGATTCGGCGTTTCAGTTTTACTATCCGGAGAACATCGACGCGCTGGTCGATGCCGGCGCCGATATCGTGTTCACCAGCCCATTGGCGGATGAAACCCTCCCCGATGTGGACGGCCTCTACATCGGCGGTGGATTTCCTGAAACCCATGCCGAGGCCCTGGCCGCCAGCGATGCCTACCGCGTTGCGGTGAAAAGGGCTGCCGAGGCGGGCATGCCCATTTATGGGGAATGCGGCGGACTCATGTACCTGGGGCGGGAGCTGGTGCTGGAGGAAACGCGCTATCCCATGACCGGCGTGCTACCCATTGTCTTCGGATTCTCCAAGCGACCCCAGGGTCACGGCTACACGGTGGTGTCGGTGGATCGCTCAAACCCGTTTTACCCAACAGGTCGGGAAATCCGGGGTCACGAATTTCACTATTCCAGCGTGCTTCAGTGGGACGGCGCAGAGGACCAGCTCGTGTTCCGCATGCTTCGTGGAAACGGCATTATCAACGGTCGTGACGGTATTTCCTATAAGAATGTTCTGGCCACCTACAGCCACACCCACGCCCTGGGAAACCCCGGATGGGCAGAGACCTTGGTGAGGCTGGCTGCTGAGTACCACAGCAAGAACGCCGGCACTTCCTGACCCCGGCCACTCGTTTTTTTATGGTTTTGTGGGGGCGGGGTTTATCCACGCCCGTCATAATGCTGGCTGAAATTACCGTGGGCGGGGGTAAACCCTGCCCATACATGATCTATCCAGATTCTAATCCTGCCATGGATCTTTTGGATTCTTTACCCACCGACCCCATCGCGGCCGAAGCCCTGCGCTGCATCACCACCGCCCGCCGCCGATGGGCTCCCGACGATCTCTTGAACACCCTTGCCGCCCGGTTCGACATCGACCGGCGCACCGTCCGGAAAGCTTTGAATCACTTGGTTCAGATTGGTGAGATTCAGTACACGTACGAATTCGGCTGCAGCTTTCTGGTGCCTTCAGTGAATCGGCCCATTGCCGTCTCCCCCCGTATCGTTCTTTCACCGCCGGGCTTTTCCAAGCGACTCTCCAGCGGCCAGATTCGGGTCGTTTTATCCCATGGTGCGGCCTTCGGTACCGGGGGGCATCCCACAACGCGGTTGGCCCTTCGGGGGGTCGACCACGTTTTGTCTGCAATCCCGCAGCGCTGGGCGGCGGGATCGGGCCGCGTGCTGGATGTGGGAACCGGTTCGGGGGTCCTGCTGCTGGCCGCCGTGCAATTGGGTATGACCGACGGCATCGGCCTTGATCTCGATCCCTGCGCTGTGAGCGAAGCGCGGGAAAATGCCGCTCTGAACGCGGTGTCGGCACGGACGCTGTTTACGGACGCACCGCTTTATCTCATCGAGGGTGCTTTCCATCTGGTGACGGCGAACCTTCGGTTGCCCACCCTCATCGATATGGCCGCATCACTCACTGCCATGAGCACCGATGACGCTCTTTTTGTGGTTTCGGGCATCCGCGCTGAAGAGACGGGGCCACTACAGGCCCATTATGCGGGTGGCGGCTGGGAACTGATGTGGCAGGAGATGGACACCGGCTGGGCTGGGCAGGCATATTCCCGGCGTTGATCGCAGGGGCGGGTTCATTCGCCCTGACGCTGGATGCTACTGAGGCTAACGCAAAAATGAGTCGGCTCGCCATAAAAAAAGGTGCGTCGCACTGCGACGCACCTTTTCCTTCGAAATCAGCCTAACTGACTATTTCTTTTTTTTGGGATGGCACTCGGTGCATTTTCGAGGACCCGCTTTTTCCTTCTTGTGGCACTGGATGCAGTTGGCGTGCAAGGCCTCGCGGTGATACTTCTTGATTTTATCGGCCTTTTTCATTTTCTTGTCGGCCTCTTCGATTTTGGCCGAAAAGGTCGAGTGGCATTCGCCGCATCCCTGGACATCATCCCCCATCTTGAGGTCCAGCGGTTTGCCGTTGGCGTCGTGGTGACACTCGCCGCAGGCGATGCCAAGATCTTCTGTGTGCTGTTTGTGGGTGAACTGGGAAATGCTCTTGGTGTGCTTCTTGTAGCCAGGGTTTTTCATCTCGATGATGTCCGGAACCGTCGTACCCGCGTAAATGCCGGCAGCCACGAAGAAGGTGGCCAGTACGATGGCGACGCCGTATAATACGTGCTTCTTCATCTTTAATCGTCCCCTTTCGCTCCTCGTTATTGGTGGTTACCCCTGCCCCCGGATCAATATAATGAAGGGGATCCTCTATCAAGAGACATGGATGTTGTCAACAGCCTTCATTACGGGAAAATGCAGGCCAGCCGGCGGTTCGCAGCGATACGAGCGATTGAACGGCCTCATGGCGGACATCGACGCATGGCCGATGCCGTCGAACCTCAACCCGTGGTGGTCTGTCCAAAGCACAGGGCGGCAAGCCGGCCTCCAGAGCCTGTGGCGCTACCGCAAAGATCACTGCTGGCGACGGGGTTGTGGCAGCCATCGGCGGGGGCTAACCGTGGGTGGCGCGGTAGTGCGCGAAAAGGCGTGGGGACACCCTGGAAAGGCCATCGAAATCACACATGATCGCCATGCCGGGAACGATGGCGCGGACGGTGGGGTATTCCAGTTTGGCGGTGGTGATGTCGACGTAGATCGGCTCGTAGCCGTTTTTCGTCAAAACGGTTTCCAGCAGCCCCAGGTCCGTATCAGTGCGACCCGTGGTGAAGCTGGGCAGCGCTTCCAGCCGCCTCACAGGGAGGTATTGTGGGGGCATCTGGGTGGGCATGTCCGTCGGGTAGGGGTGCGGCGTTTCCGTCAGCGCAGAGATCAGAGCCCGCCGTCCATCCAGGTGACCGGCCGTACCCCTCGCCACGGTGCCGTCCTGTGCGATGACGAAACATCGGTAACAGGGAACCCCGCTGTCGTGTGTAATATCCTGGAAAAACAAATGGATCCCCTGATGGCGATAATCGTCCAGCAGGCGCTGGACTCCCGGGTCCGCTGCCGTGATGAAAAAGCAGTCCCTCCAGTGAAAGACCCGAGTGAGATCGGCATCGCGCTCGATGACTTCAAGCAGACCGCTAAGGCGCGCCTCTGCCGGTGTGGTCCCGGTGGCGAGCCCGGTTGATCCGAGTGCTGAGAAAAGCCCGGTTTCGTCGTAGTTGGCAAACAGGTACACGCACTGAAGCGGCACTCGAATGGGGCGCGGTCCGGTTTCACGGACCCCCTCGGCGGTGATCCAGACCAGCGCATCGTCGTTGTAAGGGACTTCCAGGGCCAGGTGGTTGGGATCCAGTGCTGTCGTATCCCCCTGATCCAATTCAGAATAACGGGCGACGACAAGATCGGTGGCCGTCGCCCGCCCGGGAATCTGACTGCCGTCGACGGTGGCGTAGGAAGACCACCGCTCCACAACCTCCATGACGCAGGCCGCCCGTGCCGTTTCGAGGTGTAGACCGCGCCCATAGGAAGTCTGCGTTCCAATGAAGCGGTAATTCAAACCACCGTGCCGAATTCGGTGAGAAAAACGCCATTGTCGAAGCAGTGCGATGGGGCTCAGGGACGCCGCGTGGCGCATTTCCGGTCCGGCCAGAATATCGTGTTTGAGAAGGCGTCCCAAGGCGGCGTCATGAAGGGCGGTGGCGGCATCCGGGTCCGGTGATACGGTGACGGGTCGCAGGCCAAGTTCGGTGAACACCTTATCGATGGTGGCGTCCGGCAAGGGTGCCGGCAGCAGCCCAGGATTTACAGCCTCGGGCGGAGTGATGCGTTCTAAATTGAGAATGTTAGCACCGAAGCACTGAATCCACCGGGAGTGCCGTGCCTGGTCGGTCAGACAGCTCGAACGGATTTGCAGCAACGGCGACGCCGATGCCAGCCGCCGGGCGTCCTCGGTCGAGAACCGCCGGTGGATCTCATCAAAGCGCGGTTTCATCAGGCAGGCTTCCAAAACCAGAGCATGGGCCACGTGGTCGTCGGCGCGGGTGGCCGCAACGGCATGGGCCAGCTGTTCGGGTTCCCACGAGGAGATGAAACCCAGCAGGTGCTGGTGCATGAAAGCGTCCATGGGATGGGCCCTCAAATACGCCATGGCCTCCTGGAAGGCCATGGGCGTCTCGAGTACGCAGGTAAAATAACCCGTGCTGGCGGCGGTTTCTGCCAGGCGCAGGGCGTAGTGCAGTGGCTGGGAGGCGGGTTCGGTCATAAAGTGCCTAGCAGGGCAGGAATTGTGCTGACGGCGCCGACTGGTGTCAGCTGTCAGGAGTTTCAGCGGCGTCGGTGGCCGGGGCCTCCGACGGGGATTTTCGCCCAAAGACGATGGCGCCCCAAATGCTAAGTTCATAAAGCGCCATCAGAGGGATGGCCATCATGATCTGGGTGACCACATCCGGTGGGGTGATCATGGCGGCCCCAACGAAAAAGATCAGAATGGCGTATTTCCGATTCTTTCTCAGAAACGGCACCGTGACCAGTCCCAGTTTGGCCATGAAGGTGATGACCAAGGGCAGTTCGAACACCAGGCCGAAGGCCAAGAGCAGTTTGGCCGACAGCGCCAGATATTCCTTCATGGACGGCAGGGCCTGGATATTCTCGTTGGCAAATCCCAGAAAGAACTTGAAGCCGTAGGGAAAGACCACAAAGTATCCGAATAGCGCGCCACCGACGAAAAACACCGTCGAAATCAAGACGATGGGCATCAGCAGGCGCCGCTCGTGCTTGTAAAGCCCAGGTGAAACGAACACCCAGAACTGATAGATGACGATGGGGGAGGCCAGCATGAGACCTGTCAGGAGCGACACCTTGAGATAGGTGAAAAACGCTTCCGGCAGTCCGGTGAACACCATGGTGCCACCGCTTTCCCCCATGGCTGTGATCAGGGGCGCGGTGAGGATCTCAAAGAGCATCTCCTTGAACCCATAGGCGGCGACAAACCCGACGCCGACGGCCACAAAGCAGACGATGAGCCGCGTTCGCAATTCATCTAGATGGTCTGTAAAGGGGATTTTGTCGTCTTCGTCAAGCATGGCCGTCGGGTCCAGCGTCTTTTTTCGCAGCGGCGCTTGAGGAATCCAAACCTTCGAGTGGGGCGCCTTTTTCCGGCGGTGCGGGGTCTTTTACGACGCTGTCCGTCGTCGCTGTTTCGGCCGCTGTGTCGTTAGCAGTCCCGGCCGCCGTTTCGGCGATTTTGTTGAGATCGATATCGTCGAAAGTGCGTTTGACCGAAGTGAGGTCCTTATCGATGTCCATGGCCTGCTTGAAATCCTGGGTGGCCCGTTTGAACTCTCCGAATGCCTTTCCCATGGATTTGGCCAGATCGGGCAGCTTTTTGGGGCCGATCACAATGAGGGCGATGGCCAGGATCAACAGAATTTCAGGCATTCCCATGCCGAACATAGGTCGTCTCCGTAACGAAAGGGGCCGCAGCGACGCGGCCCGCTGTCTCCGGACACGCCAGCGGCCCGGAAAAAAGCAGTTCACCCTAGTACGTGACTTGCCGGTGGCTGTCAAGAATCGGCTGCTTCAGAACGAGGAAGTACAGGGCTCCTGGATGCTGCATGTATCCGGCGGCGATTTCAGCGTATTCGCCGTGCCCCCAGAAGATGTCGGCGCGTCCCGGCCCGCGGATGGCGCCGCCGGTGTCCTGGTTCAGGATGAATCGGCGCATGGGGATCCACTCGTGGATTTGCCCTTCCATTGTCACCAGGGGTTTTTCCGTTTGAACGAATGCCAGGGCGCCCCGGGGAAACAACCGGTAATCCGTGGCCATGGATCGCCCCGGCGTGAGGCGCACGCTGAGGGATCCGTGGGGTCCTTCCGGGCCGGTTTTAAAAAACACGTAGCTGGGGTTGGTGTCGAGAATGTCGTCGGCGTCTTCGGGGTGATCGGCCAACCACTGGCGGATGGCCTGCATGGACATGTCCTCCCGGGCAATGGCCCCCCGATCGATGAGGATTTTGCCGATGCTGCGGTAGGGGCGGCCATTGGTGGTGTGGTATTGAATGTTGAGGGAACCGCCGGAATCCAACAACACTCGACCTGAGCCCTGGATGTGAAGGAAAAAAAGGTCGACGGGGTCGTCCACCCACACCAGAACGTCTGCCTTGCCGTCCAGTGCGCCCTCCCGGTCGATTTCAGCGCGATCGAAGTAGGGAATGACCCGACCGTTGTCCAGGCGGGCCATCAGCCGCCGGCCCTTGAACTCTGAAGAAAACCGGAACAACTCAACGGTGAGCAGGTCGCTTGGGCGATCGTAAATGGGATATGCATACCGATCGCTTGGATCCAGGCTGCCGCGCAATAGGGGCTCGTAGTAGCCGGTGTAAAGCATCTCGCCGGCCGTGCCGGCAATGGATCGATACACATAGAACTGATCGGCAATAAAATCCTGGAGTGTTGCCGGATCCGGCCGGCTTCGAATAAATGCGTGAAAATGCCGGAGGGACGCGGCCAGGTGGTTGGCCGTGACCGTGTCCGGGCCGAAAACAAAGGGGGTCTCACCGGGCAGCCGGTCAAGGTAAACAAGGCTCTCATCAATGGCCGTGGTGAGCCCCAGCCAATTCAGATCGTCGGAAAACAGCGGGTATTCACCGATGTCCAGCCGCGCCAGGGCAGTCTCCGGAACGATTCTTTCGGGTCGCTGGGGGGCCCGGGTGCAGGCCGCCGGCACCGCCATGGCCAACATCACAGCCAGCCACAGATACCGCCACCACCGGTTTCCGGATGTCACTTGACGGCGCATCATCGTCCTTGGTTGGAGTGTTTCGATCGGCTGATGAAACGATCGAACAACAGGATACGGGGGGCTGCTGTGGGCCACCCCTGAAGGATGCCAACGGCCGGGGCGGTCGTGGGAACGGTGCTGTCGGTTCGGGGAACCGTCACAAAAACCGGTCCTTACCGGGCGGTGAAACCGCCGATAATCAGAAACACCACGCCGATCACGGCGCATCCCAGGTAGATGGGCACTTGAATCAGCCAGTCGGCAGCTTTTACGAGGGCGTCCCAAGGCAGGTCGTCAATCCAGTAAAACGCATCGACGCCGAAAAAGCCTTCCAGGGTCACGTGTTCTAAAACGATTTCACCCACCGTCATCATGGACGACACGGCTTCAAAGACAAGCGTCACGCCGCTGGCAGCCAGTATGACGATGCCGAACAGTGTGAATCTATTCATATGGTTGCCTCCCTCAGGGTTCGTTGCCGATGCATTTCAAGAGAACCGACGTATTCGCTGATATGCCGCGGTGTCTGAGCGCGCTACTGGGGCTGACGCTCAAAATGACGGGCGGCGGCGGTAATGGCCGCTTTTCCCCCCGGTTTTTTCCATCAGCCGGATATCGCCGATCATCATTTCCCGGTCATAAGATTTGCACATGTCGTAAATGGTCAGCGCAGCCACGCTGACGGCCGTCAGCGCTTCCATCTCCACGCCGGTGCTGCCCCTGAGGCGGACGACGGCGGTGATGTCGACGGCCCGCGCATCGGGCAGCAGGTCAAAGTCCACCTGGGCATGGGTAATGGCCAGCGGGTGGCACATGGGGATCCATTCGGCGGTTTTCTTGGCCGCCATGATCCCGGCAATACGCGCCGTTTCCAGGACGTTGCCTTTCTTTACATCATTTTTGCCGATGCGCGCCAGTGTGTCTCCGGTCATGGTGATTCGGCCCCGGGCCGTCGCTTCCCTCAGGGAGGGCGCCTTTTCGGTGACATCCACCATCCGGACCCGGCCTTCCGCATCCAGGTGGGTAAATTCGTTGGTCATGTCAACACCGTTTTCCTATCGCGCGGTTTCATCATCCACAAAGAACTCGGTCTTGTGCGTCACAGTCGTTTTGATGGCATTGAGGGTGTCCGTCATCACTTTCAGGACGTTTTCACGGATATCCCCCGCCACGGCCAGGAGCATCACGTCGTCACCCACCGCCAAGTCCTTGTCGGCGGCGATGTCGACCCGGATATCAACAATTCCCGGCCGCGCCGACTGCTCGGTGATGACCGCATCCAGCCGCTGCCGGTCAACGGTGACCCGAAGGCCCCGGACGCGCCGCCCGTCGCGAGCGGTTTCCCGCACAACGCCGTTGTGGCATAGGATCATGCCGGCACGGCCGATGTCGGGGTTGCTTTTTATATCGGCCATCAAGTGGTGAACTTTCATGGTCAGTCTCCCCGCGGCGATGCCGTCTGGTTCCGAATGACCTGCCCCGCTGCCGCCAGGTCCTCCGGTGTGTTGATGTTAAAGAAGGACACCAAATCCGGGTCTACGGCGCGGAGCCGTTTTTCGGAAACCGCACGAATCCGTCGCTTGCGAAATGCGCGCCGAATCTTGAAATCGCCTTTTTTGACGTGCTGGGCGGCGGCATCCACCAACCGCGCGGCATATACGGCGCAAAGGGGCTCGAATCCCCGATTTGTTTCCGGCATCACCGCATCGATATCCGAAGACACTGCATCCAGGACCACGCGAACCACCGCCGCTTTCAGGAAGGGGATGTCGCAGGCGGCAATGAAGGCATGCTCGGTGCGGGTATAGAACAGCCCCGCATGGATGCCTGTGAGCGCACTGCGCTGGGGCAGCACGTCGGTAACGATCTGTGCGTTCCAGTCCAGATACCCCAGCGGGTCGTTGGTCACAATGATGGTTTCATCAAAGAACCCCGCATAGACGTCCATCAGCCGGTCCAGAATCCGCCGGCCGTCGATTTCGAGGAGTGCTTTTGCCCGGCCATGGAAGCGGCTGTTCAGTCCACCGGCCAGGATGACACCGGTGATGGGGGGGCGTGTCATTGCAGATCCTCGTTTCAGGTTGCTGGCAGTCGGCTAACATTAGATGAAACCCAGGGGTAAATCAAGATAAAATCACAGTTTTCCAATAGGTTACGGTGATTCTAAATAGGTTGATCCCCCGCCTGAGATTGGTATACAAAAGGCCTATCCGGTCACCCTGAACATACGGAAGGTTCACCATGGGATTGCATCATCATCGGAAGCACGCGCCCGGCCCCCTCTCGGTGGCGGTGGTTTCCATTTCCACCTCTCGGACCCTCGATGAAGACAAGAGCGGCCACTGGATCGCTCGCCAGGCCGCAAAAGAAGGCCACACCGTGGTATATCACCAGGTGGTCCCGGACGAGGCGCCGGCGATCGCCAGGACTGTCCTTGATTTGGTGGAGCGAAAAAAATGCCAGGCGATCCTCATGACCGGGGGCACTGGCATTGCCGATGCCGACGTCACCATCGAAGCGGTACGGCCGCTACTGGACAAGGAAATCCCCGCTTTTGGAGTCCTATTTACCCAGCTCAGTTTCGAGGAGATCGATTCGGCGGCGCTGCTCAGCCGCGCCATGGCCGGCCGCGTCGGCAACACCCTGGTGTTTTGCATGCCGGGGAGTCTCAACGCCTGCAAACTCGCCTGCAACAACCTCATCTTTCCGGAGCTGGGGCACCTGATGAAGCATGTGCTGACAGGGTAGATTTTTCCTTTGATGCGGCTACACTGGCGCATCGCCATGCGGCGAGGTATCCCTTCTTGAATATGACGTATGAAAGGCATCGGGGACCGGGCTCGACAGATGATGTGGATTTCTGGTCCAGTCGCGATTTTCGGCCAGTTTGCACGCCAAGCTGATTAATTGGCGCCCACGCTCCACACCCGCGGCGAATCCAACCATGAACGCTATAAAAAACGCCGATTGCGGTCAGTGCAATCGGCATGGTGGTCATTGGCAGACGGGTGTCCGCGGTTTCACGAATCGGTTTTCTGCTGGGGCACGGATACCGGAACTTTAATGAACCCCACCCCCTCCTTCTCGAGCACTTTTTCTTCTTCGTCGGTGCTGGTGCCGCGGATGTTTCGCGGCTCGGAGGCGCCGTAGTGGATTTTAAGGGCCTCTTTAGCAAAGTCGGGGCCGACATTGTCGAAATTCTTCTCGACGAAATCGACGATTTTACGGGTCAGTCGTTCCGGATCGATTTTTGGCACACTGCCCGGCGCGCCGGCGTCACGGCTGGAGGCCTTGATGGCGAAGGTGGAGGGAACCCGGTGCACGTCGGCGGTGCTGCACACGGGACAGCTCACCATGGCCTTGCGCTGCTGCGCACGGTAGGTTTTGTGGTCTTCGAACCAGCCTTCGAAGGCGTGGCCATTGCTGCACTGTAAATCGTAAGCAATCATTATCTGTCATCCGTTAATAGCGTCAATAAGCAGAATTTATCATAAATATCCAGATTTTAGAACAAAATATTGACAGTCGCCACCGGTCTATCTCAAAATAACGACTGTTTCTCACCAGACAACAACCATCGGGAGCGGCAGTCCGCCTGGCGGCCACCGCCACCGGCTTGCAAGGGGGGTAGCGATGTTACGGCGCTTGGCCTGTCTGCTTGGATGCTGCCTGCTGGTATGGAGCCCAGCGGTAATGGCTCAGACCCATTATATTACCGATACCATACAGGTGACGTTTCGCTCTGGACCGGCGATGGACCGAAAGATTCTATCGCTTCTGGACTCTGGACAACCTGTTGAAATTATGGAAAAAGGTGATGAATGGAGCCAGATTCGCCTGCCTTCCGGCAAGGAGGGGTGGGTGCTGACGCGCCTTATCCAGACGGATGCGCCGCTGAAAACCCAACTGGCATCGCTTCAGGAGCGATACGACGCCCTGTTGGACCGCTCCGGTATGCCCAGTGATGAAATGAAAAAACTCGAGAAAGATAAAGCGGCCCTGGCAAAAAAACTGGCCCAGGCGCTGCAGGAACTCGCCGCGCTCACCGAGGCCAATCAGCAGCTGGAGGTGGCCCTGGCAAATGCCGACACGATCCAGACACACCGCAACCAGCTGGTCAAAGAATTGGCAGAGTCCCGGGAGAAAATGGCGGGGTTGACCCGTGAGATCACCGCTGCCAGAAGCAAACACAATATCTGGTGGTTCCTTTCCGGAGCGGGGGTGCTGGTGCTGGGGCTTCTCATCGGCGTCAGCATGAGATCCCGGCGCAAACGGCCGTCCTATTACTGAGGGTGCGGATGAAGATCGATACGGATTTTCTGATCATTGGCAGCGGTGTGGCCGGCTTGATGTTTTCACTCAAAGTGGCGGCCCACGGCCAGGTCGTCCTGGTGACGAAAAAAGAGATGATGGAGAGCAATACCGCCCACGCTCAAGGAGGAATCGCTTCTGTTTTTCACCGCCTCGACAGTTTTGACCTGCATATCAAAGACACTCTCGAAGCCGGTGATGGTCTCTGCAACCGGGAAGTGGTGGAGCGGGTGGTTACCTGCGGGCCGGACTGCATTCGCGAACTCATCGATCTCGGAGTCCACTTCAACCTCAGACAGGGCAAAACCGCCGACAGTGCTCAGTTGGATCTGGGTCGCGAAGGGGGCCACTCGCAAAAGCGCATTGTCCATGCCCAGGATATGACGGGGCTTGAGTTGGAAACCGTGCTGGTGAACCATGTCCACAACCACCCCAACATCACCGTTCTGGAGCATCATATCGCCATCGACCTCATCACCTGGAGCACCCGCATCCGGCGGGGGCGCGTCACCACGCTCCGGGACGATTGTTGTTGCGGCGCCTATGTACTGGATCGGCAGGCCGACACGGTCAAGACCGTCAGTGCGAAAATCACGCTGCTGGCCACCGGCGGCGCCGGAAAGGTCTACCTGTACACCAGCAACCCCGATGTCGCCACGGGCGACGGCATCGCCATGGGATACCGGGCCGGGACCACCATTGCCAATATGGAATTCGTTCAGTTTCATCCCACATGCCTGTACCATCCCGAAGCCAAGAATTTTCTCATTTCCGAGGCGGTGCGGGGCGAGGGGGCACGGCTGCTCGATGCCGCCGGTCGGCGGTTCATGGAATCTTACGACGATTCAAAGGAGCTGGCCTGCAGGGATGTTGTGGCACGGGCCATCGACACGGAACTCAAGAAAAGCGGTGCCGATTCGGTTTTTCTGGACATATCCCACAAGCCTACGGATTTTATCCGGCAACGCTTTCCCAATCTTTACAAAAAATGTCTGGGGTTTGGCATCGACATGACCACCGAGCCCATACCGGTGGTGCCGGCGGCGCACTACATGTGCGGCGGCGTGGCTACTGATTTGTCCGGCCGCACCGATCTTCACCACCTTTTCGCCATCGGAGAAACCGCCTGCACGGGGCTTCACGGTGCCAACCGGCTGGCCAGCAACTCGCTGATTGAAGCCCTGGTTTATGCCAACGCGGCCGCGGAACAGGCCGTTTCGGATTTCCAAAGCATGGATTTTTCCAGTATGCTCGAGCCGCCGTTATGGGACGAGGTGGGCACGGTGGACAGTGATGAGCACATCATGGTGGCTCACAACTGGGATGAAATCCGGCGCCTCATGTGGAACTACGTGGGGATCGTCCGCAGTGATAAGCGATTGGCCCGCGCCCATCGGCGCATCGAGACCATTCAGGCTGAGATTCATGAGTACTACTGGGATTTCAGGGTCTCGGCCGATCTCATCGAGCTGCGGAATATCGCCGTGGTGGCCGAGTTGATCGTCAAATGTGCGCAACATCGAAAAGAAAGCCGCGGCCTTCACTATACCATTCAGTTCCCCCACCGGGATGACCACCGTTGGCTCAGGGACACCATTGTTCGCAGGTAACTCGAGGGGCGATCGATCCATCGGGTGGCGGCAGGGCCGCGGCAGACTTCACCGATTTCCAGAAAATGACTTAAGCGGCCAGGATTGTAGCAAAAATCGGCATCTCCGGTGTGTTGACAACAGGGTAATGTGCATTAAGTTGGGGCCTGCGATGCGCCCGACGCCCGTGTGGAAATCCCACCTTGGCGCGGGTGCTTGATATTTCTGCCAACCGCCATCAAAGGCCACGGCGAAGAGTACTGCCGCAAACCGACCTCCAGGAAATTTCATGAGTTCGAAACGGGATTATTATGAAGTGCTTGGCGTCGGCCGTGATGCCGACGACGAGGGTTTGAAAAAAGCCTACCGCAAACTCGCTCTCAAATTCCACCCTGACCGCAATCCCGGCGACACCGAGGCGGAGAACAAGTTCAAGGAAGCTGCAGAGGCCTACGAGGTCCTCAGGGATCCCCAAAAACGACGGATCTACGACCAATACGGGCATCAGGGACTGGAAGGCAGCGGGTTCTCGGGCTTCAGCGGATTTGAAGACATTTTTTCCAGTTTTGGCAGTATCTTCGAAGATCTTTTCGGTTTCAACGGTGGCGGCCGCCGCGCCCGTTCCGGCGTCCAACGGGGAGCGGATCTGCGTTATGATCTCCGGTTGCGGTTCCGCGATGCCGTGTTCGGCACCACCACGGAAATTGACGTTGAAAAAATGGAGCTCTGTGGCAGCTGTCACGGCAGCCGCTGCGAGCCGGGAACCCATCCGGACACTTGCGGCCAATGCCAGGGCGCCGGTCAAGTGTCCCGTTCCCAGGGGTTCTTCACGGTGCGCACGACCTGCCCGCGGTGCCGAGGTACCGGCCAGGTCATCCCCTCCCCGTGCAAAGAATGCCGCGGTATCGGTCAGGTGCTCACCAGCAAGCGGGTATCGGTTCGCATTCCTGCCGGCGTGGATACCGGGTCGCGGCTGCGGTTGTCGGGCGAAGGCGAACCGGGAGCGCGCGGCGGGCCGAGCGGGGATCTTTACGTGTTTATTCACGTCGAGTCCCATGAATTTTTCCAACGGGACGGCAACAACGTCATTTGCCAGGTGCCCATTTCGTTTGTGCAGGCGACATTGGGCGATGAGATCACCGTAAAGACGCTGGACGGGGAGGCCTCGCTGAGGGTGCCCAGAGGGACGCAGTTCGGCGACGCTCTCCGCCTCCCCGGCAAGGGCATCCCCTCGCTGCGCACCGGACGGCGGGGAGAGCAGATCGTCCAACTTCTTATAAAGACGCCCACCAGCCTTTCAAAAAGGCAAGAGCAATTGCTCCGGGAATTCGCCAAGCTGGAAGGAAAGAAGATTTCCACAAAACTCAAAGGCATTCTCAAAAACGCTGCCCAGCGCACACTGAATTGAGCGGGTACCGATCCCATGTATGAACTCAAGGTTGAGACGGATTTTGCCGCCGCCCATCGGCTGGCCATGGTCGGTGAAAAATGTGAAAACCTTCACGGGCACAACTGGAAAATCGAAGTGGTGGTGTCCGGGGACGATCTCGATGAGGGCGGGGTGTTGTTGGATTTTGGCATCATCAAACGGCATATCCGTGAGATCATGGGTACGCTGGACCACAAATTTTTGAATGAACTCGTTTTTTTCGATGACGCCACCCCACCGTCATCCGAAAACATCGCCAAATACATCGCCACCGCACTACAGTCTCGTATCGACCGGCCCGGTATCCGCGTCGACCGGGTGAGCGCCTGGGAGTCCAAAAACGCCTGCGCCACCTACTTCCCCTGATGCCCCGTGCAGGTCGGAAAGTGCTTTTGAAGACCTTCGTCCGTGCGCCCCGACCTGAAAATCCAGCGGCTCTCCCGAAGATCGGCCTTGGCCGGCTTTTCTGAGCATTGTCTTTGTGATACAGAGTATTTTGGTATCCGCTCCAACTCGGGGCCTACGCGCGGTCGACGCCCGCTGAGACCCCTGCCATGGTATGCTCAGTGGGACCCGCAGGTCTGCGTGGCCCACTGTCACGGAGGTGTCTTATGAGCAATACCACCACCATCATTATCGGTTCGCTGCTGCTCATCGTCCTCCTTCTCAGCGGTTACGGTGTCATGGTGACACGGGAAGCCGCCGCCAACGCACAGCGAATCGAGGACCAGGAGCGGGAGATCCGCCGGTTGGCCGACGAACTGGAGATCCGCTCCCGCCAGATCGCCAGATCAGAGGCGACTGTCCGGCAATTCAAGGTCGATCAGGACGCCCTCCTTCGCTCTCACCTCAAGGAAACCCAAACGCTTAATGAAGCCATGGCTGATCTGGAAGCATCGGCACGCAGACTTGAAACAGATCTGGCGGCCCGAACTGCGGACTCCCTGCGTCTTGAGGCGGAGATTCGCCGCCAGCGTGCCGTCATGAAACGCCTGCAAACGGATCGTCAGGTTGACCGGAAGACGCAGTGGGCGCTGCAGGCAGCCATTGACCGCCTTCACAAGGAGCTGGCCGCCAATGAAATCATCATTGTGGAACTCAAAAACGACCGGGAATCCATCGCTTGTTTGGAGCGTGACGTGCCTGACGTGGTTCTGGATCGCCTGTTGGGCGGCGGGGTGCACCACGACGAGAACGGCGGTGATTAAGCCATTGCCAATCCCCGCCGAATTTATCACCCCGGTGGCGGACTGCGATTACCGGGGAGAAACAACCTACGGCGACATGGTGGAATACGTTCAACGCTTAAAGCACTGCGTTGTGCTGTACGAAGCAAAGCTGGAAGGGTTGAAACAGTGGGGGGATCAACAGCGCCGGGCCATTGACGCCACTGAGTAGATCCCATCGGCGGCAAAAAGGCGTTGGGCGGCCGGCATCTGGTGACGCTAACGGGTGAAGAGATCCTTGGCCGGCTCAATATCGACCGCCTGAATCAGCGGATCCACAGCGCGTTTGAGCGGTTGAATGAGGTCGCCGCACATTTGGGGGAAGGCCCGCCCAGGAGACCATTGGGCCAAGCGCGTGGAGCGGAAATCCCCATCTTATTGGTGGATGCGGTTGAAGAAGGTTGAAGCATCGATAGGATGCTTGAGACGGCTGAGACGCGCCCGACCACGAAACGCGGCGAGTCTGCGGCTTGCCAATCCAGGATGGTTCTGACACTGTGAGTGCCCGATGCGGCCAACAAACGCAAAGTTCGATTTCAGATCCGGGGCTGGGAACGAACCACCCTGGATCCTCGAAATGGGCCCGGAAATGATAGTGCTCATCACCGCAGCCCTGACCCTGTCGGAATAAGGTGCAATAACCCTCTTGCCGGAACGTCACAACATCCCGGCGTTTGCGCGACGAGCTTTCGCAGTTAGACACGAATGAGAATCAGGAGTCCCCCCAATGCCGCTTCGCCTCCATTACTTTCAGCATGTTCCCTTCGAGGGATTGGGCAGTATCGACGATTGGTGCCGGGAGCGCCGCATCCCGGTGACGCGCACCCGCTTTTTTGCCGGCGATGCGCTGCCGGCGGCGGATGATTTTGATGTTCTGGTTGTCATGGGTGGCCCTATGAGCGTCAACGACGAGATTCAGTATCCATGGCTCAAGGTTGAGAAACGCCATGTCGCTGCGGCCGTCGATGCGGGTAAGCGGGTGTTGGGTATTTGTCTCGGCGCCCAACTCATCGCTGCTGCCGCCGGAGCTGCCGTCAACCGCAACAGCCATAAAGAAATTGGCTGGTTTCCCGTTGTTCGAACCGTTGCCGAGCCGGAGACCGTGCTCCCGGCGGACCTTTTGCCACCGGAAGTGTTGGCGTTCCACTGGCACGGAGAGACTTTCGATTTGCCGCGCGGCGCCAGTCATCTGGCCCGAAGCCGGGCTTGCGAACATCAGGCGTTCGCATTGGGCAATCGGGTGATCGGGCTCCAGTTTCACCTGGAAACCACCCGCGATTCGGCCGCCGCGCTCATCGAAAACTGCGCGGCGGACCTCACCAGCGGGCCATTCGTTCAGGCACCGGAGGAAATGCTGGCCGAAACGGCACGGTTTTTAGCCATCAACCGGGTGATGGCTGGCCTGATGGACGCACTCACCCAGTAGTCTTGACAAGCCCGTAAAAACCCCTCAGATGTCATCCCGAGCGTAGCGAGGGATCTGTGTTTTAATCATAATATATATAGATAACAAAATGTTGAGATTCCTCGTCGCAAGCCCTGGGGGGCGTAGCTCGAAGAGTGAAGCCTCCTCCTCGGAATTACAATTGGGGAATTTCGACTTTTACGGAGCTATCAGTCCTGCGGTGCATGCACCGCCGACGCTAATCTTAAGGAGAATCCCATGGCCGATGCCCTCGCGCTCTTGGCCCTGCTCGTCGGGCTGGAACTGGTTCTCGGTGTCGACAATATCCTGGTGATTTCATATTGAAAAACCCTGCCCTCAAGATTCTGGCGTTGAGTTTTTTGATCACCATCGGGGTGACCATATTCATGGAAGGACTGCACAAGCACGTGCCCAAGGCGTATATCTACCTGCCCATGGGCTTCGCCCTGGGGGTTGAGCTCCTGCAGGTGCGCTACGAGTACAACCGCGCCGGCGGGGGCGTCAGACGCCATGAGGCATTGATTACCCCGTGGGTGTGACACCCACGGGTCCGCTCAAGCAGTAAAGTGGTTGATCCTTGTAGGAGCGGGCCATGCCCGCGATCATCGGCGGATTAGTACAGGAGCCCGGGCCTAAGGCGTCCAACAACGATCCACCACCCAAACGACAACACCATCCAGGAGACTTTGCACCATGCCAGTTGCCCATGCCAATGGAATATCGATCTGCTACGACATCATGGGCCCTGAAGACGGGCGCCCCCTGATGTTGATCATGGGGCTCACCACCCAGCTTGTCGCCTGGCCCGAAGGGTTTTGCCGGCAGCTGGTGGATTCGGGCCATCGGGTGATCCGGTTCGATAACCGGGATTGTGGGCTGTCGACCAAGCTTGAACACAAAGGCGTTCCGGACATCATGGCCATGGCGGAAGACCCGGCCAAAAACGCTGAAATCACGCCCCCCTACACCCTGTCGGACATGGCTGCGGATACCGTCGGGCTGGCCGATGCCTTGGAACTGAACCGGTTCCACGTCTGCGGCCTGTCCATGGGGGGCATGATCGCACAGATCATGGCCGTGGAATATCCGGATAGGGTGCTCAGCTTGACCTCCATGGAATCCACCACCGGTGAGCCGGACCTGCCCCCGGCCACACCTGCGGCCGCAGCCGCCGTGGCATCCCTGGCGCCCACGAAGCGCCATCGGTACATCGCCCACATGGGCACCATTTATCGCGCGTTCGCCGACGGATCCGCCGAACTGGACGAGGCGCTTCAGGCCGAACTCTCGGCCGCGGCCTATGACCGGGCTTTCTATCCCATGGGCTTTCCCCGGCAGATGGCCGCAATATTGGCCGCCCCCGGGCGGCGGAGGGCCCTTGGCGCGGTGACCTGCCCCACGCTGGTGATCCACGGCACCCATGATGCGTTGGTGCCGCCGGCCCACGGTGAAGACACGGCCCGATCCATCACCGGGGCGGAACTTCTCATGGTGGACGGCCTGGGCCACGGGATGGCATATCCGGGGCTGTGGACGACGATGACGGTGCGGATCGCCGAGTTGACACAAGCGGCCGGTGTGTAGCCGGCCACACCGGCGGCGCTGAAAGGGTGTAACATCGACATCCCACCGCTTGATGGAGTGGTCCTTGTAAGCGTGGGCCATGCCCGCGATCTGTTGTTCATTTTCTGCGGGTTCATCAAGTTGTAAAACGAGCAAACGGGACGGTGATATGACCAAAATCTTTCTGAACTACAACCAGGAGCAACTTGACGCCCAGTACAACAACCGGGCACGGGTGGCGAATTTTCAGGAAATTATCGACGGGTGGGTCGCCCGCAGTGCCAACTGCCTTGAAACGATGGGCGCCCGACGGGATCTCGCTTACGGGGACCACCCTCGGGAGCGTCTGGATGTCTTCCCGGCGGCGAAGCCCAACGCGCCGGTCTACGTATTTTTTCACGGCGGGTATTGGCAGGCATTGTCAAAAAACGAATTCGCCTTCATCGCCGCTCCTTTTGTCGCCGCCGGCGTCACCACCGTCTTGGTCAACTACCCGCTGGCCCCTGACGACGGCATGGATCGCATCGTAGGCGCCTGCCGCAGCGCCGTTGCCTGGGTGCACCGCGAAATCCATGCATTCAACGGTGATGCGCACCGCATTGTGGTGAGCGGCCACAGTGCCGGCGGCCATATCGCCGCCATGCTCGTGGCCGGGGACCGGGGACCGGTGCCGGCTGGGGGCGTCAAAGGTGTTCTGAGCATCAGCGGCCTCTTCGATCTGGAACCCATTCGACTGTGTTATCTCAACGCCGTCCTCGGCCTCGACGCCGGTGCGGTCTTGAGAAACAGCCCCTTGAATCTGGTTCCCCACACCGGCAGCCACGTCGTGGCCGCGGTGGGCGAGCGTGAATCGGAAGCCTACCACTGGCAAACGGAACGGTTGGCCTTCCGCTGGGGCGATGCCGGTGCCGACGTGCCGACGCTTACCGTGCCGTCAGCGGACCATTTTTCCATTCTCGATCATTTGGCCGATCCGGAGGGCGTGCTTTTCAAGGCCGCGATGCAGCTTCTAATGGGCTAATCGGCTTGCACCCGTTGACCGCGTGGATCGACGGACACAGTGAATCCATCGATTCATGAAAGCGTTTCCCATGAAAACTATAGATGTCTATGGCCTTGGCCAATGCTCCATGGACTACCTGGCCCCGGTGGACGCTTACCCGGGTGTCGATTCCAAGTGTGAGTTTTCAGGACTCACCGTCCAGGGCGGCGGCCCTGTGGCCACGGCCCTGGTGGCGTTGTCCCGGTGGGGGTTGCGCTGCGCTTACGCCGGTGTCGTGGGTGACGACGGATTCGGCCGGGAGATACAGAGTGGTCTTGAGGTGGAGGGTATCGACACTGCCGACGTCATAACGCGCGCCGGCTGCCGGTCCCAGTTCGCCTTCATTGCCGCTGAAAAATTGGGTGGCTGGAGAACCATTTTTTGGCAGCGGCCCACTGGCCCGGCGCTTGCCGTCGCCGAAGTGAATACGGCGGCCATCGGCAGGGCCCGCCTGTTTCACACCGATGGCCTTTACATCGATGCTGCCATCGCCGGCTGCCTGGCCGCACGGGCTGTCGGATCCACCGTGGTGCTGGATGCCGGTACGCTGCGTGACGGGGTCCTCGACGTGGTTGCCATGACCGACTGCTGCATTGTTTCCGAGGCCTTTGCCCGGAGCCTTGTGGGCGTTGACGATGCCGAGGCCGCCTGCTACCAACTGGCAAGGCTGGGTCCGGCCATGGTGGGGGTCACCCTGGGGCAAAAAGGCTATGCCGCCCTCTGGGAGGGCCGGTTCATCCGGCGGCCGGCCATTCCGGTGACCGCCGTGGACACCACCGGCTGCGGCGACATCTTTCATGCCGGCGTCATTTATGGCCTGATAAACAAGTGGCCCTACGACCGGGCGCTGGCATTCGCCGCCTGGGCGGCGGCCCAGGCGGCAACAACGCTTGGGGGGCGTGACGGCATCCCCGATGCCGGACAGTGGCCCGGGCCTGCAGCGGGTCGGCAGGGTTGACCAGGTACAACAGCGTCGGGTGTTAGGTGAAGGCGTTTTGCATCAATATAAGTGCCTTATACCACCGCCGAACACGTAACACCTGAAACTTGACACGTCGCTCTATGTAGCGGCCAGCGGAGGTCTTGATGCCCTACAACTGCGAAAAATGCGCCTTTAGGGCCCGGGCCGAAGCCCGGCCCGGCACCTTTCTGGCCTGGCTCTGGCGCTGGCACACCCACTGGTGCCCGGGATGGAAGGCCTATCAGAAATCCCTGGCCGCAGAGACCACGCTGACCCTTGAGGGGGTTCGGGATGACGCGCCCATCGCCGCGGGTAAAAGCAGCTACACCATGGTGGACGTGGCGCGGGCCTTCGATCTCATCGGGCTCGCGCCCGACACCGTCATGGTGGACATGGGTTGCGGCAGGGGCCACTATGCCCTGGCCGCGGCCGAGCGGATCGACGCCCGGGGGATGATCCATGCCGCCGATTTGTGGCGGGAGGGGGTTCTGGCCCTGGATGTGACCGCCAGCGCCCGGCGGCTCGACCAGATCGATCCCCTGGTGGTGGACATCAGCAAATCCCTCCCCCTTGAGAGCGGCACCATCGATGTGTGTTTCTTCGCCACGGTGATCCATGACCTGGTGGCGGACGGCACTGCCGAGGGCGCTCTCTGCGAAGCCCGCCGCCTGCTCAAGCCCCAGGGCACACTGGCGGTCATCGAGTTCAAGAAAACATCGGGGCCCCCGGGTCCCCCCGAGTCCGTGAGGCTCTCGGAAACCGAACTGGATGACCTGCTCTCTCCGTTCGGTTTCGCCCGGCGCAGAACGGATCCGGTGGGCGATCATCACTATCTCAGCCTTTACGGAATCGACGCCGCCCCATGACATCATCCCTTGCCAGACTGCTGAACCCCAGGAGCATCGCCGTGGTGGGGGCCTCCAGCCGGGAGGGCCGCATCGGCCGCATTCTGTTTGAAAACCTGATGCGGTCTCAGCGCCGGCTCCACCCGGTTCATCCCGAGGAGAAAACCATTCTGGGCCACCCGGTGGTGCCGGCCATCGAGGGGCTCCCCGAAGATGTGGACCTGGCGGTCATCGCCACCGGGGCGCACCGGGCCGTGGCGGCCGCCGAAGCCTGCGCGGCCCGTGGGATTCCCATGATCATTGTCATTGCCGGCGGCTTCACCGAGACCGGCGGTGAGGGGTCGGCCCTGGAGGAGCGGCTCCGCCGGATACCGGCCACCTTCGGCAGCCGCATCCTGGGGCCCAATTCCCTGGGTGTATTCATCCCGGCCGAACGGCTGGATACCATTTTTGTGGAGCACGGTGACAAGTCGCTGGCCGGCGGCGGCGGGGTGGCCTTCATCACCCAGAGCGGTTCGGTGGGGGTGGAGGCTTTGGGGCTTGCCGGCAATCTGGGCTACGGCTTGCGGGCCTTCATCGGGCTGGGTAACAAGTGCGACCTTAACGAAATGGACTTTCTGACCCACTTCGGCAACGACCCCGGCACCACCTGCCTGGCCTTCTATCTGGAGCACCTTGAAGACGGCCGCGGGTTTCTTCAGGCGGCCCGGGAAGTGGCCCGGCTAAAACCCGTGCTGGTGCTCAAGGCTGGCCGGACACCGGCCGGGGCCCATGCGGTGAGCAGCCACACCGGGCGGCTGGCCGGGTCCGACCGGGTGGTGGGCGGCGCTTTCAGGCAGTTCGGCGTCCAGCGGGCCATGGACGACGAGGAGCTCTGCGACGCCGGAAAGACTCTGGCCATGCTGCCGCCTGCGCCGGGAAACCACGTGGCCGTCTTGACCCCGGCCGGCGGGTTCGGCGTCATGTGTGCCGATTATATTGAGCTGCCGCTGCGGGGGGTCCGGCTGGCCATGGCCCACCCGGCCCCGGAGACCGCCGCCGCCATCCGGGCCGGCACTCTGCCCTTTGCCGCCAGCGGCAACCCCGTCGACCTGACGGCCAGCGCCACCGACGACATGTTTGGCCTGGCCCTGGACGCTCTGCTGGGCGACCCCGGCGTGGACATCGTCATCTGCACGGCGTTCTTCGCGCCGCCGGGCATCAGCGACCGCCTTATCGACATCGTGGCCGAGCGGGTCCGGCGGCAGGCCAAGCCCGTCATCGTGTTCACCCAATACGGCCCCTACACGGACCTTTACATCCGGCGCTTTCACGACGCCGGCGTCGTGGGGTTCCCGTCGGTGTACCGGGCGGTGCGGGCCGCCCGGTTTCTCGTTGAGCGGGCCCGCATCCTCGACGCCCTGGAGGAGACCCCATGAAAGATCGTTTTCGTGCGTGGTGCGCCACCCTCCGGGTGCCGGGCCGCCCCAACGAGTTCGAAGCCAAACGGCTGCTGGCCGAAACGGGGCTGTCCGTGCCCCGGGGGCGCCTGCTGGCCCCGGACGATCCGGTGACCCCGCTGGGCGGCGCCGATGTCTGCGTGCTGAAAGTCTGCTCCCCGGACATCCTGCACAAGACCGATGTCAACGGTGTGCTCATGAACGTGACCGACGACACGCTGGCCGCGGCGGCCGAGGATCTGCGGGGCCGGTTTCCCGGCAAACCCCTGCTTCTCGAGGCCCAGGCACCCGTCGGCACCCAGGAAGTCATCGTGGGCGCCATCAAGGACCCGGTCTTCGGCCTGGCGGTGATGGTCGGCGCCGGCGGGGTGCTCACGGAAGTCTACAAGGACGTGGCGTTCCGGTTGCCGCCCTTCGGCCGGCGGGAGGCCAGCCGCATGCTGGCGGACCTTCGGATCCACCCGGTCTTTTCGGGCTACCGCGGCATCGATCTCGACCCGGCCCAGCTGGCCGGCCTGCTGGCCTCCGTGGGGGACCTGGCTGTGGCCCTGGGCGAACGCCTGGAAGAGCTGGACATCAACCCCCTGGTGTTCTGCCGAGGGCGGTGGACGGTCCTGGACGCCAAGCTGATCCTCACGCCGCAATAGCGTTGGGCGGGGCCCCATGGCCCGTGCGCCGACAAGCAGCGTGCCGTGGCAACTGTTCCTCGAGATGGAGTAAAACGTTCCCGGCTCTTTTCTCGAAGCCGGCACGTGGCGCAAGCTCCAGGCCGCATCGGCGGGTACCGAGGACGGGGGTGATGCGTAAGATCAACAGTGGCTACTGCGCGGCAGAGCGGCTGGGGGTCATTCCAAAAAACCCGAAGAAACCTAAACCAGGGTTCGAATGCGCAGCCTTCGGACGGTTACTGTTTTTCCACCACAATCTTGGTCATGTGAAGCATCTTCTGATCGCCTTGGGGCATTCCCGGCATGTTGGCCATCCCCGCCATGCCGCCCATGCTGATGGTGGACTGGCTTTGGGAAACGACCTCCACCCACATGCCTTCCTTGAGATCGAAGATGGTTTCCCCTTTGCCCGCGGTTTTGGTGGTGGTCTTGGCCCCTATGCCATCGGTTTTTGTGACGCCCCGTTGACGCACGCTGAAATAGGCCAGCCCGTCGCTGACGTCCTCCAACGTGAACACCTGCTTGATGACTGTATTCATGCCCATAGCGGCGGTCGATGACCCCATCTTTTGTGTCATTTCGAATTCATCGCCGATGTCCAGCTTCTCCTCAGGAAATTCAGGGAACCAGAATACCGATTCCAACCACATGTCGCCCATGGACTGGTAGGACTGCACCATCATGGCCTTCATCTCCGGGCTCATTCCCTCCATGTCGCCCATGGGGGGCGCCGGAGAACCGGTCACCTTTTTATTTCGGATCTCCCCGCTGGCGTGCATGTCGGCGGTAAAGGTCATCTTGCCTAAATCCATGCCGCCTTCCGCCGCCGCATCCGAGCGAATTTTGCCGGTGAGCCCCACCCAGCCGGATTTTTTCCCCTTCGTTACTTTGTAGCGCATGAGCAACTTGTTACGGGTGACGTTTTTCTGGCCCATCATGTTCATAGTGCTTTGCTGCTGCATGGTGGCGGTCCAGTTCTGGCCGGGCTTGAGGTTATAGGCAAATTTCCACCCGCCGGCCCAGGCAGGCGCGGCGATGAGCGATAGGATCAGAATGACGATAGGAGAATTACGAAAAAATCTCATCGACTGGCCTTTCTTTTGAGCATTTTGATTTTTCGTTGAATCTGGTTTCTGTCGGCGGTGCCGGAAGCGTGTTTCAGGTAGTTGCCGTAGGCGTTGGCTGCGTCCTCGTACCGCTCCCAGTCTTCATACAGGGCCCCGAGCCCCTTGTACGCCGGTGCATACCCGGAATCCAGGCGCAACGCCTCTCGGTATTGCTTCTCGGCGGTCCGACGCTCGGATTCCGTGGCACCGAAGGCGAAATCTCCCAACTGGCTTTTGGCCATGCCGTAGGCCACGGGGGCTGTTTTTTCACCTTTGTCATAGAGTGTTTTATAAAGAATTTTGGCCTTTTCATAATCTTCATCGGCCAGTGCGGTTTCGGCTTTGGGCACAAGCGTCTCGTAAAGAAAGCGTTGATACGGCGCAGCGCCGGCGTTTTTGCCGGCGGCGGCCTGGGCATCGCGCACTTCTTTCATGCGCGTCAGGTCGTTGGTAAAGGCGGCCTTTGATTCCGGCGCTTCGCTCAATGTCTGGACCAGGCCGGTTGCGCCCAACTGCTGCTGCATCCGGGTCATGTTGGCCTGCATGAGCCCTTGCATGGTGCGCATCTGCTCGGCCCACGCGCCCATGACCCGCTCGTTCTCCCTGGCCATGTCGTTGTTGATGCGCCAGATATGGCGCCAGCCCTTGGATGCCTCCCCGGCGTCGTAGCCCGCTGCGGCCAGATAGGTCATGCCTTGGGCCGTGGCCACGGGGGCAAACCGCAGCCGCGGGTCCAGGGGCCGGCCCTGGTCGTCGGTCGTGGGGATGTTTTCCACCACGTCCTTGAGGGAGTAGTAGGCGCTCTGGGCGGCGTAGACCGCGGCCATACGCTCGGCGGTTTCCCGGTAGGTCGCCTCTCCTGACATGATGGCATCGGAGGCCTTGATGTCTTCCACATCCACGACGTAATCAACGGCAATGTCCAGCATGCCGCTCAACAGCGCCCCGGCCGCCGCCATGCGTCGCTGTTTGCGCTCCGCGGCTTTGATTTGCTGGTACATCTGCAGGTAGTAGCCATCGACAAGATAAGCGATCTGTGGGGACAGGACCGCGGCCAGTTGGGCTTCGTTGTCCATGGCGTAAAGTGTGCCGCTGGTGACCACGATGTGACCGTCCATGTAGGCATAGAGTTCGGGCTTGGGCGAGTCCACCACGCTGGCGGTAATGCGGACGCCTCCGGGCGCTTGGCGGCCCTTGGGCAGGAGCTTATTGATGATCATCTCCACATAGCCGGTGACTTTTGGATCCATGACCGTGGGCCGGCCGTCAAGGTCCTGGTGGTAGGCCTGGGCCGCCTCCTGGATCAGAAGGCGGCCGTCCTCGTTGAGGGTGAAGGGTTTTTCCGCACCCATTGCCGCCCCGGTGAAAAAAAGCACGGCGACGCAGGCCAGCGCAACAGCAAGTGGCTTCATGTCATTCTCCGTCATTTGCCCGATGAGGTTAACGATGTGATGGATATGGATGGAATGACGCATGTTCGAGCGGACTGGGAAGTCCGCGCAAATCCGATGAGAGAGCATACCGGCCGCCGCCGCCGGCTGTCAAGCGGTGTCGGCGCGCTGTGAGGGTTTGCAGCAACCCGAAATCATGGTCTCTGTCGTACATACGTTCCGTTTTGACAACAATGCCGGGTGGGCATTGAAATCGCTGTCTGTATCGGGGTCGCTCAGTGGTGCCCGCATATCAGGACCCCTCCCCTGGCGGGAGGGGCTAGGGGAGAGGGAGCAAAAGGCACCCACGGATGGGCACTAGCCCATGGTCCTGGAAACCATAAAAACCACGTCAACATACACTTTAAAAGTCGCCACGCCTTCTTCTTCGATTCGAACCGGTGGTAGCCGGGGGCTGAGACTTCGGCGACCTTGTAAAAATAGTCGATAAGACCGAAACCGTCAAATCCTGTACGGTGTGGCTGAGCTTATCAATTGCAGCGCTTTCAGATAGTAGGTACACGATATATTGATTCAGTGACACGCCCTCAGCTTGTGCTTGATGGCTCAGACTTGAGTGAAGGCCTTTTGGCATTCTCAGCCGTGTTTGACCGCTAAACTGCTGAGCCTGTAATGGCTCAGGGAGCTGGCATCCATCCTCCTTAAAAACTTCGATGAACCCTTCAGCGGCAATTTTCGCTTCTGCCGCAGCCTCTTCCGGAGTGCCACCGAATGCTGAAAGACCTGGAAATTCAGGAATGGTTGCGACATAGCACTCATCCTCGTCGCTATAAACCAGGTTGACAGAGTATTTAAATTCCATATGCCCCTTATACGAGGTCAAACTCCTCAATTAAGGCCAATAGTTGCCTGACTTGATAGGCCTTTGCTTTACTCTTATCCCCTGGTTCAGGTTGGATGCTCAACAGTCGCCTGATTCCCGGGTGCTTATACGTCAAATGACTGCCCTTGGTGTTCCGATGCACAAAGCCGCATAGTTCAGCAAGCTTTATCAACTCAGATACCCGGAGCCCTTTGGGGTTCGACACCGCTTTTGCGTATAAGCTTTCTTTTCGCCCCATCGTAGATGCTTGGTACCATATGCGGTACCATCTGTTCCATTTATCGGTTTGATTGGAAATTAGTCAAGGGATCTCATGATATCTGGAAAATTCTTTCACACACTATTTGTATGAGCTAAAAATGGCAAGATTTTAAATTGCGACAAGCAGGCGATTGTTGGGCTTTGGTGATTTGAATCAAATATATAGATTAAAGGATTTCGATATGCGCAGTGATTGTTGGCAAAAAAACACGTCAACTTTCACGTCAAGACACGACTCAAATCGACACCATCCCCCGACACAATAAACAAGGGTGCCGCTGAAGCAACACCCTTGTTTCATACAAATTATTGGCCGGGGCGAGAGGATTTGAACCTTTGACCCCTTGAACCCCATTTAAGGGCACTGCCATAGCCTATGCGATGGCCTGATCGCCGGTGCGGCGGTTCGCGCGGTGCAACGGAATTCGGGCGCGCTTTCGGATTGTGCCGTTCCCGATTCGGCTTTTCACGGCGTCCCCGCACCGCTGCGGGAAAAACCGCACCCACGCCTGGAACCCCGCCGGCCGGCTAACGCCGCTCCCGGAACCGGCCCGGGCTCTTCTTCGGTGCCGTTTTGGCGGGCGCCCGGGGCTGCCCCCCGCCCGGGGGCAGTTTTCGCCCGTCTTCCGAGGCCACCCACACGAAACACGATTTCGATTTGCTGCCCCTGTGCAGCGGTACCCGGAAGCGGCTCACCCGGAAACCGCACTGAAGGAGTGTCTGCTCGAAGCGTTTGCTGGGCATGGCCGACCACAGCGCCAGGCACCCGCGGCCCCGGAGCGCGCGCCGGCAGGCCGAAACCCCCCGGTGCCCGTAGAGACGGCGATTGCCCGAATCGGTGATCTCTCCGGGGCCGTTGTCCACATCCAGCAGGATGGCGTCGAACCGGTTTTCCGAGCGGGAGAGCAGATCGGCGATGTCGCCGGTTTCAAGATGGACCCGCGCGTCGGCCAGGGGCGCGCCGTTGAGTGCGTCAAAATAGTCCCGGTTCCATGTCGCCACGGCGTCCATCAGCTCGGCCACCACCACATCGGCCCCGGGGCCCACCAGGTCCAGGGTCTGGCGGAGGGTGTAGCCCATGCCAAGCCCCCCCACCAGGATCCGCGGCGCCGCGGCCCAGGCTAGGTGCCCGCAGCCCAGCCGCGCCAGCGCCAGCTCCGATTCGTGCCGGCGGCTGTGCATCAGCTCGATGCCGTTGACCTCGATGAGGTAGTCCCGGTCGTGCCGGTAGAGCACCATCTCCCCCCCGTCGGGGGTGGTGGCCGTATCGAGTTTGATGCGTGGTTTCATGGGGGCCTTTCACGGTACACGGTACACGGTGCACAAGGTATAAGGTATAGGGTTAACGGCCTCGATGCGCAATGCCCCCAACCCCTGAACCTGGTTATGCACATTACTCAAGGTGACCGGCCAAAGATGGCGAGGAAATTTACTGTAGGGGCGGGGTTTATCCCCGCCCGTGTTCGAAAAAAGGACGATTGCCCGGCTAACTGTTTCCATCGCGGGAGGGGATAAACCCCTCCCCTACGAAACCTGAATGCAGTCTGGTGAGGGCATGTCGGGGATGGGGACGATGCCCCTCAAAAGACAGCTCCGGTCACCGGCGATGGCTACTGCCGTGGAAAAGGGTAGGAGGGCAGAAATACAATTCAGGAACTTGTCCGCCAACGATTTGTGGCGGATTACGAATAGAGGGATTGCCCTTCGGGTGGGCGAAAGGCAGATCGGTACACGGCTTTGCGGCCACCGGCCGCCAATCCCTGAATTCCAGAATTCCTCAATGCCTGAATTCAATTACCCTGCCATCATCTCTTCGATTCTGGCCACTACGGGCTGAAGGCGTCGGCGGTGCTCCGGGGGGATCATGAGCATCTTGAGATGGCGGTTGGCCGGCAGGCCGGCGGCATCGGGGCGCAGCATACCCGAGCGGTACAGGGAGCGGTTTTCCACTTCCCGGAAAACCGCCAGCACGTCCGCGAGGTTGCCCGTGGCGCCGGGGACGTCCAGGTGCTCGATGACCTGCTGAAACACGGTGTTCACCGTGACGAGAAAATCGCTCATGTCGGCAAACCCGCCGGGGGAGCAAACCAGGGACGAGGCCATGCACCGGCAGGCGAAGGGCCGCAGGACGTACTCGGTGCATAGGTCGCCCTCCAGCAGCTCGCAGGGCGTCCAGGCCGGGTCGCAGGCTTCCTCGGGCGGATCCGCATCGGTCATCGAGATCTCGGCCAGGTGGTTGATGGTGGTGCGCGGCCGGAACCGCTGCCCGCCGGCGGCGCTCGAAAGACGCGCATAAAGCGCTTCCAGCGCCTCGGCCCCCAGGGTGTCCACCAGCCGAAAGCCCTCCAGGGTGGTGACGGCGACGTTGCGGGTACAGCAGTGGGGGCAGCCCTTTTCACAGGCCACGGCCTCGGCGGCCACCGTCTCGTCGTAGAGGCGGTACAGGTCTTCCAGGATCTTGATTTTACGGTTGATGTCCATGGGAGGGGGTCTATACCGGATCGGCCCCGGGTGCAAGGGGGGTAGACGGTACACGGCGAAGGGCAAGGGCGGTGTTGAGGGCGACCGGGGGGGGGGTAGCGGACGGTTCGGCGTGACAGACGCCTGCCGTGAGCACCAGCGCCTGCACGAGCCATTGTCGGCATGCCATCCTATCATCCTCCGTGGTCGTGAGCGGATCGGGCGCGGTTGTATCAGCGCACAGGGTGGCGACACAGCACGCGGCAACGATAGAACAAGTTGAGGGCGTCCCCGACTTCCTACCAGTGTCATGTTGGGCTGCATCAATATGCAAACAATCTTTGCAGGATTGAGATGGCGTCTAACTGGGCCTTGGAATCAACAGTACCAAGTCTTTTAATAAGTCGTTTTTTATCTATGGTCCGTATCTGGTCCAACACGATTTGGCCCTTCTTTTTTCGAAAGGTGCAGGATACTCTGGTGGGATAGTCCTTCTGGGAAGAGGTCATGGGAGCTATAATAACTGTTCGGATATTACAATTCATTTCATCAGGAGATATAACAAGACATGGCCTGGTTTTTTGAATTTCAGACCCGACAGTAGGATCAAGATTTGCAAGGTACACATCAAAGCGATTCACTACCATTGCCATTCCTCTTCATCCCATGAATGTGAAATCGTATCATTTATGAGCAGAGTGTCATCGCCTGTCTGGTGCATCTTTTTGAAAGCCGTATCCCAACCTTCTCGAGCATTTTTGACTGGCCTGATAATGATTTGATTTTTTTCAACTTCTATTTCAACATCATCCATAATTCCAGTCTGTTCCAGAATGGGCTTTGGAATGCGCAGTCCCTGGGAGTTGCCTATTTTGATTACACGTGCCCTCATGGTGACCCTCCTTTCAATATCAATGTAATCACAATGTGATTACGTCATCGCTGAAAGTCAAGATAATTTTTGACGGTTCCGTAAAAAGTCCGATATCTGCGTTACGCGTCATCCTTCGTCATGGCGGCGTACTGTAAGTACGCCGCATTCCTCAGGATTCGCAAGCCGTATCTCGAACATTTTACGAAATCGTCCTTTTTGCTACTTTTTACTGTTTCATCAATTTTTAGAGCCCAAAGTTAAATTATTGTGTGATGCCGCTTTCGACAATATGACATTGCGATCCGCTGTTTGGGCACCCTCAAGTGCCGGGTTTGAACAAAAAATGCGCTGACGCCCTTGCTGCCGCCGACCTTTTCCGCCACCCGATCCTGTGCTATGCATGTTGCTTGCAAACGTATCATCCAAGACCACCGCACACCCGGGAGGGACCGTCATGGCCAGCAAGGTGTATTTCTGCGATCTGAAAGCCAACTGGAAGGAAAACCTGGTGGCCAAGCTGGGCCGGCTGGTGCGGGAGGCAGGGATTGCCGATGTCGTGGGCCAGCGGGATCTTGCCGCGGTGAAGATCCACTTTGGGGAGAAGGGCAACACGGCATTCATCCGGCCGGTGTTCATCCGCAAGATCGTGGATGAAATCGCGGCCCTGGGTGCAAAACCCTTTCTTACCGATGCCAACACCCTGTATGCGGGCACCCGCAGCGACGCGGCCAGCCATCTCACCACGGCCATCGAAAACGGGTTCGCCTATTCCGTGGCCGGCGCGCCCATCGTTATCGCCGACGGGCTCCGGGGAAAGACGGAGACCGCCGTTGAGGTGGGCCTGAAACAGTTCGACGAGGTGTACATCGGCACTGAGATCGTGGAGGCCGACGCCTACGTTTCCGTGGCCCATTTCAAGGGGCACGAACTTTCCGGGTTCGGCGGCGCCATCAAAAACACAGGCATGGGCTGCGCCTCACGCCGGGGCAAGATGGCCCAGCATTCGACGCTCAGCCCCAAGGTGAAGACGAAAAAGTGTATTGGCTGTGGCGACTGCGTACCCCACTGCGCCCAGTCGGCCCTGGAGGTGGTGGACGAGAAATGCCGGCTGGACCCCGAGCGGTGCATCGGCTGCGGGGAGTGCATCCTGGCCTGCCCCACGGGCGCTATCCAGATCCGATGGAACCAGGACATACCCACCTTTCTGGAAAACATGGTGGAGTACACCGCCGGCGTGCTCAAGAACAAAAAGGGCAAGGCCCTGTTCATCAATTTCATCACCGACGTGTCGCCCGGCTGCGACTGCCTGCCCTTCAACGACACCCCCATCGTGCGCAATATCGGCATTCTGGCCGCCACCGACCCGGTGGCCATCGACCAGGCCTCGGTGGACCTGGTGAACCGGGAGCCGGCCCTTCCCGGCGCGGACATGAAGACGAACCAGGCCGCCGGCGAAGACAAGTTTCGGGGGGTGTACCCCGATGTGGACTGGGCGCACCAGTTGGTCTATGCAGAGAAGATCGGCCTGGGAAAACGAAAGTACGAGTTGGTCAAAATATGAATTCGAAAAAGAAAATTGAGAACTCCGAAGGAGTGACAGAAAACAACCTGTCAAAATCACTGTTTACTGCGAAAGGCCTTGATGGCCTGGACCACATAGGGGTAGACCACTTCCGTGACTTTTCGATAGCCTCCGGCGGTGGGGTGAATGCCGTCGGGAAGGTTGAGGGATGGGTCGCCGGCAACGCCCTCCAGAAAAAACGGCACCAGGATGAGGTTCTTTTCGGCCGCGACCGCCGGGTAGATGCTCTCGAAGGCTGGGGAAAGACGGAGACCGCCGTTGAGGTGGGCCTGAAACAGTTCGACGAGGTGTACATCGGCACTGAGATCGTGGAGGCCGACGCCTACGTTTCCGTGGCCCATTTCAAGGGGCACGAACTTTCCGGGTTCGGCGGCGCCATCAAAAACACAGGCATGGGCTGCGCCTCACGCCGGGGCAAGATGGCCCAGCATTCGACGCTCAGCCCCAAGGTGAAGACGAAAAAGTGTATTGGCTGTGGCGACTGCGTACCCCACTGCGCCCAGTCGGCCCTGGAGGTGGTGGACGAGAAATGCCGGCTGGACCCCGAGCGGTGCATCGGCTGCGGGGAGTGCATCCTGGCCTGCCCCACGGGCGCTATCCAGATCCGATGGAACCAGGACATACCCACCTTTCTGGAAAACATGGTGGAGTACACCGCCGGCGTGCTCAAGAACAAAAAGGGCAAGGCCCTGTTCATCAATTTCATCACCGACGTGTCGCCCGGCTGCGACTGCCTGCCCTTCAACGACACCCCCATCGTGCGCAATATCGGCATTCTGGCCGCCACCGACCCGGTGGCCATCGACCAGGCCTCGGTGGACCTGGTGAACCGGGAGCCGGCCCTTCCCGGCGCGGACATGAAGACGAACCAGGCCGCCGGCGAAGACAAGTTTCGGGGGGTGTACCCCGATGTGGACTGGGCGCACCAGTTGGTCTATGCAGAGAAGATCGGCCTGGGAAAACGAAAGTACGAGTTGGTCAAAATATGAATTCGAAAAAGAAAATTGAGAACTCCGAAGGAGTGACAGAAAACAACCTGTCAAAATCACTGTTTACTGCGAAAGGCCTTGATGGCCTGGACCACATAGGGGTAGACCACTTCCGTGACTTTTCGATAGCCTCCGGCGGTGGGGTGAATGCCGTCGGGAAGGTTGAGGGATGGGTCGCCGGCAACGCCCTCCAGAAAAAACGGCACCAGGATGAGGTTCTTTTCGGCCGCGACCGCCGGGTAGATGCTCTCGAAGGCTTCGGTGAATTCCTTCCCCATGTTTTTCACCATCTTCATGCCGGCCAGCACCACCACGACGCCTTGTCGCTCGAGGTCGTCGACGATGGCCGCGATGTTCTCCCGGGTGAGGTCGGGATCAATGCCCCTGAGGCCGTCGTTGGCCCCGGTTTCGAGAATGACGATGTCCGGCGACAAAGTCATGATCCAGTCGATTCTTGATCGCGCGCCGCTGGTCGTCTCCCCGCTGATCCCTGCGTTGACCACCCTAAATGGGAATCCGTTTCGGCGGAGCCGGCGCTCCAGCAGTGTCGGGTAGGCTTCGTCTTCGATTAGCCCGTAGCCGGCGGTGAGACTGTCGCCCACGGCCACGATGACGCCCTCCACGGGGTCGGATGCCGGCGCTTCCTGGGGCGGTGGTGAGATGCGTGCCGCCTCATTGTTGTCCCCGCAGCCGGCCACCAGCATGGTGATGATCATCACCATGGCCAGCAATCGCCGCACCGTTTGAATCGGTTTGATATTCATTCGCTCTTCTTTCATATCAATGCAAGAACAGGTTTTGCCGTTCACTTGAACCCTGCAGTTATTCTTGGTCATGATCCCGGAGATAAGAGACTGGCTTCTTTCGCAAGATGGCCAGCGATGCCCAATGCCCCACGCCGGCCACCAGCACCATGGGCAGTGCCAGCATCACGAGGCTCGCCACGGGGAAAGGCTGGTAGGTGATGTCCAACACCCGCCGGCAGATGATCAGCCCGGCCGTCTGAGCCACTGTCATGGCGGCGGTGGCGCTGATGAGCCCCATGAGGGCGTGCTCCCACAAAAAAATCCGCGCCACGAAGCTTCGGCGAGCGCCGAGAATCTTGAAGTAGACAGCCTCCCGGATGCGGGCGGCGCGGGTGGCGAAGATCGCGCTCACCAGGATCAGCAGGCCGGCCGCGATGCTGAATGCCGTGAAAAATCGGATGATGCCGGATAGCTTTTGCATAACTCGCGAAAAGGTTTGAACGGTTTCCGTGATGTCGATAACGCTGATGTTTGGAAGCCGGGCCACCACCTGGTTCTGCAGTGGGGCGATATCCTGTTTTGCCAGGCGAACGGCGGCAAAGAACGTCTGGGGCGCTTTTTCGAGCACCGTTTTAGGGAAGACGAAGTAGAAGAACGGTGACAGCGATTCTCGATCTCGGGTACGGATGCTGGAGATCCGCGCTTCCAGCGGCACCCCCTGGATATTGAAGGCAATGGTGTCCCCGACGGCCATGGGGCGCATGTCCACCACGGCATCCAGCACAGAGACCTGGGGGTCGTCCCAATCTTCCCGGAAGAGGCTGCTGCCGTGAGTAATCCGCTCATCGTCCAGCAGGTGGTGGCGGTAGGTGAGATTGAACTCCCGGGCCAGATTGTCTCCCTTTCTTTTCATCTCAGCACTTCGATTCACCGATACCCCATTGATGGCTCGGATGCGCGACCGAATGATGGGATAAATATCCGGTGGATTCACCATGGTTTTGAACTCGGCCACCTGGTCCGGTTGGATATCGATAAAGAACACGTTTGGCGCTTCGGCGGGAAACGATTTCACGTAGGCCGCATCCAAATTGGCCTCCACCAGATAAACGATAAAGAGCACCGATAAGGATGCCGTCAGGGTGATGAGGATGGCACGGGTCGCGTTGCCGGGCCGAAACAGGCCCCGGACCGCCTGCCGGGCGGAAAGCCGTCGGGGCCGCCACCGGGCCAGTGCCCAGAGCACCCCCAGCATGAGCAGGGCGGTCACGACGATGAATGCCACGATACCGGCGATGAAATAGAGGCCCAGGCGCATGTCGTTGAGCTGCATGAGCAACAGGGCCACAAACACCCCGGAAATGGTGGTGAGGCTTGTGTAGTAGGGCCACCCTTTCCCGGGCGGCGGCGGTTCCTTTCTGAAAATGGCCGTCGGGCGAACGCCTTTCAATCGGTAGACGGGCAGATAGGCAAACAGGGTGACAACCACCAGTGCCAGCGTCAGGCTTTCGTATACCGCCGGCCAGGAGATGGCCACTTGCATCCCTTCAGGCAAAAACCCCTTAAACAGGGTTGGCAGCAGCCGTTGGACCAGGCTGCCGACAATGACTCCCAGCAGGGTGCCCGTCATCGCCAGGAGGGTGACCATGACCACGTAATGACGAATGACAAAGGCGCTGGTGGCGCCGACGGTCTTCACGATGGCCATGGTATACGTCTTGGATTTTAGAAGGGCCGTAAGCGCGCTCTGGATGCCGATGCCGGCCAGGAGCAGGGTGAACACCCCTACCAGATTGAGGAAGAACAGAAAATTGTCGAAAAACCGCTTCATGCGGGAATTGGCTGTTCGATACGTGTCCACCCGTTCCTGATCGTTGGCGGCCGCCCGGCGAAGCAATATTGCAATGCGATCCGTGTCGTTTGGGTCAGCGGTTTTCAGAAGCAGTTTGTGTCGAATACGGCTGCCTTTGGTGACCAGATCCAGCGCCTCCAAGTCGCCGGGGTGAACGAACACGCGGGGGCCAGCTGAAAAAAAGCTCACCGGCCGGTCCGGTTCGGCAGTGACCACATCGGCGATGGCCAGTCGGGTGCTGCCTACGTTGAGGTTATCCCCCGGCTTGAGTCCCAGGCGATCCAGGAGGGCCTGTTCCACCACCGCCTGCCCCGGGCGGTAGACGTCCGCGAACGCTCTGCCCGAGGCCAACACCATCTGGCCGTAAAATGGATAGCCGGGCCCCGCCACCTTGATCATGGCAAGCACCGACTGCTCTTCGGATGGGCTGCGGGCAATGGCGTAAAATTCGTAAAGACGGCTCGATGCGATACGGCCGTTGCTAACAAGCCGTTTCACCGCACCTGTGATGCCGGGAGAAAAGGGGTAGTGGGAGCGTATGATGATGTCGCCGGCATTGAGCTGACGCGCATCTCGCATAAGAGATTGGTTGACGCTCGATGAAAACCCGTTCAGTGCGATGAGCGATACCATGGAGAGCATCACGCACAGCACGAATACGCCGGCCTGCTTACCGGAACGGCGGATCTGCCGAAAAAGAAATGCGCAATGGAACATGGGTCAATGATCCAGTATTCGGCCGTCGCTCAGGGTTACGATGCGGTCGGCCTGGGTGGCCAGTTCACTGCTGTGGGTCACCAGCACCATGGTGAGTCCGGAATCCGTTCTGGCCTCCGTCAACAGTTCCAGGATGGCCAGGCCGTTTTCAGAGTCGAGGTTTCCGGTGGGTTCGTCGGCGAAAAGCAGCTTTGGGCGATTTACGAGTGCCCGGCAGACGGCTACGCGTTGTTTTTCACCGCCCGACAGCTGGTGGGGGAAATTGCGTCGTCGGTGGGCAATACCCACGCGCTTCATGAGCGCTTCGGCACGGTCGGCGGCGTCAGAATGCCCCGCCAACTCCGCCGGAAACATTATATTTTCTTCGGCGGTGAGCGACGGCACGAGATGGAAACTTTGGAACACATACCCGATATCATGGTTACGAAGAATCGCCAGCCGGTCTTCGCTGAAGTCGGTGATGTCCGCGCCGTCGATCCACACGCGGCCATCGGTCGGCCGGTCCAACCCGGAGAGAAGGGTCAGCAGGGTGGTCTTCCCACTGCCGCTGCTGCCACTGATCACCAGAAATTCCCCGGGGGCAACGTCAAATGAAATGTCCTCTAAAACCGGCACCTCACGATGGTCTATCGTAAAGGTTTTCTTCAGGTTTTCCGCTTTGAGCATGACGGCCTACCTTTTCGGTGATATTTTCTTGGTGGTTTATCCTAAGGCGCGCGCTCGGGCGGGTCAACAAACCCCATCGAAGGAACCCAGTGAACACTTGGCGCTGGGATGCGTTCCCTCACCAAGAAGGCGATACAAAAGGCAGAGCCCCGGAGGGCTCTGCCTTTTGTCATGGCGCGAAGGCCACTAATCTTTCTTCCCGTGTTTAGGGCGCTGCCTTAACCTATCCAGCTACGTCAATACCAGGGTCACATCCAAGGTTTGGATCTTTGTCCTCGCAGTCAAAATTTTTTTCTCGAGTGTCAACGTGTCCCTTGCCTTCGTCTTTGGTGTAGTCTTCTACTTTATCGTTGGCCATGATGCACCTCTATTTTTCTGGTTTGTGAGTTCGCCGTTTCTGTTCCAGCTTGTTTTAACATTCTTAATTTTAGCATGATTCATCAAATTACAACAATGGCAAAAAAATGGAGAAATAAGGGTGAAATACCATTATTTCGATGTTCGAACCCCACATCACAGGGCTTTGGCGCCTCATATCGCCGTGGCGCAGATGCGAATGGCCATGCGAAACCATCTCATCGCCCTGCTGGTGCCCAAGGCGAGGGCATGTTATTGGGTACAGCGCGATTGTCATCGCGATGCGGGCTGAAAACCAACTCTGAAATGAAAGGATTAAAGATATGGACGGGTTGTCTCAGGCGTTGATGCTGTCCGTATTGGGCATCGGTGTGGGCATCGGCGCGGCGTTCACCGGCCTTGGGGGGGGCTTTCTCATGATTCCGCTGCTGCTTTTTATGGGCTTTTCAGCCCAGAAGGCCGTGGGCACGTCCTTCATGGGAATATTTGTCATTTCAATATCCGCGCTTTTCGCCCATGGCAAACTGGCCAATGTGGATTACCGGGCTGGCATGCTATTGGGTATCGGCGGCATCATCGGCGCCCAAGTCGGTGCGCGGTTGGTTGAGCACGTGTCCACCGCCAACTTCAAGAAAATATTTGCAGGCATACTGGTTGCGCTGGCAGTATACCTGTTCATGAAAAAATGAGCGGGCGACAATCGCACACGCCAATTTTTTTTGCCACCTACAATCTCCAGGTTTTGGCCATGTTTTCGCAGCTCACCCGGTGAGGCGCGGCGATCCTTATCCTTTACAAGTCAGCGGGCAGTTCGCAGGCGTCGCCGGCCGCTTTTCGGGTTTCCACATAGTGAGCGGCTGCCAGGGCGGCCGTGCAGCCGTCGGCCGCGGCCGTGACGATTTGCCGGGCATATTTCTCTCTCAGGTCGCCTATGGCATAAATGCCAGGGATGGCGGTTTCACACTTGATATCGGTGATGACATAGCCTTCGCTGTTTTTCTTGACACCGGCCGGAACCAGTTCGTTCTTGGGCAGGAAGCCGATAAAGACGAACACCCCGTCAGTGGCGAGGTGCCGCGCTTCGGCGGTTTGGGTATCCTTGAGATCCACGCCGGTCACGCCGTTGTCGTCGGCAAGGATTCTGGTGAGCACCGTGTTCCAGAGCACTTCGATGTTGCAGTCGGCTTCCACCCGCTGTTGGAGCAGCATGCTTGCCCTGAATGCGTCTCTGCGATGGGCGATGTAAACCTTTTTGGCCAGCTTGGCCAGGTACAGGGACTCTTCACAGGCGCTGTCGCCCCCACCCACGACGACCACCGTTTTGTTTTTGAAGAAAAATCCGTCGCAGACGGCGCAGTAGGAGACCCCTCGGCCATAAAATTCATCCTCGCCAGGAATGAAGAGCTTACGGGGGAATCCGCCCGTGCCCATGATGACGGCATATGCGCGGAGCACTTCTCCGTTGTCCAGTTGGACGCGGTGATGGTCCAGGCCTGGTATGATGGCGGTTACTTCGTGGGACTGGATTTCCAGGTCCAACGCCTGGGCGTGCTCGGCAAACTGCATGCTCAGTTCAGCGCCATTGGCGTGGATCGTTCCGGGCCAGTTTTCCACTTCGTCTGATTTAATGACCTGACCGCCCAGCGCCGCCCCTTCGATAAGCACGGCGCTGAGTGCGGCGCGTTTTGCATAAATGCCCGCCGTCAGGCCGCCCGGTCCGCCGCCGATGATGATCAGATCCAGGATGTCATCCGTTGCCATAAACGCTCTCCTTCTCAATCATTTTTTGTTCAGGGCGTCCTGAAGTTTTTGTGCCAGGTCGTTCAAGGGGGCTTTTTCCTCGGGCGCGTAGGCGGCCCAGCCGCCATCGGCTTCCGCATCGGTCGGTGCCAGGGAAATACGCCGGGCGGCGATATCCACCCGATCAATGCGCACGCCGACGCTTTGGCCGGGTTTGGCCCTCTCATAGGCGGCGGGATCGGCCGACTGAGAAATGCTCGACTTGGGGAGCAGGCCGGTGATGCCGGGCTCCAGAGAAATGAAGATGCCGAATCGCTCGGCTTTCTCCACGGTTCCCGTTACCTCGGCGCCGGAGCGGTATCGCTCGGCCACGCCCAGCCATGGGTCCCCCTCGGCATCTTTCATACTCAGGGAAATACGCCGTTTATCGGTGTCGACGTTCTTGATCATGACAGAGACTTCGGCGCCCTGGCTCACAATCTCCGACGGGTCCAACACGCGTCGGGTGTAACTCATTTCGCTGATATGCACGAGTCCGTCGATGCCCGGTGCAATTTCAACGAAGGCGCCAAACTTGGCCAGGCGCGTTACGCGGCCGGTGACTTTTTGCCCTTCGGCGAATTGCTGATCCACGGTGGCCCAGGGATCGCCCTGTGCCTGCCGAGCCGACAGGCGAATGCGTTTTCTTCCCTTGTCATCTTCCTCCACGGCGAGGATCTTCACGTTAAGCCGGTCCCCCGGCGATGCGCCTGCCTCCGGGGATTCGATGCGGGACCAGCTCAATTCGCTGATGTGGACCAGGCCTTCAACGCCGGGAGTCAGCTCCACAAAGGCGCCAAACGGCGCCAGCCGGGTGACCACCCCCGTCACCACATCGCCCGGGCCCGCCTGGGCGAAAAAGGCCTTCCGCGCCGCCTTGGCAGCTTCCGCCAGCAGCGCCTTGCGGGACACCACGATGTTGCGACCGCGCTCCTCGAGCTTGATGACCCGGAATTCAAAGGACTCGCCAACGTATTGATCAAGGTTTTCCGTATAGCTCAGGTCGATCTGGCTGACGGGGCAAAAAGCCTGGCGTTTGAACACCTCTACGCGAAATCCCCCCTTGCAGGTCTCCGTCACTTTACCCGCTACCGGGATGCGCCCCTCGTAGGCCTCCAGCAACTGGTCATAGCCCCCGATGCCGTCCATGGCCCGGGACAACCGTATTTCGCTCTCGGTCACGGCCACCACGTAAAGGTCGATGGCATCGCCCGCGGCGACCGTCATTTCGCCGTCATCACCCAGGAGTTCGGCCCGGTCTACCACGCCATCGGTCTTGCTGCCCGTATCCACGTAAATCGCATCCTTGCCAATGGATATGATTTTACCGTTGATTTTGTCGCCGATGCGAATGTCGTCGCTCATGCCTGCAGCGTATGCTTCGAACATTTCGGCGAAACTCGGCTCCGATGCGTCTTCTGCGGGTTCTTCGATCGTTTCATCACTCATGCCGATGATCCTTAAGTTGGTTACCGGTTAATGGGGGGTGCAGGGATGGGTAGGCCGGAGAAGTTGATCTCCGCTTGCACCTCGTTTTGATTTCGTTTGCCTCAAATCCTTGAGCAGGGGTCGGTCATGCAGCTACTGCGGCGTGGCCCCATTGTTTGCTGGCGGGGCATGCCGTGCCACACGCTCACCCAGTTTGGCCATGATCCGCCGGGTGTTGGGGCCTGGCCTCCCGTCACCGATACGATGGGCATCCACCTGATTCACCGGCACTAGACCCTTGTTGGTCCCGGTGATGAACACCTCCTCAGCCGTATTCAGCTCATCCAGGGCGATGTCCCGGATTTCCACCGGAAACAGTTCCCGGCTTACTTCGAGGACCACCTTTCGAGTGATGCCCGACAGAATCTCCGCACCGGGTGTTACCAGACGGCCGCCGATGAAGGCGAAAATGTTACTCGTGGTGCCTTCGAGGACCCGCTGATTGCGGTCAATATAGATCGCTTCGACCGCATGGGCTTTGCGCGCCTTCTCCATGGCGATGGTTGCCGGTATGTAATTGATGCTTTTGGCGCCGGGCTTGAACCGTTCGGTGACCTCGGTTACGATTTTTACCCCGTCCCGGTACCAAGCGGCGGGGAGGCTGGGAACCGCTGACACCAGCACCAGGAGCCGGGGTGCATTTTTAGGTGTCGTAAAGTCGTCACTGGATCCTCCGGTGACCACCACCCGGATGGAAGCATCGGTCAGGTGCGGGTTCCGTTCAATGGTTTGCCCAATGATATCAGCCATCTCATTGGTTTTCCAGGGAAAGTGAAGCCCGATCTCCGAGGCGGAGTTGGCGAGCCGCGCAATGTGGTCCTCCATAAACAACGGCTCGCCGTTGTAAGTGCGCATGAGGTCGAAGACCCCATATCCCCTGAGGACGGCAAGATCGTTGACAGGAATCACCGCGGCTTCGGATGAAACGAATGCGCCGTCGATGTAGTAAACGTCCATTGTTTTGCGACTCCTATAAGAAGACAGTGCGTCGATTCTTTCTGGCGCGGATGCTAAACGATACCATGATCCCCATTCATGGGAATCAATATGAGAAATATTTCAGCGCCTGCGAGCCGACGCCTTTTAAAACGCCTTCCATATAAGCACTTCGCAACTGAATCACAAGCCTGAATTGGGACGACGGCGGGATGCGGCGCCGGATCGTGAATGGCGGGCGGTTTTTGGAACCCCCTGGTTGACAGCCCCGGGGGGGTCAGCAGCAGCCGCCCGGGTCGCCGCAGGTGGCATTTTCCGGGCCGTGGATCCAACCGGAAATGATATAGGCGGCACACCCAACGCCGGGCGTTACGCTGACAGCGGCGGTGGGGCAGTTATTGGCGCAGGCACCGCATTCGATGCAGGCATCCTTGTCTGCGATGGCGGCTTTTTTATTCACCAGTCGGAAGACCCCGTGGGGGCAGACCACGGTGCATGCACCGCAGCCAACGCAGGTGTCGGCATCCAGGCGCAACGTGGTGACATTTTTAAGGTAGCGAAAGGTTTTCATGGCATGATCTCCAACATTGTGATGGCTTTCCCATCCCGGCTTTTCACACAAACGCCGCCCCCACCCATCCGAGAACCACGATAACCGTAGCTGCAAGCTGCAGCGGGATGGATCGGCGCATTTCGCGCTCCACGCCCGATGGGGAGGTGAACGGGGTGGCGCCGGTGAAGTTCATGGCCAGAAACGAACTCAGGGCCATGGCGCACAGCACCATGAGGCCGGCTTCCATGAGGCCGGTCCGCACCATTGCGGATATGACGATCCCGGTCAATCCGCCCATGAGCGCTCCTTTGGCGGCAAAGGCCGTGCCTGGAATCCAGGGCAGCAGCGCCGGTGACAGGATACAGCCGGCAATGACGCCGCCGAGGCAAGCGCTTGATAAGATTGCACCGCGATAGGCCGCCTGCTCGAAGGAAAATATGCTGGGGCCGATACCCGAAATGACGGCGGCGCCCAGCATCACCCAGATCAGGTATTTGAACACGATGGATAGCTCCACCGGAATGAGCACCAGCCGCTCCGCCGTGGTGAAGGTGACCATTCGCATGGCGGTGTCGGCTTTCATGCCGGCGCGGATAAACCCCTGAATGTCTTCAGCACGGACGGGCCCCCAGACGACGGAGAAGCCGGCGTGTTTTTTTACGGCCACGGCCGAAACGCCCGTAGCGCCCAACTGTGGAACGACCAGGGTCCGGTGTGACACGACACTGGCAAGCCGGCTTGTATCGATTCGGTGAATCAGTTCATTGGTGGCAAAAGTGCCTTTTCCTGCCGCGCACCAGACATTGACGCCCAGGGTGTCCAGCACCAACAGCCAGGCGTCGGTGCCGGATAGCCGCGCTCGCAGGGTGTCGAAGGTGAGTTTGAAGTTGGCCGTCACCAGGACCGGGGACGCCGGATCCGGGGAGCCGATGGCGTAAAGCCCCGGTGCCACACTGTAGTCGTGCCGGTTGATGCCGGACCTCGCACCCAACGTTCCCAGGCGGTCACGCCATCCGTTGGCGGTGCGCACCACCGGAACGGGACCGGCGGGGGTATCCATGAATCGTTCTACAAAATGACAGGCCGCGTAACCGGCCCGAGCATGAGTATCGGATGGGGCGGCCGGAGAACTGCCGCAGCAGGCCGCCGACGCGGTGAGCGGTGTCTGTGCAAAGGGCTGCAATGTGGGCGCCGGTGTGCAACTGCAAGCGGCGTCTTTGCAGGACTCATCTATTTTGGGGGATGCAGTCGGTGACATCCGGCGAGGGTCCTTTCATGGTGGCGACGGTGGTTTTGAATCTGGATAGCAGGTGCATGTCCAGGCAATAGCAGGTCTTCGGCCCCTGAATGTTGCCTTGAATCAGGCCGCAGGCTTTGAGATGGCCCAAGTGCTGGCTTACGGTGGACTGGGCCAAGGGCAGCAGATCGACCAGTTCACCGCAGATGCAGGTGTTTTTGGAAAGCAGATGGTTGACGATGATGGCGCGCGCCGGATGGCCGAGAGCTTTGCAGACGGCGGCAAAATGATCCACGTCCAGGGGTTCAACCGTGTTTGGCATGGCTGGCGGCGGCTCTATGGTGGTGTTTTGGTCTTTCATAACCTCTGAGCGGATATGGGTGTCTCAATTGCGATTCATGGTCATTAGCATTGGGATAATGATCGCTAATCGTCGATAAACGATTAAAAGTAGCCCGTCAATCCTTTTGGAGATTGATTTCGGGAGCCTTCCTTTTTGACAATCGCCCCCCAAGGGGGCATAACGGCGCTATAACCTGATCATAATTTTGAGGGACCCCATGAAAGCGGATACATTTGAATTCGGATCGGGCATCTTTGTCTATCGATGGCTGCCGGACGCTTCAGAGCAGATGGCGGGCGTGGTTCAAATCGCCCATGGCATGGCGGAACACGCCGGTCGCTATGCGCGTTTCGCGAGGTTTCTCACCGCGGTCGGATTCGGGGTATACGCCAACGACCACCGGGGTCACGGCAAAACCGCCGGAGCACTCGAGAACGTCGGCTATTTTACCGATGCGGACGGTTGGCAGAACGTTGTGGACGACATGCTTCAACTCACCGGCATCGTTCGACGGGAAAACCCGGGATTTCCTGTTTTTCTGCTGGGTCACAGCATGGGGTCGTTTCTGGTCAGGACTTATATCGCCGATCATGGCGGCGACATCGCCGGTGCCATCCTCTCGGCCACCGGCGGCGACCCGGGCCTGTTGGGAAAAGTGGGCCGCCTCATTGCAACATGGGAGTGCTTTCGAAAAGGGCGCCGCGGGAAAAGCCCTCTTCTCAACGCGCTATCGTTCGGTGGATTCAACAAGGCCTTCACACCCAATCGCACCGATTTCGATTGGCTCAGCAGGGATGCCGCAGAAGTCGATGCATACATCGCCGATCCTTACTGCGGGGGCGTTTTTACGGCCGGGTTTTTCGCAGATCTCCTTGAAGGACTGGCGTTTGTCAACTCAACGGATGGAATTCACCGGATTACCAAGAATCTCCCGATTTTTTTCATTTCCGGCGCCTGTGACCCGGTGGGTAAAAACACCCGGGGTGTGCGCCAGGTGATAAATGTTTATAAGGCCGCCGGATTGGCCGACGTCAGCGCCGTTTTTTACGACGGCGCCCGGCATGAGATCCTCAATGAAACCAACCGTGAAGGGGTCTTTAAGGACATTCTGGATTGGCTCATCATCAAAGGGCCATGCAAGGTCTGAGCCCTGACCCCGGCATCATCTGCTGTTGTAAACCGATAGTGCGTCTTTCAGGGCGTCGCGCACGCGCTGTCGCAGATCCGGCGGCGAGAGTACCTCCGCCGCCGGCCCCCATCGAAGGACAAAGCCCACCAGCTCCGCATTGACGGCCACCTCCGCTTCGAAGGTCAGCCCGCCTTTTTTATGGCGGATGATACGTTGAGAAGGATGCCAGACCTTGTCGGCGATATAGTTTGCAGCGGGGGGAATAAAACGGATTTTCACCAGTTCCGGGCGCCCCGAAAATGCCCCTACGCCTGCCGTCATGGGGCCATCCACATCTGCATCGGCTGGAATGCTGGCCGGTGCGTTCGCAACTGAAAGCCCTTCTATCCGTTCCACGGCGAAAAGCCTCACATCCCTTCTCAGGTGACAATAACCCACCAGATACAACGCATCATTGGCAAACCACAGTTTATGCGGGGACACCCGTCGCCGGGTGGGGCCCTTGCGCCGCCGCCCCCGGTACACCAGGTCCAGGCAACGGCCCGTGCCGATAGCTTCGTTAATGCCGGCCATGGCCTGAGCGGTGAGTCCGCCGCCGGTCCGGGGCGATTCCCTGATGGCAACCGTGCTGCCGAGACGGTCCAGTAGGGTGTGCGTGCTGGCGGGAAGTATGCTCTTGATTTTCTCGAACAAGGATTCCACGGCGTCTGCAAACAAGCCGCCATGGATGGATGCGAGCAAGTGCCGGCTGAAATACAGCGCCATCAGCTCGGCCATTTCCAGCGGCAGCGGCATTTGTCGGCTGCCGGTATCGAGCATTTTCCACCGCGAACCGGATTCGGTTTCTTCGGTGTACAAAGGAAAGCCGGCAATCTGAAGCGCTTCCAGATCCCGATACACCGTCCGCCGGTGGCAGCCCGCCGCCTCCGCCAACTCGCGCACCGACACCCCCCCCAGTGAAGTCATGAGTCGCTGAATGATGATCCACTGGCGGCCCAACTGGTCGCCTCTGGCCATTAGATACCCTCCCGACCGGTTGTTGGAAAAGCAGGATGCCTTCCAGAGAATTGTTTTTTTGCCCCCTGTGACCGGATCTGTCACACGTCCGGGATACCTCTGATGGCAACGTGCGAAAACCCACAACCATGGAGGCGATGATGATCATCACAGAACGGGCAGACGCCACAAGGGATCAATTCTATTACCACGGGCACACCGTCGTTGAACAGGTCAGGCGCGGCAAAGGCGAAGTGCTCTGGCGGCATTGGCATCTTTTCGACTCCGTCGAGGATGCCCAGCAGTTTTATTTCAACACTGACGGCGCGGTGACGATGGGAGGTGGAAGATGATGCAGCGAATGATCGACGGTGTTCTGGAATGCCTGGCCCTGGTATCCATCGTCAGCCTCACCGTGATGCTGACATTGGCCCTGGGCGGGTGACGATACCGTATCAGGCGAATCGATAATAGAAGCCGCTGCCAACAGCCCAGAGAAGGATGGCGATGGTGCCCCACAGGCAGAGACCCGCCAGCCATCTGTGACCGGCGGTTTCGGGGCGCATTTCCGTGTAGCCCAGCAGCCAGCCCAAGGCGATGCCCCCCAAGAGGCCGCCGCCGTGTCCCCAGTTGTTGATGCTGGAAATCATGAAGCCGATGATGACCAGGCTCACGATCCAACCGCTGATCTGGCGGTAGACCATCGCTCCGTAGACCCCCCCACGGTGTTTTCCGTAGAAAAGGGCCGCGCCCATGAGGGCGCACAGGGACGCCGACGCGCCGATAGTGATGGGGATGCCGGCGAGGTAGGAGGCTAAAAAGCCGACAGCCCCCCCGGCGGTGTAGATGATGAACATCCGGCTGACGCCGAATTCTCGGGCGACGAGCCTGCCCAGTTGGGTGAAGGCGGCCATGTTGAAAAAAATATGCAGCAAGCTGCCGTGGAGATAGCTTGCCGACACCAGGGTCCACCATCGGTGAAGCCGTTCGATGGGCAGGGTGCCGGTGGCGCCCAAAAGGATCAGGCTGTCCATATCGATGGAAAAGAAAAACAAGGGGTTGGCTGAGACGCCGATGTGTTTGGGATAGATCAGAATGCTCAGTATGAACAGCGCCACGTTGGCGTAGATAATCCACCGGATAGCCATTTCCGCCGATTGGGCCACCTGGCGAAGGGGCACCTTTCGAAAGCTGGCACCGGGTCGTTTCATCCGGCAGTAGGGGCACTGGACGGCGTCCGCATCGATGAGTTTTCGGCACCCGGGGCAAATCATGGCGCCGGGCTGTTGACGGGCGTGTTTCACGGATGTGCCTTTTTTAAGGAATGATTTCAAACGGCCCACCACCTTAGTCCCCGGCGCAGTGACTGTCAATTTGGATCTCGGCCCTTGAATCATTACCAAATGAGCATTTTACTAAACGCCGCCTGTACGGCACCGGGTCTGTGTGTTATTTTGGGCTTTTCGTAAAGGCGTTCAAGCAGCGAACCCGAGCGACAACCGCTGCAGCAGCATCGGAGGATCTTTATGGAAGGCCCCACAGCACCGACACGGCCCCGCGCGCTGGGATGTTTACTGACGGCGGCGATGATCCTGTTTCTGACCGGTTGCGGGAGCGGTGCGCCGCCGACTGAAGGCGGCGGTAAGCGGCTGCCTGATACCTTCACCTTTTTTGACGTCAACGCCAACTCGGTTAACGATGACGCGCTGCGCAGCACCCTGAGAGGGCATCTCGGCAGGGAAGCCGTGGCTGGGAAGGACATTCTTGATCTGGCGGTGTTCCCCAAAGTGTCTCTGAGCGACGTCTTGCCCAAGCTGGGTGCCATCAATCGGCAGTTGAATCCGGACCCGCGCGCCCGCAAGGAGCACGCCATTTCGTCTCTCGCCTATCGCTATCCGCAGACGCACTATCCCACCTTCACCTTTGTACGGCTGGTCTTTTCCGCGAATAATCTTCACCCCCTTATGATCATCATCGACGCCAACAACGAAGCGGGTTCCATCCTGGAGACACTCACGGCCAAATACGGCCCGCCGCGCGTGGTGGATGTGGAAGGCCAGGAGGCACGATTGTGGTCCTGGGAGCGGGAGGGGGATCAACTGGTGGTCCACAAGCACCGCAATAAATTCGGCCGTCCGGCCTACCTCATTGCCATTTTCTACGTGGCACGCATCGACGCGCTATTGGCGGCCGAAACAGTCGAGGAGAGCACGGCTGCCGGCCGGAAAACGGCTTTCTAACAGGATTGCCCCATCACGACGGCAGTCTCGCCTCAGAACACCGCAACGACAAGCCGCTGCGCACGGTGTCACAGCCGTTTTTACCGTCATTGCTGGCTGTTTCCGTTTTACGCCAGGTCGAACTCGTCGGCGCTGGTGTCTTCAGACGGCTTTGAAACCGGCTTTGGGCACGAAGCAGTAGGGGCAATTATCGGGTGCGTCGTCATCGTAGTGGATGTAGCCGCACATGGGGCACCGCCACGCGGTACCGTCGCCTTTGCCCGGTGGCGGATTTTCCCGGTGGACGGGCACCTCCGATAGCGGCGGCATCACCGGTTCGTAGGCACCGAGAACATGTCCCGCCACGATCATCCGCTGAATTTCGCTCGTCCCCTCGTAGATTTTAAACAGGCGGGTATCTCTCAGCAGCTTCTCAACAGGGAACATGCGCGTGTAGCCATAGCCGGCAAATATCTGCAGGGCTTCCTCCACCACTTCCTGGGCGGCCTCGGTGGCGTAAAACTTGGAAATGGACGCGTTGACGGTGGGGTCCATGCCGTTGTCCGCCTCCCAGGCGGCTTTCCAGACCAGCAGCCGGGCCGTCTCTACTTTCTGGTACATTTCCGCAAGCTTGAACTGGATGGCCTGGTTGTTGACGATGGGGGCACCGAAGGTCCGCCGCCGTTTTGCGTAATCCAGGGCGAATTCCATGGCTGACCGGGCCGCACCCACGGCAAAGGCGCCGATGGAGGGCCGGGTTCGGGAGAAGGTTTTCATGGCCAAAACAAAACCCTCCCCGGGGGGCGCCATCATGTTTGCCTTGGGCACGCGGACGTCTTTCAGGTGAATGGCGGCCGTGTTGGCCCCCCGCTGGCCGAGCTTGGGGATGTGGCGTCCGGTGGAGACGCCCGAAAAATCGCGTTCCACCAGGAAGGCGCAGATGCCCGCGTGAGCCGATGTGGGATCCACCGTGGCAAACACCGACATGTAGTCCGAGAGCCCGGCATTGGTGATCCAGTACTTGGTGCCGTTAAGGACGTACGCATCGCCGTCCTCCCTGGCCTCGCAGCGCATGCCGGCCACATCGGAACCCATGGTGGGCTCTGACGTGGCAAAGCAGATCAGTTTGAAATTGTCCCGGATATCCGCAAGGATGCGCTCTTTCAGCGCTTCGTTTTTACAAAGGATGAGCGGTTCCATGCCCAGCGAGTTGTCGAATATGGAGGTGGCCAGCCCAGGGCAGGCCGCAGAGAATTCTTCCGTTACGATGACGGCATCCAGCAGACCCAATCCCATTCCGCCGTATTTCTTCGGTATGTCGCCATTCATGAGCCCCGCGTCATAGGCCTTTCTGAGAAGCGCCATGGGTGTTTCTTCAGTTTCATCGGCGAAATATGCGAGGGGCAGAATTTCTTTGAGCGCGAAATTGCGCGCCTTTTGCTGCAGGGCTTTTTGTTCGTCGGAAAGGGAGAATCCCAGCATGAATCACCTCCTGGAAAATGGGTTGATGAATGGCGTGCGATAACGGCCAGGCGATTGCGAAAGCGCCACGGGCATGACGGTGGACCGGTGTGAGCGCCGAGTACGGGTGCTGATGTCTCGGCCCATGGTGGCGGCTTTGCACTTGCGGGCCCTTCACGTCAAGACGGGCAAGATTTGAGATTATCAAGGACAACGCCGGAGTTCAAGCGGGGGAAGTCGGGCCGACAAGATTTTGGACCCGTATTGGGCCCACCGGTCCGGCTATTTAAATGGTTAAAGGTAAAGGGTCCCTTCGGATTCGCCAAGGCGCTGCCATTCAACATCCCTGTGACGGATGTGGATATTGCTCCCATCATCGATGAATTGTCGGTCGGCATCATTGGGAAAGCGGATGATATCTACCGGGGCCCGGCGCGCCAGCCCGTCGCTTTGACGGCGAACACGTGACGCCAGAGGCGCCAGGCTGCCGTTCCAGATGGCCAAAGCGAAGTGGGTCTGCGGAAAGCGTTTTAAGATGCGGCGCAGCTTGGCCGTGCTGACGGTGCCCGCCTCCCCCCAGAACACCGGGCCGGTGGATGCGGTGTGCACCAGGTCCGGCTTGTATTTGTTTCCGATGGAGACTTCGACCTGGAGCTGTGGGTAATGAGGGAGATAGAGCGCCCAGAGGAGCGCCTTCATGACGACATGGCGAAGGCTTTCGACAGGTTTTTTGACGAGAATGAGCTTCTGCCCGTCGACGCGAAACGTGTACTTGCCCTTTAGCGCCAGATCGGCATCCATGGTCTGACAGTCATTTTCCGAGCGGTGATGAGGGTGCGGGCGGCGATACCAGGAATGTCCGTATCACCCCGTTGAGCGCCGCGAGCATGTCGTCGACGGCGTCGAACATGTAACCGGCGATCATCGCGCCCTCCTGGTAAACATCGATGGCGGGCGTATGCGGCGAATGGGCCAGCAGCGCATTGACGATGGTGGCATCCGATGACGGCAGCGAAAACAACAGTACGCCATCGTCTGCCGGATGGGCGGCTTCCTCGGGAATCGACGCGCCGCGGTTGGTGTACAGCATCTGATTTCGCACGCTGGGAGGAAGATACAACCCCCGAACGGGTTCCGGTACGTCCAGGACACCGGTGATCCGCTCGAAAAGGGTTTTTTCATCAGGGGTCAGGTGCTGGAAGGTGACCACCATCCCATTCTGCAGGTACGGCTCCATGCGTGAGAGCAGTGTCGTGAGCATGGACTGCCAGCCTTTTACCATATCGCTGGGCCCGACACCCGCCCGACGGGAAATGGTGTCTTCGATGCGGTGATTCATCTGTTCCATGATTTATGGGGTTTCTCAAGGAGCAGGAAACCGCGCCGTGGCGTGGTTTCGCTGCCATTGTGGAGGTCTACGTGTATTAGACCCTATGGGGTCCTGTCAGCTCACCAATTCCAAGGGGCGCGGCAACTGCACGCCGTCAGCCTCCTGGGTGGAAAGCAGGGGACCTTCGAGGTCCTTTCCTTTGAGGTCGGTGTACGCGTTCGCGGCACCTTCAGGAGTGGTGCGGATGGGGAATTTGAAGCGCTTGACGGTTCCGTTGCGGAACTTGCACGTCCACATCACGTCTTCGGTTCCCATCATCGGCATGATACTGCTCCCGAGGGGTACAAAGTCGGCGTATCCTCTGACCTCGATCGCCTGTGACGGGCAGATCTTGACGCACGAGAAACATTCCCAGCACTGATCAGGTTCCTGATTGTACGCCTTCATTGCATCAGGATCCAATACCATCAGATCGTTGGGACAAATGTACATGCATGCGGTCTTGTCACCGCCCTTACATCCATCGCATTTTTCTGCAATGACGAAACTAGGCATTTAACATACCTCCGAGTTAGGGTTGATCATGAGTACACCGCCTGCAACCGAAGGCGAGGTCGCTGGCGATGCGGCTTCTTGTGCCCAACGGCACGTGGAGACCATTAGTATCGCCGTATCCGGTGTCAACCGTCCCCTTTTGGAAACCGGCCTTTGGCATTGGCCGGAATACCGGAGATAAGGGCTTGCCTTCACGGGATCGGAGCGTCCGCGCACAGACGGGTTCACCTCGGCACTTGGGTGCTGGAACCGATGCAAAAAATATCGATTCGTGATACCATCTGCTCCATTGAGGCCCTATGGATTCAAGGGGGAAATGCTGACAACCTTCTGAAAACAAACAGGATGTGGAGATGCAGACGGCATCGTTTGATCAGTCGAAAGATTCAGCGGGCGGGAAAACACCCCACGTCGTGACCATCGGTGGGGGGAGTGGTCAGTTTGCGCTGCTTTCCGGGCTCAGAGACATCGGGGGCATCCGTGTCAGCGCCGTCGTGTCCATGATGGACAGCGGCGGCAGCACGGGCCGCCTCAGAGACGAACTGGGCACGCTCCCACCGGGCGACATCCTCAAATGTATACTGGCCCTGTCACCGCATCAGGAAGCGGTGCGGTCGATTCTCCAAAAACGATTCGAGAAAGACCGGCGCCTCAAGGGACACAACGCCGGCAACATGCTGTTGACCATGTTGTCGCGCTACACGGGGAGTTTCCCGGCGGGGGTCCAGGCGCTTGCCGAGATTCTTGATGTCCGGGGAGAAATCCTGCCGGTGACCATCGACCAGGCAACGCTTGTGGCTGAATTGACTGACGGCAGCCGTGTTTTTGGTGAAAGCGCCATCGACATGCCGCGTGGTCATCAAAGAGAAAAGATCCGCGACGTCTACCTGGTGCCCCACCACGCGGGCGCCATTGACGTATTTCCGCCGGTGCTGAGGGCGCTCGAAGATGCCGATATCATCATTCTGGGTCCTGGAGACCTGTTCACCAGCATCGTTCCCAACCTCATTGTCCCTGGGCTCCGGGAAAAGCTCCGGGATATATCGGCGGCCATGTACTTTGTGGTCAATATCATGACCAAGTTTGGTGAAACCCATAATTACCAGGCCGGCGATTTCATCAACACGCTGGAACGGTTCACCGGGCGAGGTATCGATGGTGCCATCTTCAATTCCCGGCGGCCGGCTGAACCCTTGCTGGACAAGTATCGGGCGCAGAAAGCCGAGTTTGTGATCCCGGACAAGGCCATTTCCGGTTGTCGCATCTTTACAGAGGACCTAATCGAGGAGTCGACCAGCGTCATCCGTCATGATCCTGCCAAACTTGCCGCCCTTATTCGGCGAATCATCACAGAAACCCTGCCCGTGCGACGGTGATATTTTTACCTGAAGACATTTCTCAACGAATTCCGTGAAATCCGGAATGATGCCGGAGGTTTGGAAGCAGTACTTCGGGGCGGTGGATTGGCACGCAGCCGGGTCGATGGCCGAAAAAAACCACCGACATTGCCGGTGGTTGTTGGCTGCGGAAAGGGTGCCCGCAGCAATTTCGGTGATCGGTGCTCGGCGGTCAAGCGGGATGCAAGTGGATGCACTGTCTGCCCAGGCCGGGCGTCACTGTTGTTTTGTGCAGTCGCGGTCGGTCACTGATCAAATGATCCCTTTGACCTCAATCCGTTGGAAAGAGCGAACTTGAGGAATTGCCGTTCCGCATTTTTGTAGTCTTCGTTTGAGTAATATCTGGTATTTTCGGGGATTCTGAACATCTCGCGATAAAATTCGACAATTTTGTGTGAGCCTGTGATTGGGGATGCGTCATTGTTCATGTTTCACCTCCACACAGCAGGGTTTGTAGCAAGTCAGTTGCTGGCGCTCTCCAAATAGGCCAGCGCCAACTGGTAGGTATGGTAATTGATTTCACCATCCGGCCAGCCCAAGAAGGTGATTCTCTGGTTGACCTGGTTCAGCGTGAGGGTCTTGTCGCCGTCCAACGAACTGGAAAAAATTTTCATAAAACCGGGGACAGCGTCAGGTGCCAACCCGTGGTGTGACAACTGCTTAACCAGTTGATCTTTAAATAAATTAGCCATTGTTTCCATCTTTCTTCAAAAATTCGGTGTGATTGCCTCCGCGAACAGTCCCCGAAAACAGCAATTTTCGGGCCACTTCTAAGCATCTGTTTACATTGCAATATTGAAACGGCCGGGTATTTCGTACCTTGCACAGTTGGTGGCATCGATGCCGCCATACAAATAAAACATTACGATTTCAGGTGGATACGGCCGAATCCGGGTTGTGAATTGTTTTTCACAGAAATCATTGGAAGGCGCCATGCGGCCGGTCGCCCACCATGGGTGAAGTCAACCCCCGCCGGGCAGCGCGCCGACGGATTTCAAAATCGTTTCGGCAGCGACGACGCCCGTGAAGCGACGAAACACCTTCCCGGTGCCATCAACTATCACGAGATAGGGAATGGCGTTTCCGCCGTAGCGTTCGAACAGCCCTTGGCGCGCTGGATCCGAATGGGTAAGATCCACTTCAATCGCAGATAGGTTGCCGTCATCGATCTGCTCGGCCAGCCGTTGATTACGAAATGTCGTCTTTTTTGCGGTCTGACATGCCGGGCACCAATCGGCCGTAAAGCTCACCATTACCGGTATCCCGCGTTCTCTGGCACCGGCCATCGCTGCCTCTGAATACCCTTGCCAGGCAATGGGCTCGTCGGCTGGCAGGAATGAACCCTCACGCCATCCGGAAAAGACCACCATGGCGAGTGCCAGAAACAGTATCGGGCGCAGTTTTTTCCTGTCACCGGTGAATCCTGCACAAATGCACCACGCCCCGAAGGACAGCAGCAGCGCCACCCAGCCGAACTGTCGCAGCATTTCCGGCAGCCATTTCTGGGTAAGGAAAAGTGCGGCGCCGATCAGCGAAAACCCCATAAACTGCCAGAATTTGAGGGCGATGTCGAAAGTCATCCTCCAAAACTGCTGGCTGCGGCAGGACCCGCCGCACGAATTCATCCTTCATTTACGGCAACAACATATCCTAATGCCGTCATCGATGCCTGTCATCTCGATCGGGCAGAAAATGGGTTGGCAATCGCCCCTGAACCGGTGTTGGCGGCCGCCTTGTCAGCATGCAGATGGGCTGGTATGGTCCGACATCTTTTCCCCGCGCGGCGCCTTCGACTGACGTAAGGTCGCGCTCCCGTTTGCACAGATGTTGTGGACCACACTCATCCAGCACCCAGACAAATAAGGACTCTCATGGCACACATATGTCCCTGGCAGGCGGTATGGACCTTCGACAACCTGTTGAGGCCTTTTATTCACAATCCTCAGAAGCTGTTTTCACCGCATGTGCCGCCGGGTTCTCGGGTAGTGGATGTGGGCTGCGGGGCCGGTTTTGCCAGCCTGGGATTAGCGCGACTGGTTGGAGATGCCGGCAGCGTGGTGGCGGTCGACCTTCAGCAGGAGATGTTGAACCTGCTCCTGAAGCGGGCCACCCGGAAAAAGCTCAACGAGCGGATTCAGGCCTTCATGTGCACGCCTGAGGCACTCGGTCTCTCGGGCAGCTTTCACTTCGCCAATGCCTTTTACATGGTCCATGAAGTCCCCGATGTCCGGGGGTTCCTCAGAGAGATTTTCGATCACTTGCGTCCCGGCGGCCGGCTTTTCGTGGCGGAGCCGGTCTTCCACGTCACCAAGAAACGTTTCAATGCCATGCGCGTGGTGGCCACTGAGGTGGGCTTCACCCTGGTTGACTGCCCGTGCGTCCGCTTCAGCCGGGCTGTTGTGTTGGGGCGCCCCGGGTAATAGCCGTTTAATCCTGGCGGGTGGGAAAGAGCAGGTAGCGGAGCCAACCGGCGAAGGTGTTGCCTTTGAGTTGCTCCCGGTCCAGCGCTTTGAATCCGGTGGCGAGTGCGTCCGGGTCGCTGTACCAGTTGCTGCGAGTAACGAAATCCCGTTCGGCGTTCAACTCTCGGACCACCCGAGCCGGGTTGCCAGCGGCGACGCAGTTGGCGGGAACATCGGTCACCACCACGGCACCGGCGCCGATGATGCTGTTGTCTTCGATGGAAACCCCTTTGCAGATGATGGCACTGTCGCCGACCCATACGTTGTTGCCGATGGTCACGGGCGCGCAGGCACCGATGTCCACGCGATCGTAGATGCCATGCCAGTCGGAGTCGGTGATGTAAACGTTGCTGGCCATCATGCAGCTGTTGCCGATAGTCACGGCTGCTGCGGAGCCGATGCGGACACCGGGGCAGATCAGGCAGCAGTCCCCAATGGTGATGCGGCCTTTTCCGGGTGATGCCGCCCAGACGGCGAGTCGCACTTTTCGATCCGGGTCGGCGATGACGGTGGCATAATCACCCAGTTCGATGGGGGCACCGAATAGCTCAACGTGCCAAGGTTTCATGAAGACAGGGCCGTTGCCCAGTCGATCAAGCTGAGGGGCGATAAAGCGCCGGACGTAAAACCCCGCCAGGCGCTGGAGCGCTTTTTTGACGACATAGGGGCGGTGGTCTTTTCTCAAAATGTCATCGGGGCAGATGGGTTTTGCGGTTCCAGGCGTCGTGCCGGAACAAGCGGGCAGCCGGGGTGAGACCATAAAGAGCATCGGCTGCCATGAGAACGACAGCGTTGGTCCAAGATACCCGTTCCTCTGGCCAAATCGTGCCATCGGGGACCGTGAAACCGCACCAAAAGGTGCCGTCTTCATAACGGTGGGCCAGCGTCCAGTCGAAGATCCGCTCGGCGCGGCGATCGTCACCCAATGCCGCCAGGGTGAGGCACAATTCAGAGGTTTCAGCGATGGTGATCCAAGGCTCATCGCTGACGCAGCGAACCCCTTTGCCGTCGATCACAAATTTTCCCCAGTGGTCATCGATCCGCCGTCTGGCAGCTTCTCCGGTTATGGCGCCTACCAGAACGGGGTAAAACCAATCCATAGAAAACCGTGCCTTTGTTTTGTCGAAGCGATGCTGACCGTAGCGGATCGCCGATGCCAGTCGTTCGGCCGCTTCGATCCAGTGGGGCTGCGGTCTGTCGATGATCGTGGCAACGGCGGCTGCACATTTCAGACTCAAGTAAATCGAACTCGACCCGGTGAGCAGCGCTTTGGGGTCTACCACCCCGTCCGGGCTGACGGCCCAATAAATTTCCCCTGAACGTGCCTGGAGTGAGAGCGCAAAGGCGATTGCCCGCGTCAGCGTAGGCCACATATCCACCAACAGTTCACGATCTCCGGTGATCAGGTGATAGTGATAAAGGCCCACAGCCACATAGGCGCTCATGTTGGCATCCAGGGTGCGGTCTTCGGGTACCCCGTTTCGGTAGGCCGCGTACCAGGCACCTTGATCCAGCTGACTGGCTTTCAACCACTGAAAGGCTTTGACGGCGCTGTCGATGTCGCCGGCGATACACAAACCCATGGCCGCTTCCACATGGTCCCACGGGTCGGTCTTGTCACCGGCGCTCCAGGGAATTTCACCCGTGGTGCGCTGGCAGGTTCTGATCGTTTCAGCAATGGCATCCAGGGAGAACACACCTGGCATGCGCTCCAGGCGCAAGGCAGCGGCAGTTTTCATTGTTCGGTCAAGTCCCCAGAAAGAGGATAAAAAATGAACTAAGATTCAGTTTTTGGCCTCGTCTTAACGCGAAATCCGCCAACATGCAAGCGCTTTGATCCTTGACCTGTGGATGGGCGATGGGGGTGATGGCCCATTGGAGGCGGGGCCCGGCATGGCTTCGGCAAATCGGGCGACTCTCTGAACGCATCGTAGGTTGCCATGCTCGAAAGGGGGGTGCCGCCCCGGCGCGCCGTTGAGGTGCCCGGGGCGGCACCGATGGAAAAAACTAGTCGAGCTTTTCAAAAAACTCCTGTTCTGCGCCGCATTTCGGGCAGACCCATTCGTCGGGCAGATCTTCGAAGGCGGTTCCCGGTGGAATATTGTTTTCGTGATCTCCTTCGGCCGGGTCGTAAACGTAGCCACAGGGGCATTCCCACTTGTCCATGAGTCCTCCTTGTAACGGGTTGTAGGGGATGGGGTGACGATGAGAAAGGCGATCAGCGTTTCATGACATCGCCGAACGGTGCGTGCCAAGAGCACCGATCGCAGAACGTTTCGGTCTCCGGGGTCATTTCCTGTGACCCACCACCGTCTTCCGGGTCGCGAGCTACGGCCCGCCCGGCGACGATGTTGAACGCCACGGTATCATACTCGTCTTCGGGGTTTTTACAATAGAACGATTTGCACCCGCACACGGGGCATTGGGCCTGGTCCATGAGGTGCCTCCTGGCGGGATTCGGCAGCGGCAGCCGCCGCGCACACGGCGCTCTGAAACCGCCCGCCGCAAAATGGTTGAAAGTAGTGAACTGTCCTTTGTCGAAACCGACGGGGTCGTTCGTTGACCCCGTTAATAACGATTTGTAATCATGGCGATGGAGATCAGTAAAGTCAAATCACCGCGAACCCCCTGTCGCGACGCGAAAATCGTGCAAGAAAGCGTCCCGCTTCGCAGAGCCGGCGGTCGATGTGATGCAACCCTACAACAATGTGGCTTTGGTGGCAGATGGTGAATTGGGGGGATGGGCTTGCCATAAACCTTCATCGTTTCCGAATAGGTTTTTCCCTGTCCAAAATGGTCTCGCCGAACAACCCTCTCAATGCTTCCATAAGATACTGAAAAACGATGGGGTAGATTGACCCGCCCAGCCAAACCCACTATGATCCTTTGAAGTCAGCATTGCCTTGCCAACCTACCACCGCGCACCGTTGCGTCTCCCGTCCCCGCGCAAGTCCGGGTATGGGTGAGACGCATCCCACAACTCCTGATGAAACGGCAAAAAGTAGCAAAAAGGACGATTTCGTAAAATGTTCGAGATAC